>CAZBKQ010000152.1:0-1547 GCA_964492555.1 uncultured Rhodospirillaceae bacterium | reverse complement strand
GCGCTAGGCCGGGACGCCGCGCGGTTTTTCCGGATGTCGCGTCATCCAGCAGATGTGTGCGATACGTAAAAGGAATGGAAAGCCCTGTTGCCGTCGCCCCCGATCAACAGACCCGTTCGTTGATGCGCCGTTTCGAAATCAAATCAGCCTTTGCAAAACCAGCCGCCGCCGCCGTGCTGGGCGCCGGTCTTCTGGCTGCCGGAATGCCCGTCAAGGCGGCGCTGGATACGCCGGCATGGAAGCTTATCGAGTTCCCGGGGATCGACCCGTCGCGGTTCGTCCGGTCGGCGGACGGGCGGATCGACGTGCTGTCCGACAACAGCAGCGCCATGCTGTACCGAGAACTGCAGCCGGCGGAAAAGGCCCGGCGCTTTATCTCGTGGCGTTGGCGCGTCGACACGGCGCCGCCCGCCACCGACCTGACCCGGCGCGGCGGCGACCGCCCGCTGGCCATTCACGTCTGCTTCGCGGCGAAACCGGCGGATCGCGGCCTGTTCGGCTGGATGGAGCGGGCGCTGATATCGGACCGGGCGGCGATGATGCGCGGAGCCCGCTGCCTGACCTATGTGTGGGGCGGCCGGGCGGATCGCGGTGCCGCGTTTCCCAACCCGTATCTGACGGACCGGGGCTACGTCTTCGTGCTGCGCGGCGCGCAGACGCCGACAGGCGAGTGGTTCATGGAAAAGATCGACTGCGCCCGCGACTACCGTAAAGCCTTCAGCGAACCGCCCGCCGCGCCGCCCGCCTTCATCGCCATCTCCGGCGATTCCGACGGCACCGAAAGCCGGGCCGCCGGGACTGTGGCGGGGATCATGTTTTCGGATTCGTGAGGGGGCGCGGGCGTGCCTGGTCGGCGCGCCGGTGAAGGGTTTAGCGCGGGGGCGTCAGGAGGAGGCTCTTGCTCTCATAACAAATTAAGAATTGGCTGGTATGGCTAAAACAGCTATTTTAGCCGGGTTTAGAATGCGAGGGCTCTGCGATGAAAAAGCTGGCGGCACTGGAAGCAAAAAACCGGTTCGGCGAATTGCTGGACACGGCACAGCGAGAGCCTGTGACCATTGAAAAACATGGACGGCCCGTTGCCGTCGTTCTCTCCAGCAATGACTATGAAGAGCTTGAACGGATGCGATTGGCCGTTCTCAAAAGCGAGATCGCAAAAGGCCTGGAGGACATCGGTAGCGGGCGCGTGGTGAGTGGCGAAGAGGCGTTCGCCGCCGCCCGCCAGAAACTTCAAGCCGACTAGGTCGCGCGCCATCGGTCCGCAAACATGTCCCGGTTTCTTCTTTCGGAGTCCGCGGCGGCCGATCTCCAGGATATCGTTACGTACACGATGGACCGTTGGGGGTGGCAGCAGTTGGAGGTTTATCTGGAAGGACTGGAAGCCGGTATGCAGCGGCTGTCCGAGATGCCGGACATCGGGCGCACGCGGGATGAACTGGGTCCCGGAGTGCGCAGTTTCCTGTTCGAAAGCCACCAGATTTTCTACGTGGTTGGAGACGGGCAAATTACCGTCGTTCGGGTCCTCCACGAGAGGATGGATGTGGAAC
>CAZBKQ010000151.1:0-1583 GCA_964492555.1 uncultured Rhodospirillaceae bacterium | reverse complement strand
ACGACCGGACCCGCCGTCACAATGCGGTGCGGATGAACCCGGACTGGATCGCTTTCCAGGAAGAGATAAGGCCGCTGGTCACGAAGCAGGAGAGTAAACTGATGCGACCAGCGCCTGTTGATGAAATGGTCCCGATCTTCCGCGCGTTCTGACTGTCACAACATCGTCACACGCCTGTAACAAACACACGGCATACCGTTACGGTCTCTAAACACCAGAGATCTGATTGATGACCGGCGACATCAAAAACGTACTCTTTCTATGCACGGGAAATTCCGCGCGGAGTATTATCGCCGAGGCCATCACGAACCGGGTAGGGGGAGGCCGCTTCCGCGGATACAGCGCGGGCAGTCACCCGACCGGCACCGTGAACCCATATGCCATCGCCTTGCTCAAGGGCCTCAACCATTCCACCGACGATTTTCGCTCCAAGGACTGGAACGAGTTCTCGGGCCCGGATGCGCCGCAAATGGATTTCGTTTTTACCGTCTGCGACAACGCGGCTAACGAAGTCTGCCCGATCTGGCCGGGTCAGCCGATGTCGGCGCATTGGGGCCTGCCGGACCCCGCCGCGGTGGAGGGAACCGACGCGCAGATTGCAGCCGCCTTCGCCAACACCTATCGGATGATGAACAACCGCATCGAGATTTTCGTAAACCTGCCGCATGCGTCGCTCGACCGTCTGAGCCTACAGCGCCACCTCGACAAAGTGGGCTGCACGCTGTCCGAGTTGGCCTAGATTCGCGCATGAAGGATCACGGTATAGCGCGCCGCCTCGTGGCGGAATTCATTGGCACGGCGTTTCTCCTTGCAACCGTCATTGGTTCCGGGATCATGGGTGACACGCTGTCGGACGGTAACGTCGCCGTGGCGTTGCTGGGAAATACCATTGCGACTGGCGCGATCCTCGCGGTCCTGATCCTGGTGTTCGGCCCCATCTCGGGCGCCCATTTCAATCCCGCCGTGACCCTGGTTTTTCTCATTCGCCGCGAGATCAAGAGTAGGGATGCAGCTGTCTATGTCGCCGTCCAGATCGTGGCCGCCCTGTTCGGCGTGTTCATCGCCCATGTGATGTTTGGAGAGCCCAGCTTCTCGGCCTCCCTCAACGAACGCACGGGGATCGGCAAATGGACCGGAGAGTTCGTTGCGACCTTCGGACTTATCGCGACCATACTCGGCTGTTTGCGCGCTCGTCCCGAGGCCATTCCCTATGCCGTGGGACTGTTCATCACCGCAGGCTATTGGTTCACCTCCTCGACGTCCTTCGCCAATCCGGCCGTGACCGTTGCGCGTTCATTTTCGAACACTTTTGCCGGCATCCGGCCTGAAGACGCGCCGATGTTCATTTTGATCCAGTTCGGGGCCGCGATCATCGCGGCGCTTGTCTTCCGCTGGTTCGCCGAGAACCGGTCAGCTCACTAAAGTGCGCCGCTAACGATACGCCGCGCCGGCGCGTCATCCAGTTTCGCGAAATCGCTCTGAGCCAGTTGATTGAACGCGATCATACTGCGCAGTAGGCCTACATAAGCTTCGCCTTTCTCGGAATAGGACCGAAGTCCCGCTGCCAGCGGCGCGCCGCGTAG
>CAZBKQ010000150.1:0-1601 GCA_964492555.1 uncultured Rhodospirillaceae bacterium | reverse complement strand
CCAGCCGCGCAACCTTGTCCGTCAGGCTGCCGAGTTTCTCGTGGAACACCATACCGTTGAGACCCGGGAGGAATTCCTCCAGCTTTTGCTTACGGTCCTGATCCCAGAAAAATTTTGCATCCGACAGGCGGGCCCGCAGCACGCGCTCGTTCCCGGCGACAATCGCCGCCCCGCCGTCATCGGCATCGATATTGGAAACCACCACGAAATGCGGCGCGAGGGTCCCGTCTTCCTTCTCAACCGAAAAATATTTCTGATGCGACCGCATGGAGGTCGTCAGCACCTCATCCGGCAATTCCATAAATTCCGTATCTATCGTGCCCAGCAACGGCACCGGCCATTCGACCAGCCCTGTGACCTCGCCCAGCAACGCCGGATCGGGTTTGAGCGCATACCCCGCATCGGCGGCCAATGCCTCCGCCTTTTCCGAGATCAGCGTGCGGCGCGTTTCAGGGTTGAGAACGACTTTCGCGCGCTGCAATGATTTTTCGTAATCGTCGAAAAACCCGACTTCGATGGCGTCCGGCGCATAGAAGCGGTGACCACGCGTCTCGCGGCCACACGGAACGCCGTCGCCGATCTCCAGCGTGACGGGCGTGCCGTCCAGCACGCAGAGGATCGATTGCAGCGGCCGTACCCAGCGCAAGGAACCGCTGCCCCAGCGCATCGATTTCTGCCAGGGCAGTTTGCGGATCGCCTCGGGCAGAATTTCAGGCAGTATATCGGCGGTTTGGCGCCCCTTCTGTTCGATGGTCGCGAACCAGAACTCGCCCTTCCCCGCTTCCCGCTTTTCACAATCATCCAGGGTCAGATTATTTGCGCGCAGGAATCCTTCAATCGCCGTTTCCGGCGCATCGGACCGGGGGCCGCGTTTTTCCTCCGAAATGTCCGGCTGCGCTTCGGGCAATCCTTCCACCACCAGCGCGATCCGCCGGGGTGTCGAATATGCCGCCGCGCTGTCGAATTCCAGCGACGCCTCTTTCAACGACTTGCAGACTAGATCCTTCAACGCTGCCGCGCCGCTGCCCTGCATACGGGCGGGAATTTCCTCTGAAAACAGTTCGAGCAGAAGCTGCGCCATGATCAGACCGCCCCCGTCCGGCTTTCAAGCCATGCCTCGCAACAGCCGCGCGCCAGCGCCCGCACCCGCCCAATAAAGGCAGCGCGTTCGGTCACGCTGACCGCGCCCCGCGCATCCAGCAAATTGAACAGGTGGCTGGATTTGATGCACTGGTCATAGGCCGGCAGCGCCAGTTTCTGTTCCAAAAGAGTGGCGCATTCCTTTTCGGCATCTTCGAAATGCCGCCTCAGCCGGGCGGTATCCGCATGTTCGAAATTGAAGGCGGAAAATTCACGTTCGGACTGCAGGAAAACGTCGCCATAGGAAACGCCGGCCCCGTTGAAATCCAGCTCAAACACGTTCTCAACGCCCTGGATATACATCGCCAGCCGTTCGAGCCCGTAAGTCAGCTCCACCGCGACCGGATTGCATTCGATTCCGCCGACCTGCTGAAAATAGGTGAACTGGGTGACTTCCATCCCGTCACACCAGACCTCCCAGCCGAGCCCGGCGGCGCCGAGTGTCGGGCTTTCCCAATCAT
>CAZBKQ010000149.1:0-1658 GCA_964492555.1 uncultured Rhodospirillaceae bacterium | reverse complement strand
ATCTATGGCGAGGCGACCACGGAGGAAGCCGAGTCGTTGCAGGATGAAGGGATAGCGTGCGAACGCATCCCCTGGGTTCCGGAGCACGACGCGTGACGGTTCCCGCGCCGTCGCGGTTTCTTTCTTCCCCTGACAAACTGAAATTGCTATTAATGGTCGTGTAATAATTTATATATGCGACGATAGATAGTTTCTTGTGGAAGAGGCTGCAGATGAGAGGCGCCAAAGCATCGATATTTCTCGTGTTTCTCGCGGCGGGGTGCAACAACACCGCGCGCATGGAAATTCCCAAGGTCAGCGCGCCGCCGAAACCGACATCCGCGCAGACCGGGCCGTTATTTTCCAATAAGGATCAAGCGACGCTCAGGCTCGAAAAACTGATCGCCGATATAAAACGGGGCGAGGTGATCGCGCAGTTTCCCGCTCCCTCGGAAATGAAAGAGGGTATGCGGGACAATTGCAATTCGCTGACTAACATCGCACACAAAGACGATGCTCTTGAGTGGGGAACTGGCCAGGCCGATTTCGGCAACTGGTCGGGCGAACTCGGGAAAGAGTTTCATGATGTCATGTCGCGGGCCGGATATCAGGTTAAAGGCGATACCAGGCAGTTGTTCGAAACCTCGGCAAATGCTCGAAATGTCGATTATCTCGTTGGAGGACGGATTACGTCGATCAAGGGCAATATCTGCCATGTGCATTCATGGAATGACGGCAGTCCGCAATATCTGTATCGCGGCGAATTCTACATGAAGGTCGAGTGGCAGGTTTATTCAACGTTTTCGCGCCAGGTTGTTCTGAAATTCGATACGGAGGGATATGGCGAAACCACGCGAAACGCGCGCCAGGGAATAATTGTAACTCTTAAGTGAGCCTTTTCATCGGCGGTTGCCCATGCGGCCGAAAACAATGATTTGCGGCATCTGGCTAAGCGAAAATCCGGCGGGTTTGGTGAACAAACCGTGGAACCGGCAACCGGGAGAATTGAATTCCGGACTGTCGGCCTGTTCCGGAAGCCCATCCGTCAAAACCTTAACGCGATTCGAGATGCTGTTATCACCATTCAACTGGGGGCCGGGCACGGGTCCGGCTTTGTCATATCGCGATCCGGTTATGTATTGACCAATCATCATGTGGTCGGAAACGGCGATAGCGCGACGGTGGTTTTCAGAAACGGCTTGCGGGTAAAGGGCCGCGTCGTTCGGCGCCACAAGGCGCGGGATGTGGCGCTCGTCAAATTACCCATTCAGTTGGATACGCCCCTGCCGATAAAACTCGCGGTCAAGCCTGATGTATCCGACGAGGTTTACGCAGTCGGTTCGCCACTGTCGCCGAGATTGAAATCAAGCCTCACAAAGGGAATTGTCAGCGCCTACCGAAAATTGGAGGGCAACTTCGATTATATTCAAGCCGATGTCCCCATTACCGGGGGCAGCAGCGGTGGCCCGCTTCTCGACAAGAACGGAAATGTGATCGGCATATCGGTGGCAAGTTTCGTTGGCGGCAACGCCCAGAATTTGAACCTGTTTATCCCGATCGAGAGCGCACTGAAGTCGCTGAACATCTCTTTCGATTAGGAGCCGTCCGGCATTGCTGCCGCCACCATATAATTGACGGCAAAATCCCGGGCGAGCCGCCAGTCGCCGCTGACCGGGTTA
>CAZBKQ010000148.1:0-1712 GCA_964492555.1 uncultured Rhodospirillaceae bacterium | reverse complement strand
CTTCCGTAAAATATTGCGCGCGGCCGGGCAGGATCAGATCGGTGTTGATGTTATCCGGAAAGCACCAGACCTTGCCTTCGAGTACGGGTTTTTCCATCAGCCCTCTCCCGTTATGTCGCGCGGATCGGTGATCGTGCCGCGAATGGCCGAGGCCGCCACCGTCGCGGGCGAGCCCATAAAGACGCGCGAGTCCGCATCGCCCATGCGGCCCTTGAAGTTCCGCGTGCTCGCCGTGATGCAGGTTTCCCCCGCCGACAGAATTCCCAGATGTCCGCCGCCGCAGGCACCGCAAGTCGCGTTGGTCACCACAGCGCCCGCATCCATGATCTTTTCGATATAACCGGCCTTGAGCGCCTGTTTGTAAATCGTCTGGCTGCCCGGCGTGACGATCAGCCGGACATCGGAGGACACGGTTTTTCCGTCAAGCACTTCGGCGGCAACCGCCAGATCGTCCAGCGTGCCGTTGGCGCAGGAGCCGATAAAGGCCTGATCGATCTTTTCACCGCCGAATTCGCGCGCCGGTTTCGAATTATTCAGCACCGCGTCGGGCATCGCGACCAGCGGCTCTATCGCCGTGAGATCAATCGTGTGGCGGCCGTAATAATTTGCGTCCTCATCCGGATATTGTTCCTCGAACGCGACGCCGGGGTTTCGTTCCCGCACATAATCCAGCATCACCGGATCGGGCTCGAATGTCGCGAATTCGGCCGACAACTCGGCCCCCATCGTGGTGATGGTGCGGCGCGCGTTCAGCGACAGGTTTTCCAGCGCCGGGCCGCCAAATTCAACATTCATGGTCGCGTGATCACCATATTCATTGGCGATATGCAGCAGCACATCCTTGGTGGAGGCCGGCGCGGCAAGACTGCCGGTCAGATCGTAACGCACGGTCTCGCCGACCTTGAACCAGGTCTCACCCTTGGTGACGGCATAGAGCATATCCGGCGACCCGGTACCGCGCGCGGCGCAGTTAAACACCCCGGCAGAACAGGTATGGGAATCGCCGCAGACCAGCACCGTGCCGGGTAGCGCGTAACCGTGATCGGCGATCAGCACATGGGAAATTCCCTGGGTCGGACCGACATCGTGAAACCTCTCAATGCCGAACTTTTCGACAAAGCGACGCCCGACGCTGTGCGCCGTCGCCGACATGATATCCTTTGCGGGTACCCGATGGTCGAACACCATGACGACGCGTTCGGGGTGCTTTACTGACAGCACATCCCGCCAGTTCGCCGGGATCAGATTGTTGTCGTAGAGCACCGCCGTGCCGACCTCGACCACCACCAGATCGCCGGGCTTCACCACCTCCTGATCCGAATTGCGGGCGAGGATTTTCTCGATCGCCGTCATACCCATCTGTTGTTCTCCCTACTCAACGGCATCCTTGGGCTGATAGCCCAGAGAGCCTTCATATTTTGCAAGCACCTCTTCCGCCGGCAGGAATTCGGCCTCCATCGCGCGGAACGCATCGAACTCGACAAATTCATGGATATTGCCCACGGGGTGATCCTTGGCGCTTTCCAGAAATTCGATCTGGGCGGCGACGTCACGTTCCTTGAACTCATGCATGAAATCCCACATCGCCCGCGCGCCGGAGCGCAGCGCGCCGGTGGCGAAGCTGACCATGGCGATTTTCATGTCGTTCAGCTCATCGAGCGTCAGCATGGGCGACACGCCGGTGCGATTGTAATGGATCGGGCATTGCAGCG
>CAZBKQ010000147.1:0-1774 GCA_964492555.1 uncultured Rhodospirillaceae bacterium | reverse complement strand
CAGCGTGCCGTCATTGACCACCCGGACGGGATCGGTACCGGGCGGCAGGCGGACATCGCGGGCAAGCCGGGCGCGTACCGCATCGGCGTCTTCCCGCCCCCGTCCGGAAAGCCGTTCCGCCAGAATTTCAGGCGAGGCCGTGACCTCCACCACCCGGACCGGCGGATAAAGACGCTGCGCCTCCGCGATCACGGTGCGCGACACATTGGCGATGACCCGCGCCCCCGCCGCCAGATCATCCTGCGCCTCGATCGGAATGCCGTAGCTGTTGCCATGCGCCGACCAGCGCAGCAGGAATTGCCCGGTACCGGCGCGGACGGCGAATTCGGCCGCGGTCACCGGTTCATGATCCTCACCATCGGGATCGGCGGGGCGGGTAATCACCCGGCGGGTAAAGACGACATCCGGATCATCCGCCAGCGCCCGACGCGCACCGGCGAGGAGCGAGTCCTTTCCCGCCCCACTGGGGCCGACGATCAAAATTAACAGGCCGGGACGGGACATGAGGCGATCACCCGGGCAACCAAAAGCCCGTCACCTCGGACTTGATCCGGGGTCCAGAAAATCGGGAAAAGAAAAAACTCTGGTTCCCGGATCGCGCTTTCGCTTGTCCGGGATGACAGCACGAGGGGAGGCGCCGCACGTGCAAACCTCCCACCGCCACTCTTCCTACTCCGCGGCGGCGGCGGACTGCCCGGCTTCCTCCGCCAGGATGCGTTCCATGATACGGCGCGCCTGATTGCCGCCCGCGTCCTGGTTGAAATCCAGCTGCGGTGGCAACCCTTTATCGAAGGCGCTGATATTTTCCTGCTGCTTTTTGATGACGAACAGATCTTCCTGGAACGCGGTCCAGACCTGGCGATAGAGCAGTTCCGTCACGCTGGGGTCATCAATATTGAAGTTATGCGCCTGGGCCCAGAAATAATGGGTCGTGGTGTCGGTCTCCGGCGTGATGGCGTTGAGATTGCGCATCGAAATGCCGCTGGAGCGGTCGCCGTCTATGGTGGCGGTGCCGGTCGGCGCGCCGCCGACATCAAGCCGCACAAAGGCCGGCGGGGTGTATTCGATCACCTGCCAGCGGTCGATATGCATGTCCGGATCGAACCCGCCCGCGCGCTGAAAGAACGGCGGCGGCGGGCTGTCCGGGATCCAGCGCGTGACCCGCACCAGATTATCCTCGCGTTCGGTCTTGATCGGTTCCTTGGCGATCGCGTTGGTGCCGAGTGTGGTCGGATGCACGAATTGCAGATGGGTGAGGTCGAGCAGGTTTTCGACCAGCAGCATGTAATTGCCATCCAGCTGCAGCCGCGTGCCCTTGGCGCGCCAGTCGGGATCATCCATCCAGTGGAAATCCTCTATATCGTCCGGGTTGGCGAGCGCGGGATCGCCCATCCAGATCCAGATCCACTGATAGCGTTCGACGACGGGATAGGACCGCACGCCGGTGCCCGGCGGCACCTTGTCCTGGCTCGGGATATGGACGCAGGCGCCGGACGGTTCATAGACCAGCCCGTGATAGAGGCATTCGACGTTATTTCCCTTGAGAACACCGTCCGACAGCGGCAGATGCCGGTGGCAGCAGCGATCCTCCAGCGCGACGGGGGAGCCGTCCTCCTGCCGGTAGAACACGATCGGTTCATTACAGATGGTGCGGCGGAAAAGCTCCTGCCGGCGGACCTCGTGATCCCAGGCGGCGACATACCAGAAATTGCGCGGAAACATGTTTTTCTCCGTCCTTGCCCTGCGTCTCTCTTCGGTCCGGATTGAAACGCCA
>CAZBKQ010000146.1:0-1780 GCA_964492555.1 uncultured Rhodospirillaceae bacterium | reverse complement strand
GGAAACGGTTCGGCGCGTCGGGCACCCGCGCGGCGAAATGGTTAGCGGTCAGGTCTTCCAGGCCCATATAGGCGGCGATCCGGTAGAGCGCCGCAAGCTGGACCCGCGTGTCCCACTCGGCGTCAGTAACGCGCTCCCGCATGGACGGAACGTTGGCGGACGGCATGGCGACGACATTCATGGCTTGTTCTCCGGTTTGTGGCCGATGAACGACTTGGTTCCCGGCCCGCTCATCATATTTGTCAACAAGTTTACTGAATGAGACCCCCGGTTCCAGACAAAAACTGTTTCCGGTTCTGAGTGTCGTCGAGAAAAGTATTGGCGGCTACGACGACCCCGCGGATTTCACTTTGTGGGCGCGAACGACAAGACACTGCCGGTGGCTCTATCTCCTCGCTGATGCGGATTCCCCAATGCCCGTTATCGCAGAACGAGCCTTGTGAAATCACATTATTACTGACGTTGGCAGTGCCCCTGCCAAAGGATGCGGGCGCAGGTGCTTCGCGCATAGGCGGATTCGGTTTTTTGCCGGTCTTGATGAGGTGTCGTCTAATTCAGAATGCCGGGACCGATGGTCGCAGTAGAGCATGAACCTCGTCAGCGGCAACCTACATAGGATCAGCGTCTAGCTGACGCAGGGATGACGGGTCCAGTTGTCGGTGCGCAACCCTTCGAACTGAGGGTAGAACCGGTTCAACCCCAGCTGCCGCTGATTGAACAGCGCCCAGAGAAGGCGGAAAACAATAATGGCCGCCACGCCGTAACCAGGAAGATCATGCACGAAGCCGAAATCGCCCGTAAGGAAGGCGAGGATCGTCAGCGTCGCCAGGGTGACGTGATAGGCGCGGACACGCTCCATCAGGCTAATGCTCTCCGCCCCCTCGGAATCTCAGACGAGGACGCGTTCGGCATATACGCCGCGCACGTCCATTTCGTATTCGAGCCCCACGACCGGCGGCCTGGCATACACCCAGGTCAGGCCCGCCGCCGCCGCGCCCCGCGATACCAGTTCGTCGGCCAGAAACGGATACAGATCGTGGACCGTATAGGCATGTGTCACCGTTGACTGCGACCAGCCGACGCCAAGCCCCGACATGCGGGCCTCCATCGTGCCGATAACGTATTGCGCCTTTTCGCGCATCGCATCCCCAGACGTTTCGCCAAGCCGGATGATGCGGTCTTCGTAGGTGTCTCCGTCCTCGGCGGCTTCCGCCGATCCGGCGATGACGAAGCTCTGCGGTGCCCCGGCCTCCGCCGGTACGGTGTAGCTGAAGGCGTGAAAGCTGGGAGCGGGCGGGCCGTTGATTTCCGGGCACACGTTGGACCGCGCCACGGGGTTCTCGTCGTCCTTGAAAATGCCCCAACGTTCCAGCGTGCCGACATAGACACGGTTAAAATCGATAAAGCCCTGCTCCGAGAAAGGCTCCGGCGAGCGCAGTTCGCAGGCGGCGAACGACGTGTAGGGCCGGCCGATGCTGTCGAGATAGGCCTCGATGCGGGTGAAGCCTTCTTCCATCGCCACAGGCGTCTGGAAGCGGACGCGCTCGATGGCGAAGCCGTCCTCGGCGGCTACGCCGCCGGAATACTGGAAGGGCCCGCGAACGTAGCGGTACCCGCCGGGTTCGAAGATTGCTGTTTCTGTCATGTCTGGATCCTTTTGTGTTGTTGAACGGTATCGGCTGGATGCCCGGCGATCAACTCCGCTTCCGCGCTTCCACCTGCGCGATGTAATAGGTGCTGCCGACGATGATCAGCGCGCCGATTCCCGTCCAGACCGACG
>CAZBKQ010000145.1:0-1806 GCA_964492555.1 uncultured Rhodospirillaceae bacterium | reverse complement strand
ACAGCCTGTCAAACCGCGCATATGCCAGCGCCGCCCCGGCGGCAACCGGTCGCGCAGGCGTGCCGCTTTCGAGCCGCCGGCCGCTTGTGGTCATCCGGTTCGACCGGCCGAACGTCGAATATAAACAGGCGCTTTACACAGCCGTAAACCGCGCGCTGCAGCGCCGCCCCGATGCGGGTTTCGATATCGTCGCCGTGGCCTCGGGTCAGGGTTCGACGGCGCAGGTCACGGTCGAAAGCAACAAGGCGAAGCGGAATGCGGAAGCCGTTCTACGCTCGCTTTCGGAAATGGGGCTGCCGCTCCAGCGGGTGCGGCTTTCCTCGACCGCCAGCCGCGACGCACGCACCAACGAGGTTCACGTTTTCATCCGCTAATCCGGTCACGTCCAGAAACAGGAAAACCGGCGCCATCCGCGCCGGTTTTTTTGTGCAACAAACTGCTGCCTCC
The DNA here is from genome assembly GCA_964492555.1 of uncultured Rhodospirillaceae bacterium. Classification (GTDB taxonomy): domain Bacteria; phylum Pseudomonadota; class Alphaproteobacteria; order MPNO01; family UBA2964. Next base: position 1,359 of record CAZBKQ010000145.1, on the reverse strand, counting down.
CAATACGGCGGATGGTCTATGATGTTCGCCGAACTTATTGAAACACCCCCGGAAACCGCATGACAGCCCCGACAAGAAGATCGATTCTCGGTACATTGGCAGCGCTGCCGCTTGTCCCGGCATCATCGGCAATGGCGCAACTTGCCGCGCCGCCCGCCGGCGGTATCGCGTCCATGCCGGGTCATGCAAATCCGCGTCAGGCCCCTTTCTATGCCGCGGGCGACGGCGAGGCCGATGACACCAACGCCATTCAGGCCGCAATCAACGCGGTGCGTTTTAAACCGCGCAACAAGAGATCGGGACCGAGAAGCGGTGGCGTCTTCATCCCGAGCGGGATTTACCGCATCACAAAAACGATCCTTATCGGTGACACGTTGGGGCTCTGGTTCGCCGGGGCGAGTACGGGCGGCACTCTTTTTCTGTGGGACGGACCACCCGGACAACCGATGTTCCTGCTGCGCGATGTCAGAGACGCGGTCCTGACGGATTTTCAGATTAAATCGACGCCCCGCAAGCCTCTCCATACCGGAATCCGGACCGAGAACGCCCGTGGCGGCTACTACGCTCCGTCGCAAAACCTTTTCCAGAATCTGCTGATCAACGGAACCGATGCCCCGGGTTTACGTTATGGATTTCGGGTCGCCCAGGGAACGAGTGGTGACGCAAACAACGATTTTCACGAATTCATCCGCTGCAAGGTCAAGAATTACGCCAAAGCTGCCTTCACAGTGGAACATTCACAATCGCACACCAACCGGTTCTATTCATGCTCGTTCAACGGCTACCGGCGGGGAGAAGCCGGTGTGCGGACACGGCACGGATCATTTTCCTGGTTCGGCGGCGGCGGCGGCGGCAACACTGTCGCGGATTTCGATCTGGGCGCCGCCAACGTCACGATCTCGATCATCAACGGCAACATCGAGGACTCCACCCGGCTGGTCAGAACAGGCCCGCCATCGGGTGCCCCGTGGCCGATCCTGATTCAGGGAGTTCGCTGGACGGCGAAATATCTGCATCGGGACGGATTTATGGTCGATGTCGGTTATCCGGGTCCGCTTATCCTCAAGAACAATCTCTTCGGCAACACAACCCTTCCCCGCATGCCGCGCGTGCGGATCCGGTCCAATGTCAAAGGAAACAGCGTTATCAGCCAGGGCAATGTCTGGCAGGGCCTGAATGCGATGGAGACCGGGCCGCTTCATATCGCCGGGCATGGCGCCGCCGCCCTCAACGTGACTGTGAGCAATGAACTGTTCCATGACGGCAAGAGACGGGATACGACATTGTTCCGCGATGGCGATACCGCGCCGCCGATCCATGTTTCGCGCTGGTTCCGGACGCAAAACACCGCGCAAACCG
>CAZBKQ010000144.1:0-1809 GCA_964492555.1 uncultured Rhodospirillaceae bacterium | reverse complement strand
CCTCACAGACATCGCATTACATCACCAATGACTGGTACCAGGCGCTGGTAGACGGTTATTCGGATTGGCAGCGGGATGAGGCCGAAATCACCGATCTCGCCACCCGCGACGCGATCCGCCGCCTGCTGGAGAAAGAAGCGCGCCTGCTGGATGAAATCCGGCTGGATGACTGGCTCGCCCTTTACCTGCCGGAATGCGCCTATTGGGTGCCGGCGACCCTTCATGGCGGCGACCCGAGGCGCGAAATCGCCGTCTGTTTCGATGATCGAAGGCGGTTGGAGGACCGTATTTTCCGGTTACAAAATGATTATGCCTGGTCGCAACGCCCGGTCTCGCGCACCGCGCGGATGCTGTCCGGCATTACGGTATATGCCACCGGCGATGACGATGTAGTTATGGCGCGGGCGAGCTTTTACACCACGGAATTCCATGACGGCGACTGGCGCAAATATACCGGCTGGTACGGCCACCGGCTGCGCCGCGCCGGCGAAGGCTGGGCGATAGAGGTAAAGCAGGTCAACCTGATCGATTGCGATCAGAATCTCAGGAATTTGAGCGTGATTTTGTAGGCCCGTGAATCAGGCTCAGGGTTTTGAATGACGCGAATTTTTGTCGATGCCGATGCCTGTCCGGTAAAGGATGAAATTGTGCGGGTCGCCGCGCGCTATGAAATCGAGACCGTAATGGTCTTCGACGGCGGCATAAGGCCCTATCGCGATCCGCTGGTCGAAAACATCTATGTCGAACCGGGCTCGGACGCGGCGGATGACTGGATCGCGGAGAATATCGGCCCGGGCGATATCTGCATCACCAATGACATACCGCTGGCCGGGCGTTGTCTGGAGGCGGGCGCCCAAGCCCTGCGGCCCGATGGCGAGGTTTTTTCGCAAGACAATATCGGCATGGCGCTGGCGACACGTGAATTAATGAAGGGCCTGCGCGAAACGGGCGAGATCACCGGCGGGCCGAAACCGTTCAGCCGCGCCGACCGATCCCGATTCCTCGACAGTCTCGACCGGTTGGCACGGCCTCTCGCCTTCCCTTGAGGTGACGGGGCGCAACATGGCGACCGGCGATAGCCGCCCCGCACCCCTTTACATCTCCGCTATTGCGTCCGCAGAATGCGTGAATTCAGAGACGCAATGGCGGGGAGGCCATCATGAACCAGACACAACAGATCGATATCGTCGAGGAAGCCGAGCGCGAGGAAGCCCGCAAGATGATCGAGTTGGGCGAGATGATGGTCTATCGATCCAACATCGCGAAGCTGGCGGAGGGCGAATGGTCGCCCGAGGTCAAGTTTTCGTTGAGTGACCTCAAACCGTCGCTGATGGGCGAAGACCCGCGCCTGCCCGCCATGCCGGAAAAGCCGACATTGATTGATTTCTTCAATTTGCGGTTCGGCCCGTCGAAAATGCATCTGCTGCAAAGCGCGCGGCGGGCGCAGAAAAACGGCCTGCCGGAAAAAATGGTGCTGGGCTGCCTGCTGCACGATATATCCGTGGTCTCATTCTTCCGCCCGGATCACGGCTATTGGGGCGCGGCGATGCTGGAGCCCTATGTCGATGAGGAAGTCAGCTGGGCGATCCGCATGCATCAGCCGTTGCGATTTTATCCGGATGAGAAACTCGGATACGAATATCCGGAGGTCTACGCCAAACGTTTCATCGGCTATGAGCTTCCGGAATACATCAAGCGCGACGCGGCAATGGCGAAAAACCATAAATGGTACGAGTCCGCCATGCAGATCTGCCTGAACGATCTCTATTCCTTCGATCCGGACGTCGTGGTCGATATTATGGATTTCGA
>CAZBKQ010000143.1:0-1830 GCA_964492555.1 uncultured Rhodospirillaceae bacterium | reverse complement strand
ATCTGTACCAGGCGCTATGCGGCGAATTATCGCTCAAAGTCGACTGGCAGCCGGGGGATGTCTCTCTCGTCCTCAACCATGTCGCGCTGCATGCGCGGACCGCCTATGAGGACTACCCGGAACCGGAACGGAAGCGGCATTTGCTACGGCTATGGATTAGCCTCGAGAAAAAACGCCCGGTGCATAAATCCATCGCCAAGGACATGTCGGGTATACAATTGCCGGCCGGCACGACGATGGATACGCCGCTGGAAATGACGCTGGTGAGTTAACCGGACAGGTGGTGTGGCGCGGTCGGCGCGCGGTCAAAAATCCTTCACTGCCTCTGCGAAGGCAGCGCGGATTTCCGCGCCGTGCATCAGCTTGTAATCCTTGGGGTAATTCTCGCCCTTTTCCACCTTGAGCGTGACAAAGACAGGGCCTTTTTGCGCCAGCACGTCGCCGATCTGCTGTTCAAAATTGGCGAGATCGTCAAACTCATAAACCGCCTTGTACCCCGCCGCCTTTGCCATCGCGGCGTAATCGGTTTTGCCGCGCCCGGGTGTCGGGTGCGGACCGTTGGCCTCATAAAGCCCGTTATCGGCGACGCAATGGATCAGGTTTTCGGGCGCGGCTTCGGCGATGGTCACCAGAGAGCCCAGATTCATCAGCAAACTGCCATCGCCATCAAGACAGATGATTTTCCGGTCGGGCCAGCCGAGCGCGAAACCGAGCGCGTGAGAGGACGTCATCCCCATCGCGCCGGACGAGATATAGTTGAGCGGGTTCGGCCGGATCGCGATCCAGTCAAAGGCGGAGCTATAGGCCGCGACGACGATCTGGTCGTCTTCCACCCTGCCCGCCAGGGCTTTCAGCATCTGATCGCGCTTCATAACCATTGAAATTCTCTCGAATTGGCGGACCAGCCCGCTCCCCCACCCGGCCACCCACGGCACGATCCTGTTGGGTGGCCGGGTGGGGGAGCGGGCTGGCGCCGTCTTTCACATATAAAAATCAAACAGGACTCCTGCCGACCAAAAATGTGACGGGTGTGGAATTCTCATACGCCGCGTTGATCGCCGGTTTGATCAGATGCAGATCATCATCGGTTTCCAGAAGATGATGCGGCATTTCCATCGCATCCAGCACGGGTTCGATGACGCGGATACCGTAATTAGGGGATTCGGTCGGCGGCACGCCCGGCTTCTTGCCGAGCAACCCGACCATCATGCAGACCGGCATGGAATATTCCATCGCGATGGCGCGCACCGCGTTCAGGCTGTCATACAAACCGGTATATTGAAAAAGACACAACGCGCGGGTGCCGGAATAGGACAGCCCGGCGCTGATACCGATGGTCTCGTCCTCCTTCGCCACCCGCACATGGCGCAGCGTTTCGTCCTCGGCGATGCGGCGCAGCAGCCCTTCCTCGGTCGTCCGGTCCGGCACGGACAGGATGGTATGGACGCCCGCATCCTTAACCGCCTGGATGATTTTCTCGCCGGAGAGCTGTTCGTCTGACACGCGCGGCCTCTTCCTCTAATGCAGGCTAAAATTTTAACGCGGATGCGGAAAAGGGGAAGGGGATGCTATAGCGGCAGATGACACAAGCATTCAGAGATTTATTTCAATGAACTATTACTCATAATCGTAATATTTGGCGCTAAATTATGGTTTCGAAATTCCACACCAAACAGAGGGGGGCAAGAAAATGAAAAGCGACAGACGCAAACTGGAGGCGATTACCGTCGATCATGAGGGGCGGACATTCTGGGTCGATGCGGACGGCATGCCGGGCGGACGGGAAGCGCCAGCGCGGAGAGGAGCCGCGGTATCCAGCTCGCCCTTTGC
>CAZBKQ010000142.1:0-1924 GCA_964492555.1 uncultured Rhodospirillaceae bacterium | reverse complement strand
GCCGGGCCACGTCGATTTCACCATTGAGGTGGAACGTTCCCTGCGTGTGCTTGATGGCGCGGTCGCGGTTTTTGATGCTGTTTCCGGGGTTGAGCCGCAGTCCGAGACGGTCTGGCGCCAGGCCGACAAGTACGGCGTGCCGCGGATTTGCTTCGTCAACAAGATGGATCGCGTCGGCGCGGACATGTTCAACACCGTGGATATGATTGTCGACCGGCTGGGCGCGACGCCGCTGGTGTTGCAGCTGCCCATCGGGGCGGAATCCGATTTCCAGGGTGTTGTCGATCTCGTTCAGATGAAAGCCATTACCTGGCAGGAAGAGACCCTCGGCGCGGCCTTCGATATCGTCGATATTCCGGCGGAACTGCAGGACCAGGCGGATGAATACCGCATGAAGCTGGTCGAACTGGCGGTTGAGCAGGACGATGATGCGATGGAAGCCTATCTCGAAGGCGATGAACCGTCCGAGGAAGTGCTCAAGAAATGCATTCGCTCTGGTACCATTGAAGGCGCTTTCGTCCCGGTGCTGTGTGGCACGGCGTTCAAAAACAAGGGCGTTCAGCCGCTTCTTGACGCGGTCGTTGATTATCTGCCCTCACCGGTCGATGTTCCGGCGATCAAGGGTGTCAAGATGGGCACCGAGGAAGAAATCAAACGGGCCAATACGGACGAAGAACCGTTCGCCGCCTTGGCCTTCAAGGTGATGACCGACCCGTTCGTCGGATCGCTGACCTTTATCCGTATCTATTCGGGTGTTCTCACCGGCGGTGGCGCGGTTCTGAATTCCGTCAAGGACAACCGCGAGCGTGTCGGCCGCATTCTTGAAATGCACGCCAACTCCCGCGAAGACGTGGAAGAGGCCCGTGCCGGCGATATCGTGGCGTTGGCCGGGCTCAAGGGCACCACGACCGGCGATACGTTGTGCGATCCGGCCAGCGCTGTTGTTCTGGAGCGCATGGAATTCCCGGATCCCGTTATCGAGGTCGCCGTCGAGCCGAAGACCAAGAGCGACCAGGAAAAGATGGGTGTCGCGCTTAACCGGCTCGCGCAGGAAGACCCGTCCTTCCGGGTTTCGACAGATTTTGAAAGCGGCCAGACCGTCATCAAGGGGATGGGCGAGCTTCATCTCGATATCCTGGTCGACCGTATGAAACGTGAGTTCAAGGTTGACGCGAATGTCGGTGCCCCGCAGGTAGCCTACCGCGAGACCATCAGCAAAACTGCCGAGATCGATTACACTCATAAGAAGCAGACCGGCGGCGCGGGTCAGTTCGCCCGTATCAAGTTGGTCTTCGAGCCGGGCGAATCCGGTTCCGGCGTTACCTTCGATAGCGAAATCGTCGGTGGCTCGGTTCCGAAGGAATATATCCCCGGTGTTGAAAAAGGTCTGATGAGCGCCGCCGAGACCGGTGTCCTTGTCGGGTTCCCGATGATCGATATGAATATCCGCCTGATCGATGGCGCCTCCCACGACGTCGATTCCTCGGTCATGGCGTTTGAAATCGCATCGCGGGCGGCCTTCCGGGAAGGTGTCGAAAAGGCAGCGCCGAAACTGCTTGAGCCGATGATGCGGGTCGAAGTGGTAACCCCGGAAGAATATCTCGGCGACATCATCGGTGACCTGAACAGCCGCCGCGGCAATGTGACCAGTATGGAGACGCGCGCCAATGCGAACGTCGTCAACGCGATGGTCCCGCTGGCTAACATGTTCGGTTATGTCAACAACCTTCGGTCTATGAGCCAGGGCCGGGCGCAGTTCACAATGTTCTTTGATCATTACGAACAGGTGCCTCAGGCAGTGGCAGAGGAAGTCCGGGCGAAACTCGCCTGATCCGGCTGACCGACACCGCCTAATATTGGAGAGAAGAAGATGGCGAAGGAAAAGTTTGAGCGTACGAAGCCGCATTGCAACATTGGTACGATT
>CAZBKQ010000141.1:0-1939 GCA_964492555.1 uncultured Rhodospirillaceae bacterium | reverse complement strand
GCGGACGGGAAGCGCCAGCGCGGAGAGGAGCCGCGGTATCCAGCTCGCCCTTTGCCAGTGCATATGACGATAGCAGCGCATCGCCGCCTTGACCGCATACCCCAGCCCGGCGCGGCGCGATATGGGGACCGGCGCGCTCTCGCGCCCGAACCAGCCGCGCTTTCTGATGGTCTTTCCTGTATCGATGATCCCGCAGGTGACGATGAGATGGGCCAGTACGCGGGCGGTATAGGCGCCCCGGCTGAACCCGAAAATATAGACCCGGTCGCCCGGCCGGTAATGTTCGCAAAGCGCGCGGTAGAGCTCTGTCACGTTTGCCTTCAGCCCCCAGCCGAACACCCCGCCGAGCAGCTTCAGGAAGCGGATGCCGGAGGTCCCAACACCGTCATCATACACCGCGATCTGATCGTCGGTCTGAAGATCCAACGCCTTGTACAGACGCCAGACATTGGTCGGATTATTCGCTTTGGAACTGTTCCCCGTTCCATCGGAGAGCAGAATGATATTCCGCGCCATTTCCGATCCCCCCTGACTTTATTTCCGGGCAAAATTAACGCCCGAAAAGGGAAATGGGTCAAATGGATTCCCCGATAAGGCGCAGGGCAAGGGGCGGCCTGGCTCCCTTGGGAAACCGGACTTCCATTCTTTTGCGGGGGGAGCTATTTCTCCGGCAGCGGAATGAACTCGTCCTCATCGCCCGGCACTCTGGGAAAGCGGCCTTCGCGCCAGTCCTCTTTTGCCCGGTTGATGCGGTCGCGGCTGGAGGAGACGAAATTCCAGAAGCGGATACGGTCGCCCGCGATCGGCGCGCCGCCGAGCCAGACGAAATGCGCGCCCCCCGGCGCGGTCACGCAGGCCTCCAGACCGGGGCGCAGCACCAGCATTTCACCTGGCGCGAATTCAACGCCCTCAATCGTCACCTCTCCCTCCAGCAGATAGACCGCGCGTTCGGCGTGATCGGCCGGCAGGGTAACCACACCGCCGGCATCCATGCGGATATCGGCATAGAGCGTTTCGGAATAAATGCTTACCGGCGCGGTTTCGCCGAAGGCGCAGCCCGCGATGATGGTGATGGTGACCCGGTCGCGTTGGATAACCGGCAATTCATCCGCGCCGTAATGCTGAAAGGACGGCTCGGCCTCCTCATATTCCTGGGGCAACGCCATCCAGATCTGAAGCCCGGAGATCCGTTTTTCCGCGCCGCGGAGCCGGTCCGGCGTGCGTTCGGAATGGACGATGCCCCTGCCCGCCGTCATCCAGTTGACCTCGCCCGGCTGGATTTCCTGTTCATAGCCGAGACTGTCGCGATGTAGGATCGTGCCCTCCCACAGCCAGGACAGCGTGGCGAGCCCGATATGGGGGTGCGGACGGACATCGATATTCTCATCCGGGCCGAGCGTCACCGGCCCGAAATGGTCGAAAAAGATAAACGGCCCGACCAGCTTGCGCCGGTCCGACGGCAGCAGACGCCGCACTGAAAACGCGCCGATATCATGTTCCTTGGGCCGAATGACCTCTTCCACCGAGGGGCAGGCCTCCGATCCCTCGCACAGCCCGTCATCGGCCGGTTGCCAGCTCATTCGTGTTTCCTCTTCATCCGTTCCCTTCCGGGTTCAGACGGAAGTTAGGGCGGTCCCGCCAGACGGGCAAGCGGGGTGTAAGGAGCGACATCTTGCCCTCTCCCCCGCCCCCGCCTACGCTCTGGCGATTAGGGAGGCGCGCATGGGCGAGTTCAAATCAGCGGTGTTAAAGGGCGCGGACAGCGTCAGACATATGGACACCCCGCCGGACGGGCCGGTGAAGCCGGCGGCGCTGCTGCATTTCACCATCAGCGTGGGCAATGTCGAGGACGCGGTGGAATTCTATACCGGGGTCGTCGGCGCAACCTTCTGGCGGCGGGCGACCTATAGCGCCTTCATGTCTGTCGGCGATGATTTTT
>CAZBKQ010000140.1:0-1970 GCA_964492555.1 uncultured Rhodospirillaceae bacterium | reverse complement strand
CATGTTTTTCTCCGTCCTTGCCCTGCGTCTCTCTTCGGTCCGGATTGAAACGCCACGAGCGGCGAAAATCAAGCGGGATGGATTGCCGCACCCGCGCGAAAGCGTGAAAGACCGTACCCCCGGCTGTCCGGATTAAAGAAACCCCCTTCCCGGCCTTCCCCCTTTGGAATGGGGGAAGGGGTAAAAGGGCCACGCATCCCTGAATTCCCCTCCCCCTCCGGCGGAGGGCCAGGGAGGGGGAAAGAGCTGGTGGAGGGGGAAGGGCCCGGGGCGGCAAATGATGTTCCCCCGGCTGCGCACGCACGATCACGCTCCAAAGATGATTGTCACCCCGGACTTGATCCGGGGTCCAGAAAATCGGGAAAAGAAAAAACTCTGGTTCCCGGATCGCGCTGTCGCTTGTCCGGGATGACAAATTTCCTTGTGGCAGGTCCGTACGAGCGAAGACACGGCAATTATGTGCCGCTTGTCCTCCGCCCCCTTGAGCAAGGCCTGTTGTCCCCCTACTGTTTCGGGAACCACCCCCTCCCCCGCCGGGACAAGGCCGGGGAGGGGGACGAAAATCCGCGCATCAAAGACAGGGGAGAAAAATCATGGGCATGCTGGACGGAATGACCACCATCGTCACCGGCGGCGCACAGGGGATCGGCGCCGCCTATGCGCGGGGCTACGCGGCGGAGGGCGCAAAGGTGTGCCTCACCGATGTGCTGGACCCCGCCCCGGTGGCCGATGAGATCAACGCCAATGGCGGCGAGGCGATGGCGCTGATCAGCGACCAGACAGATGAGGCCGCCAACACAGCCATGGTCGAGGCGGTGCTGGAAAGATGGGGCCGAATCGACGGGCTGATGAATAACGCGGCGCTGTTCGGCGCGCTCAACCACTCAAAATTCGAGGATATCGATATTGATGAGTTCGACGCCGCGCTGCGCGTCAATATCCGCGGCGTCTGGCAGATCACCAAGGCGGTGACGCCGGTCATGCGCAAGCAGAAATACGGCAAGATCGTCAATATCGCGTCGGGCACCACCTTCAAGGGCACGCCGGGCCAGCTGCATTACGTCACCACCAAGGGGGCGATCATCGCCATGACGCGGGTGATGGCCCGGGAATGCGGCGAGGACAATATCTGCGTCAACGCCATCGCGCCCGGCCTGACCGCGTCGGAGGCGGTGACGGAGGATGAGGCCTTCACCCAGATGCATATCGACGCCAACATTGCCGGGCGCTGTATCCAGCGGGTGGAAGAACCGGAAGACCTGGTCGGGGCGGCAATCTATCTGATCAGCCATGACAGCGACTTCGTCACCGGCCAGCTGCTCTGCGTCGATGGGGGCAGCGTGGCGCACTAAGACAACATCACCAACTCACCCCGCGATCCGATGAATAAGGAAGAAACCCTCGCGCGATTTGAGCCGGGCAGGGCGTCGTGGAACGCCTGGGCGGCGAAAATGCTGGAGGAGAAAAAGCAGCTTGAAGAGGCGGAGGAGTGGGCGGTTGATGTTTATGGCAAAGGTGCAAACGACGCGACCAGAAACTATTTGGAACGCGCGAAGGTCGATTTCAGCGGGCATGCATTTGATGATAACGCCGATTTTTCAAACTTCATCTTTCCCGGCAACGCGGATTTCTACGGAGCCCGATTCTCCGGCAACGCGTCTTTCTGGGAAACCCAATTCACCGGCGACGCGGATTTCATTGGAGCCCAATTCTCCGGCAACGCGAATTTCGGTATCGCGACGTTTGAAAAGCCGGTTCGTTTCGACAGTGCGGAATTCTCCGCCGATTCCGGCTTCAACGCGCTAGAGGTGAAATCCGCCTTTTCACTCGCCGGCGCAAATTTTCACCGCCCGGCGGATTTCATTCAGGCGCATTTCGAGGAAGGACCACGTCTGGATAATATTGAGATCGACCGTGAGCGTGGCCGGTTTGTGCCGGCGATCAGGGAACTTCCAGCCGTGTTAAGCGCC
>CAZBKQ010000139.1:0-1990 GCA_964492555.1 uncultured Rhodospirillaceae bacterium | reverse complement strand
CGCAGCCGTTGATCCAGCTTGGGTTTCTTTTCCACCAGATCGGTCGGGCTGTAGAAATAGACGATACTGTCGCTGAGAGCCGACAGCACCAGCGCCGCCGCCGTGGCCAGCAGCGCCAGCCCGGCGAGAACGAAACTCATCCGTCTTTGCTTACGCGTCATTGCCGGCCCCTCTTGCCTGCCGTCTCGGGTTGGCGGCTTCCAGTGCCGCGACCTCTGCCGCGCGTTGTCTGACCTCGCGCCGGCTCAACACCCAGATGCCGATCAACCCCAAGGCGACCAGCAGATAGGCGGGCCAGACAAAAGCCGCATACCCGCCCATCTCAAGAAAGTCCGAAATCGCCGCCATGATCACGCCGCCTGCCGGTTGGCCATCATCAGCGCCCGCGCCCGCCGCGCCAGCAGCAAGGCGCGGATCCGGACGATCAGCACACAGAAAAAGAACAGGGTGAACCCCACAGCCATCAGCAGAAGCGGCATCAGCATGGAGGCGTGAATGGCCGGGCCGCTCATCTTCACCACGCTGGCCGGTTGATGCAGCGTATTCCACCAATCGACGGAAAATTTGATGATCGGCACATTGACGAATCCCACCAGGGACAGAATAGCGGCGGATTTTTCGCCGCGCGCCTGATCGTCAAACGCGTTATGGAGCGCCATGAACCCCAAATAAAGAAAAAACAGCACCAGAACGGAGGTCAGCCTTGCATCCCATACCCACCAGGCGCCCCACATCGGCTTTCCCCAGAGCGATCCGGTGGCGAGGCACAGAAAGGTAAAACACGCCCCGATCGGGGCTGCGGCCTGGGCCGAAAGATGCGCCAGCGGGTGCCGCGAGATCAGCCCGACCGCGCTTGCGATAGCCACGAAGGAATAGACGAACAGAGCCATCCACGCGCTCGGTACATGCACATACATGATGCGCACGGTCTCACCCTGCTGGTAATCCGGCGGCGAGGCGAACAGTGCGTACCACAGTCCCAACCCCAGGCAAATCGCGGTCAGCCCGGCTGCCCACGGCATTATCCGGTCGGCGACCCGGTTGAACCGGACGGGGTTGGCGAGGAAGTTGAACATGCTCTCTGGTTTCGGTTATCTGTCTTCGATAGGGGCGACTATCCCAATGTTGGGGATTCTGGCAAGGAATTTCAAAGCGTTATTGCCGCACCCCACGGAGTGTTGATCGCGGTCATAGTCTATTCCAGCGCTTGGCGGATGGCGGCAGCGGTGGCGATCGGCGCGATCGCAAGTGATCCCAGCAATATACCCCCGAGCAGCAGCAGCGGCGATTTCGCCGAAAACCCGCCGAGCGCGGCATCCGCCGCGGCGGTGCCGAAAATCAGCACCGGAACCAGCAGCGGCAGCACCAGCAGAGACAGCAGCACGCCGCCCCGCCGCGCGCCTAGGGTCAGGGCCGCGCCGATCCCGCCGATCAGGCTGAGAACCGGCGTCCCGAGCGCCATACCGAGCAGCAATACCGGAAACACGTTCGTCGGTAGATTATAAAGAATGCCGATCAGCGGGGCGGCGATCATCAGCGGCAGGCCGGTGGTCAACCAGTGTGCGGCGAGCTTTGCGGCGACGGTTACGCTCAATGGCGACGGCGAAAGCGCGAGCTGTTCCAGACTGCCATCCTCGAAATCGGCGGCGAACAGCCGGTCGAGCGACAGCATGGCGGCCAGTAACGCCGCCACCCAGATAATACCCGGCGCGATGCGGGCGAGAAGATTCGGATCCGGCCCGAGTCCGAAGGGAAACAATATGGCGACGAGAACGAAAAACATGACGATCACGGCGGAATCGCCCGCCTGACGCAATGTCAGGGTCAGTTCCCGCCGCAATGTCGCGCTGAACCCGGTCATGCCGCTGGTTCGGCCGCGAATGCCGCCATATCGAGTGTTCGGGTCGCCTCGATCTCCAACGCGACATTGGTGGCGATCGCTGCCATGCCGCCCGCGTCGCGATGTTGTTTGAGCACGTCATAGAGAACG
>CAZBKQ010000138.1:0-2034 GCA_964492555.1 uncultured Rhodospirillaceae bacterium | reverse complement strand
TAGGCCGACCCGCCGATGCCATACGAAACGCCATTGTTCGAAGCAGGGGTATCGATCCAGGATTGCACCAAACTGGTGACATCGAAATCGACTTCGCCCAGATACGCGCCATTGCCGGGCGCAAACGGATCGTCGATTAACGCCCAGTCGGAGACCGGATTGGCACTGACGGAGGCGAAAGCCGTCGTCGGCAAATATCCGCTGACGCTGTTTTCACTCCATGCCGAATTGATGGTGTCGAGAGTGAGGGTTTCGGTTCGCGGCCAGCCGATATTCGACCGAAACAGATTGGTGAGCGTCAGCGTCGCGCTCGTTACCACCGTACCGGCGGATACTTCCGACAGTGGATCGAACTGGAAATAGGCTCGACCGGGCCCCGCCCAGGTCGGGTTGGAAATCCAGTGAAGGTTTTCGCTACCGGTATAGGCACCGTTGGCGTAGCCGGTATCCTTACCGGCCAATTGGGTTCCGGTGTCCGACCCGTCGTTCAGCCCCGGACCTGGCTGCAGGACGATGGTTGTCGCGTTAACGGCACCGCCTAAAAACAGCGAATAAAGAAACGCGGTTAACCAGAGTTTCAGATGATTGAAGATCATTGCGCATGCTCCATTCCGTCTTGCCAAAGTTCGCAAAAGGTGAAGCCAACCCCAGCGCGCGCCACGATACAGGAACGATCACACACTGTTCACAACATTGTGAGGATATGTCTTTTTATCGCTTGAAACAACCAATCAGCGGTTGAAATACAAATCCAAACAATTCAAATATCCAAAAGGAGGTTGACCAGTTTTTTAGAATTATTTCAGGGAAAATGCCAGCTCAGCCGAATTTACCGGAATAACCCACACCAGTGGGCATTCAACGCCTCTAGTCCGATCAGGCTTCCACGCAGAAGATGTCCGATCTGGACGCCGACAGGCGCATACGTTTCAGATCGGCATAACCCGGACCGTCATACCAGGCCTTGAGCGCGGCCATATCATCGAATTCGATCATGATAATGCGGGCGGGCGACACATCGCCCTCCAACCTTTCGCCGACCTCGCCGCGTACCAGAAACCGGCCCCCGGCACTTTCGATATTTTTGACCGCGTCCTTCCGGTATTCGGCCATTGTGTCCGGATCGGTAACCTCAAGCTGATTGGCAATGAAAAAAGCAGGCATCTATTCCTCCCTTACAATCTTTCGTCCAGATAATCGATCGTCCGCGACCAGGCGAGTGCCGCCGCTTCCGGATTGTGATTGCCGCGCTTATTGCCAGGGTCCTGAAAAGCGTGATTGGCGTCAGGATAATTGTAGAAAATATGCTCAACCCCGTTCGCGGTCAGCTTTTCGTCGAACTTCGCCACATCTTCCGGCGAGGGATTCTTGTCCTGGCCACCGAAATGTCCCTGCACGGGGCACTTCAGATTATCGAGCCGCTCGAACGCCGTCGGGCCTTCTCCCCAGGCCGAGAACATGCCGCCGCCGTAATAAACGACGCACAGCTTGAACGCGTCGGAGAAGACGCTGGCGCCGAAAAATGATGTTCGTCCGCCCATGCAATGGCCCAGGATGGCGACACGGCTCATATCCACGTCGCCCCGTTCTTTCAGATAGCCGAGCGCGGCCTCAATATCGGCGATGAATTCGTTGTCGTTACGAAATTCGGCCGGTCCGTCGCTCTCCAGCTCCGGATGGCGGTGGTAGAAATCCGGCGCAATGGCGAGGAAACCTGCCGCCGCCAGCAAATCGACCCGGTCGAAAGTGAACTGATCCATCCCGGTGCGATGGAACATCACCAGCACTGCGGGGTGCGGCCCGTCACCCACCGGTGTATCGACATAAATCCGCATCTCCCTGCCGTCGACGGCGGCGCTGGCCCAGCCTCCCATGTGATCGCACTCCCTGAAAATAGTCGTTGCCGAAGCCTATCATGCGCCTTCAGGCGCGGAAACGTCCCTTGCCCCGGCAGCGCCCATCCTGTTAAATTTCCGGATCTGTCATGAACGTTTCCCCCCCGCCGGCCCCAGCCGGTAACCGTATCGGCTTTGC
>CAZBKQ010000137.1:0-2045 GCA_964492555.1 uncultured Rhodospirillaceae bacterium | reverse complement strand
TGAACGATCTCTATTCCTTCGATCCGGACGTCGTGGTCGATATTATGGATTTCGAAGACATTATCGGCCGCCATTTCAAACAGCCGGAAGAAGGGCTCGGCAATGACAATACGCCGGCCTCTCACATCTGGCGGACCTTGAGGCGTCCTGCCAACGCGCTTTAGGGAAGGCTATTTCCAGACCAGTTCCGGCGCGCCGGTTTCCGTCAGCGTGACGTCGATAACGTATTTTAACGTGTCGAGGTCATAAGGCTTGCCGATATACCCGTCCATGTCATGACGGTCACGGGTCACCAGCTTGAATGCCTCCGGTTCGCAAGTGATGGCGATAACCGGCACCATGGCGCCTTTTTCGCCCAGGGCCCGGATTTGCCGCGTCGCCTCGATCCCGTCGAGGTGGGGCATGCGGATATCCATCAGGACCAGGTCGAAATCGCCATTCTTGAAGGCCTCGACCGCTTCCAGCCCGTCGCGGGCAAAGGCGGGCTCATGCCCGCACAATTCCAGCATGTCGCCGAGCATAACGCTCGATACGGGTTCGTCCTCGGCCACCAGGACCTTCAGCCGCTTCGATTGATCAGGGTTTTCAGACATGGCGTTCACTATGCTTTCCGGTTCGCGCCGACGACCTGCCGGCTGCTGAATGGTTAGCATAGGCAAACACGGGTAAATCTTCGGTTAAGACACCCTAGAAACCGCTCCCCCTTACACGATATGCGTGCGCAAGATGCCGATCTGCGGGCTCTCGATCTCCACCACATCGCCGGGCTTGAGAAAACGATCCTTGACCGGCTTGCCGTCCTCGCCTGTCGGTGATGAGTCCATTGCCGTGCCTTCGGCTGTGCCGCCGGAAATCATGTCACCGGGCTGAAAAGTGAAATCCTTGGACAGATGTTCAAGATATTCGGCATAGGAAAACGCCATATCGCCGGAAACGAATTTCTGGCGGTCTTCGCCATTCACCCGTGTTTCCACATCGATCTTCATGAAATCGATATCGCCGACCTCGATACAGGGGCCGATCGAACAGCACCCGTCGAAATTTTTCTGCAGCGCGAATTTCAGCGGCCCGCCCTCTGGCGCCATGCGGATCGACCAGTCGCCCAGCAGGGTCACCCCCCAGACGTGATCGGCGGCATCACCGGCTTTTATGTTCTTGCCGGGCTTGCCGATGACGACGGCGCATTCGCCTTCGTAATCCAGATAGGTGCAGCGTTCCGGATAGGTCATCTTGCCGTCATGGCCGAGCGATTCCCGGTCGATTTTCCAGAACCCCCAGAAGCCCCGGTCGCGCACATAATCCGCCGGATCGCCCTTGATCGGGTTGGGTTCGCCCCGTTCGACGCGGCGCTGCGCCATGGCGATGGCATGCGCCGGATAGTTACCGCCGCAGCAGGCGATCCTCCCACCGGGGACACGCGGCGCATGCAGCACCGTATCGGCCACATTCGAAATAATATCGCCACCCGCCTCGCCGAGGTTTTCGACAGCCGACTGCACCTTGTCGAGAATGGCCTTGCCGCCCTCAATCAGGCTCTGCAGGGTCGACATGCCCTCACCGTTGGCGTCGCCGGATTTTTCCAGCGCCCGGCCGATATCGACAATTTCCGCGCCCGTCAGAACACCGGTCCGCATATCCGGCCCGTAAACGACAATTTTCATCAGATTTCTCCCCGTCAGATTATTTTATTGATGCTGATTATGACCCGCGGGACCGGATCGGCAAGGGCGCTCAGGCGCTGCTCAGCTCGTTCGCATCAGTGTGTTCGAACAACTTTCCATAGATATCAACCATCGTGGTCTCGTCGTAGGAAAGTGTATCGCCGCCAACGATCAATTTATGGGTAAAGGAAACCGTACGCGCCTTTTCCGCCATGAAAGGCGATTGAACGATATTCCAGTCCGGATTGTCCTCCGCCGCCGCGACCTCAAGCACGACCCGGCCCTGATCGTCGATTTCACCGTTCCAGATGCCGCCGGCCAGAACGCAAACCGCGCGCGGAATGGCCAGGGAATGCATGATCACGCCGGTTGCCCGGTCCCACA
>CAZBKQ010000136.1:0-2047 GCA_964492555.1 uncultured Rhodospirillaceae bacterium | reverse complement strand
TCGAAAGCGCGCCGACCACCACCGGCATGTCGTAGGCGCGCCCCTTGCTGTCGGTGACATTGGTAAAGCGGAAAGCCTTGCGTTCGGCCTCCGGAATGCCGCCGCGAAACTGCCAGCGGACCAGCGGGTGCAGTTCCTTGTCCTTGTTGACCGGCTGATCGATAGTGGTCAGTAGACCGGCCGCTTCAAGTGCTGCGATATGTTCGTGAAAATCGCGGTATCCGCGACCGCTGCTGTCGTTCCCCATGGGCCTCACCTGTTGTTTCGGACGAGCCTAAACCAGCGTCGATGAGGGGTATAGGGCGGAACCGTTCGGAGACATTCCAAGGATTAAAAAATTTTCTCGTGGAGCCTTTTATACCAGGAGAAATCAAACGCCTCCCGACGCACGCGCGCGGCGGCGATTTCACCCTCCGGCACCAGCCAGACATGGGGATTAAGGATGTCTTCCTTATTCCGCTCGTAAATCACGTATCGCCCGCCAGCGAGCGCGATCAGATAAACGGTTTTGCCATGTACCGGATGCGTCTTTTCCTTTGCCTCGATAGACATTAGGTGGCGGCTTTTTAGCCCGACGATCTCCATTGTCGCAACCAGACTGCCGAATACAGCGGCGAACCAGTAGAGGACGATCAACGACACAAGAAATGCCCCCAACCTTGCGGCAACACCCGCCCCCATAACGAGGCGCGACAACGACACACGGCGCACGGCTATATAGATGCTCCCCGCAAGGACTCCACATTGGGCGAGCACGATCCCGCCCATCTTGATAAAGGGGAAGAATTCCATAAATGTCCGCTGAACATTTTCTATCGCCGGAACAAAAACGGTTCCGCGCACTCGCGACGAATTAACCCATTCCCCCCAACCTGCCAGCACCAGGACGGCCGCCCCCATCAAGAACGGGACGTTAGCGGCAAACGCCTCGCCGGTGGTTTCGGGCGGCCCGTCATAGAGACCGAACATAATTACCCAACCGACCAGAAACAGATACGGCACTAAAATCTTGAATGAAAGCAGGATGATGGTTTCAAGCGGCAAAGGCACGGCATCGATCGGGATTCCGAAGCCTTCCAGATAGGTCCGATGCCACGTATGGCCGATAAAATAGAGGCCCGCGGTCACGAGAGAAATTATGGTGGGAATTTCTATCTTCTGGGGAATCAGCACCTTGTACCAGCGCCGGGAGGACTCCGGATCAGCCATCGCTCACTCCTTCGCGATCAGCCCTTCCGCCTCCAGCACGGGCAGCACGCCGCCCGCCTGCATGGTGGCGAGCAGCGCATCGGGCACCGCGCCTGCCTGCAATGTTTCTCCGGTCCGCGTGTTGGTGACGGTGAAATCCTCGAAAGAGACCTTCGCGATATCGCCTTCCTCGAATGCCGCCGCGACGCCGGGACATTCAAGCGCCAGAAACCCCCAATTCACGCAATTGCGGAAAAACAGCCCGTTGATGCTTTCCGCCACCAGACAGGCAACCCCGACATTGCGCAGGCTGCGCGCGGCCGGGCGGGATGATCCCAAGCCGAAATTACGGTCGGCGACAATGATATCCCCCTGCTGGACCTCATCTACCCAGCCGGGACGGTTGGCCTCGAATACCACCTTCATCTGTTCTTCTTCCGTAAAATATTGCGCGCGGCCGGGCAGGATCAGATCGGTGTTGATGTTATCGGGAAAGCTCCAGACCTTGCCTTCGAGTACCGGTTTTTCCATCAGCCCTCTCCCGTAATGTCACGCGGATCGGTGATCGTGCCGCGAATGGCCGACGCCGCCACCGTCGCGGGCGATCCCATAAAGACGCGCGAGTCGGCATCGCCCATGCGGCCCTTGAAATTCCGCGTGCTCGCCGTGATGCAGGTTTCCCCCGCGGACAGAATTCCCAGATGCCCGCCGCCGCAAGCGCCGCAGGTCGCGTTGGTCACCACCGCGCCGGCATCCATGATCTTTTCGATATAACCGGCCTTGAGCGCCTGTTTGTAGATCAGTTGGCTGCCCGGCGTGACGATCAGCCGGACATCGGAGGACACGGTTTTTCCGTCAA
>CAZBKQ010000135.1:0-2074 GCA_964492555.1 uncultured Rhodospirillaceae bacterium | reverse complement strand
GTGCGCCGCATGCACCGCTCCACCGTGCTGGGTGAGGTGCCGGTTTAGAGCCCCTGTTCCGGGCGCCGCGCCGATGGCATAGTCTGCCCGATCTCAAACACAGGGGGCAGACATGAAACTTTCCATCGCGCTTGACCGCTATGACCGCCATTATCCGTTTTTCGACGGTACGGTGACGCCGCCCGACGGGGTGGAGCTGGAGATTTTTCAGGTCGGGCAAAGCCAGGACTGGCGCGATGGCGATGACCGGCATGAGCGCATGCTGCACAAGAAGGAATTCGACATCGCCGAATTTTCTATGTCGAGTTTTCTGATGGCGAAGGGCAGGGGCCTGCCCATTGTCGGTATCCCGGTCTTTCCGCGCCGGCTGTTCAGCCAGAGCCAGATGTGGGTCCATCCCGACAGTGATTTGTGGGAGCCGAACCAGCTGCCGGGCAAGAAAATCGCGCTGTCGTCTTTTCAGACGACGCTGTCGCTGCTCGCCAAGGGGGATCTCAAATTCCATTACGGGGTGAAATGGGAAGACATCCACTGGCTGCTGACCACCGCGGAAAAGGTCAAGTTCGAGCCCAAGCCGGGGGTTAAGATCGATTTCCTCGGCGACCGGGAAAATCTCGGTAATCTGCTGGAAGCGGGAGAGATCGACGGGTTCTTCCTGCCGCACCCGCCGAAATCGGTGACCACCGGCAAGACAAGGGCGCGTCGGCTGTTCCGCGACCCGCAGGCGGAGGAAGAGGCCTATTACAAGAAATACGGCGATTTCCCCATCATGCATGTGATGACGGTGCAGGAGGATCTGCTGGCGAAGGAGCCGTGGATCGCCCGCGCCGTGCTGGATATGTGCAACCAGGCCTGGGAGATTTCAGACAGCTATTACGAGGATCCCAACTGGTCGCGCCTCGCCTGGGGGCGGCACGCCTATGAGGAACAGTGGGCGCGGCTGCCCGGCAATCCGTGGCGTAATGGATTTAAGGAAAACCGCGACAATATCGAACGGTTTATCAAATATTCCCATGATCAGGGTCTGATCGACGAACCGTACGCGCCGGAGACCCTGTTCGCGGAAGATACGCTCGATAGCTGAGCCGGAGACGAATCCGTGGCCGCCGCGCGACCGGTAGTTTTTGTTCTTGGATTGGCGGGCGTTGTTTCTTTCTTTTTGGCCTGGACCAGCAACTCTCCCGATATTCGCGGCGTTGAACCGACCATAATTTTTTTTTCGATCGGTTGCTCGAGGGCCTGCCGATTTATCCTCCACTGGACGCGGTTCCGTTCGCGATCAATCAATACACACCGCTTTTCTACTGGTTGGCGGCCGGGATCGCTTCGTTTGTGGGGGTGGAGCCGGGTGATCTAGACGCGCTCTATCGTGTCGGCAGGACAATCAGCGTTGTGAGCGCGCTTCTGCTTGCGGGTGCGCTATATGGCGCGGGACGTCGATTGTTCGATCTTTCGCCGCTCTGGTCCGCCGTGGCGTCGCTGTCTGTATTCACAGGATTATTCCCGTGGAATGTTACCGCGAGAAGCGATTGTCTCTATCTCTTGTTGGGGACGGCAGCGGTCATGGCGCATCTCCGTTTTCTGCGGGAAGGCCGCGCGGTCTGGCAGGATTGCGCCGCTGCATTGCTCGTTCTCGCTTTTTTCGCGAAACAATCCGCGATCATTTTCGCGGCGGGTATCGTGGTCAGCACACTGATCTGTGTGCCTAGACCCCTACTGATACGCGCGACTGTTCCTTCCGGCGCGATCGCGCTTGCCGGCATCGGCGGGTTGCTTCTGGTGCTGGGGCTGGGCGTTCTCGATCATATCGTAGATGGCGTCCGGAACGGCCGGGATCTGGAGCTGATGGTGCGGCGGGCCTGGCTGCCGTTTGTCGCGGGGAAATTCTGGTTGATCGGCGCGGCCGAGAATAATTTTCTTGAATTCATCATTACCGCTTCGCTGCTGGCGGTTTTGTGGTGCGCCGGCATCTGGCGAGAGAAAATTTGCCAAACGGCTTTGCTCACTGCCGTTATCGCCGTTGCGGTCTTCGGCGTCAATTACGGCTTTTTTTCCGGAACCGTTGACCGGATAT
>CAZBKQ010000134.1:0-2104 GCA_964492555.1 uncultured Rhodospirillaceae bacterium | reverse complement strand
AGAGTGCGGCGAACCGATTGTGGAGATGCTTTCGCGTCATGACGGCCCGACGCTAACAAAGAGCGGCTATATGAACCATCCCGCGGTTACGGTCGGGGGGGCGTCTTGCTGACGCTGATCTGCAGGCGCGCTCTCGAAAGGGGCAGCGGCGGCGTTCGGCGCGACAGAAGGAGCTGTCCGATAGGCGAAATCCGATGTCCATCCATAGGCGATGGCGAAAAGGAATGCCGCAATTAGCGAGAGAACCGATCTGGACATGGCGTAGCTGCCGATCGTGGGCTCTAGATAATGTGCGCTTTTTTGCCTGTGGGGAAAGGCGCCATTCGTTCCGCAGTCAGCAGCAGATTTAGCGCGTCTTCATCGGACGCGATTTCTACCGAAGGACGGTGGACCGAATAGATGTCTACGATATGCTCCGCGGAGTTGGGGCCGCCGAGCGCCCAGTCCAACCGGGAGAGCGTCCGGCTCTCTACCCAGTCGTCACCGGCACCCGGCGGCCGCCACCCGTAGACCAGCGCGCCGATGCGTCCGTCCTCAAGTTCGAAGGCCAGGCCGGAATCGTCGACCGCTGATTCAACCGCGGAAAAAAGCACATGCCGGGTGATCGCACCCGGCAAGGCTTTGAAAGTAAACAGGCTGAGACGGATATTTACAGACTGAAGCAGGCTCAAAATCCGCCGAAGGGATTTGTGCGCCGGCAACGCCTCGGCCGGTCCGATAGCTGCGAGCGAGGGGGAGTGCGCTACCCGCCGTATTGCCGAGATCGTTTTCAGTTCGGTGTCTATGTACATCCTGTTCCCCTTTCAAAGTTTGGCAAACGGCGGCGACGCGGTTTCCGTACCCGGTTGATCGATGCGTCGGCCTACCCGCCGTTTGCCATGACTAAATCCTACGCCGGGGGGCTGCGACATAGGTGCGTCATCGCTGTGACAATTTTGGGGCATTCACGTTCCGTTAACCTCTGTTAACGCAATATTGCCTTATAGTCGGATGCCGGTAAGCTGAAGGCATGACCGGCACATCCGGGCGCGGCCACCGTGGGACAAGCGGGTAGGCTGGTCGCGTAGGCTGGGCCCGCAAAGGGGTAGGAAGCATGAAGAACCTGATTGGCCGCGCCGTGTTCGCGGCATTCTGTCTGTCGATATCGGGCTGTACGCTGATCGAGCGGATCGATGCCGCCACATCGTCCGACGGCGTCTCCAGGGCGCCAACGGTCGCGGAACTGAGACAGCAGGTCGACTGGGCTGAGCCCGGATCGCCGGGACCGGGCGATCTGAAGGATAAAAAGGCGGAAACCGCCTTCGTGCCGCGGCCGAAATCGAAACCGGTGATCGTGGATCCGAAAATGCTGGTCGGTCTGGACAAATCCGCCATCGCGGAAATCCTCGGAGAGCCGCACCGTATCACCCTGGCTCAGCCAGCTACGGTATGGGCGTGGGAACAGGATGGATGCCGGATGCGGCTGTTTTTCTATCCCGATCTCGCCAAACAGAAATTTCGCGCGCTGACTTACGAGATCAGTACGGGCGCAAAGAACAAGTATCAACGCGCAAGAGATTCGATGTTGATCGAAACATGCGCCAGCAGGATCAAATGGGCCAATGCCGGCACGGCTCGCTAAATCCCTGGACGTCTCTGCGCGCATTTTGATCGCGGATGACGATCCGCTGTTTCGGGAATCGCTCGCCGGTAATCTTCTTGCTGCGGGATACAACGTCGAAGGGTTTGCCGACGGTCAGGTGATCCTCGACTGGCTGGCGCAGGGGCATACCTGCGATCTGGTGCTTCTCGACTGGAAAATGCCAAAGATCAACGGAATAGAGGTGCTGCGGCGGATGCGGGAAGCGAGTTACGATTTTCCCGTTATTTTCCTGACGGTTCTGACCGATCAGTTCTACGAAGAGGCTGCGCTGCACGGCGGAGCAGTCGATTTCGTGGAAAAATCGCGGAGCTTTTCGATACTCGCCAAACGCATCGAGTTGACCCTTCAGGGACCGCGGACGCAGCCCGGCGACGCGGCCGACGAGCGCGCAAAGATGGATGAAGACGTGACGATCGGGCCACTGCATCTCGCAGTCGATACCAACCGGGCACGGTGGCAGGG
>CAZBKQ010000133.1:0-2149 GCA_964492555.1 uncultured Rhodospirillaceae bacterium | reverse complement strand
CATGGGTAACAGCCGGGATGGATGAGCGTGGCACGTTCAGCTTGTCGATGCCGAACAGCGCGTTTTCCTCTTCCGTCATTTCGCGGCGGTGTTCTTCCTTTACGTCGGCAACCGTCAGCATATAGGGGCTGATATCGTCGTCCTCCATCTCGAACCAGTCCGCGACATCTTCCGCCAGGACCGATGGCGCAAAGGGGCGGAAAGATTCGCGGTATTTTACGCGAAGGTTCAGTGTTTTCTGCATCGCGGGATCACGCGGATCGCCGAGAATGGATCGCCCGCCAAGCGCGCGGGGTCCGAATTCCATCCTGCCCTGGAACCAGCCCACGGCCTTGCCGTCCGCCAGCGCCCGCGCGGTATCTTCAATCGTTTGATCGGGGCCGAGCCGGGTGAATTTCGCGCCCGCCGCTTCGAGCCGGGCGGCGATCTCATCATCATCGTATTCCGGACCCAGGTAAGAGCCCTTCATGCCGTCCATCACGCCGTTCAGTTTTCGCGGCTGGCCCTGGAAATGGTGATAGGCCACCATTGCCGCGCCGAGCGCGCCGCCGGCATCGCCCGCTGCCGGTTGCACCCAGATATTGTCGAAGCTCTTGTCGCGCAGCAATTTTCCATTCGCGACGCAGTTGAGCGCAACGCCGCCAGCTAGGCAAAGATTCCTTTCACCGGTTTCCCTGGCGATGGACCGGCCAAGACGGAGGACGATTTCCTCGGTCACTTTCTGGATTGAGGCGGCGAGGTTCATCTCGCGCTGGGTCAGCAGCGTTTCCGGGTCGCGCGGCGGCGCGCCGAACAAGTCATGGAACTTGTCGTTGGTCATGCGCAACCCGGTGCAATAATCGAAATAGGCCATATCGAGGCGGAAGGAGCCGTCTTCCTTCACGTCGATAATGTTGTCCATGATCAGATCGACATATTCCGGTTCGCCATAGGGCGCGAGGCCCATGACCTTGTATTCGCCCGAATTGACCCGAAAGCCGGTGTAATAGGTGAAGGCGGAATAAAGCAAACCGAGGGAGTGGGGGAAGTGAATCTCCTTTACCATCTCCACCGAATTGCCCTTGCCGAGCCCAAGCGAGGTCGTGGTCCATTCGCCGACACCGTCCATCGTCAGGATCGCCGCGCTTTCGAAGGGGGACGGATAGAATGCGCTGGCCGCGTGGCTCTGATGATGTTCGGCAAACAGGAGTTTGTTGTCCCAGTTGAAATCGGGCGCGGCCTCGCGCAGCTTGTCGCGCAGCAGAGACTTCTGAAACAGTTTTTCCTTGAGCCAGACAGGCATGGCCATTCGGAAAGATTCGAATCCGCGCGGCGCGAATGCGACATAGGTTTCCAGAAGCCGTTCGAATTTCAGGAAAGGTTTGTCATAGAAGGCGACAAAGTCGACGTCCCCGAGCTCTATACCGCCTTCTTCAAGGCAATAATCTATGGCAAGCCTAGGAAAACCGGAATCCTGCTTTTTTCGGGTAAATCGCTCTTCCTGGGCGGCGGCGATAACCTTGCCGTCCTTGATCAGCGTGGCGGCGCTGTCGTGATAAAAGGCCGAAATTCCCAAAATCTGCATTTACCGCGCTCCCGCCGGATCAGAAGATCGTATAGATGAAGGGCGCTACCGCCGATCCCTGGGTAAGAACGATCAGTCCGCCAAAAACAACCATCATCACCAGAATCGGCAAAAGCCAGAATTTCTTGCGGACTTTCAGAAATCGCCAAAGTTCAGCTAAAAAAGACATCTACTTACTCAAAATTGGTTGATCATTGTGTCCGGATCAGGACCCGGGGGTTTCCTGTCGATCCAGTAGGATTTCGCGTCCTTGTCCAGGCGTTGGTTCAGCAAATCCTTGCCCAGCGCCCGCATTACCAGGCCGGTTGGCAGAACAGTCAGAAAAAAGATCAGCCCCATAATAATGGGGTTGACGATCTTGTGGAGCAATAGCCCGAATTTCATCCAGAGCCGGTTGAGCGGCGCGAGGAGCCCGGGTCGGATCAGGATGATCAGGAGCAACAAACCCGCAACGGAAAGTGACCAGATGCGCGGCCCGTTTTCGCCGGTCAATGGCCAGAGACCAATCAGAAGGAAAACAACGACAAAAACGATGCCGAAACCGCGATCGGATGACCCCTTGATCTCTTCGTCGCGGGTGAAACT
>CAZBKQ010000132.1:0-2194 GCA_964492555.1 uncultured Rhodospirillaceae bacterium | reverse complement strand
AGATCTTCTCCTTAACCTCAATGACCTGACGGCCCTTGTAGTAACCGGTCTTCATGTCAACGTGATGCGGACGGTGGAATTCGCCCGTGGTCTCGTCTTCAACATAAGCCGGCTGCTTCAGAGAATCGTGCGAGCGCCGCATGTTTCGTCGCGCCTTCGAAACTTTTTTCTTCGGTACAGCCATCTTTTTTCCCTTTCAGGGGGAAGTATGAGTTCCTCCGCAAATAGCGGATTGCGGCGGCTAGATACCCAAAAATGCACCGCCCGGCAAGCGAATCGCAAGATTTCTTGTCGTAAACCACCTTTTGCCCCTTTACTCCCCTATCTTGTTCGGCGTGTCGCGCAGTTGCGCAAGTACGGCGAAGGGTCCAGATCTAGCGGTTTCCTCGTCTCCCACGGGCTCGAAAGTTGCGCCGGGTGCACGTGGATAGGGGTTCAGAGCCAGCGCTAAGATCTGCACCAGGATTTCACCCAACTCGATCTGATCGTCGACAATCGGCTCTAAGGGATCCTCTTCCTCGCCCTCCTCTTCGCCGATTCGCCGCGAAAAACGCTGCGTAACCTGTGTCTCGACGGTCTCCGAAACCGGTTCCAGCGTAACAACGCAGGCCTGCTCCACTTCGCCCGCCAGCGTCCCGTAAACCTTTACGTCACCGGACCCGTCGGCCAGGATCTGAAGTTTTGCTGCAACGGCTCCGACGGAAAGTATCCCGAGTCGCTCCGCGATGGCTCCACACTCCTCGGGCGAGGCCTCGACCCTCAGGACCTTGGGATAGTTGGTTTCCAGCCGGCTTACATCGAACGACCGATTCAGTTCGCCGTTTCCCTCAGGCGAGCTCACTGTGTGAACTCCGTTCCACGCACCGGCGTATCGATGGGCGCAAATGCTTCGGGATCGGGAAAGGCCAGTGCCGCCGCGAACAACGCAGCAGCCGGGCAGTCATCAATGTCGCGCCGCGCCGCGCGAACATAAGCAACCATGCCCGTAACCTGCGCATCGCTGGGTTCAGCGCTGGCGTACATGTTACGGCTCAGGGCGGCCGCAAGTTCTTTGTCACTGGCAGAGACGCCGGAATCGTAAGCCGAAATACGCCCATGGAGGTTGCGGGCCAGTTTCTTAATGCGCTTACCGATCCCCATATCGCCCAGCCCGGTTTCACGCAGGGCGATATCGAAGTCGTCGAAAAGAATGTTGTGCAGGGTCTGCGCCACGCATGCACCCGCGTCACCTTCGCGCTTGAGGCGCGTCAGGACGAGATAAGCGTGCAGACACACCATCTCGTAGCGACCCAGCATCGTATCGGGCACGCCCAGAACGGCGTAGAAGTGCGGCCGGCGCGCCTGCTCGATCACCCGCGTGTGCAGCGCATGGGCCAGGTCCCGACGGGCTCGGCGTTCGCGCAGCTGTTTCAGCATGACCCGCGCTCCGCGTCCAGTTGACTTATGGAAACACCGGGTGTCATCGTCCCCCGCACATCCTGAACCTGATTCATCGCAAAAACGTCACGCGTCCCATGAACTTTCTTGTCCGCCACGGCCGTATCCTGGTTGTACTGTCCGCCCTTTCGGCGTGTAGCCCTACCATCAACGTGCACGGCCAGCAGCCGGATCCCGATACACTTGCCGAAATCCAACCCGGCACCAGCACCCTACGCGACGTCGAGCAGGCGCTCGGCACGCCATCCACGGCGAGCGTGTTCCGTAAGAACGTCTGGTACTACATGTCCGAACGCACCGAAAGTACGGCCTTCTTTCCTCCAGAGCTGATCGAGCGGAAGATAATTGCCATCATTTTCGACGACAACGAAGTGGTGGATGACATCATCACCTACACCGAGAACAACAAGAAGGAAGTCGAGCTGGTCAGCCGCGTGACGCCTACCGCCGGCAATGAACTTTCGATTATCCAGCAGCTCTTCGGCAATATCGGGCGGTTCTCCAAAGTTGGTCAGTAACGCGCTGCCGACCTATATCCAGGCAAGGAAAACCCCAGGGCCCGATGGAGCCCCGGGGTTTTTTATTGGGTGATCGGAACGCGATCAGTGCGCCAGCACCGCCAGTACCAAAAGTGCCACAATGTTGGTGATCTTGATCATGGGGTTTACCGCCGGGCCGGCAGTATCCTTGTAGGGATCGCCAACCGTGTCGCCGGTCACCGCGGCGTGGTGGGCATCGGAGCCCTTACCGCCGTGGT
>CAZBKQ010000131.1:0-2231 GCA_964492555.1 uncultured Rhodospirillaceae bacterium | reverse complement strand
GGCGCGGTCCCGGCATAGGGCCCGTCTCTCCTTATTGATCTGGATCAAGCCCCGGTCCGGCGCGGGCTGGCAAGCTGTTTTCGGCCAATTTGCAAGAATATATTCGCCAGAAAGGAGGGGCGGAAAGGGTGCTGGACACAATCGAGGTCCCGATCTGGCTTGCCGTTCTCATCAGCCTGCTGGCGGCGGCGTCGCTTGTTGCCCATTTCATTTTGCCGGGCGGGCGCTGGTTTCTGCGCCGGCGGGTAGATCGGGTCATCGAGGACGTCAATACGCGGCTTGAGCTCGACCTGCCGCCATTCATGCTGACCAAGCGCTACGCCCTGATAGACCGGCGGGTCTATGACCCGAAGGTACAGGAAGCGGCGCACCTCGCCGCAAAGGAACGCGGCGTGCCGCAAAATGTCGTCATGGACGATGTAAAAGAATATGCGCGCGAAATCGTGCCGGGGTTCAACGCCTATTTTTATTTCCGGCTGGGCAACTGGCTGGCCAGCCATTTTCTGAAATTCTTCTTCCGCCTCCGCCTCGCCTTTTCCGACCAGAACGGGCTGGAGGAGGTGCGAAGCGGCAAAGACACGCTTGTACTGGTCATCAACCACCGCAGCAATTTTGATTATATGATCGTGAGCCATCTTGCCTCGGGACGCGCCGCCCTCAGCTATGCCGCCGGGGAATGGGCGCTGTTCTGGCCCTATGGCGCCCTGCTGCGCGCCATGGGCGCCTATTTCGTACGCCGCCGTTCGGGCGATCAGCTCTATCGCCGCATTCTCGAACGCTATGTCCAGATGGCGACTGCCGGACGGGTCCCGCAAGGGGTATTTCCCGAGGCGCGGCTTTCACCCGACGGACGGCTGCAAAAACCGCATATGGGTATACTCAGCTATATGCTTCGCGAGTTCGACCCGGACGGGGATTACGACATCGTCTTTGTCCCGGTAGGGCTTAATTACGAGCGGGTGGTGGAAGACAAGGCGTTGATCGCGCGGCAGGACGAAACCATGATCAGCCAGCGCGGAACGCTCTTCGTGCTTCTGCAATTCGCCGGTTTCGGCATCGGTATTCTCGCCCGCATTCTGACCGGCCGGTGGCGCAAGTTCGGCCGCGCCTGCGCCAATTTCGGGTCTCCGGTATCGCTGCGCGAATGGCTGGCCAGGCAGGATTGCGATCTAAAATCGATGGACAAGGACAGTTATTTCCGCTGTGTCCAGACACTGGGTAACGACCTGATGAAAATGCTCGCCGATGCCATTCCGGTATTGCCGGTATCCATCGTCGCCGTCATTTTCCAACGCGCCGGAGACGAATCGTTGGGCGAACTCGACATCGCCGCCCGGGCCCATGGGCTGATCGGCGAATTCGAAGGCGCGAACGCCTCGGTCTACGTGCCATTTGGCGAAGAACGGCTAGCCGTCGCGGACGGTCTGCGGATGATGCTGGAACGCGATATCGTGCGCCAACCGGAACCCGGCCGTTATGCCGTCAATCCGGCAGCACGCGCGCTGCTCGACTTATATGTGGCGCCCGTTGAGCATTTTCTGTCGGGTGGCGGCTCCGGCCCGGCTAAGCACGCTCCGGTTTCTCCATGAACGGTCCCGCTCCCACCCCGCCGCTTAAAACCGGACCCCGGCTGCGCGAGGAAGATACCGCGGCGCGGCTGCTGCGCACCCCGCTCGGGGCGCTGATCGCCCGTCCATGGTTCGATGCTCTCGCGACCCGCGCGCTTGGGCGGTGGTTTTTTCCTCTGTCGCGTCTTTGGGCGGCGGCCCGCGCCGCGGAAGGTTCCGTTGACCGCTTTTTTGCCGAAGTCCCGATGGCGCCCGAGCCGGCGCTGGTTCCCCGGCTCGAAATCGCGCTTCGCCGGTTTGAGGCGGCGCGTGAGGCGGTCAACGCCACCGAACGGCACTGGCGCCGGACTTTTTTTCGCGAGAGCGGCACCGCGCCATACCATCTGGTGGCCATCGAAAGCGCAAGGCGGGATTGCCGCAATCATTATAACACGACGCGCCGCCATTTCCGTTTCCTGCTCGGCGGCGGGCGAAAGATTCCACTGGTACGCTGGGAAATACCCTCACCGGCGGAGGTCGAAGAGGCGTTCGGTTATGCGCTCGACGATCCGGCCCGCGCCTTCGCGCCGCCCGAAACCATGCCGGCGGTTCGCGAATCGCAGCGGGTTCCCGGCCCGGCGGGGGATGAATACTGGCTGCGCTTTCCATCGCCCGTCGCGCGGA
>CAZBKQ010000130.1:0-2280 GCA_964492555.1 uncultured Rhodospirillaceae bacterium | reverse complement strand
GAACCCGGCATTGACGATGGCGAGCGGCGCGGCCGAAGCCTGCGTCGCGGCAATCGACAGCGACATCATCGCCGCAACGGTGAGATACCGCACCCGATCGGCGGTCTTCCAGATCGTAAAATACATTACCAACAACCCCCATGCCGCAGCAGCCTACCCCGCAGCGAATTCCCGCAAACTTACCGGTGGGTACGGGACGCAGCAAGTGCCGACCGGCCATTGAAACAAAAATTTAAAATGGTGAATCCCGGCATCCTTCTTCCCCTTGGCCCGCATCCGGGGATCCGGCTGCGTTGTGAGCCCGGAAGCGGCTTGCTAAGGTTCCGGCGCCCTCACTCAACCGCCGGAGACACCCATGCTGCCCACCGAACGCATTGCCTATTCGCCCATTGCCGGCCGCGAAAAACTCTCGTTCCCCGGCGGCGAGCGCATGGCGGTCTGGGTGATCGTCAATATCGAGGAATGGAACCCGCAGGAAACCATGCCGCGCACGGTCCTGACGCCGCCGGCGGGCGGCGCGCCCAGCCCGGACATTCCCAACTGGGCGTGGCACGAATACGGCAACCGGGTCGGCTTCTGGCGGCTGCTGAAGACGTTCGACGAATTGTCGGTCACCGGCGTGCTGGCGATCAACGGCACGGCGGTCGACACCTACGCGCCGATCAGCCAGGCGGCGCTCGACCGCGGCTGGGAGTTCATCGGCCACGGCTATACCCAGAAGAACATGCAGAAAGTCGACGACGAGCGCGACGATATCCGCAAGACGACCGAGGCGATCGAAAAATTCACCGGCACGCGCCCGCGCGGCTGGCTGGGGCCGGGCCTCACTGAAACCTGGGAAACGCCGGATCTGCTGGTGGAACAGGGCTACGACTACGTGTGCGACTGGGTGCTGGACGACCAGCCGGTAATGCTGAAAACCCGCACCGATCCCATCGTCAACATCCCCTATACGCAGGAATGCAACGACGTCGCCATGATGCTGATCCAGCACCATCCGGCGCGCGAATACTACCAGCGCGCGTCCGACCAGTTCACCCAGATTTACGAGGATTCGGCGGACGAAGCGCGCATCATGGCGCTGGTCGTGCATCCCTACATCATGGGCGCGCCGCACCGGGCGCGGTATTTCCGCGACGTCATGCGCGAAATCGCGGCGAAGGACGACGTCGCGTTCATGACCGGGGCCGAGATATTCGACTGGTACAAGGGCGCGACGGGCTGACCGCCACCCCGGCTCATAATGACGATCTTACCGGCACATTACTGAACTTTAACTTGTACCCGAAGATCTTCGCGATAGAGTTTTCGTCATTGGGTGGTCAATAACGAAATCTGGAGACTTCAATGAAACGTTTGTTGGGAAGAAGCGTCTGTGCGGCAGGGTTGGCCCTGACCGTCGTTGCCGCCGCGGCGCCGGTGGCGGCGGCCGATCTCGGGAAGATCGATCATTTCCGGGTCTCGCCGCATAACCACATCGCGGCCCGGCATTTCTGTCTGGCGGCCGTGCACCACGAAAAGGAAACCGAGAAGCTTTCGGAAGAACGCTTTTTGTCGCTCGCCCATGCGTGCTCGCGCGGTCATTTCAACAGGGTGTTTACGGAACTCAGCGGAAATTCCCGCGACGGGCTGGTCGCGCACAAGGGCCGTCACGGGCTGGAAGTCATTCACGAATGGGAACGCGACGTGCGGTCGGCCATCGCCAAAGCGCCCCACCTGGAACTGAAATAGGGAGGCATCGATGAAGAAGATGAAACGGACGACCTTAATCACCCGCGTCGCGCTCATGCCTGCCATGTGCGGGGCGTTGCTGATCGCCGCGCCGGCGCCGGCCGACGCCAGTTGGGGAAGCTTCTGGCACAAGGCGACCCATGCGGCGAAACACGCGGCAAGCACGGTCAAGCACACCGCGACCCATGCCGCGAACACCGTAAAACACACCGCCGAGAAAACCGGCCGGGACATTAAGAAAGACGCTGAAAAGACCGGAAGGGCTATCGAGAAAGGCGCCAGGGCGACCGGCGCGGCGATCGAAAAAGGCGCCAAGGCCGCCGCCGCGGAGATGGGCAAGCTCAGCGGTCAGCTGTTCCGTATCACGGGGCACTGCCAGACCGCGATCGACAAGTTCGGCCACAGCATTTCGAGCGCCATGCCGCCGACCCGCGTCGCCGGTCTGCCGCAGCTGTCGTCGAACAAATGCGAAGCGGCGCAGATGTCGGGCTTCATGTGCGGGATCTTTCCCTATGCCAACAACATCGTGAAAGCGATCGCCGAAGGCGC
>CAZBKQ010000129.1:0-2324 GCA_964492555.1 uncultured Rhodospirillaceae bacterium | reverse complement strand
TCTTTGACGGCGATTTGACAAGTATTTACAGGCACTTTTGGTGATTTGAACCTATTGCGAGAACGCCCCAGGCGACCATGCCGGATCCGAACCGCCGACTGGCGTGGTGACTTCACGCTCGTTGAAACCGGTCAGATCTATGGAAAACAGACGCGGGTCACCGCCTCGCCCGCGTACATCGCTGGGTTCCTGACGGAAATACATCAGAACCCGGCCATTTGGCGCCCAGGTAGGCCCCTCGACCAAGAACCCGCGGGTCAGCAGACGTTCCCCCGAGCCGTCGGGTCGCATGACGCCGATATGGAAGGTACCCCGGAAGATTTTCGTGAAGGCGATCAGATCGCCGCGCGGGGACCAGACCGGGGTCGCATAGCGCCCCTCGCCGAAGCTAATTCGGCGCTGGTTGCTGCCGTCCGAATTCATCACATAGAGCTGCTGGCTGCCGCCGCGGTCCGATTCGAAGACAACTTGATGCCCGTCGGGCGCAAAGGAGGGCCCTGTGTCGATCGACGCACTGCGGGTGAGCTGCAAGACACGGCGCGTTCGCACATCCATCGAGTAGATATTCGAATTCCCGTTCTCGGCATAGCTCATCACTACGCTGTTGCCGTCGGGTGAGAAGCGCGGCGCGAAGGTCATCCCCGGGAAATCGCCCAGCATTTCCTGCTCACCGGTATCGATGTTGAACAGATATACGCGCGGCTGGTCGTTGACATAAGCCAGATAGGTGATCTCCTGCTGCGCGGGCGAGAAACGCGGCGTGAGCACCAAGGTCTGTCCGTCAGTCAGAAAACGATGGTTCGCGCCGTCCTGATCCATGATCGAGAGCCGCTTCACACGCTTTTCGGCCGGCCCGCTCTCGGCAATGTAGACGATGCGGGTGTCGAAATAGCCTACCTCGCCGGTCACGCGCTCATAGATCTTGTCGGCAATGATGTGCGCGACCCGGCGCCAGTTGGCCTGCGTAGTGGTTAGGCTAAGGCCGGTCATCTGGTCCTCCGCGAAAACATCCCAGAGACGGAACGATGCGCTCAGCGCTCCGTTTGCATCGATCCCGACCTCACCGATGACCAGCGCCTGGGCGTTAAGCGGCTTCCAGTTGTTGAACCTTGGCGTCACATCGAGCCCCTGGGGCTGGCCGATGAAGGCCCTTTTATTTATTGGCCGGAAAAGCCCCGAACGCTCCAGATCGGCTGCCACAACCCCGGCGATATCGACGGCGAACCGACGGGCCGCCGCGTTGTCCGACAGAAAATCGGGGACCGCGATGGGCAGGGGTTCGACATTGCCTTGCGTAATATCGACGGTGATCTCGGCGCGCGCCGGCCCATAGACCAGAAGCGATAGCGCGACAATGGCAATAAAGACAGTTAGCGCGCGCAGGCGGTGGAGGAGGGTGTTCATGACTAGCTCAGCATCTTGCTCGGATCGAAGTTGAATTTAATGTCTTTCCAGATGTCGTACTGCTCAGCCGGCAACTGGAGGGGCGCACATTTCAGGACTGCCCGGCGCGCGGCCTCGGCGGCCGAACGGAAATAGTTGTCGAGGGCCATTCGCGTACTGTCGACGACATCCACACGCGAAACGTTACCTTGCTGGTCCACGGCAATCTGCAGCGAGACCAGCAAAGTGTCGGCATCTTGTGCGCCTGGGGGCGGGCTCCAGCATGGGCTGATCTGCTGACGGATCATGAGGCCAAGGCGGTCGACCTCCCGGATGGAGGCCCGCTGGGCTACCTGCGACTGCTGCGGGGCTTCGTCATCTTTCTTGGTCACGGTCGCGGGCTTTTTCGAGCGCTGGGGTGTCTTCCGTTTCGTTTCACGGGCGGCAAGATCCTTCAGAACCGAACCGAAATCGCGGCGCGGCGCCGGCGGCGTGGGCTTCGCTTTCGGCTTTACCTTGGCGGTCTGCGAGGCCGGATCGGGTTTAGGCTCCGACTTCGGATCAGGTTGTGGCTCGAGCGCCTTGTTTTTCGGTTCAGGCGGCACGACGACAGGCGGCGGCAGGACCGTATTGGCCTTGGCCACCTTCCGGGTTTCGGGCGGGCGCGGCGGTTCAGGTAACGGCTGCGGGGGACGCGGCGGCGGCTGGGGTGTCGCGGTGCGCGTCGTCTCTGGCTTGGGCTCAGGCTCCGGCGTGGCCGCTTCAGGCGGTCGGGTGACGTCGTCCAGGCGCACCACATCTACCGGAATGATGGTTGCGGTCACCGGCGGAGGCGTGAAAAAGAGGTGCAGGCCGAACTGGGCGAACAGGATGACAGCGGCATGCCCTCCCGCAGACACCAGTCCGCTCGACGTTCTCAGATTTGCCCACGCGACACGCAT
>CAZBKQ010000128.1:0-2337 GCA_964492555.1 uncultured Rhodospirillaceae bacterium | reverse complement strand
GCCAGGTCGCGCCCCAGAAACAGGCGACACCGGATGCCGCCCCGATGCACAGCGCACCGACCGGATTGACGAAGCCCGCCGCCGGTGTGATGGCGACAAGCCCGCCGACCGCGCCGGAAATAATGCCGAGAACGCTGGGTTTGCCGCGCATGGCCCATTCGATGAACATCCAGGCCAGCGCCGCCGCCGCGGTCGCGATCTGTGTGACGGCCATCGCCATTGCCGCGCTGCCATTGGCGGCGACCGCGGAACCGGCGTTGAAGCCGAACCAGCCGACCCACAACATGGCGGCGCCGATGACCGACAGCACCAGATTATGCGGCGCCAGGTTTTCGCTGCCGAGCCCGGCGCGCTTGCCAAGCATGATGGCGGCGACCAGCCCGGCGATACCGGCATTGATGTGCACGACCGTGCCGCCCGCGAAATCCAGAACGCCGTCTTCACTCAGGAAGCCGCCGCCCCACACCCAGTGGGTGACCGGCGCATAGACGACCAGCATCCAGATGCCGGTGAACCACAGCACGGCGCTGAACTTCATACGATCGACAAAAGCGCCGACGATCAGGGCGGGCGTAATGATCGCGAAGGTCATCTGGAAGACCATGAACAGCGCATCGGGGATCGTGCCGTTCAGCGCGCCCACCGTCAGGCCGGACAGGAACATCTTTTCGAGCCCGCCGACAAAGGCGTTGCCTTCGGCGAAGGCGAGGCTATAGCCGATGACCATCCAGAGGACGCTCATCAGACAGGTAATGGCGAAACACTGCATCAGAACCGACAGGACGTTCTTTTTGCGGACCATCCCGCCATAAAACAGTGCGAGCCCCGGAATGGTCATCATCAGGACCAGGGCGGTCGATGTCAGCATCCAGGCGGTATCGCCCGAATCCAGCTTGGGCGTCTGGGCCAGGGCGGGACTGCTCGCCAGTGCCGCGGCCGAGGCCAACGCCAGGGTTTTTACAGAATTACAAAGCTTGTTCATTTTTTTCTCCCGTGCGGATCCGAACCGCGCTCTCCAGGTTGAAAACAAAGATTTTTCCGTCGCCAATCTGATCGGTTCCGGCGGCGTTGCGGATCGCGTCAACCACCGCGTCCGCGCGATCATCCGCCACGGCGACCTCGATTTTGACTTTGGGGACAAAGCTGATTTCGTATTCGGCCCCGCGATAGATTTCGCGCTGGCCTTTTTGCCGGCCGAATCCCCTGACTTCGCTGACGGTGAGCCCCTCGACGCCGATTGTCGTCAGCGTTTCGCGGACCTCGTCCAGCTTGAACGGTTTGATGACTGCTTCGATGAACTTCATGAAAACCCCCTAGAACGACCGGGAGACGCTGAAGATCACCGCCTCGCTATTGCCGTCACCTTCCGGTGAAATGTTGGTGTCGGAATAGGCCAGCGAGAAATCGAAACCGGCGTAACTGGTGCCGAGGCTGACATTCCATTCCGTGTAATCGGGCGATCCGAAAGCGGTGTTGTCCTCGATATTCTGGCGCGCCAGATAGGCGGACAGGGTGAACATCTTCACCGGGATATCGATCGCGCCCTTCCAGTAGTAGGCGGCACCGCTCTCACCGAAATTTTCCGGTGAATAGTTGAGCGAGGCCGTCACCGCCGCGGGGCCGAAATCGTATCCGAGCGCCGCCTGGACTTCCCAGAAGTCGTAATTCAGGCTGCCCGCGGCGCCGGGATAGGAGTAGTAGATAAAACCGGCATCCAGCGACAGGCCGGTTTCGCCGATCGCGGTGCGCAAGCCGCCATAATAGTCGATTTCGAGCGTTGCGCCGCTGGCGCCGTCATTGAAATCGACATTCGATCCCCAGATACCGGCATACAGCGTCACATCCTTTGCGGCCTCGATCTCGTAATCGAATCCGCCTTGCACGGCGGGGGCGTCATCAGTCTGGGAAATACCCCGGAAAAAATACTCCGACACCATCCCGACATTCGCGGAAAAAGTACCCGGGATGGGGCTCTTCTCCTCGGCGGCAGCGGCCAGCGGCGTCAGTAAAGATATCGCCAGAACACCCGCGGCAACCGACTTGATCTTATTGGCAAAAGCCATTTTTTTCTCCTTATAGTGCAAAATTCCGATAATTCGGAACCCATTACAGTGTTTCAACAGCAAGGCGCGTGCCAAAGGAGAAAAAATAAAAATAATCTTTTTAATTCAATGTGTTACCATGATTTATTGAGTTTCTTCGCCTTTCTGGATCGCGGAGAAACCTCAGAAAATGATTAAAATATCATCATAAAAACCACAATTGATGAAAAAATAATCACCTATCGAAATTTCCCGAGGCTGGACAGGTCAGGGGTGGCGGGGCCATATAGGTTTC
>CAZBKQ010000127.1:0-2356 GCA_964492555.1 uncultured Rhodospirillaceae bacterium | reverse complement strand
GGAATTGACCGTCACACGGTAGCGCGCCGCCATGGCCAAGGGCACGCCGCGTATCCGGACATCCGATATCTCGACCCCGGCGCATTTTCCATCCGCCGAAATCGTCTTTTTCAGCGAATAGGAAAAACCTGTGGAGACCGCGAGAAACAGGAAGGGACGAGAGGCTTTCGCCGGCTGGCATTGCTGTTTCAGCAGGGTCACGATCTGCGCCCCGGTCATCGGGATAGTGTAAAGCGCATTGCCGAAGGGCTGGAAGGTGAAGGCCTCGCCATAGGTGACCACCCCGTCTCCTTCACCCGCCGACGCCTTGAAGCCGAGATCGGCGCGTACCCCGCCCGGATTCATGAAAGCCACCACGGCGCCCGCCGGCGAGGTCGCCCAGAGCTGGGCATCCGCCACCAGGTTTCCGGCGGCGGATTCTACCCCCCGGTCCGACCCCGGCTCGGCGCCGCCCCGGTTGATATCAGCGGAGATTCTGCCGACCGGGACCTTCGCCGCATTGGCCACCAGCGGCTTCCATTTTTCGATAACTTTCGTCACCGCCGCATCGGGTTTCAGCGCCTCCTGATAGACCGGATGATTGACCGTTTCGGTCAGATCGCGCCGGACATCGTCGGTTTTCGGATCCAGCATCAGATTCATTTCCGTCACCACCCGGCCAAACGCATAGGCGCTTGTTACCGGCCGCGGTTTGCCCGCCGGGTCCATCATCACGCAGTTATAGGGCCGGTGGGTATGGCCGGTAATTACCGCGTCGATCTCCGCATCCAGCGCGGCATTGATCGCAACGATAGGGCCGCTGATGCCCTCGCACCCATCGATCGCCCCGGTCGCCGGAATGCCGCCCTCATGCAGCAGCACGACAATCGCCCGGATGTTCCGGGCCTTGAGATCGCGGACGATCCTGTTGGCGGTTTCGGCCTCGTTCAGGAAACGCAGCCCTTTAACGCCTTCGGCGGCGACGAGCGGGCCGGTACCTTCCAGCGTCATACCGATAAAGGCGACATCAACCCCGCCGAATTTCCGGATTTCATAGGGTGGCAGCGGCGTCTTACCCGCCCCGTCAACGACATTGGCGGCGAGCCATTGAAAATCCGCTCCCTTGAAAGGCTGATCCGGAAAATAACAACCGTCCTTCGGATGGCAGCCGCCTTTCTGCATGCGCAGCAATTCCGTAACGCCTTCATCGAATTCGTGATTGCCGACGCCGGTAACATCAAGGTTCATCGCGTTCAGCGATTCGACCGAGGGTTCGTCATGAAACAGGCCTGAAAAGGCGGGTGAGCCCCCGATCATGTCCCCCGCCGCGACGGTCAGGCTGTGCTTTTTGCCATGGCGCAGGGCGCGCAGCTTGGCGGCAAGAAACGCAGCCCCGCCGGCGGGCTTTCCGTTTACCTTGCCCGGCGTCCCGGCCTCCAGATGGCCGTGATAATCATTGATGGCCAGCAATTGCAGCGGCAGCAGGCCGTCCCGGGCAAGGGAGCCCTTTGAGGGCAGAAAGGCGGCAAGCGCGAGCAGCGCGGCGAATAGCAACGGGCGGCCAGTCTGGATCATCGGGATCTCCACAACGCAATAACGACCGGAAGTTCTTGAGGAACGGCCCATCCGATCACGACCGTTACAAGAAAGGGCTCAGAAATATGCGCCGCAATTTCGGCCCCGGCCCATCTGCGGCGGAAACAGAACCATGATAAATTGATATCGCTTTTCTTCGATACAGTATTGAGCAGGGCCCATGGGACCGATTGTCGCATGGCTGAGCTTGAGTCAGACCGGTGCCCTGTTCTGTTATACGAAAATTTCCGGATAACGGCGCAACAATTACCGGCTCTCAAGGGCGCTTCGATTTGCCTGGGAGAGCTCTTTAGAGGGAGAGGAAACCGGCCATGGTGACCAAGAGCACGGATATATCGACCAATAACGCCGTAGACGGAGCCATTGAGCCGCCGGCTGGGCGGACGGAGCCCCTTGCCGGAAGCAACGGCGCAGCGGCGAAAACAGAAGCCGACGCGCATAGGCGCGCCGCCGCGCGGAATCACGAACTGGCCCGAATGCGCCACGATCCGGAGGCAATCCGCCATGCCTTCGAAACCGGCGCCTACCCGTACAAGAAAAAGATCAAGCGGACCTCTTACAACCGGCACAAGGAGGAACTTCAGGTCGAGTTGCTGAAAGTGCAGAAGTGGGTGGAAGAGTCCGGAGAAAAAATCGTCATTCTGTTCGAAGGCCGCGACGCCGCGGGCAAGGGCGGCACCATCAAACGCTTCATGGAGCACCTCAATCCGCGTGCGGCACGGGTGATGGCGCTTCCCAAACCGGGAGACCGCGAGCGGTCACAATGGTTTTTCCAGCGATA
>CAZBKQ010000126.1:0-2499 GCA_964492555.1 uncultured Rhodospirillaceae bacterium | reverse complement strand
ATTTTACCATCGGCTCCATATCGGTCACGTTGATCCCGAGATGGCCGAACGACATTTTTCCGAATGCGCTCATGGACAGGACCCTCCCCTTGGCAATTCTTTTCGGGCTGATGGTAGGCCCATTTGCCGGGATGGAAAAGTACCGGTTTGGGGGGCTATTCGACCGGGGGGCGGGGATCACGGATCAGGCGGTGTTCCTGATCGGGCCGAGTGGGGACCGCTTACCTTCAGAATAGCGGAATATCCTCTGGAGGATGGTAAAAAGCCACAAGCTGAATAGGAAC
Organism: uncultured Rhodospirillaceae bacterium; assembly: GCA_964492555.1. GTDB lineage: Bacteria > Pseudomonadota > Alphaproteobacteria > MPNO01 > UBA2964. The sequence continues at coordinate 2,215 of CAZBKQ010000126.1, read as the reverse complement.
TTAACCAGATGGCCAACGGCAAGGCCGAATTCAAAGCCCTCGGCCTCAGGCTGGGCGAGGGCGAAAAGACCGTAGCCGTCGAAATTTCCCCGGACACGCAGGCGAACGCCCTGCACAGGCTGGCGCGATTGCGGTTCGAGGAACAAAAAGACGATGATGCAATTGCCCTGCTTCGCAAGGCCCTTAAGATTTCTTCCCCCGAACGCCGGGCGCTTTTCCTGAAGGAGCTAACGGGGGCGTTAATATCCGCCGGGAAAAGTTCCGATGCCCTCGCCCTCATTGGCGAATTTGTAAAACAGAATCCCACAGAACCGGTTTATCCATATTTTCGAGCTGAAGTTCTGGCCCATGCCAGAAGAGAAGCGGAGGTGCTGGAGCAACTTGGCGCCATGCAATCGAAATTTCCGAAGTTCGCGCCGGCCTTTCACCTGGCGGGAATGGTCCATTGGAAAGGCAAAAGGCTCGAACTCGCGGAGAAAAAATTTCGACAAGCGTTAAAGCTCGATCGACGTTTGGCTGGCTCCTGGCAGGCCTTGTCCGAGGTGGTTCATTCGAGAGAAGGCGACGCCTCTATGGTGAAAATTTTCGAACAAGCGACGAAGGCGCTGCCAAACGACACAAAACTCTTGTATCTACATGCGACCTCGACTTATGCGGCAGGCGACTATGTCAGGGCTATAGGTCTGTTTGAGAGATTGATCCGGATTGTAGGCTCCAGCCCAAATGCGTTATCGGGACTGGCAATTGCGCAAGCGGATGCCGCGACCGACCAACCCGGCCTAAATGCCGCCAAGCATTATGCAAATGAAGCATTAAAGGCCTCTCAGTCCAAGAATGCCTTGGCGCTTGACGCGTATGCCTGGGTTTTGATCAAGGAACGGAAATTCAAAAAAGCAATCGAATTGCTGACCAAGGCCCGGAAAATCCAGAAAGACGACGCAGCAATTCTATACCATTTGGGAAGGGCCTATCTGGAAACGGGAAACACGTTGAAGGCAAAAGCCTTGTTCCGGCAAGCATTAACCGTTAACCCGCCGCAACATTACCGGTCCGAAATGGTAAAGTTGCTCAGTACAACTAACTAAAAAGCTAACCCGGTAAAAGGCCGATGACACGAATACAAAGTCTAAAATGGCTTCTTTTCTTGGCAGGGTTGTCCTTACCCGCAACGGTCGCTGCAGATCACCCTTCAACTCTCTCCGCAGCGGAAATTGAGCGCAATATGTCCGGCACGGTGGTGAATTCTGAAACGGAAGACGGACGAAAAATCGTTACCCGGTTCGCCGCCAACGGAGAAATCACGCGGACCGGATTGCAGCCTCATGGCTCAAGTGGCAAATGGTCTATCAACAATGTCGGCCATCTTTGTATTTCCTGGAAGAACAGAGTGCAAAAATGCGGGGCGGTCCAACTCGAGGGACGTGTTTTGATCGTTCTTGGAAAGATTAACCGTGTCTGGACTATCGTCGAAGGCTGGCGCACCAGAGACAAGATCACAATTCCGGTCAACCGGATTTCCGCTGATGGCACTGGAGAATCAATCGGTGTCCTGCATTTTTTCCAAACCCCGCGCGGCGTTCGGGTTACGCCGGCACTACAAGGCCTGACACCGGGCCCGCATGCCCTGCATATTCACGAAAATCCCGACTGCGGCCCGGGACTGAAAGATGGCATAAAGGTAGCAGGATTAGCGGCGGGGGCTCATTTTCATAAGGGACCGCAATCCGCCTCACCTTCGCCGACGCGCCAGAACAACACACGCAAGCCGCCTGAAAGCGGATTTCTCGGAAATATCTGCGGGCCCGGAGGGATGACGAAGTCCGATGGCGACTTCCCTGAAATCTGGGCTGGAGCGGACGGTAAAGCAAAGATGTCGGTTATGAATTATTCACTCTCGCTGAGCGATCTCTTTGGACGATCGGTATTGGTTCATCAATATGGCGAGACGCCTATGCGCGATGATCAGCCGCCGGCAGGTGCGCGCATCGCCTGCGGGATCATTCCGCGCTGAGGCAATCGAAAACATCGCCCTCCAGCCGGGCGCCCTCTATATGACGCCTGTGCCAGAGGGCGAAAAACAGAAGAATCCAGCCGGCGAACCCCGCCCGTTTGCCGCCGGAGACAAAAATTTTCCGAACCGTTTCGGGATGACAGAGTTCTCCGATAATCGGCTGGCGCGCGACCAGCGGGCCAAGCTTCTCCCCCCGCCTGGTAA
>CAZBKQ010000125.1:0-2550 GCA_964492555.1 uncultured Rhodospirillaceae bacterium | reverse complement strand
GCTTGTCCATCGGTGCCGGCTGGCGCCGTGCCGTGCGCGAGCGTGTCGGCGGTGTAGAAGGCTGCACCCATATTGTGGAATTGCTAGGCCCGGTCGCCACGACGGCGTTCCAGACAATTTTCCCCCTGAAAGCGCGCGAGAATCCGGAAGGGCCCGCGGCGAAAGGCCGTCCGCCACGCCTGCTCAACACTTGCCACGCATTTCGCAGTGACGGCGCGAAGGTTCTGGAGTTATGGCCGGAACACTACGACGGCCCCGCCCCGAAGGACGGTCCGGCATCAGGTTCGAGCAACTAGGCGCGCGAAGCTAAGCGAACGCGCGCGCGGTCGCGGCGGCATAGGGCCGCGAGGACCGCGTGAAGAAATTCCGGGCACAGATCTCTTGCGCGATACGCGCGTTACGGCGCGCATCCGAAATCCGCGGCGTAATAACTGGCGATGAACACGCGGATACCTGCGGTGCGCCCTAGTTCGTCGAGATGGCCATCGATCATCGTTCAAAGCTGATCGATGTCGAGCTTCTCACGCGCGGAGATTTCGGTCAGCGCAGCCCAGAATTCAGGTTCGAGGCGCATACTTGTACGCAAGCTGCCCATGGTGATATTCCGATTGACAAGCATGGTGTGCTTTTCTCCTCCCCAGAGAGTGTCTCCAGGTCTTTGAGAAAGTTAGGTTAGGCCCGCCTACCACGTATTGCACACATACAATGATATTGTTTCAAAAGCAGCCGGCGGCCGCTTCCTCTGGCGTCAGCGCGCGAAGCGATAACGCGTGTAGACCGCTCTCGAACTCTACTTTCAGAAGGCTATACACGGTCCTCTGGCGGGTCACGCGCGACTGACCGGCGAATGCCGGACTTACGACAGTCACCTTGTAATGGGTTTCACCCCCCTCCCGCGCACCGGCATGACCGGCATGCAGGTGCGATTCATCCTCGATCTCAAGGGCGTGCGGCTGCAGGGCGGCGACGATGGCGGCGCGAATACGCTCGGCTCGGTTCATGACGGACTCTCCATTCTGATAAGGCCACATTCCTTGCGTCACAGCGGCCCGGCGGACATATTCCCGGCATGACACGTCGGCGCAAGAAAATCGACCTCGACGACCTGCTGGCCGAAGGGCCCGGCATGCGTGCGCGCGAGCAGATGTGCGAACATCCGAGCTGCGAACTGCCCGGCGAATTCCGCGCGCCGCGATCGCCCAACGCGCTGCGCGACTATCTGTGGTTCTGCCTGGACCATGTGCGCGCCTATAATAACCAGTGGAACTATTACGCCGACAAGGACGAGGACGCGATCGAGGCCGACCGGCGCGGCACGGCCTACTGGAACCGCCCGACCTGGCCGATCAACGGCCGCCGCCCCTTTTCCGGCATGCGCGACCATTTCGGATTTTTCGAATCCGACGCTGAAGAAAAAGAGCGGCGAAAATCGGAACTTCCGGACTCTCTATATGCGCAAGCTCTTGCTATAATGGGGATGTCGCCGCCGGTCACGATGGACGCCCTCAAGCGGCGTTACAAGGAACTCGTCAAGCAACACCACCCCGACACGAACGGGGGCGACAAGCAGGCTGAAGAACGACTCAAGACAATCAATCAAGCCTACGCCACATTGATGGAATCGGCCGGGCCCTAGAATACGGGTCCGGACGCTGGAAGAACTTTTGACCGACACGGAACGCGTTATGGAATCGACTGAATCGCTCGCCTCATCTGACATGCCGTCAAGCCCCGTACCGGACACCACCGTCTCGGCGCGTGAGGTCTTCGGCATCGATACCGACATGCAGGTTCCGGCCTTCTCGGAAAACACCGTGCATGTCCCGACCCTGGACGAGACCTACCGGTTCGACGAGGCGACGACACTGGCGATCCTGGCGGGCTTCACCCACAACCGGCGCGTGATGATCCAGGGCTATCACGGCACCGGCAAATCGACCCATGTGGAACAGGTCGCCGCCCGGCTCAACTGGCCCTGCATCCGCATCAACCTGGATAGCCACATTAGCCGTATCGACCTCATCGGCAAGGACGCGATCGTGCTGCGCAACGGCGCGCAGGTGACCGAGTTCCGCGAAGGCCTGCTGCCCTGGACGCTGCAGCACCCCTGCGCGCTTGTGTTCGACGAATACGACGCGGGCCGCCCCGACGTAATGTTCGTGATCCAGCGCGTTCTGGAAGCGGACAGCAAGCTGACCTTGCTTGACCAGAACAAGGTGATCCGCCCGCATCCGAGCTTTCGCCTATTCGCGACCGCCAACACGGTTGGCCTCGGTGACACGACGGGCCTCTATCATGGCACCCAGCAAATCAACCAGGCGCAGATGGACCGCTGGAACATCGTGACCACACTGAACTACCTGCCGCATGAGCAAGAAGTCGATATCATCGCCGCGAAGTGCCCGGAATACGATTCCCCTGAGGGCCGCGATAAGATTTCCGCGATGGTCGCGACCGCCGACCTGACCCGCGCCGGGTTCGTGGCGGGCGACATTTCCACCGTCATGTCGCCGCGCACGGTCATCACCTGGGCCGAGAACTCGCGGATTT
>CAZBKQ010000124.1:0-2579 GCA_964492555.1 uncultured Rhodospirillaceae bacterium | reverse complement strand
GGCGTCTGCATGTGGTGCTCGACGGCGGTTTCGTCGTCATAGACCTCGTACAACCGGACAAGGTTCGGGTTTTCCTCTTCAACGGAGATTTCGAACCGCTGGCAGGCGGGTTCGTTCTTCTTCACATTTTCCCGATGCTCTTGCGCGCGGGCGAGATATGCGTCCCGGTGCCCGGGATGAAGGTTCAGTTCGACATGCAGAACGATGGCATTCATGGATCAGGCGTCCTAGATAAAGTTGTGGCGTCCGAAGACGGAACCGGACGCGGGAAACGTGCGTATATGATACGTGGATTTTGCCCGGCGGAGGAAGACACTGATGAAATTGACGGCGGTATTGGCACTTGTCTCGGTTGTAGGTCTGGCGGCGGGTCCGGCCGATGCGGCGGAAACGTTCGACACGCAACACGGCAAGATCAAGGTCGAAACTGTGGCCGAAGGTCTGCGAAGCCCGTGGGGCATCGACTTCCTGCCCGACGGGCGCATGATCGTCACCGAGAAAGTCGGGAACCTGCGCATCGTCGGCAAGGATGGCAGCAAATCCAAACCCATCCTCGGCACCCCGCTGGTTGGCTATGTCGGTCAGGGCGGTCTGCTGGATGTCATGCTGCACCCCGATTTTTCGAGCAACCGGCTCGTATTCCTGACCTACAGCGAGCTGTCGCCCGACCGGCGGGTCTATACCGCCATGCTCCGAGGCAAGCTGCGGACGGATGACCGCCAGCTCGACGAGGTCAAAGTGCTGTTCCGTCAGTCGCCGAAGGTCGGCAGCGGTCGGCATTTCGGCTCCCGCGTGCTGGTTGCCCCGGACGGTAATGTGTTCGTCACACTGGGCGATCTCGGCAATCGCGATCTGGCGCAGGATCTGAACGGGCACGTCGGCAAGGTGGTGCGGCTGACCGTCGACGGCGATATTCCGAATGACAATCCCTTCGTCGGCAAAAGCAATGCCCGTCCGGAGATATGGTCGTTCGGGCACCGCAATATCCAAGGCGCGGATATCCACCCCATTACAGGCAAGCTGTGGACGATCGAACACGGCCCGCGCGGCGGCGACGAAATCAACATCCCGGCGGCGGGCGCGAATTACGGTTGGCCGCTGGTGTCCCATGGCATCGAATATTCGGGCGGACAGATCGGCGACGGCAAAAAGTTCATGGACGGCGTCGTCCCGCCGGTGACCACGTGGACGCCCGTGATCGCGCCGGGCGGCATGACGTTCTACAACGCCGACTTGTTTCCCGCCTGGAAAGGCAATCTGCTGATCGGCGGCCTGCGCGCAGGCGCCATCGTCCGGCTGGAGCTCGACGGCGAGAAAGTCGTGCGCGAAGAACGCCTTCTGCAGCCGATCGGCAACCGGATCCGCGACGTTGCCGTCGGCCCTGACGGCGCGGTGTATGCGCTGGATGAAAGCGAGGGCAGTATTCTACGGATCACCCCTGCGCCCTGACCGGCACTCCGGATAAAAAAGGAGGGGAGCAATCCCCTCCTCCGTCTTTTTGCTTGAGAACGAGCTACTGCGCGAAGCAGTAAAACAGGCCCGCGCCGCCAGTGCTTTGCAGGTTTTCCTGGCTGCAGCCGCGGGAGTTATGCGCCGCGTTCCATGATGTGTTGCCGCCCCCGTGGCGGTCATGATGGCCCACGGTGGCGCTGCCTTCGCCGGAACTGGTCCAGTTTTTGCAGGTCTTGTCGCCTTTCTGCCACGGGAAATAGGCCGTGCCGTCCGCCTGGGTTCCGGTCAGGATGTCATGTTCGTTCGGCTTTGATTCACGTCCTTTTACCCGGTTGCCATTCTCGTCGAGCGCGGTGCGAAGAAAAATGTTGGGATTGATATGAAGCTGGTCCAGGTCGACAGCAATCAGTTCCCCGCGCGCGTTGTACCAGGGGCCGGTGCCGATACGGCTGCGGGCGGAAATACCGCGCTTGCCTTCCTCCTGTGTGCTGAGATATGCGCGCCAGGTACGCCCCGTAGATCCGGCGGCGGTCGCCAGTTTGGCACAATGAGCGTCAGCCCCCGCAAGCCCGCCGAGATCCGCGCCCTTACCCATAGGTCACGAAGAACCCCATCGGTTTGTCCTGCGCCGTAGCGCCCGGTGCGGCCATACACACGACCATGCCCGCGACGGCGGGTGCTTTTGCTATATTCATATTCATTCTGGTTTCCCCTATTGGCCCGCGACAGGCTCGCGCGGCCATTCTGGTGATGAAAAGAGCCGTCTGACGAAACATTCAGCCCCCCTTGTTACGGGAGCAGATACACCCCCGCTAAGGTAAACACGCCGGAACCGAAAATCATCCCGACACCAGTCCAGAAAAAAATATCAGTTACCCGGTCATCTGATTGGAGGCGGTTGCGGCACGGGCAGAACCGTGGAGCATCCCCAAGCTTCCACCAGTCGAGCAGCCCGGTCGGACAGTCGAACATTCTTGAGCGCGGATCGGTAGATCGTATCCCGCTTCGCCTGCCGCAGCCCGTGGGAGGGTGGCTCCGCCGGGACTTTGGTGTCGCCGGACGCGACGCCTGACTATTTCATCGTCGGCATTGTGAATTCTGCGCCCGATCGTATTCCGGTCGGCCAG
>CAZBKQ010000123.1:0-2586 GCA_964492555.1 uncultured Rhodospirillaceae bacterium | reverse complement strand
ACCGATATCTCCAATCTGGTGGCCTGCATTCTGGATCGCCCCCGACATGAAGAGCTGATTGCCAAGGTCCGTGAGGCGGGTGCGCGTATCATGCTGATTTCCGACGGCGATGTCAGCGGCGTTATGGCGACATCCGAAGAAGGCAGCGGCGTCGATATCTACATGGGATCGGGCGGCGCGCCGGAGGGTGTGCTGGCGGCCGCCGCGCTACGCTGTATCGGTGGCCAGATGCAGGGCCGGCTATTATTCCGCAATGATGATGAACGCGAACGGGCCCGCCGTTGCGGAATCGAGGATTTCGACCGGAAGTACGGCCTCTTCGATCTTGCGCATGGCGATGTGATGTTTGCCGCGACGGGTGTCACGAACGGCAACATGGTCAAGGGGGTCCGGCGGTTCAAGGACGGCGCGGAAACCCAATCCGTGGTTATGCGATCACAGACCGGTACGGTTCGTTATATTTCGACAATCCATAATTTCGAGCGCAAGCCGGGTTTCGATACGCCGGAATGACGGCGGACGTCGCCTCAACCGGTGCATTTCTCGGGGTAGAAAAATCCGCGACCGGCAAAAGCTGGCGCGCGAGGCTTGAAGATGACCGCGCCGCGTTGGCGCTCGCCCAGACCAAGGGATTGCCTGATATTGTGGCGCGCGTATTGGCGGCGCGCGGCGTTACCACGGAAACTGTCGATGTATTCCTGGAACCGTCACTCCGGACGCAGTTGCCCGACCCGTCCCATCTCCGGGATATGGATCAGGCTGTCGCGCGTGTGGTCAAAGCGTTGGAAGCCGGTGAGACCATAGGTGTCTTCGGCGATTACGATGTTGATGGCGCCACCTCATCGGCCCTACTGACCCGGTTTTTTTCATCGCTGGGCCGGGCGGTGCAGGTCTATATCCCCGATCGTCACAAGGAAGGGTACGGCCCCAATCTGCCTGCCTTGATGCGGCTTAAGGAACAGGGTGTTTCCCTGATCGTCACCGTTGATTGCGGTACGACCGCTTTCGATGCTCTCGAAGGCGCGGTCGATGCGGGCCTTGATGTTATTGTGGTTGATCATCATGTGGCGGAGGCCCGTCTGCCCTCCGATGCGCTGGTGATCAATCCGAACCGGCTTGACGAAGAGTCGACTACCGGACAGTTGGCCGCCGTCGGGGTGACTTTTCTGTTCGTGGTCGCGATAAACCGGGCGTTGCGCAAGGCCCATTGGTACGGCGAAGGGCATGCGGAACCGGATTTACGTCAATGGCTCGATCTGGTCGCGCTTGGGACTATATGCGATGTGGTGCCCTTGACCGGGGTGAACCGGGCATTGGTCACGCAAGGTCTGAAAGTAATGGCCTCGCGCTCCAACCCCGGGATCAGGGCGCTTGCGGATGTTGCAGGTGTGGACCGGCCATTGGATGCGTATCACGCGGGATTTGTTCTTGGCCCCCGGGTGAATGCCGGAGGGCGGGTTGGTGAATCCGGATTGGGTGTCCGCTTGTTGTCGTCAAACGACCCGGCGGAAACCGGGGCCATTGCCCAGGCGCTCGACGGGTTCAACAAGGAACGTCAGGAAATCGAACAACAGGTCCTTATCGCCGCTCTTGATCAGGCAGAGGAACAGGCAACACGTGATGAGACCTTGATCATTGCCGCGGGTGAGGGATGGCACGCGGGTGTTATCGGTATTGTCGCGGGGCGGTTGCGGGAAAAGTTTGACGTGCCCACCTGTGTGGTCGCGCTGAAAAACGGTATCGGTAAGGGGTCCGGAAGGTCTGTCGGCGGAGTCGCGCTGGGCCCGGCGGTTATCGCGGCGCATCAGGCCGGTCTTCTGGTCAATGGGGGTGGTCACGCCATGGCGGCGGGGTTCACAGTGGAGGAAGACAAGCTCGGCGCGTTACAGGAATTTCTTGCCGATCATATCCAGCGGCAGTTGGATGGGACGGAACTGACCCCTGAACTAAAGCTCGACGGCGCGTTGAGCGTCCCGGCGGCGGCGCCCGACCTGGTGGAATTGCTGGAGCAGGCGGGGCCCTTTGGGTCGGGTAACCCAAGACCGCGTTTCGGCTTTCCCGATGTCCGGGTTGTCGATAGCGGAATTATGGGGAAGGACCATGTTCGGTGCGTCTTTTCCGGCGCGGACGGCAAGGGGCGATTGAAGGGCATCGCGTTCCGGTCCGCGGGGACGCCGGTCGGTGATGCGCTTCTCAACCATAACGGTCTCGCGCTTCATGTCGCGGGCAGCCTGCGGGCCGATGACTGGCAGGGCAGGGTGTCGGCGCAAATCTTTGTCGATGATGTGGCTTTCGCGCGCTAATTCATCGCGCTTTTGTCACTTGTTCTGTTTTTGAAAGGCCTTATTTTTCAGCGATATGGAGAAAAGCGTTCGTCCTAACCCATTGGTCCGGAAAAAGCGTCTGTCGTGGTGGCAGCGCATGCGCCGGGTCGCGCGTTTTCGGCTGGTCATTCCGATTAAGCGAAGTACGCATTCTCCCGAATATACCGCCCGGGGCGTCGGGGTGGGAATGGCCTGGGCGCTGACGCCCAGCCTCGGCATTCAGATGATTTTCTGCTTTGTCACCTGGGTTATCGCAAAGCGG
>CAZBKQ010000122.1:0-2596 GCA_964492555.1 uncultured Rhodospirillaceae bacterium | reverse complement strand
AAGGGACTGTCGCAGGCAGGAACCGCGTGTCCCTGTCTCGCGCGAGAAACTGATCGCGGACAGGTAACGATATGCCATTTCGCTTTTCATCGGATTTATTAATTGCAGGTGATCGAATGAAACGTACGGGGAATGCGGGACTTCGCGTTGCGCTGCTTCTGGGCATAGCCATCGCCGGGTCGGGTTGTCAGATATTCAATCGCCTCGCACATGTCGGCGAGGAACCGCCGATGACGCAGATCCAGAATCCGGTCCAGGCACCGCATTACACACCGGTTTCGCTTCCAATGCCCGCAGAAGTACCCCGGCCGCGCCCTCCGAATTCGCTGTGGCGGCACGGAGCCCGCGCCTTCTTCAAGGATCAGCGCGCAATGCGCGTAGGCGACCTGGTTACAATCACGATTTCGATCGATGAGAACGCCACGCTCAACAACACAACGACACACAACCGGACGAATGCGACCGATTCCTCGATCGGCGCTTTTCTTGGCTACGAAACGAGTCTAAGCCGCGTCTTGCCGGAAACGATAAACCCCGGCAGCCTGGTGGATATCGACAGCTCCACCGCAAACACCGGGACCGGTACGATTACGCGGGATGAAAAGATCAATCTGAGCATCGCCGCCGTAATTACCCAGAAACTGCCGAACGGAAATCTGGTCGTCCTCGGACGCCAGGAGATCCGAGTCAATTTTGAGGTTCGCCAGCTTCAGATTGCCGGTATCGTCAGGCCGGAAGACATTACCGCCGGCAATACGATTTCGTCCGACAAGATTGCCGAAGCGCGTATCTCCTATGGCGGCAAGGGCCATATTTCCGATCTGCAGCAGCCTCGCTACGGTCAGCAGATTTACGACATTATCTGGCCGTTCTGATCGCGCCGGCAACAAAGAAACCGGTCGCGTCCTGACGGAACAGGGCGACCATCACAGAGGCGTGGCCGTCGCCGTTTTCAATCGGCCCGGTTCTATCGGCCCGGTTCAATCGTCCCGGTGAATGCGTTCCCGACGCTCGTGCCGTTCCTGGGCCTCAAGACTAAGCATCGCAATGGGGCGGGCCTCCAGACGACGTAACCCGATCGGTTCCCCGGTCTCTTCACAATAGCCGTAGGTGCCATCCTCGATGCGTTCCAGCGCTTCATCGATTTTCTGGATCAGCTTGCGGCCCCGGTCCCGTGTCCTCAACTCCACCGCCCGGTCCGTTTCCGCGGACGCCCTGTCGGCGATGTCAGGCGACTGCAGGGAAACTTCCTGCAAACTCTGCAGGGTCTGGCTGGATTCCGCGAAGAGTTCTTCCCGCCACCGCTGAAGGCGGCGTCGGAAGTATTCTTTCTGCTTCGCATTCATGAACGGCTCGTCATCCGACGGCCGATAATTCATAGGTAACCTAGGAGCCATGGCCAATCCGATCATGTTGGAAATGGCGCGGAGTATAAATAAAGCCGTTCCGCCCCCGCAACTCCGAAGACGAAATTCATAAAATTTATAACTAATTGAAATATATTATGTTTTTATTACATCAGGCGGATTGGCCAAGTTTGGCCAGCTCAACGGCCGCCCGAAGCTCGATTTCCTGCAGGATTTCTGCAAGCGCGGGATCGATCGACCCCGCCGACCGTGCCTGCACCATCGAAAGGATTTTTTGCAGGCTATCCTTCGGGAAACGCCCGATGAGCAGCCCGAGACGCAACCCTTCGAGCTGGTCGAGCAGGTCCTCTCCCCGCTCTATCGCCCGGCGCGTTTCTTCCAGAGGGTCCGACACTTCCTGAACACTGAGGAGGGTTCCGACGCCCTGCACAACAGCAGCCGGTTTCGGCGCGCTGACAGACGCCTCGCCGCCGATCCTGCTGGCGAAAGCAGAACCGTCGCCGCCGGACTTCTGTGACCGCCTGGACGGCGCAGAACTGACGGGCCCCGTATTGCCAATTTTCATCTAACCAGCGTCCCTCTATCGAACGCCGAGGCTGCCGCAGGCCCGGTTAATTTCCCGTTAAGTCGGCAATTTCCACCCCGATTGCGGGGCCGAGGGGCAGGATATGCCGCCCCATCGGGTCGATCTTTCCGCGACACAGCACAACCCCGGCGGCCTCTTCCCTTAACAGTCTGATTTGTAAGTCAAAATTCTTTTCCTCCGGTTGGCACAAATTTCGCATGAAGGCAGGGGAGATGGATTTATGTGCGTTCAAACGATGATGCGAATTCTTACCGCCAGAGAAATTTCCGTATCCCTTGACGGAATCGGACGGCTTTCCGCCCAGCTGCTGGGAAGCTGCGTTCTGATCGGGCTCCTGTTGACACTCGGCGTAACCGCGCCCGTTCATGCCTCATCCCGCATCAAGGATATCGTCGATTTCGAAGGCGTCCGCGACAACATGCTGGTCGGGTACGGGCTGGTCGTGGGACTAACCGGCACGGGCGACGACCTGGGAAATTCGGCGTTCACCCAGCAGAGCCTGGTCTCGATGCTGGAACGGCTCGGCGTGAACACGCGGAACGTCAATCTCAAGACGAAAAACGTCGCGGCGGTCATGGTAACGGCAACGCTGCCGTCCTTCTCCCGTCAGGGAACGCGCATCGACGTGTCTGTTTCTTCGCTG
>CAZBKQ010000121.1:0-2615 GCA_964492555.1 uncultured Rhodospirillaceae bacterium | reverse complement strand
GCGTGAGCGTACCGAGGGTTCGAATCCCTCCCTCTCCGCCATTAATCTCTAAGCCCATCAAATCACTCAACATTGGCCCCAAAGCTGACCGCTTCAGGCGTTTTGCTACTCATAATGCTACGCAAGAGTACATATTAGGCCGCTAGCTCCTACACTCTGGACATATCATCAATGCGGGCTAAGGTTTGCTGGTCAGCAAAGGCCGGCTACGAATCAGATTTGGGGGGCAACCATGAAGATCATCGACCTTAGCCGCGAGATCCATCACCGAGCACCGGCGCATCCGTCGCATCCGCCTGTCGTGATGACTATCTGGAACGACCATTCCGAGATCAAGCGCGCCGGTAATACCGAGTTCACCTCGAAGTCGTTGTCGATTTCTCTTAGCGATCATTCGTGTACGCATGTAGATGCGCCGGTGCATTTCGATTCGCGGCCGGATGCACCTTCAATAGACGAGGTGCCACTCGAGAATTTCTACACGGAGGCGATCTGTCTCGATTTCGGTGACGTGCCACTGCGCCACGAGGCAACGGTTGACGAAATGGAGGCCGCGCTTACGGCATCGGGACAGGAGATCAAACCTCGCGACACGGTGATGATTCACATGGGCATTCACAACCGCCTGTTCGGCACACCTGACTACGTTCATGAGTTTCCAGGACTGTCGGTCGAGGCCGTACACTGGCTTGCCGACCGCAAGATCACTATGTTCGGTGTCGAGGCGGTCAGCCCGGCACCCGAGGGCGAACCGAACTATCGCGCTCATCTCGCCTGCGCCGAACGCGGCATCACCCACATGGAATGCCTCACAAACCTCGACAAGCTTGTCGGCAAGGGCCGCTTCCGCTTCGCCGGCTTTCCGCTGCGCATCAAAGGCGGTACAGCCAGCCCGATCCGGGCCGTCGCGATTTTCGAGGACTAAGTTGCGATGTCCGATATCTGGCGGCAGTCCGCCGCCGAGATGGCGTCCGCCTTTACCTCTGGTGATCTGTCCCCGGTCGAGGCCCTCGAAGGCTGCCTCGACAGGCTGGAGGCGACCAACCCTAGGCTCAATGCCGTAGTCACGATTGACCACGTGGCCGCTCATGCGGCCGCCAGGGCGAGTGAGGCACGGTACCAGAGTGGGCGCGCCCTCGGTCCGCTTGATGGCGTTCCGCTGACCATCAAGGACAATCTGTATGTAGGGGGCATGCGCGCGACCTGGGGCAGCCTACTGTTTGAGGATTTCGTGGCACCGCGCGACGATATCGCGGTCGCACGCTTGCGCGAGGCCGGTGCGGTTATCGCCGGTAAGACCAATACACCCGAATTCGCAATCTCCGGCCATACCGACAATCGCGTCTTCGGCGTCAGCCGGAATCCTTGGGACACGGCACTTACGCCTGGCGGTTCCAGTGGCGGGGCGGTCGCTTCAGTAGCCGCCGGCATGTTTCCGTTGGCCATCGCCACTGATGCCGGTGGTTCGATCCGCCGCCCGGTCTCCTACACGGGGCTCGCCGGTATCCGGCCGTCGACTGGCCATGTTGCGCGTGCATTTGGTTTTGCACCGTTGGCGCTTGATTTTCAGGCGATCGGTCCTGTCGCCCGGACAGTCGCAGATTTACGCCTGGCGCTCGACGTGATCGCCGGACCTGACCCTCGCGACCGGCTTTCGCTCGCCGCTTCGCGAGCACAGCGCCCCTCCCGGGACATTGCTGGGTTGCGCATCGGTCTGGTGACGGAAGCCGGCAACGCACTGGTCGATCGCGCGATCGTTTCTGCCGTCGAAGCGGCGGCCACGGCGTTTTCCGGAGACCTTGGCTGCGTCGTGGAGCGTTCGCGGCCACCCTACGATGCTGACGAGATTGCGATGTTATTCGCCAACCTGTCGGCGACTGGGCTCGCGCGCGTCGTTCTTGGCCACGACGACTGGCGCGACCGGGTTGATCCCGGGGTGATCCCGGCGATCGAGATCGGACTGGAGATGGCCGCGAGCGACTACGTCGCGCTGATCGACCGGCTCGGGACGCTGCGCAGCTCTGTTCCTGCCTATTTCGAGAGGGTCGACGTTTACCTGTTGCCGGCGTCGGCAGCGATGCCGTGGCCGGCCGAAGATCGTTTTCCGCTAACGATTAACGGCCGCGATATCGGTCCACGGGGTGCGGCGATTTTCACCCCATTCGTCAACGCGCTTGGTTTGCCGGCGGTCTGTCTGCCTGCGCCGTGCGGCAATGATGCAATGCCGATCGGTTTTCAACTCGTTGGCAATTATGGCGATGACGAACTGTTGCTCGATCTCGCCGAGCGCTATGAGGAGGCTCGGCCGTGGCGCGATCGCCGGCCCGCGATCTGATCGGGCGGAGCGGTTCCCTTCGTTCTGTCAAAGCAATCCAGCTTCAGCCGCCTAGACGCCGGTCCTTGACATCGTTGGACGAGAAACCCGTTTCATTATTTTAACTCTTCGCCTCAGAGGGATCACAGCTGACATTGTGGGGCATATGAACTGGCGAACGAGGCCTCTGCCCCTGAATAGATTTCCCTCGCTCAATACCGGCGGCGTTTTCGGTCATGTAAAGCGTCGGCGCTAAAAGTTCACACTGCGTCGAAAGAACCCAAGGCCCATTTTTATCCGG
>CAZBKQ010000120.1:0-2705 GCA_964492555.1 uncultured Rhodospirillaceae bacterium | reverse complement strand
TACTAGAAAGCGAGGCTAATTCTCTTAACTCCCTCAACTTTTCAGCCCTAACCCTGCGTTTCTCACGCGTCTCCCAACCATGAATGGTTTTTGCCGCTGCGCAGCGTTGCCTCCCCGCATCTGTTTTCGGCCCTGTTGATTTTCCGCCATGCATTCCACAAACGCGCTTTCCTTTGATGGCTGGTGATCGGCACTGCTGTTTCGTGCGTTTTGATGACGCCTGGCATCGCGGGCAGGTAATTCGTCCGCACGTCGTGGAGATGAACGCTCAGCGTTGGCGCGACATGGTTAAAGGTGTCGTAAATCAGCGGTGCATATTTGGCCACAGCATGATCGGGCAGGCCAACATGAAATACCCGGTTCGAGGTTGCGGGGTCAAAGATCTGGGTGGTGGCAAAAGCCGGATGATTGACCGCCACGTTGCGCGAAGGCGTCGGCAACGGCAGTTGCGGCGGCGCTGCGGTCCGGACGCCGGCACCGGTTGTCTGGACATTCTGGCGTGACCGAAACCGGGTCGCGCGCTTCGGGCGCGACAGCGTCAAGACGACATTGTTTCTCGGCAAATGGCTGACGCTCGCCCTCGTGCTGGAAAGCCTGATGGTTGCCTATATCCCCGCGGAATGGATCACCCAGGCGCTCGGCGGTGAAGGATTGCTGCCCATCGCCACGGCCACATTCGTCGGCGTTCCTGCGTATCTGAACGGCTATGCGGCGCTGCCCCTAGTGTCCAGCCTGATCGGCCAGGGCATGCTGCCGGGAGCCGGGCTGGCGTTCCTGGTGGCCGACGGCGTCACCAGCATTCCGGCAGCCATTGCCATCTTTGCGCTGTATGTTTCATTCGCTCTGATCGGCTCGGGCGCTTCGGGATTTTTATATCAACTCTGGCTGGCCTAGCGGTTGAACGAAGGCCGGTAAGAGCTGCTTCACGCTCCCGCAAAAAACCGTCCGGCCGTTGCGCCGGGCGATTTTGTGTTTGGGGGGCAGGCTCCGGCCTAGATGTCACCTGCGGTTCTGGACGTCTGGAATAGCCTGATTACAGAAGGGACGAGCGCGGACAGCTCGCCCGCACAGACTACGCAGGTTTATGCCCTGTAATTTCACGGAGCTATTCGCCGGGAGTTACTTTCCCGTCTACTTCTTCACCGGCGGCTGCGGACGGGAAAACACCAGCTCGGTGTCCGTCGACGTCTTTGCGTCGAACGCATACCCGCCGGCATTGAAATCCTTCAGGCCGTCGGCCCGGTCGACCCGGTTTTCCATGATCCACCGCGCCATGCTGCCGCGCGCGTGCTTGGCGTAATACATCAGCGAACGCGCCTTGCCGTCCTTGACGTTGAGGAACTTCGCGCCGATCACGTTCCGGCCGAGCGCTTTCGTATCGACGGCCTTGAAATATTCGTTAGAGGCCAGATTGACCACGGTCGCGTCGTCATGGCCGGCGAGGTCTTCGTTCAGCCGATCGGCGATGCGCGTGCCCCAGAAATCGTAGAGCGATTTACCGCGGCTGTTCGCCATCTTCGTGCCCATTTCCAGCCGATAGGGCTGGATCGCATCCATGGGGCGCAGCACGCCGTACAGGCCCGACAGAATCCGCAGGTGATCCTGCGCGTATGCCAAGGCCTCCGCGGACAGGCTCTCCGCTTCGAGCCCCCAGTACACATCGCCGTCGAAGGCGAGGCCCGCCGGTTTGGCGCTGTTGCTTTTGTTGTTGGGCTCGAACGCCTGGAAGCGTTCGAAATTCATCTCTGCCAGTTTGTCGCTGATGTGCATCAGGCGTTTCAGGTCGTCCGCCGTCTGTTCTTTGGCGACGGTTGCGAGTTCGCAGGTATCTTCGCGCAGCCGCGGTTGCGTGACCGGGATGGCGGCTTCGACCGGGTCCATGTTCAGTTTCTTGGCAGGGGAGAGCAGCGTCAGCATGATGTATCCTTTCCTCCTAACATCGACCCGGCCGATCCGGGCCCGTATGCGTGGGTCTGCGATACGGCTAAATTAAGTCCCTGCGGCGGGAACGCAAGCCGGGCGATTCCCCGGCGGTTCGGGCACGGACGAGCCGCCCGTGCCCGGTTTCGATGTCAATGGCTCGGAGTGCGCCGTGCTGACGAAAGCGTTATTTCTGTTCCACCGGAATGTGCCGGGGCTGGGGCTCGGTCGCCGCGTGTTTCGGCGCGCTGAGCGTCAGCACGCCGTTCGAAAACTCGGCCGAAATCTCGTCCTCCGCCACGTCTGGCGGCAGACGGAACGATCGCTGGAAGGAACCGTATCTGCGTTCGCTGAAAAAATACGATTTGCCCGTTTCCTCGTGCTCGGATTTCTTTTCGCCCTTAAGGGTGAGCACGTGGTCGTGAACCGCCACTCCCACATCCTCCGCCGCCACGCCGGGCAGTTCGATATTGATCACGTATTTGTCCTTCGTCGCCGGCGCGTCCGCATCGTGCGCGAAAAACCCGCGATCCGTTTTCCCATGCGCCGCAGCGGTTCATACAGTCCTGGCCACCAATCCGATTCCGTGCCCGAGGCTGTGTGCGATTTTTCAACCATGTCTCAATCCTCTGATAAAGATTCGCAAGTGGGCGTGTCCCACCGTCTAACGCTATCCCTGAAGACCCGCGGTTTCTTTGATCCGGACCAATTCAGTCCAGCCGTCGACACTGGCCGGGAACGGCGATGACACCCCGTCTGTGTACTGGCCGCACTCAATGAGTTAA
>CAZBKQ010000119.1:0-2728 GCA_964492555.1 uncultured Rhodospirillaceae bacterium | reverse complement strand
ATCACCTGGCGGCAATTGCGGATGCACGACAAGCCGATCCTGATCGTGAATACAGGCGGGTACTGGCAACGTTTGGACGATATGATCAACGCCACGGTCGATCACGAATTCGCGGCACCGCCGACGCGCGATCTCTATGAAATGGTGGACACGGCCGAAGACGTCGTGGAGACGCTCAACCGGTTGCCGCGCGGGCGCGCAAACGTCGATTCCGCGCGGCTATAACCGGTCAGACGATCACGCGCCCCAGGGCGTGATTGCTTCCTTTAGCTGCTTGTAGCCATCCATGAAGAGCGGCCGGTCGACGCCATAAAGTTCGTCGAACTTGGCCAGCACATCATCGAACCAGTCTTTCAGCGCGTCATTGCCCGGATTGGCGTCCAGATAAGCATCCCGGATCAAGACATAGTGGATACGCGGATCATAAGGCCGTTTCGTGCCGCCGACGGTTTCATCGCCATCCAGAACGCGCAGCAACATGGCGTCGGCCGACCCCAGCGTCTGCTCGTGGATCGGCGGGCCTTCCATCCGGTGCATGACCGAGGTCATGTCGCGTCCGTTACCGGTGGTGTAGCCCAGCTCATTCCAAAGCGTATTCATGGTCTTGTCGGAACCGACATGCTTCAGAATCTTGTCGCCATAGGCCCGCAGCGGATCAGAAACATCGGCCAGAAGATCGGTCAGACGGTCGCCGTCAAGATCGGTCGCCAGAACGATGCAATCCTGCTTTTCAATCAGATCCCACAGCAGCAGCCCGTAATTGGTGTCGGAGATGTGCTGCTCTATCCGGCCGCCCCAGTTTTCCATCCCGGCTTTGAAATCGGATGGCAGCAGGGCAATGATCTTGTCGATCTCTTCCTTTTGTTCCTCATAGGGGTTCACCGCATACTGGCGGCCGACCTCGAATTTGGTGCCTTCCAGCAGCCAGGCATGCAGACCGGCATTGATACCGTCTTCCATCGCCTGGGTCGGCTTCATGGCGACACGCCCGATGGAACCGGTTTCATGGACCAGCCGCAGAAACAGACGGTTGGCGTAGGCCATCTGGACACCCGGTGAGTTCATTTCCGAATGCACGATGCCGGTTTCGGGATTAACCCCGAATACGGCGCGGTCCTGTGAATAAGGCAGGCAGGGCATGCAGCGCACCACCGTGATATTGCCGTAAGGCCGCACGTTGCAGTAAACGCCCGACATGGTGCGGAGCGGCGCGTTGGCCGACTTGCCCTTCACCACCACCTTGTTGCCCTTGCCGTCATTCACATAGGCATCGCCCGCCGTCGACCATTTGATCGAGGTTGACGGCATCTTGCCGAACCAGCCAAGCGGGGCGAGATCCATATCATGCCGGTATTGCGCCCACATCGGCACGGCATAGAAGGGCAGACCAAGAACATCGATTGCTTCCAGCGTGCCGAGCAGCGCAAAGGCATCGGTCAGCGAATGGCAGACCGGATTGACGTCGCCGCCGAAATTTCCGCCCTGCCAGACAACCGCGTCCGGATAGCCGTCCGGCCGGACATCGGACCGCTCGAACATGCCGTCAAAAATGCCGAGCAAATCTCCGCCGTCCGCTTCCGCGCGCGCAATGGATAGCAAATCGATCATATCTTGGTCTCCCGCTAGAAAATCCGTCCGGCCTGTCGCCGGTTGTGCCGGATGTATGCCTTTTGGAAACGCCCCTGTAAAGGGCGAACGATCAGGCAGAAAGCGCCTGTTCTATCGCGGCAATCGCATCCCCGGCCTTGCCGGCGTCGGGCCCGCCCGCCTGGGCCATATCGGGCCGTCCGCCGCCGCCTTTTCCGCCCAAAGCCGCGGAACCGGCGCGCACTAGCGTCACGGCGTCGACACGATCTGTCAGGTCTTCCGTCACACCGACGACCAGAGAGGCCTTGCCGTCACTTGCCCCGCAGATCGCGACGACACCCGAGCCGATCTGCTGCTTGAGCGCGTCGGCATAGGATTTGAGCTCCCGCGCGGGGACGTCTTCCAGCACCCTGGCGAGGAACTTGACCCCGGCGACTTCCTTCGCCTCATCGCCGCCCGACGCCGCGCCACCGCCGGTCGCCATCTTGCGGCGCAACTCGGCCAGTTCGGTTTCCAGCTTGCGGCGTTCGTCGAGAAGCGCCTCGATCCGGTCCGGCAGTTGCGCCGGCGGCACGTTGAGCGCCCCGGCGGCCTTACCCAGCAGGGATTCGGTCTGTTCCATCCAATCGAGCGCCGCGCGCCCGGTCACAGCCTCGATCCGACGGACACCCGCGGCGACCGCGCTCTCCGAGATCACCTTGAACAGCCCGATATCGCCGGTACGCGACACATGGGTGCCGCCGCACAGCTCCACCGAATAGGGCGCGTCTTCCGCCCCGCCCATGGTGACGACCCGGACCTCATCGCCGTATTTCTCGCCAAACAGCGCCATGGCGCCCGCCTCGATCGCCTCATCGGGTGTCATCAGACGGGTGGTTACCGCGCCGTTGCGCCGGACCTCGTCATTGACCTCCGCCGCGACAAGGTCGATTTCCGCCGCCGAGACCGCCTTGGGGTGGCTGATATCGAAACGCAGCCGGTCGGGCGCGACCATCGACCCCTTCTGGGTGACGTGATCGCCAAGATGGTTGCGCAAGGCGGCATGCAATAGATGGGTCGCGGAATGATGGCCGCGCAGCGCCGAACGACGCTCATGATCGACCGTCATCTGCACCGTATCGCCGACCGAAACCGTGCCCTC
>CAZBKQ010000118.1:0-2737 GCA_964492555.1 uncultured Rhodospirillaceae bacterium | reverse complement strand
GGCCTTTTTTAATTTCGGTTCCGGCCCGCTCTCCCACCCGGCCACCCATAAGGATGGGCCCGTGGGTCGCCGGGTGAGAGCGCGGTATCGAACCTGACTAACCGCCGAGATTCGCTTTCAGGAAGTCCTGGAACGCGTCCCAGCTTTGCATGTCGGCGGTCTCGCGGTAACGCTTCGACCCGAAATGCGTAAAGGCGTGCGGCGCGCCGGAATAGACCTGGATTTCATAGGCGATCTTGCCGGCTTCCAGCTCTTCCGCCAGTGACGCGACCTGGCTCATCGGCACGACCTTGTCGGCGCCGCCATGGGCGATCAGCAGCGGCGGGGTGCTTTTCGGATAGGACTGGCCCTTGGGTGTCGACAGCCCGCCATGAAAGGACACAAAACCGGAGACATTGCCCGCCTTGCCCGACCGGGCGAGTTCCAGCGCCGCGGCGCCGCCGAAGCAATACCCCATCACCACGGCCTTGCCGGTGGATGATTTACGCGCGGCCTCAAGCCCGCCCAGCAGCAGGGCGCGCATGCGCGCGCGATCCTTGTAAAGCGCGCCGCTCATCGCCTTGTTGCCCTTGATATCCGTCGGGCGCTTGCCCTTGCCGTAAATATCGACCGCGAAGGCGTCATAACCCAGCCCCGCCAGCATATTGGCGCGTTTTTTCTCGTATTCGGTCAGCCCGTCCCAGTCGTGAATGATCAGCACCAGCCCCTTTGAGGCACCGGTGAGCGACTTCGCGTAATAGCCCTCAAAGCTCTCGCCCTTGACCGAATAGGTGACGTTTTCGCCCGGCTAGGCGGCAAAGGGCAGCATCGCGCAGGCCGCCAGCACGCTCAGAAATTTTTTCATCGATTTTCCCCTGAATTGATCTCAACCCGGAAACGGCTTATGTCGCCTTCCGCCGAAAAGATAGGGCGCGCGCGCCGGGGATCAAGCGAATTGAGGAAAGAAAATGGGGCCTAAATCTTGCGCCGCCGCCGGATGACGGACATCGCGGCAAGCCCCAGACCGAAGATCAACAGCGGCCCGGGTTCGGGCAATGCGCCGGGTTCCGGTTCTTCATCCGGGGCATAGGTCATACCGGTGATCGATCCGCCCACCGGTCCAATCGTGCTGTCCACAAAGCCGGTGCCGGTATTGATGGAGATCAGATTGCCGCTGCCCGATTCGTAGCCGAACAGCGTTCCCGTGAAAAAATCATAGGCGAGGCCGGTGACCGGACCAGAGGCCCCCATGCCCAGCCCGCTTATCACCGAGGTAGCGCCTGTTGCCGGATTTATCGACACCAGATTGTCGGAAAGCGTCGTCCCGTAAAGCGTTCCCCCCAGCGGATCATACGCCAGCGCTTCTTCGAAATGTCCGTTGGAGCCGAGCGCCACGGTGGTTCCCGCGACCGGGTCGATCAGGAGCTGATTGTCGTTAAGCGCGTCTTCGCCGAACAGCAGGCCTGTGGCGGGATTGAAGCTCAACCCGACCACCCGGTGGCTCAACGAATGCGCGACGGTCGCGGCCCCGGTGATGGTATTGATCGAAAGCAGTTGATCGGAGGAAAATTTAGCCGCCCACAACGTGCCGGAATTGGTATCGAAGGCCAGCGAGGAAACGTTGCTGATGCCGAGATTGCCGACAACGGTCTGCGCCCCGGTGCCCGGATCGATGGTCACCAGCCTTTCGGTGCCGCCATTATAGTCAATGCCATAGATCAGGGCATGCGCCGGGGCGCCGAACACTCCGGCGCACAGCGCCGCCAAAATCAGGGTTTTCAGTCGAGAAATCATACCGGCACCAATCGTTTGAACTCTTGAAGGAAACCGCGCAAACCCGACCGGTTTCCAAGGCGCCAACCCGAACGCGACTATAATAAAACCTTATGCGTTCCGGTAAGTTGTTTGCCGAAAAAACCTTTTATTCGCACGTGTAGGGCCAGATACGTTTGGTATCGGCCGGCACGAAGCCGCCGTCTTTCCGCATATAGGGAACGGGGATTTTTTTTTCTTCCTCGTCCAGTTCCGCCAGCGATTTCGAATCGTACGGGCCTTTCAGCCGGTAAAAGGCGTTGGGGTCCATCCAGTACCCGTCTTTCGGCGCGACGAAGCGGCCATCCGCCGACCAGCCCGGCCCCTCGGCATAGAGGATCGCGAAATGCAGCGCGTCGCGCCGCACCCGCCGTCCCATCTTGCCGGTATTGGAGGTCTGGCCGACCTCATCCCCCATCCTGACTTTCTCCCCGATGGAGAGCGGCGACATGGCCAGCATGTGGGTGTATTGCGAATAGGTCCAGAAGGGCAGACCGGTCTGTTCCGGCGTGTCGCGCAGCATGATCTCGATGCCCTTGCGGTTGCGGCGGTTCTCGAACTTGCCGACCACCGTGCCGTCGGCGACGGCGCGGATCGGCGTTCCCTCTGGCTGCGGAATATCGATGCCCTTGTGCAGCGCCGCCCAGGCCCGTTTGTGGGAATAATCAATCGCCCATGTCTCGGAATCGATTTCCGGGCAGTCGCCGCCGTCAATGAAATCCGGCGTCAGCCCGGTTTCGGTGACGCCCCGCGCCTTCTGGATTTGCACCGCGCGGTCCTTGTCGCCGCCGCTGTTCTTTCCCACCATCATGCGGACCTCCGGCGTGATCGCGGTGGGCGGCAGGTAACCGTCTATGGTGGCCAGGACCTTGGGATCGGGGCCGCGGCGTTTTGTCCTTCCCCCCTAGATTAGGACCATTATTTGTTAGAGATGATGGAGGGGGAG
>CAZBKQ010000117.1:0-2795 GCA_964492555.1 uncultured Rhodospirillaceae bacterium | reverse complement strand
GCTTCCTGAAAGTCTTGACGTCGATGGCAGGGGATTTTGCCATGATTTCCTCCCCTTGATTTCATATTGCACGCCCGGCCGGGGCGTCAGCCCCATAAGACAATGGTTGCCGAAAAGGAAAACTTCAAACTACGCACCAATCACTTTATTCACGAATTATAGCGAAAACCCGGCACAGGTTAAGAAAGTCCTCCTTTAGGAAAAACGCCTCGATTATCGGCCTATTGAGACTTTCCGGTGATGTCACTATTTGGCATTGTTGGAATCATGAGCGGATCAAACCTTAGCGATCATTGCCGGTCCTTTCTCCGGGAAAATGGCGACACGGACATCAGAAAGCTGGCGCATGAGGTCTTCAGCACACCGATCGACGCAATCGATGAGGCGGAGAAACACGGCGAGACCGGGTTCGCGCTTTATCGCGGTCATGTCGAATTGTTGACCCGCCATACCAGCACACAGATATGGTCCGCATTCGCGGACCTGACCGCGTTACTCTCCGACCCTGACCGCCTAAGCCCGCGCTATCAGATCGAGCAACTCTGTGGCGTGGAAGAGACGGCCGCCGGCAATGAATACAGAATCGCGCTTGCCGACCCACCTTACAGAGTACGGCTGAGAGAAACCTGCGCGGAATTGGCCGGCCTTGCCACAGGTCTGGATGTCCGCCGGATGGATTTCCGGATCGAACGGGCCGGCCCGTGGGGCGGTGAAACGGCGGAGCTGGTGCTGGCGCCTCTCCGCAATCACGCGCGCGCCGGACTGGCATCGCTCTGGGCCGTCGCCCACCCGGCCCAAGACGGCAAGACGATGCGCGTAACACTTGATTGCTGCGAAGTTACCCGGCCCGCCTGGTTGCCGGATCTCGCCGCTGGCTTTCCGTCAACCCTGTTCGAGTGGCGTGGCTTGTTAAACCGGTTAACCGCCAGAATTGAGGGAACGGCGGCGGAGAACGCGCAGTATGAAGAAAGTTTCAGCCATTTCCATGACGCCGGCGCAATCAATGCGGAAATGGCCGAAGCATTTTCCCTTCACCCCGCAATCGCTTCCATGCTGAAACAGCAACCGGAAAACGCCCCTCATGACATTTGATCAGATTTACCTGATTTCGGTCCTGGCGTGCGTGGTCATTTTGTTTATCTGGGGCCGCTGGCGGCATGATCTGGTCGCTATGGGAGCGCTCCTGGCGGTTGCCGTAGGAGGACAAATCACCGCGTCCAATGTATTTTCCGGCTTCGCCAGCCCGGCGACCGTCACCGTCGCGCTTGTCCTGATCGCCAGCCGGGGGCTGGTCAATGCGGGTGCGGTGTCTATGATTTCTCGCAATTTGCTGCCTGAAATGAAGTCCCCCACCGGACAGATCGGATTATTGTCCGCGGTTGGCGGCGGCCTGTCATCCTTCATGAACAATGTCGGCGCGCTCGCCATGCTGATGCCCGCGGCACTAAAGACCGCTAGGGACGGGGATTTTTCACCTTCCCTGTTACTGATGCCGCTGGCATTCGGGTCCATCCTCGGCGGGTTGGTGACACTGATCGGCACACCACCCAACATCATCATCGCCTCAATACGCGAAGAGGCCGCGGGCGCGCCCTTTTCGATGTTCGATTATTCACCTGTCGGCGGCGCGGTCGCGGTCGCGGGCATTCTCTTCATCACCCTGATCGGCTGGCGGCTGATCCCCAACGGGTCGACCGGCAGAACAACCGCCAGCAACCTTCAGGAAATCGACAATTACGTCACCGAAGTGCGCATCCCCGAAGACCACAAACTTGTCGGACAGGAACTGCGCGAGATCGACACGCTGGTCGCCGATCAGGACGCGGTTATCCTTGGCATTCTGCGGGGCGAACGACGGCTCGATCCCGCGACCCGGCGGACGCTTTTGCGGACGGGAGACAACCTGCTGATCGAGGCCGGGCCGGAAGAAATAAACGCCGCCCTATCCGCACTTGATCTTCGCCCCCCCGCACCGCCGGAAAATGACAACGAGAATGCCACGGAGAAAGACGAGAAGCCCAAACGCAAAATCGGCACTTCGGACGTAACCGTGATCGAAGCGGTGGTGCAGCCCCGCGCCCGGATAATCGGCCGCACGCTGGGGCAGATCCAGCTTCGTGCGCTTTACGGCATCAATCTTCTGGCGATCGCCCGCCAGGGCCGGCCCTATCGCGGCCGCATCCGGGAGTTCCGGTTTTCGACCGGTGACATGATTTTGGTAGAAGGAGAAGCGAGCCGTATCTCAGAAATCTTGCGCGCTCTGGGTTGTCTGCCGCTCTCCGAACGATCAGTCGGCGGCAGTCAGGCCCATCTGACCTGGCTGGCCATCGCGTTATTCGGCGGTGCAATAGCCGCGACCACGTTGGGTTTTCTGAGCTTTCCCATCGCGCTTTCGTTAGCCGTCCTGGGCATGACGTTCAGCCGCATCGTCCCGGTGCGCGAGCTCTATGACGATATCGACTGGTCGGTCGTGGTGCTTCTCGGCGCCATGATTCCGGTTGGGCAGGCATTGCAGGAAACAGGCACGACGACGTTGATGGCGAACGGCATCGGTCTGGCGCTGGACGGGTATTCGCCGGTTGTCGCATTGGCCGCCATCCTGATTGTTACGATGTTCGTGTCCGATATCATCAATAACGCCGCGACCGCCGTGGTCATGGCGCCAGTGGCGCTGGACCTCGCGGATCGCATGGCGGTCAACCCGGACAGTTTCCTGATGGCGGTCGCTATCGGTGCGTCCTGCGCCTTCCTCACCCCGATCGGGCACCAGAACAACGCGCTGATCCTCGGTCCGG
>CAZBKQ010000116.1:0-2870 GCA_964492555.1 uncultured Rhodospirillaceae bacterium | reverse complement strand
CTGATGCGCCGTTACTGGATCCCTGCGGCGATGTCGAAGCAGATATCGAAACCGGACAGCCCGCCCGTGCGGGTGCAAATTCTTGGCGAAAAACTGGTCGCCTTCCGGGATACAGAAGGCCGCGTCGGCATTCTGGAAGAAGCCTGCCCCCACCGCACTGCCAGCCTCTATTACGGCCGCAATGAGGAATGCGGGCTGCGCTGCGTCTATCACGGCTGGAAATTCGATGTGGACGGCAATTGCGTCGATCTGCCGTTGGAACCGCCGGGCAGCAACTTTCGGGAAAAGGTCCGCATCAAATCCTATCCGGTGGAGGAACGCGGCGGTCTCATCTGGGCCTATCTTGGACCGCCCGAGAAACAGCCCGAATTCCCCGATCTGATCTGGACGCAAATTCCCGACGATCATCTCTACGTCACGCGTCGGATACAGGAATGCAACTGGCTGCAGGGTTTCGAAGACGGGTTCGATACCAGCCATCTTGCCTTTCTGCATGCCGGGATCGCGGATGAAAGCCGCAAGACCGTTCCGTCCTATTACCCCTGTGTTCCGGTCGATGCCGGGTTCGTGGCCGGCACCGGACGCGATATCGAGGACGGCAAGACGTTATGGTCGGCCAATCTGATGTATATGCCGTTTCACAAGGTATTTGCGACCAGCCCCGAAGCGGCCCATGTCTGGGTGCCGATCGATGATGAAAACCACATGCTCTACAGCGCTGATTACTGGGTCGACAAGCCGTTGAGTGAGGACGATCTCAGGCGCACTACCGATTATAACGGCATCCATACCGAGAATATTCTGGGCACCGACCGGCCGATCCAGAACAGGGACAATGATTACATGATCGACCGCGAACTTCAGGCCAGCGGGGAGTCCTATACCGGGATGCGCGGTCTGGGGGTGCAGGACTCCGCGATCCAGGAATCGATGGGGCTGATCGCCGACCGGACGAAAGAACATCTCGGCGTGTCTGATACGGCGATTATCCAGATCCGCAAGACATTGATGCGGGCGCTGCGCGATATGGAGGCGGGCAAGGAACCGCCGGGTCTCGATCCCGCCAATTACCGGGTGCGCTCATCACGGTTCAAATTGCCGCTTGGCGAGAGTTTTGAGGATGAGATCGCCCGCCAGATCGCCGATCCGGCGCATTATGCGGCGACGACGTTTCACGAGGCGCGCCATTCCGTCTCCAACAAGGGCAGGGTGACCGGCTAGGCGACCGGATACAGGGAGAAAAGGTTATGAACGGGGCCGAACTGGTTGCCGAAATACTGAAACGCGAGGGAACGGAATTTCTCTCCTGCTATCCCCGCAATCCGCTGATCGAGGCCTGTTCCCAGCTCGATATCCGGCCCATCCTGTGCCGCCAGGAACGTGTCGGCGTCGGCATGGCGGACGGGTTCAGCCGCATCCGCCGGGGCAGGCAGATCGGTGTGTTTGCCGCGCAGCACGGCCCGGGTATTGAAAACGCCTTTCCTGGCGTCGCCCAGGCCTTTTCCGAAAACGTGCCTCTCCTGATGCTGCCCGCCGGGTTTCCGCTCGGTCAGCAATATAAGGAACCGACCTTCCGCGCGGCGGAGGTTTTCGCGCCGGTGAGCAAATGGTCGGCAATGGCGCATAGCGTACAGGAACTGCCGGATCTTCTGCGCCGTGCCTATCACCTGATGCGGAGCGGCAAGAGCGGCCCGGTCATGATCGAAATTCCGGTCAATGTTTACGACCAGGAATTCGAGGGTGTGCTGGATTACGAACCGGTCCCCCCCGTACGTATGGCGCCCGATCCGGCGGCGGTGACGGAAGCTGTCAAAATGCTGCTGGCGGCGAAAAGCCCCATCGTCTGGGCGGGCGCCGGCATTCATTATGCAGAAGCCTGGGATGCGCTGGCGGAGTTTGCCGAGGCGCTGCCCGCGCCGGTGATGACCACCAATCCCGGGAAAAGCGCGCTGGCCGAAACCCATCCGCTGTCGCTCGGCGCCAGCACGCGGTCGCGCCCCAAAATGGTTTCCGAATTTATGGGCCGCGCCGATGTGGTTTTCGCGGTCGGCTCCAGCCTGACGCAATCTAATTTCAACCCGGCGATGCCACCCGGCAAGACCATCATCCATTCGACTAACGAACCGGCGGATATCAACAAGGATTTTCGCGCGGCCCTCGGCCTGCCCGGCGATGCGAGACTGGTGTTGGAGGCGCTGACCGCGGAAATTGCCCGCCAGCGTTCCGAACCCGCGACGGCGAAAGCGGACGCGCTGAAATCGGAAATAGCCTTGATCAAGGCGCAATGGAAATCGGACTGGGCCGCGCAACTCGATTCCGATGAGGAACCGCTCAACCAGTATCGCGTGCTGCGCGATCTGATGGCGACGGTTGATCGCGACAATACCATCGTCACCCATGATTCAGGCAGCCCGCGCGAACAGACATTGCCGTTCTGGGAAACCACCGTGCCCGGCTCCTATATGGGATGGGGAAAATCGACCCAGCTCGGCTACGGGCTTGGACTCAATATCGGGGCGAAGCTGGCGGCGCCGGGCAAGCTCTGCATCAATATCATGGGCGACGCGGCGATCGGCATGACCGGCATGGATATCGAAACCGCCGCGCGTAACGATATCGGCACCCTCACCATCGTCTTCAATAACGGCATCATGGCGGCCGAACGCGATGTGCTTGTGGGGTCGACGCAGAAATATGGAACGCTCACCGTCGGGGGCGATTATTCCAGGGTCGCGGCAGGGCTGGGACTTGCCTCGAACCGGGTGGAACGTCCGGCAGATATCGTCCCGGCGATCCGGGAGGCCGTGGCGGTGACCGAAACCGGCAAGCCCTATCTGCTGGAATTTGTCGTCAAGGAAGGACGCGATTTT
>CAZBKQ010000115.1:0-2922 GCA_964492555.1 uncultured Rhodospirillaceae bacterium | reverse complement strand
ATCGCCACGTTTGCGGTGTTCAACAAGCCCCTGCGGCCCGGCCTGTTCGCGGTCCGCGGCAAGGAAGCCGACGAAGCGATCTATGAATTTGATGAATTCGCCATCACGACCCCGGCCGATGGAGGCCCCAAATGAATTTCCCGATGCGGCGTTTAAGCCTTGCCCTCGCTCTACTCGGTCTGTCCGTCCTGCCCGCCGCCTCCGCAAAGGCCGCGGCAAAAATCATGTTTATACTGGATGTCTCCGGCAGCATGGCGGCCAAACTCGACGGCAAGCGAAAAATCGATCTGGCCAAGAAATCCTTTAACGACATGATCGGCGGTTTGCCCGCCGATACTCATGCGGGGCTTTACGTATACGGCCATCACGGCGACCGCGATTGCAAGGCGTTTGAGATGCTTGTCCCGTCCGGCGCCCTGAACAAGGGGGCCATGACCCAAAAGGTTACCGGGCTGAAAGCCCGGCGCGGCGCGACACCCCTGACCGTCGCGCTCGCCAAAAGCGTCGAAGCGATCGGGAACTACAAGAATTCCGGCCAGAAAACGGTGGTGCTGCTTTCCGATGGCAAGGAAAATTGCGGCGGCGACCCTGTCGATTTCGCTGAAAAGATGTCCAAGTCGCTTGGTGAGCTCATCAGCATCTATGTCATCGGCTTTGATGTCGGAAAGGAAGAACGCGCACAGCTTGAAGCCGTGGCAAAGGCGGGGAACGGCGCCTATTACGATGCCGCGAATGCCGGACAGCTCGCCAAAGCCCTTAAGACTGTCGCCAACAAGGTCGTCAAAACCGCGATCTTCCGGGACGATTTCGATCAACCCTTCCTGAACGAAGCGTGGGAAGTCGGAAAGGACGATCCAGACAATCGCAGCCTTGAAAACGGGAAATTCGTGCTCGTCACCCTCCCCGGCGACCTGTCGAAAGACACCGTCAAAAACATGCTGTTTTATAAGGACGCTATCAAAGAGCGGAATTATGAGGTCAGCGCGGAAATCGCCGCCGATTATCAGGCCTATGGGGAAAGCGGGATCGCCAAAAGCGCCACGGCGGGCGGCATAGTACTGCACCAGTCAAAAGACAATTTCATCGCGCTTTATCTGGTCAACAAACTCGGCGGGTATCGTTCTCACACCGGACCGTTCGCCTATCTGGTGAAGCGGCAGAACGGCAAAACCGCCAAACCGCTTGCTCTTCAGCTCGATAAAAACGGTCTGCTCGGCGTCGCGAACGCGACTTTGCGCATCGAAAAACGCGGTTTCAAATATACCGCCCTTGTCCGCTACAAGGGCAAGAAATGGAAAAAGATCGGCACGTTCGCGCTGCTCGGCAAAACCCTGAAACCAGGCATTTTCGCCAGCGCCGACAGAAACGCGGTCGAAGCGGTTATTGAAGTGGATTCGTTTGAAATTCAGAAGGTCGAAAAATAGGGCCTGACTGAACCGCACAGGAGATGGCGGCATGACTTCCTGCAAGAAAATTTTTTTCGGTTTCGGCGCCATATTGCTTGCGGTCTTTGCGATCACAACATCATCAGACGCGCAACAAAAACTGACCTATTCGGGCGCCTGGG
Organism: uncultured Rhodospirillaceae bacterium; assembly: GCA_964492555.1. Classification (GTDB taxonomy): domain Bacteria; phylum Pseudomonadota; class Alphaproteobacteria; order MPNO01; family UBA2964. The sequence goes on along the minus strand of CAZBKQ010000115.1, from coordinate 1,355 downwards.
TTCAGGAGATGGCGGATGGACTTGAAGCGATCTACGGTCTTCAGGAAGACGCCGGTGAACGGCTGAAAAAAATTGAAAAATCCTTTCAGGATCAATCTGCGGCTCTCGAAGGCGATCCCAGTTGCAAGCGCGTCGATTGCAAGGCCCTCGCGGCCCTGATCGGGGACTTCGCCCGCGGCGACGCCGCCATTCGGGCCACCCAGCTTCTCGGCCATATCTCGGTTCAACAACAGGGCCGCCTCGGCGACAATACGGAAAAGATCGCCCGTGAAATCCGAAGAGGCGTCCGTACCGGTGAACGCACCCTGTTCTGGCAGAATTTCGCCCTCGCCGCGGGGGAACTTTCCCTTCATATCGTTGCGGCAATGGCGACGGGCGACGTGACGACACTGCCCGAAGCGGTTATCGGCAGTGTTTCCAACTTTCTGATCAGCAAGGGAACGGGCTATCCCGCGAAGATCGGCGAGTGGACCGAACAGGGTGCAGACGCGGCCGGCGGCGGAGAACTGACCAAAACTTTCGCGGGCACGCTGTCGTCGCAACTGACGCGGTTCGGGGGTGTATCTGTTTCCGGTGACAAAATGATTTTCAAACCGGCCTTCGCCGTTCAGGGCATCGCGAAAACACGGGGGCCGGAAAAGCTGAAGGAACTGCGGCGTCTCAAGGCTATTCGCGCCCTCCCGAACGTGGTGGACGCGTCGCTGCAGGCAATCATGCGGACCGTCACCGCGCCCTCATTGAACCGGACCAAGAAGGACCTCGCGCGGAACCGGAAAGAGCTTCAGGAAACCATGGCCGCGTACCGGAATTTCCTTGTCACCGTTACCTATCAGAAGCTCTACAACAAGGAATACACCTATCTCAGGAATGAATTCCGGAAATTAAAGGACCGCGCGGACAAGCTGCGTCAACAATGCGCCGAGCAGGTTCGAACGCGGGCGTGCGGCGACACGCTCTCGGCCGCGATCGACAAGGCCGAAAGCGACCGGAGCAAAGCCGTCGGCGGGGCGAACGCTAAGCGCAAGGCCGCGACAGGCCGTCTCACGGCGGCGCGGACGCGCTGGGGCGATATGATGCGCCGGGTCGACGAGACCCACCGGAAACTCGGCAAGGCGCGCGCCCGACTGGCCGAAACGAAAAACCTTCAGAAGAACCGGGACCGCATTCGCGATCTGGCTTTCAAGGCGACGGATGCCGATATCCGCGACAAGTACCGCAAACAATGGGACGATTTGCAGACACGGGAGCCTGTTGCTCAACAGAGCGCAGCAGTCGCCCGGCTGACCAGGGAACGCGCGGACCTCTGGCAGGCGATAACCGCCCAGAGGACCCGGATCGCGGCGCTGTCAGAAACC
>CAZBKQ010000114.1:0-2976 GCA_964492555.1 uncultured Rhodospirillaceae bacterium | reverse complement strand
GCCGCGACGTGGCCGATTGAGGGCAATGGTTACTGGGCCGGTATTCACATGCTGACCGCGCCCCCGCGTGAGAGGGTCTGGCTATCCTGGTTCTTCGCCGGATTGTGGGCTGTCGCTATCTATTTGACCGTTCCTTTCGCGCGACCCGTCGCCCGTTTTGTTCGTGAAAATCTTGGCGGCGAATTTTTCCTGATCGTCGTCTATGCGGCACTGGCGCTGACGGCGATCTGGTTGACAGTTTTTTTGCGCCGTTATCCGTATTCCGGCATCGCATCCTATATATGGCTCGGCGCGGTGGCCGCCGCGTTCGGCTGGTTGACGTGGGGGCTCAATGCGTCGCCGGAGGAAGCGCTGCATTTCGTGCAGTACGGGGTGCTCGGGGTATTTTTGTATCGCGCCTTAAGTCACCATTTGCGCGATGTCTCGATTTATTTCGTGGCCGGTTTTTGCGGGGCGTTTCTTGGCGCGCTGGATGAGGCGATACAGTGGCTGACGCCGGCGCGCGTCTGGGATTTGCGCGATATCGGTATAAATTTTTCCGCCGTCGCTCTGGTTCAGCTGGCGATCGCCATGGGGTTGCGGCCCCCGCTGATAGAACGGCGTTTCAGATTGGCCTCGCTCCCGGCGCTGTGCGGCAGCGCCTTTGTCTTTACGGCGTTTCTGGGCGCCTGTCTGCTCAATACACCGTCAGTCATCCGGTCCTACGTCGATTATCTGCCGGGCTGGCTTTCCCATCTTGAATCGAAAACCAGCCAGATGGCGGAATACGGATATCTCTATCGCGATACGGAAATCGGTATATTCCGCTCACGTCTGTCTCCCGAGAATCTTCGAGCGACGGACCGCCGCCGTGCCGCAGGGGCCGCGCCGCTTTTACGGGCGGCGCGCGGCAAGGAAAAATTTGTCGAGTTCATCCGGGCCTATACGCCGCTCAACGACCCATTCCTGCACGAGGTCAGGCTGCATCTCCGAAGCCGTGACGCCAATATCCAATATGCGGAAGAGATCAGGGAGTCCCGACCGAATGAATATCGCCTGCGCCGGAGGGCGGCGTTTCGGGAGAACCGGATATTGGAGAAATATTTTCCTGAAACATTGCGCGCATCCGGCCTCGTGCTCACGCCGGAAATGCGGCGCACGCTTGAGAAAGAGACTCCCGGCAGCTTCGAATATGAAAGTCAGGTCAGCGTTGCCCTGATTTCCGGGACGACGCCGCGAGAGGCCGCTGTTATCATCATCTTCCTGCTTGCCACGCTTTTTGCTGTCATGCAGATTTCCCGGCGGCACGCGCGCCGAAACGGGCGATAAGGGGAAGGATATGGCATTGAAGATTGCGCATTCCGTTCAAAACTCCCGGCCGAGCAGGCGGCGTTTTCTGAAAATCGGCGCGGCCGGTGTCGGTGCGGCTTCCGCCCTTCGGCATTCTTTTTCCTGGGCCCAGGAAGGGTCCGGTAAAGGATCGCTGCGGCTGCTTTTTTACACCGATGTTCATGCCCGTGTTGAATGGGATACGCCTGTGGCTATGGCTCAGGCAGCCGCGGTAATCAACGATCTCCGCCCCGACATCGTCATGAATGGTGGAGATTTGATTACCGATGGTTTTGAGGTTTCCGACCCGTCATTTCTGGAGCCGCGTTGGAAGGCCTATATGGCGATGCACAATGCGATCAAGGGCGATGTGTATTCGACCATCGGCAATCACGACCTCGTCGCCGCTGACCCGCGCGACGGTTCGCCGCCGATCGCAAATCCGAGAAAACCCTTTCTGGACCATCTGGGCCTGGAAAACACCTATTATTCTTTCGATGCGCTCGGCTATCATTTTATTGTGCTGGACTCTATCCACGTCATCGGCGGAAAATTCCATTATCAGGGGCTGATTTGGCCGGAGCAGTTGGCCTGGTTGACGGAGGATTTGGCCAAAACGCCCCGTGACACGCCGATCATTCTGACAACCCATATGCCGTTGATGACCGGATTCTTCAGCGCCATACGCGGCGCGACAACTGCGCCCCCACCCAACCGCGTCGTCGTGAACAATCGCGCAGTTCTGGAGGCATTCGAGAACCATCGCCTGATGCTGGTCCTGCAGGGCCATGTTCACGTGCGGGAGCTGATACGTTGGCGGGATACGACCTTTATCACCGGTGGCGCGGTGTGCGGAAAATGGTGGCGCGGCAATTGGTATGGCACAGATGAAGGGTTTAACCTGATCACGATCCGCGACGGGAAGATCGACTGGGAGTATCTGGATTACGGCTGGAAGGCCCGCCGTCCAGACGGAAAGTGACTCCTATCCCGTCGGGAGTCCTTCAGGATCGCGGCGTTTCTACGAAGCGCACAGATCGCTGATGGATTTTCCCGAAAGCGCGCCGCGCCCGGATTCCTCGGCTTGAGCCAATGAGTCCCTGACCCGCGCCGTGATGCGCAGCTGATCGAGAGACGCGGCCCCTGCTTCATTATGGGCTCTCAGCAGGCTTACGACATCATTGACCGGAATTTGCTCCGGCGGCCGCGCGGGTAACCAGCCCACCTCTGATTCACCCGTCGCGACGATCAGCCCGTCGGCGCTAAGCGGGCCGATCAGCTCGCTTACCGACATGCCCGGTGCCGAAAGCGATTCCGCGATGGCGTGTTCGGATGGCGGCGGCGCCCCTCTTTGGAAGGCGGCGGCACTCTCGACCATAATGGCGACGCCCAGCCATTCCTGAAAACGCGGACTCATCGTATCGGACGGATCGCCCGACAGGCGATCCGGATTCTGATGGTAATAGGCGATCGCCGCCCCCGCCAACAGGACCAGCCAGGCGAAATAAAGCCACAGCATGAACAGGATAAGCGCGGCGAACGCGGAATAGATCGCGGTGTACTGCGCCGAAGAGACGACAAAGGACGCGAAGGCCCAGCTTACCGCATTCCACATCAGGCTGGCCGCCAGGGCCCCGACAAGCGCGGATGTCAGCTTTACCCGCGTGT
>CAZBKQ010000113.1:0-3110 GCA_964492555.1 uncultured Rhodospirillaceae bacterium | reverse complement strand
CCGATCGACAGACAGTCTAAACTAACCGCTGGTACTAAACGTGGGGGCAGGTCACCTCATGATGGCCGCGAAATACCCGCCAATATAGGGGCCACGATGTCGGCCGAGGCGCTGGCACTGCCGGATACCGACTGGCATATTCGCGACCTTTACGCCTTCGCCTCCGAGCTGGGGGCAATGATCACATCTGCGCGTTTCTCCCGCTTTGTCGTCGATCTGAATCGGGATCCGTCCGGCAAGTCTTTGTACCCCGGTGCCGATACAACGGAGGTGTGCCCCACGTCGACATTTCACAAGGAACCGATTTATCGGGACGGACAGGAACCCGATGCACAGGAAATTAACCGACGCCTGGAAATCTACTGGCAGAGTTATCACGCCCAACTTTCCCGCGTTATCGCGGAACAGCGGGACAGGCACGGAACCGTGTTGCTCTTCGATGCCCATTCCATCGGCTCCGAACTACCGCGGTTTTTCGAGGGTCGGCTGCCCGACTTCAATCTCGGCACCGCAGACGGGGCAAGCGCCGATCTCGGCCTGACCCGGGAAATGTTCGGCACGCTCGATGCTGCCGATGGATACACTGCTGTACTCAACGGCCGGTTCAAGGGCGGATACATCACGCGGCATTACGGCAATCCCGAAGCGGGCGTTCACGCGATCCAGCTTGAAATGGCACAGGTTGCTTATATGGATGAAGATGCGCCTTACCGGTTCCGCCCCGACCGCGCAGATCGCGTGCGTCCGGTTCTGCGCAATCTTCTGGCCGCGGGGCTGGCGTGGATACGCGAACGGGGCGGGGCCGTGTAGGCAATGCCGGTCCTTGGCTTTAATCATCTTTACGCCGCAGCGGGATGGCTTTCGCCCGGATACGTCTCAATAGATGCTGATGGCTGGATAACCGACGTGTCCGGCGACCCGCCCGACGGGAACGCCGTGTCCCAGCCGGGAATCGCCATTCCCGGCGTTCCCAACCTGCATTCGTACGCCTTCCAGCGGGGCATGGCGGGGTTGAGCGAATATCGCACGACCGCCGCCCAGGACAGTTTCTGAACCTGGCGTGACCTGATGTACCGCTTTGTCGGCCGGTTGACGCCCGACGATCTGGAAGCCATCGCTACGCAGCTTTATGTCGAGATGCTGAAATCCGGTTACACGGCGGTTGGCGAATTCCAGTACCTGCATCATTCAAAAGACGGCAGCGCGTTCGATAACCCGGCCGAAATGAGCCTGCGATCGCTGGCGGCGGCGCGAAACACGGGCATCGGGGTGACGATGCTGCCGGTGCTTTATCAGCACGCCGGGTTCGGAAGGCAGCCGCCAGGCGAAGGTCAGCGACGCTTCATCAACGACACCGCCGCGTTTCTGAAAATATACGAAACGCTGGCGAAAGCGACCGGGTCTGACCCCGACCGGCATACCGGTATCGCGCCGCACAGCCTCCGGGCCGCCGATGAAGAGGCAATCCGCACGGTCGTGCCTGCAATCGATCCCTCCGCGCCGATCCACATTCACATCGCGGAGCAGGAAAAGGAAGTTGCGGAATGTGTCGATTTTTCCGGCACGCGGCCGGTGGAATTTCTGCTCGATACGATTGACGTCGATGACCGCTGGTGCCTGGTACACGCGACGCACATGACTGCGGACGAGGTGCGTGACGCGGCTGCGTCCGACGCGATCGCCGGTTTGTGCCCGACGACGGAGGCCAATCTGGGTGATGGTCTGTTCGATCTCCCTGGGTGGCAGTTCGAGAAAGGCGCGCTCGGCGTCGGATCCGACAGCCACATTTCCGTCAGTCCGGTAGAAGAACTGCGTTGGTTGGAATATGGCCAGCGCCTGCGTGACCGGCGCCGCAACGTTGCGGCGGACGAAAATGCATCGACCGGCCGCAATATTTTCGACGCTGCCGTATCTGGCGGGGCACGCGCGCTTGGCCGGACAGGATCGCACGGCGAAACCGGGCTGCAGGCAGGTGCACGCGCCGATATCGTGGTGCTTGACGAGCGGGCGCCCGTGTTTGCCGGCCATGGCGCAGAGACGTTTATCGACGCCTGGATTTTTTCCGGGAACGTTACGGTCGTGACCGACGTGCTTGTCGGCGGGGTTCAGGTGGTGACAGACGGGCATCACCCCCAGGAGCATCAAATCGCGTCACGCTATAACGACGTAGTACGCGCCATTCTCGACTGAACCGGCTATTGCCTAGTTGCCGCCGGTGATATCCAGCCGGGGTTCGCCGTCCGTCGCGCTGACGATCGTGCCGGCGGACACCATCTCGGAGGCGGTCGCAATTTCTCCGGCGAGATATCGGTTCGGTCCCAGCCGTGGTACCTCCGCTTCCCGCAGATGGTTGATTATCTGTTCAACTGTAAAACGCTTCCTTGGTATCTCTGCTCCCTTCAAGATGGATCCAGAGGCCAAATATCTAACTCAGCAAATGGACAAGGTTAACGGGGGGCAGGTCAGGAACGGTCGTATTGGACAGAATGAGGTATTGGGCACCGAAAACCACTCGATGTACATCGGCAATCGAAATGGCACAGTTTCTGGGCCGGTGATTGCGGGGTTGGAGATCCCTTATTTTTCCGTTCGTTTCGCGAGAAATACCTATGACGATCAGGATGTAATGACGAGTGGTTTCGGGTTCGATGATGCGGTTTTTCAGGAAACCGTTATGCGCTTCCAGCCTGTCGGCAGCGGTTCACAAACGCAGATCGAACTGGATTTCAGCACACGGGTTTTCAAGTTCCAGGCAACAGGAATACCCATCCCTGTTACGTTATTACTTCTGAGCTTTAGCCTCGCTTTCTTCGGCTTGGCCGCACGACGCAGGGTTGGTTGTCAAAGTTCAGCCGGATAACCAACATTCAAAAACGGGGCCCGTGCCACACACCGAATTTTCCCTATGCCGTCCAAGGCTGAGAAAAGAAGCAACCAAACTGGCATTTACTATTGCCGCTTCGGGTCATCAGCGGAAGTTTCTCCATAGCCTACGGGGCGGCGGCTCCGGGACGTAAAGTGGACGTTGTTCGGAAGGACCCCAATAGCACCCAGTGCCCAGTTTCATCCCACTCCTTCCGCCAATTTTATACGCGCTATCGCCCTCGGTG
>CAZBKQ010000112.1:0-3127 GCA_964492555.1 uncultured Rhodospirillaceae bacterium | reverse complement strand
TTCAATTATTCTATCGTCCGACGGCCTTCCGCAACTGCGCGATGAAGAACCCGTCCATACCGCCACGGTCGCCGAGATGGCAGGGCAGCGTCCGAATATCGCCATCGGGTGTAACCGCGCCCTCCGGAACGCCTGCCTCAGCCGCCATCGCCGGCACGCGCTCGAATCGTTTGTGGGCGGCCAGAAAGGAGGCGATCCTGTCCGGTCCTTCCTCGGCCTGTAGCGAACAGACGCTGTAGACCAGAACGCCGCCGGGCTTGAGCATCTTCGCCGCAGAATCCAGCAGTCGCGCCTGCAACGAGGCGAGGCGAGTAACGTCTTCCGGTGCCTTGTTCCAGGCAATATCTGGATGTCGACGGATGGTCCCGGTTGCGCTGCAGGGCGCATCGAGCAGAACGGCATCGGCCGGCTGGGCAGGCCGCCAGCTCGTCGCATCGGCGGCAACTACCTCCGCCTTCATGCCGAGCCGATCGAGATTTTCGCGCAAACGGCCGAGTCGCTGCTCCGACCGGTCGAGTGCCGTTACGGTCGCGCCCGCTGCCAGAAGCTGCGCCGTCTTGCCGCCCGGCGCCGCGCACAGATCGATGATCTTTTTCCCGGCGGCGTCGCCCAGCGCCGAGAGCAGCAGCCGCGCAGGAACGGATGCGGCAGCGTCCTGTACCCACCAGCCACCGCCCTTGAACCCGACCAGACCGGTCACCTCTCCCGCGCCGCGAAGCCTTACCGTGCCACCCGGCAGAACCTCGCCGCCGAGTCTTTTCGCCCATTCTTCCGGGTTTCCCCGCACCGTGAGATCGAGCGGCGGCTCAGCGAGGTGCGCTTTCGCGATGGCGACGGTTTTCTCCGCACCGTAGGATTTCGTCCAGCTCTCCCGCAGCCATTTGGGCGCGTTCAGGGCGGGATCCGCCTTGGCGAAAATAACCGCGCCGTCGCGCGAGACCCGGCGCAGCACCGCGTTGACCAGCCCCTTGAAGCCCTGCTGGCGGACCACAATGCAGAGCCGGACGGAATTATCGACCACGGCATGGGCGGGCGTTTCCAGCACGAGAAGCTGGGCGACGCCGAGCCGCAGGATATTGCGGACCGCGAACGCCCGGTCGGGCAGGGGATTCTCGACAAAGGCGTCCAGCACGGCATCGATCTGCCCCAGCCGGCGCAGGACAGTCGCCACCATCATCCGGGCGAAGGCGCGGTCGCGCGGCTCCAGCGCCGCCATCGACCGGCTCTGCACCAGCGCGTCGTCGAGCGACGTGCCCTTGCGCAGCACAACGTCCAGCATGTTGACGGCGGCGGCGCGCGCATCGACGCCCTGTCTTACAGCGTCCTTCTTGACCGCCGGTTCGGGCGGCGATTTAGCGGATTTTTTCAGCGCAAACCTGTCCATCGGCGCACAATAGCGGCGAATCCGAAAAGCGCCAGTTAAAGGAACGGGCTACGTTCTGTCATCGATTGCCCGCCCCCGTTCGGAGAGAGGGATCGCCACCCGTTCCAACCTTACCCCCACGGCCCGGCAACGCCGGCCATCTGGCGCAACGCGGCCACCCGGTTCGCCGTGTTGGGGTGGGTCGAGAACAGATTGTCCATCGAGCGTCCGTGGAGCGGGTTGACGATGAACATATGCGCCGTCGCGGGGTTGGCTTCCGCTTCCTCGTTGTCGATGGCGGCGGCGCCCTGTTCCAGCTTGTCGAGCGCAGAGGCCAGCCACAGCGGATGGCCGCAGATTTCAGCACCGGCGCGGTCGGCGGCGTATTCGCGGGTGCGCGAGATCGCCATCTGCACCAGAGCTGCGGCGATAGGCGCGAGAATCATGATCAGGATAGCGCCGATGATTCCGAGCGGGTTGTTGCGGCTGTTGCCGCCGAAGAACAGGGCGAAGTTCGCCAGCATGGAGATCGCGCCGGCGAAGGTAGCGGTGATCGTCATGATCAGCGTATCGCGGTTCCGGACATGAGCGAGTTCGTGCGCCATCACCCCGGCGATTTCCTCGTGGTTAAGGATGCGCATCAGACCGGTGGTGGCGGCGACCGCGGCGTTCTCCGGGTTGCGCCCGGTGGCGAACGCGTTGGGCTGGTCGCTGTCGATGATATAGACGCGCGGCATCGGCAGTTCCGCCCGCTCGGCGAGCTGCGCGACGATGCGGTAATAGGCCCCGCCGGACCGTTCATCGACCTCCTTCGCGCCGTACATGGACAGGACCATCCGGTCGGAATTCCAGTAGGCGAACGCGTTCATCGCGATCGCGATCAGCAGCGCGATCGCCATGCCGGCCTCGCCGCCCAGCATGAAGCCGATGGCGAGGAACAGGCCGGTCATCGCGGCAAGCAGGATGGCGGTGCGGGCGTAGTTCATGGGGTCAGTTGCAGTTTCGAAATACTGCCCGGAATGTGGTAAGGGAATGGCCCCACCGCAAGAGAGCCCGACCATGACTGACGACAAGCCGCAAGCACCCGCCGAAGAGAAAAAGAACGAAACGGCGAAAAGGGAAGACACCACAGATCGTCCCACAGAGGTGGGCGGCCGCGGCGGGCTCGACCCGACCCGCTACGGCGACTGGGAAAAGAACGGCAAATGCGTGGATTTCTGAGGAGGCGGATCCTCTCGGAAAGATGCCCGGGACTGGGCCCGGGCATGACAAGATTTATATGAACACGTCATCGCCGGACCTGTTCCGGCGATCTCCCACCGATTAGCCGAGAAACCTACCCCGCCCGGTTGGCCTTCAGGTCGTCAACCACGGATGGGTCGGCGAGCGTCGTGGTGTCGCCGAGATCGTCCATTTCATTGGCGGCGATCTTGCGCAGGATGCGGCGCATGATCTTGCCCGAGCGGGTCTTGGGCAGGCCGGGGGCCCACTGGATGGCGTCGGGGCTGGCGATGGGGCCGATTTCCTTCCTGACCCACTGCACCAGCTCGGTGCGCAGATCGTCCGACGGCGCTTCGCCCTCCATCAGCGTGACATAGGCGTAGATGCCCTGCCCCTTGATGTCGTGCGGGAAACCCACGACCGCGGATTCGGCGACTTTCGGATGCGCCACCAGCGCGGATTCGACCTCCGCCGTGCCCATCCGGTGGCCGGACACGTTGAGCACGTCGTCGACCCGGCCGGTGATCCAGTAATAGCCGTCCT
>CAZBKQ010000111.1:0-3194 GCA_964492555.1 uncultured Rhodospirillaceae bacterium | reverse complement strand
GGAGGATCACTGTCTCGATAAAGTGGAAATAATGTATTCCTTTTTAGAGCCGAGCCGATGTTTGAACGGGGAGCAAGCCCGATCCGTGGGTTCGGGGCGATACAGTTCGGAACGATATTCCCATGATGGAACCTGGCAACCGCGCGCTCAAGGGTTTCAGCGTTCGGGCCACCCCGGTCTTCAATCCTTCCGCAATATTTCTCCGCTATGGCGTCATGAAGTGCTGGACCCGACGGGGTGAGTCGGCGGACAATGTCCTGCGTGGTCTAAGTGCGAAAACGTGGCGAGGTACGCATGAGCGACGATAGAAGAGAACCCGGCCCGGTGCAGAGCCATAATCCCGACGAACGCGTCTGGGAATATGACGGTGACGGCCAGAAAATCTATAAGTTGAGTGAGGGGTACGACAAAAAGACCCCTTATACCGCGCCACATTTCTACGGCACGCATTTCTGGAAAAACCGGGGCTAGGCGCTGGTTTCCCTGCCCGCCGGATCCCGCATGACACGTTTTTTCGCCCTGTCGTTACTGGCCGCGATGCTGGCTCTCGCGCCGCCTGTTCAGGCCGGTGGTGAAATGGCGGCGGATGCGGGCGCATCGCTGGCGGAAACCCATTGCGGGCGGTGTCACGCCATCGGGGGCGACGGGGTGAGTGCTCACGGGGACGCGCCCACATTCCGGGAACTAGCGCGGCGATGGCCGCCGGAATCGATTGCCGAGGCGCTGGCCGAAGGCATCGTCACCGGCCATCCGGACATGCCGCCCTTCAAATTCCAGCCCCGGGAAATCGATCAACTGCTTGATACGCTGCGCGCCTTGCGCCGGCGATAGAACCCGCCGTTACAGCACGCGCCAGGCCTCGAACCCGATCAGCGCCAGCGAGGCGATTATCCCAAGCGCGGGCAGGATCGCCGGCACGATTGTTGGGCCCGGTTCCGGCGGCGGCCCGCTCCATTTGAGCCGCAGCAGCGCGGCATTCACCAGGGTGAAAATGCACAGCGCGACGATGGAGGTCGCGCCCGCCAGCCGCACGATATCGAGGCTTAACGTCAACACCATCACCGTTCCGGCGCTGATCAGGATCGCGGGACCCGGCGTCTGTACGCGCGGCAGCACCGTCCCCAACCAGCCGGGCAGCAGCCCCCGGCGCGACAGCCCGTAAAGCACGCGGGACGCCATGATAATCTGGACCAGCGCGCCGTTGAGAACCGAGATAACAGCGATCGCGCTTATGATGCGCCCCGATCCGGCGGAAAGCTCCTCGAATATCAGGGCCAGCGGCGCCGGGCTGGCGGCCAGTTTTTCGGCGTCCACCGTGCCGATACCGACGATGGCGGCCAGCATATAAAGCACGGCGGTACAGATCAGGGTCAGCAATATGGCGGCGGGCAGGGCACGCCTCGGGTTGCGGGTTTCCTCGGCCAGATTGACGATATCCTCAAATCCGATGAAGGCGTAAAAGGCCAGCACCGCCCCCGCCATGATGCCGTAAAACGCGGCGCCGTCCGCCGGTATCGCCAGCACCGCTCCCGTGTGTTCCGCGCCCGCCAGTTCCGGCACGCCGAGCACGGCCAGCGCGACCAGCACGCCGACCTCCAGCAATGTGACGATGGCCGCCGCCATCACCGAAACGCCGACCCCGGCCGCCACCAGTACCGCCAGCAATATGACGATCCCGGCTTGAGAGACCGGCGCGGGCAGGGCGGTCAGCTCCCCCAGATAGCCCGCGAATCCGATGATAATGGCGGAGGTCGAAATCAGCCCCGCCGCGACCACCAGCAGCCCGACGATCAGCCCCAGCGTTCGCGAACCGAAAGATTCGGTGACATAGGCGGCCTCGCCGGCCGCCTCCGGATAGCGGGACGACATCTCCATAAAGGAAAAAGCCGACAGACCGGCGATCAGCGAGGCGGTGAGAAAAGCCAGCGGGGCGTATATGCCGCTGACCGCCGCGATCTTGCCGATCAGAACGAAAATGCCCGCCCCGATGGTGGTGCCGAGCCCGTAAAGCGTCAGCAGCGGCAGTGAGACGCCGCGTTTCAGCCCCTGGCGTGTTCCCGCCGGTCCCGTCATATCGCCATCACTCGCCATCGCCCCTTCTCAATTCCCCGCGCGATCCTGACAGTGGCCCAATCGCCGCCCGCCGCATTTGATCTGGGTTAATTCGGGTAAGGATTTTTACAAGACGAGGTTAGCCGCAGCCTTGCCGCTGGGCCACCGCGCGTTTAGCGTTGCGCCTCAACCCGAAAAACAAGGCGGAGGCACAGATGGACTGGACGGCGCGGCGCGATTCCTATCGCGCGATATTGGAGGGCGATAGATGCGTCCATCCGGGTTCGGTATTCGATCCCATCTCCGCCCGCATCGCGGAGGAGCTCGGCTTTGAGACAGGCATGTTCGCGGGCTCGGTCGCCTCGCAGGCGGTGCTTGGCGGGCCGGACATTATCCTAGTCACGCTGACTGAATTCGCCGAACAGGCCTATCGCATCAATCGCGCGGCGCGGACCATTCCGCTGATGGTCGATGCCGATCACGGCTATGGCAACGCGCTGAATGTCCGCCGCACGGTGGAGGAGCTGGAGACCGCCGGCATCTCCGGTCTGACGATCGAGGATACCGAACTGCCCCAGGCCTATGGCACGCTTGGTTCGACCAGCCTGATTCCGATTGAGGAAGGCGTTGCCAAGATCAAGGCGGCGCTGGATGCGCGGCAGGATTCGCGCCTCGTGGTCATCGCCCGAACCGGGGCGGCGCAGATCACCGATATAAATGACGCGGTGGCGCGCGCGAAGGCGTATGAGGCGGCCGGGGCCGACGCGATGTTCTTTTCCGGCATCAAGACCAAAGAGGAAGTGGAAGCGGCGGCCGGATCGGTTTCCATCCCCACCATGCTGGGCGGCAGCGGCTCCGCGCCGGTCAGCACGGAAGAACTCGGCCGGCTCGGCGTGCGGGTTTCCCTGCAGGGGCATTACCCGTTCATGGCGGCGGTTCAGGCCACCTACGACACGTTGAAGGCGCTGCGCGACGGCACCGCGCCGGAGGAGCTTACCGGCTATGCCGATGGCGCGACCATGAAGCGGCTGATGCGCGACGCCGATTACAAGAGCTGGATGAAGGACGGGCTCGGCGGTTAGGGAGCGCGGGCCGGTACCGCAACAAGAATTTTAATCGATCCGCCGCAACGGGTTGGCGGC
>CAZBKQ010000110.1:0-3434 GCA_964492555.1 uncultured Rhodospirillaceae bacterium | reverse complement strand
GTCCGCGATCGGCTCTTCGCGGAACATCCTGGCTATGTCTTCACACAGACCGCGTGCCGTTTCGCGTTCGTCCGGGTGCGATCCCCAGCCGCAGCCGAGGGCCGCGACAGACAGGCAGCGATCCGGATGGCGGATGCCGACATGCAGCGCCGTGTAGGCGCCCATCGAATGTCCGACGATATGGGCTTTTTCGATGCCCAGGGTGTCGAGCACGGCCACCGCGTCCGATACGGCTTTGTCCTGTCCGTAGTTTTGGTCGCCTTCCGGCACGTCCGATGGCGGGTATCCCCGCGCGGAGTAGGCGATGCAGCGATAGTTCCCGCTGAGCGCCGCGATCTGTCCGGCCCAGGTGCGGTGATTACCGGCGAATTCGTGAATGAACAGGATCGCATCGCCGGATCCGTTATCCTCGTAGTAAAGCGATGTGCCGTCAGTACTGGCGAGTGTGGGCAATTCCCTGATGCTCCCGTCCGCAATGGAAGGAGGCTACCTTCGGTATCACTTGTACGCAAGCGATGTGCTTTATCCCGTTTCCCGAAACCCGTTTTTGAACTTTGAAGGGTCGGCGTTTGAGACATGTTTGGTTGAAGCCTGTCTGATTGCTCGCGGAGCGGTATTGTGCCTTGCCTAGGAATCGGTGAATATCGCTAGTTCGTATTCTGCTTTGTTTGTTTTGTAGGAAATTGTTTCATGCCGCCGCCCTACACGCTTTTGACTGGGACTTCTTCGCACGAGACGATTGACGCGCGTGGTTTTGGTTCTGCGCACGAGATCCGGGCGCTTCACGGCCACGATACGATTTACGGGACGGATTTTGGCGATCTGATTGTCGGGGGGACTGGGAACGATTACCAGTCGGGCGGCCTTGGCGACGATCTGTTCCTGATCGAGGGGAGCGGCCAGGGCGTCGACAATATCCTCGGCGGCGGCGGTTTCGACACGGTGCTGGGCGGCGCGGGCGACGACGTGTTCGACATCCGCCAGTTCAGCGGGGTGGAACGGATCGACGGCGGCGGCGGGACGAACGTGCTGCTGGGCTCGGTGACGAACTACTGGAACCTGACGGGCGTCGAGATCCTCGGCATCTCTCTGATCGATCTTGCGGGCGGCAGCGACAACGTGACGCTGAGTTCGGGCGACGACCGGTTTGCGGGCGGCGCGGGGAACGACACGGTCGATGGCGGTCTTGGCCGGGATACGGCGGTATATCTTGGGAACTTCGCGGATTACACGCTGACGGCGCTGAGCGGCGGCCGGGTTCGGGTCGCCGATTCAGTGAACGGGGAAGGCACCGACACGCTGACGGGCGTGGAGGTGCTGGAGTTTGCGGACGGCGCCTATGAAGGCGGGGTGTTTACGCCGTTCGGGGACCCCAACAATACCGCGCCGGTGGCATCGGATGATGCGTACGGGGCGACGGAAGACACGCTGCTGACGGTGGATGCGGCATCGGGCGTTCTGGGGAACGACACGGACGCGGACCTGGACGGCCTGACGGTGGACAGCTTCGATGCGGTGAGCGCGAACGGCGGCACGGTGTCGATGAACGCGGATGGCAGCTTCACCTATACGGGGGCCGCCGACTTTGCCGGTGCTGACAGCTTCGACTATACGATTGCCGACGGTCGGGGCGGCTTCTCCACCGCGACGGTCGATCTCAACGTTGCTGCCGTGAACGATGCGCCGGTCGCGGTTGGGGACAGCTACGCGGGATTGTCGGACATTGCGGTTGTTATGGATGCGGCGTCGGGGGTTCTGTCGAACGACACGGACGCGGACGGCGACGGGCTTTCGGTGGACAGCTACGATGCGGTGAGCGTGAACGGCGGCACGGTGTCGATGAACGCTGACGGCAGCTTTACCTATACGCCGGCCGCCGGATACACCGGCACCGACACCTTCGCCTACACTGTTACCGACGGCAACAACGCAACCGATACACAAACCGTCAGCGTCTCGGTGACGGCAACGCCGCCCGTGACCACTTTCGATACGATTATCGCCGGTCTTGCCGAGAACGAATGGGTCAGGCTGAACACCAACAGTTTCCAGGATGTCTGGACGCCGGCCGAGCTGCGCGCCGGCAACGGAAACCCCCGGTCGGTGATTCAGGCGTGGAGCGCGGCGACGTGGGATTCCAATCGCAACGACTACATCTTCACCGGCGGCGGTCATGCCAATTACGGCGGCAACGAAGTCTATCGGTGGAGCTCTGCGACGCTTGAATGGGAACGTGCCTCTTTGCCCAGCGAAATCGTCAATGTACAGGGCTCACAGTACGAAACCGTCGACGGGTATGAAAACACGCCGATTTCGTCGCATCTCTACGATAATCTGGAGTTCCTGGACGGTGCCGACCGCATGGTCAGTTTTGGCGGCGCGGCTTACAACACCGGCGGCGGTTTCATCACCACAGACGAGTCGATGAACACCGGCCCCTATTTCTGGAATCCGGCATTGGGCGACCCCGATCAGGTCGGCGGTCTCACGGGGTCGCATGTCGATCCGGCGAACAACACCGGCATCGTCGGCGGCAATATGTGGGAAAACCGGCAGACATCCGAAACCACCGGTCCTTATCCCGACCGCATGCTCAATGGCGTCACCGATTATGCTGTGGTCAACGGGGTGGAAACGGTGTTCGTCGGAGAGGGCGACGGTCATCTGTACCAGTACAGCGTGCCTGACGTCGGCGATGCCAGCCAGGACAGCTGGACCCAGGTCGGACGGTTCTGGAGCGCTTTCTCCGGCGCGGGCGCGGGCGCCTACAGCGCCGCGGACAATATATTCGTCCGGACGGCGGGAGGGTTCTTTACCTACTGGGATCTCGATACGGCCGGCGCCGGCAACAACAATGTGCTGTTCAACCCCACCGATTTGACCGGCGGGTTCTCGCTCGATGCGACCTACGGCATGGAGTACGACCCGGTCCGCGACCGTTTCGTGCTGTGGGACGGAGAGGCCGATGTCTGGTATCTGACGGCGCCCGATACCGGTCTCAGCGCAACCGGGTGGGAAATAGAGCGCGCGCCGACGTCCACGGTTCAGGACGTCCCGACGACGCCTTCGGTTTTCACCGGCGTTCTCGGCAAATGGGATTACGTCGACGATTACGACATATTCGTCGGCGTCGTCGACGACATCACCGGCGACGTCTGGGCGTACAAGCCGGAAGGCTGGGATCCGGCCAACGGGCTCGACACGCAATCGATCCAGGACAGCGATATACAGCCTCTGGTGAGCGCTATCGCTTCCTTCGATCCGCCGCCGCCCGGCGAGGCGTCCTACGATCCCGGTGCCGATGATGCCAATACCGGGCTGAACCTTGTTCCGAACAGCTGGCAGGCCGCCTGACGGGAAGTCTAGGATTCGTTTCTTGGGGAAAACTGGCGGAAAAGAGTGGGAGTCGAACCCACCAGGGACGTCTGACGCCC
>CAZBKQ010000109.1:0-3625 GCA_964492555.1 uncultured Rhodospirillaceae bacterium | reverse complement strand
TAAGTAAAACGTTTGTGAGGTGGTTGAAAGGGCGGGCCCGGCGTAACAGCTTTACAGAAAGGACCGGAAGGAAACCGCTATGATAGATAATTTTATCGATTTTTTTATGAAATCCGTCATCGCCGCCTTGTTCGCCGCTTTCGTGATCGGAGGCCCGGCGGCAGCGCAGCAAGCGAGTGATAAGGCCAACCTGCCCGAGGCGGGCACGTTAAAGGTCGCGACCTTTGCCGGCGGCTGTTTCTGGTGCGTCGAATCCGATTTCGATTTTGTGCCGGGCGTGGTCAAGACCATATCGGGCTATACCGGCGGCATTATCCAGAACCCTTCTTATGAGGATGTGGTGCGCAAGAATACCGGCCATTATGAGGCGGTGCGCATCTATTACGATCCGAAGAAAACCACCTATAAAAAACTGCTGGACGTGTTCTGGCACAGCGTCGATCCGACCGAAGATGGCGGGCAGTTCTGCGACCGGGGCGATTCCTACCGCACGGCGATCTTTGCCCATTCCGACGAACAGCTGAAACAGGCGAACGCGTCAAAAAAGGCGCTGGAGGAATCGGGTGAGACAAAAGCGAAGATCGTGACGCCGGTCCTCAAGGCGGCGCAATTCTGGCCGGCGGAGAAATATCACCAGGATTACTACACCAAGAATCCGGTGCGTTATAAATTCTACCGCTTTTCCTGCCGCCGCGACGCGCGGTTGAAGGAGCTCTGGGGCGACAACGCCCATCGCGGAATAGAGAAGCACTGACGCGGCGCTCCTAGCGCTCCGGGGTGGCGGTGAACCATTCCGACGGAATTTCCTGCCCGACACCTCGTTCCCGCGCGGCGGTCAGCAGTACATGACCGAGCACGGCGAACTGATAGCCGGAGCCGACCGAATTCACCATGCAGGTGATCTGGTCGTCCGATGTCCGGCCTTGGGCCGCGCCGGAGATGAAATCGCCGATGGTCGGGATTTCGGCGAACCCGGTTTCCTCGGCAAGGTTCTGAAACCCCGCTCCGGGTTCTTCCGGTAATATTCCCATTCCCGCTGTCTTGATGAAGACGGGGTCGCATTCGCGAATATGGGTGCCCACCACATCGGCGGTCTTAACGACTTCAGGTTCCAGCTCGAACATATTGATGCAGGAAACATGCATGCCGGGGCGCAGCCATTTGGCGAAGATCGTGTGGTTGCGGCTGTTGGTGGCGCTCAACACCACATCGGCCTCGGCCACGGCTTCTTCCGGGCTTGCCGCCGCCCGTATGTCCAGCCCGAAACGCTGCGCCATGACGCCGGCGAATTTCTCCCGCCGTTCGGCGTTGGTGCTATAGACCCGCACGCGCTCGATCTCCATCACCGCGTTCGCGGCCTCGATCTGCGCGCGCGCCTGCACACCGGTGCCGATCAGCGCGACCCGGCCTCGGGTCTTCTTGCCGACATGGCGCAGCCCGAGCGCGGTGATAGAGGCGACGCGTTTCGATTGCGCGCCGTCGGGATAGATCATCTCCACCGCGCCGGTTCTGGTGCTGAAGACCAGCACGAAACCGTTATAGCGCCCGTCATCGTCCGATGGGACGCGGTCGCGGCGCAGCCTGTCGCCATCCCTGACATAGCGCAGCGTGTCCGAATTGATGCGAATGGTCCCGACACCGAATCTGGGCACCACCCCGTCCATTGATTTCAGGGCGAAGATTTCGTCCGGCGTTTCCGTCTGGGCGATCATGTCGCTGCGTACCCGATAGATGCCGCGCCCGGCGGCCAGTTCGCCATAGGCGGTCTCCATCGCCTCAATCAGCGCCTCCATGGAAAGGAGATCGCACACCTGATCGTTGGTCAGCAGGATCGCCATCTGGCTATTTCGAATAGGCGGCCGCTTCCTCTGCGCAGAGGGTCCAGATACGCATGATCGGGTTCTTGTGGTCGAGAATTTCGCCGCCGATCAGCTCCATCTCCTCCTGGCCCATCGTTTCAAATTTACCCATCGAGGCCGCTATCTGGGTGCGTTTGGCGTTGTCTTCCAGGATAAAGACGCCGGCGGTCATCTCGTACACATCCGCCCCCGTCATGACGAAGCCGTGCGCCCGCATCAGCGCCGCGCGGTGATCGCCGAGCGTTTTTACCAGTGCCTCGCCCCGCGCCGTGTCGCTCACCAGGTTGGGGTCGGGATGAACCGGGATCCCGTCATAAAAAATGGAGGCGAGAAAATAGGTCGGCGCCAGATCGTGTTCCGACATGGAAAAGCTGGTCGCGTGATGACAGTGGAAATGGGCGATGGAGCCGACATCGGGCCGCGCCTTGAAAATTTCCGTGTGGATCGGCAACTCGCCCGGCAGCCGCACGTCCGATCCGATCTGGTTGCCGTCCAGATCGACCACCACGAAATCATCCGGCGTACAGGCCGACGGCGTCGAATGCGGGGTGATCAGGATCCTGTTCGGATCGTCCATCCGCGCGCTGATGTGGCCGAACCCGTCGACCATGTTGCGCGAATTGAAAAATCGCCAGGCGGTGCTGAGCAGCTCCGCTTTCTTCTTGTCATTCTCGGTCATGTAACTCTTGTCCCTCTCAATATTGCGGTGCCGCTGCGACATGAAATATCTAATTTCTCTTTTCAAACACCGCCAGCCAGATTCCCGCGACGACCAGCGCCGCGCCGACGCCATGATACCATTGCGGGGTCTCGCCGAGAATCAGGATGGCGAGGCCGCCCGCGAACACCGGGTAGAGATTGCCGAAATAGCCCGCCTGTGCCGCGCCTGCCCGCCAGGTGCCCTCGTTCCACATGGTGGTGCCGCCGACCGACGCGATCACCCCGACATAGGCGATCATCAATATGCTGGTCCCGGTCACCGGCATCGGCTTGTAGGTCACGGTCTCCCAGGCATAAAACGGCGCCATCACAATAACGGCGAGGATTCCCAGCACGGTCATGAAGGGCATGATGGGGATCGATTGCGGTTTCCAGCGCATCATAAAGGCTTGAACCGCCCAGAGCGCGACCGCGATCAGCGCCCACCAGTCGCCTTCGCGCACCTGTAATGTCTGCAGCACCGCCGGATCGCCGCGCATCACGATCAGCACCGCGCCCGCGATGGAAAACACCACGCCGAGCCATTGCCGGAGGGTGATCGGGGTTCTGAGGATGATCAGCCCGAGAAGCAATACCAGCACCGGCAGGATCGACTGGATCAGGCTGGCCTGTAGCGCGGTGGTTTTCTGCAACGCGATGTAAAACGTGCTGTTGAAGGCGACGACGGAAACCAGCCCGAACCCGATGATGAATTTGGCATTGGCTCTGATTTCCGGCCAGAGCCGCAAGGTCTGCCGCCCGAAGAACGGGATAAAGACGCACAGCGCGGCGGCCCAGCGCCAGAAATTCATCGCGAGCGGCGGCATGTCTTCGTCCGCCGCCGCGCGGCCGATCACCGCGTTGCCCGCCCAGCAGGTGACGGCGAGAATCAGTAGCACGTAACCGCTGAAGGCGCCGGGGCGTGTTTCTGTTGTCATTGAAATCGGGAAACCGGAACGAATGAGCGGCCTAATGCACCTCGCCCGCCTGCACGCCCGAAAGGTCCTGCACTGTGAGCCGCCGCAGCATGCGCCGTTCGTCGGACGGAAAATCGGTGCGCGCATGGA
>CAZBKQ010000108.1:0-3652 GCA_964492555.1 uncultured Rhodospirillaceae bacterium | reverse complement strand
TGTGGGGACGGCGCGGCGGAGAGGCCCGCCGGGATGGGGCGGTTGTATGACCCGATGCGCGATCTTGCAAGATGGCCGCAACAAATCTGTTGTTTCCCCGCGCCTGCGCCTTAACATGGCCCGACAATTCTCTTAGGGGTGGCAATGATGAGTTTTCTTTCCCGCAAGGTTGCGGTCGCGGCAATTGCGCTCGCATTTATTCTTCCCGCATTTTCACCCGCGCTGGCGCAATCAACCGTTACGCGCGCCGCGCTGGGCGGGGAAAAGCTGGTATTCGGCGGCACGATCGACGCCGGCGCGCTGGCGGAAAAGAAATTCGTCTTTACCTCCTCCGAAAAAACGCCGATCACCTGGAAGAAAGCATTCGGCATACCCTGGCTGACTATCGACGGCATGCTGATGCAGCTGACCGTCGCCAGGGGCGTGTTCGACATAAAGCTGGCCGGGAAGGTCGGCGGCATATTTGGCGGCCCGCACCAGATCGTCGCCGAGCTCGACATCGCTGAACGCAAGATACGCGATTTCACCCTGTCCCTGCCCAAGGCGACGCTGTCGCTCGCCAGGCTGCCGGGCGCGGCGAAACTGCCGGGCGCCAATCTGATCAGGATAACCGCGCCGACAATTTCCAAAAGCGCCGTCGGCGGCAAAATCAAATTCAAGGGCGACACGGTCGACGCGATGGCGTTTCACGGCGACGCCAAGGGCAGCTGGCTGTTCGGCTGGCGGCTGGAGAAGCCGCTGTCCATCGGCGAGTTGATCAACCACAAGAAAGGCCTTCTGGCGAAAATCGGTTTCCCGAAATCTCAGCTGATCGTCGCGACCACCGGGTACAATCTTGCCTATGAGGATTTGCCGCTGGCGGCGCGGAATTTCTATAGCGAAGACGGCAAACTGCCCGACGGCAACATGGAGGTCGCCGAGGGCGTCAATCTGATTGGCACGCTGACGCCGGCAATTCTGCCGAAGAACCTGCAATCGGCGCTGACCAAAATCGGGCTGACCGGCACGGTTGAGCTCGACGGCGTTATCGGCGGTGTTTTCGGCAAGCAGTCTCCGTCGGTCGCGTTGGACGCGGTGCTGGAAACCCACGGCAAGCATGCCTTTCCGTTCCTGAAATCCAGATCAGACGCCAAGGCGGAATTCTTTATCAAGCTGGCGGAGGCGGAAGAATCGCTCGGCATCAAGACGGTGGTGGAAATGCCCGCCCATAACGGCCATCCGTCGCTAGAATTCGATGTCGCCTTCGCGATGGAGGCGCGCGAGACCGAAGTGGAAATCACGGTTTCCGGCGGCATGGTGGGCGACTGGCGCAACGCCGCGGGGATCAAGGGGCTCACGCTGGAAAATCCGTTCATGTCCGTCGGTATTAATGAAACCGGCAGCTTTGACATGCTGATCGACGGGACAATCATCGTGGGGGCGGAGAAAATCCGCGCCACCGCCGATATGGTGTTGTCGCCGGAGGCGCTGGGTCTGCCCACGGCGATCGCCTTTGCCGGGACGGTCAATAAAATCCCCTTCGCGTCGCTCAACGCGTTCGGCAAGAAGCATTCCCGGATGAAAGGCGGCGGGCTCAAGAACGTCCCGGCGGAACTGCGCGATCTCGCCTTCGCCTTCATGACGCCGGGGGCAAAATTGCCCGCCGATCTGGAGGCGAAGCTCGGGATCGAAGGCGCCGGGATGGCGGTCGACGGCAAGCTATACATCCATGGCAAGGAGCTGGCGGCGGCCGGCGGCTATTTCAGCACTGAAGGCATCAAGATCGACGGCAAGGTCTCGGAGATCAAAATCGGACCGCTCGACCTAAAGGGCGAGGAAATCAGCATCCAGGCCGGGCCCGCTGTTGATCCGGAATTCGCGGTGAAGGGCGATATCGCCCTGTTCAAGGGCTTCGAGGAGAAATTCGATCTGGAAATCCAGCCGGCCCATTTCCTGTTTCATTCCGACACTAAATTCGGCGGCGCGTTCGAGGCGGAGCTCTGGGCCCAGTCGGGCGGCACCGATATGTCGTCGCGCAACGATTTCGACTTCAAGGCGACGCTGGCGCTGAAATACACCCAGATTTTCAAGAATTTGGTCCATGGCGAATTGCAGGCCCTGAAGAAGGCCGACAAATCCATGGAGAACGCCCAGAAAAAGCTGCGCGAAGACGAAGCAAAGGTAAGGAGTCTGAAAAGCCAGATCGCCAGAGCAAAGCGGGACGCCCAGCGGGCCTACGATAACGCCCGGCGCAAGATCGACGATGCGGAACACAAGGTCGACAAGCTGCAGGGCACGGCAAATTCACTCAACCGGCAGATTCACGATCTGAAACGCAAGGCCAGCCACGACGCAAAACATCTCAAATTCGGCAGGGCGGCCAAGGAAGGGACGGAGATCGCCGAAAAGGGGACCGAGTTGGCCGGTGTCGAGACCGCACTGAAAAGCGCCAGATGGGCGTTGGAAGCGGCCAAAAAGACGGTTCATGTCACGACGGTCAACGCCAACCCGAAAGTGGTGGCGCTGACTACCGCGCTGGGCACCGCCGAAGCCGGGCTGAAAATCGCCGAAGGCAGCATCCAGGCGGCGCGGGCCACCAATACGGGCTTTGAAAAAGCGAGCGAAGCGGTCCTCAAGGCGACATCGGCATTCCGCATCAACAAGCTGGGCGCGGAAGGTTCCCTGCTCGGCATCACCAGCGGCGGGCGGCATGGGAAAAAACCGACCCTGATCATCGACTGCAATATCGGCAGGAGTCATCATGTCTACCGCGAATCGATCACAAGCGTTAAAAAGGAATTCAAGCATCTGGCGAAGGACATCGCGCATGAAGTCGCGAAGGAACTCGTCACGCTGTTCAAGAAGCGATAGAGGCCTTACACGCCGTTTTTCCGGGGAAAGGGTGGCGACATGACATACACGAAGCTGACGTCCTGTCTGGGGCTTGCCGCCCTGCTGGCCGGTTGCGGCACGCCGTTCGAGCCGAAACCGATGATTACCGAGATCAAGGCCGAACAGGCGATCACCAGTACGGCCAGCCTGTCACATACGCTGGTACTGGATCGCAAGACCGGTTTCGTGACCTGCGCCATGCCCCCACCCGACGCGGCCTTTGCCCAGCAGGAAGAAGGCGATGTTTCGATATCGCTGATTTCGCTCGGCGGAAACAAGGATGCCGGCGGCGAACAGGAGAGCTCATCGGAGGACGAGCTTGCCGGGCGGACGCCGGCGGTGCTGATCACACGCGAGCTGTTTTTCCGCCTTTGTGAATTTTCCCGGAATTACCAGCTCAACAAGGCCGAGGCGATGAAACTCTATCGCGAGACACTGACGGCGGTTAAGGGCGGCTGGGACAAGGAAGCCGGGCAAACCACGGTTAAAATCGGTGACGCGGTGACGACGATCATCAATAACGCCGAGGGCGGCAAGCTGCCGACGATCTCCAGCAAGATAGAAGCGCTGAGCGGAACAACGAATGCAAAAAGCGGTTCTGCAAGCAGCTCCTCCACAAGTACCAGCTCCAGCTCTAGCACGACCAACCCGTTCGGAAGCTCAACCACCAATCCGTTCGGCAACTGATTTCCGGCGGACCGACACCATATGGGCCGCATCGACGTACATCATCATCTGCTGCCGGATTTTTATATTGAGGCGCAGCGTTCGGTCGGCATAA
>CAZBKQ010000107.1:0-3731 GCA_964492555.1 uncultured Rhodospirillaceae bacterium | reverse complement strand
TCGCCGAGCCCGTCGATCAGCCCGATTGCCTCGGCGCCCCGCCCGGTCCAGATATCCCCCTCAAACAGCTCTTCCTCGCCAGCTTTAATCCTTTCTCCCCGCCGTTCCTTCACGAGGTTCTTGAAGCTCTCATGAATTTCCTTCTGGATGGCGGTCAGTTTTTCTATCTCTTTTGGATCTTCGGGCTGAAACGGGTCGAGCATCGCCTTGTTTTTGCCCGACGTATGGACCCGGCGTTCCACCCCGAGCTTTTCGATGGCCTCAGTGAACCCGAATCCCGATGAAATGACCCCGATCGACCCGATAATGGAGTTTTCATCGGCAAAAATTTCATCCGCCGCGCAGGCCAGCCAATATCCGCCGCTGGCCGCCACATCCTCGACGAAGCCATAAACCGGGATGTCCTTTTCTTCCGCCAGTTCGCGGATGCGCCGCGCGATCAGCGAGGACTGCACCGGCGAGCCGCCCGGCGAGTTTATGGACAGCGCGACCACCGATAGGCGTTTAACGGAAAACGCCTTTTCAATGGTCTTTTCAAGACCGTTATGGGTAAGCCCGCCCGAGCCGACCGGCCCCATCCGTCCGATGACACCATGAAGACGCAGGACCGCCACGACGGGATCGGGATTGCGGAAGCGTTTGAGCGGCAGAAGTTTGAGAAATTTATCGAACATGTTGTGAGAATACCCGTTGTGCTTTTCCGATCCAAACCGCCGCTTTTCAGAAGGAAAGCGCGGCGCCGCCTTTCAGCACCGCCTCGCCTTCTTCGGTATAGCCCCCGTCCTCACGATGAATAGTCAGGCCGGGCAACAATGTCATGGGCGACTTCACGCCTTTTCGCGCGCGGATCAACACGCGTTTCGCCGGCCGACCTTCCTTCGGCCAGAGAGGATACAGACAGATATCGCCGAAACGCGGCCGCAACGCCGCTATCGCCTGGTCCATCCGGTCGGCGCGCCAGACCAGGGTAAAGGTCCCCTTGTTTCTGAGCTGGACATGGACGCCGGAAACCCAATCCGCCAGCGCGGTTTCGCCAAGCGTCGTGGCCCGGGCCTTTACCGGATCGGCCGGAATATTGCCATCCGCGTCTTCCAGAAAGGGCGGATTGGCCATAGCGTGATCGAAAGGCCCCTGCAGCATGGGCGGTGGCGGCGCGGCAATGTCGCCGGTCATAATCACGACTTTCCGGGCCAGACCGTTGAGCCGGATATTATGCCCCGCCAGCGTCACCATTTGCGGCTGAATTTCAATTCCGGCGATTTCGGCCTGAGGCACGCGGCGCGCGAGACATATTGCCGCAGCGCCGCTACCGCTGCCGGCCTCGAATACCCGTTCCCCGGGTCCGGCGGGCACCGCGGCCGCCATTAACACCGTATCGATCGCGGCACGGAACCCGTCGCGCGGCTGGCACAGACGAACCGCGCCGCCCAGCAAATGGTCTTCCGACAGGCTGCCGGCCGGCCAGCCGGACAAATTCAGGGATTCGACCGGGTTCTCACTCAAGATGATGCCCCTCTCCCGCCTCCGTCATGACGTGTTTTGCCGGTTCGAAATCGTCATCGGCCACCACAAGCCGTCTCGGAATCGCACCGGCGCTGCCTTCCAGAATACTGGTATGGGTATCGAATATGTGCGACTCAATCCCCGCATCGCGCAGAAGCGCCTGTAACCAGGACAGCAATACCGGATCATTTGTCCTTACAAGCTCTTTCATTCTGCTCACTGCGCGATATATGTAGGGGAGAAACCCGAACCGGCCGCACCCCCAGGGCGGCGCCAACATACAACACGGAAAGAGACGCGTCGTGGCCGTAATCGTCAACCTGAATGAAAAGCGCGAAGAACCGCAAAAACCCTCGCTCGACCGGCTGTTCGAGCTGACCAAGACAGATATCGGCGCGGTGAATACCGTGATCATGGAACAGATGCAGAGCCCGGTCCTGCTGATCCCGCAGCTTGCCGGGCACATCATCGCGGCGGGCGGCAAGCGGCTGCGGCCCATGCTGACGCTGAGCTCGGCCAAGCTCTGCGGTTATACGGGCGAACGCCACGTCAATCTGGCGGCCTGCGTTGAATTCATCCATACCGCGACGCTGCTGCATGACGATGTCGTCGATGAAAGCGATATGCGGCGCGGCGCGGCGACCGCCAATACGGTCTGGGGCAACAAATCGAGCGTGCTGGTGGGCGATTTCCTGTTCTCCCGCGCGTTTGAGCTGATGGTCGCGGACGGATCGCTGGACGTACTGCGGATTCTTTCGCGCGCCTCTGCCGTGATCGCGGAGGGCGAGGTGCATCAGCTTGTCACCGCGAACGATACCGACACGAAGGAAAGCGATTATCTCGAGGTCATCGAGGCCAAGACCGCGAAACTGTTCGCGGCGGCGACCGAAATCGGCCCGGTGATCGCAAACCGCCCTGAAGAGGAACGGCTGGCACTCGAATCCTTCGGCCACAATATCGGCATGGCGTTTCAGCTGATCGACGATGTGCTGGATTATTCCGCGCGTCAGGCGACGCTGGGCAAGACCGTCGGCGACGATTTCCGCGAAGGCAAGATCACCTTGCCCGTCGTCCTCGCCTTCCGCGCCGCGGATGACGAGGGCAAGGCCTTCTGGCGCCGGACGCTGGAGGACATGGAACAGAAAAAGGGTGACCTGAAACGCGCGACCCAGATGCTGGAAGCGACCGGCGCGATGCAGGCAACAATCGACCGTGCCCGCGAATATGGCGCCAAGGCCCGCGCCAACCTCGATATCTTCCCGGACAGCGAATACAAGCAGGCGCTTAACGAGGCGATCGACTTCGCGGTCAACCGGTCCTATTAAAGGACGGACCGGCGAGAGAGCTCTACCCGGCCTTTCGCGCCTCGAACCCGGCCTTGAAAATCTGACGGCGCTGGATCAGGTCCCAGTTGCGCGCCACTTTCGACGGTGGCGTGTTCATGACCCGCGCCCACAGGAACCGCGGCCCCTGCCCGGCTTCCAGGAACGCTTTCGCATCGGCCATCTGATCCCCCGCGGAAATCGTCATGACGTTGGGAATACCCGCCCCTTCGGCCATTTTGGCGAGATCGGTCAGGCGCGAGGTATGACCCCATTGCCCGCCTGTTTCGCCATGACAACCATTATCGATGCAAATGATCGAAAGGTTCGCGGGCGCCATGGAGGCGACCGTGGCCAGTGATCCGATCGCCATCATCAACTCGCCATCGCCGGTGACGCAGGCGACCTGATGGTCCGGCGCCGATAAGGCAGCGCCAAGCGCCGTCGTGACCGCAGAGCCCATCGCGCCGCCCATCGAAAAGACATTGTCGGATTCACCGGTATGGGCGCAAACGTCTTTCGCCGAGCCCGCCAGCCCCGTGATAAACAGATACTCGTCCGGGTTGGGAAAAAGCGCGGGGATCAGTTCGCGCCGGTCCAGCGTGATATCAGCCATCAGTTCGCCCCTCCGCCAAACGGTTTCGCACCCAGAAAACGCTGGGTCAGGATCAGGGCGATCGCCTGTCCGCCCTTGAAGGACCCGCCGATCGCGGCATCCAGCGCATCCTCGATATCGTCTTCGGTTTCGACCCGGATACAGCGCACGCCCATCGCCTCCAGCACGGGCTGAACCGCCTGCCCCATCGGGTATTGCCAGGGGTTCTGCTCTCCGTAATCGCCGCGCATGGTCACGATCATCAACAGCGGAAATTTCGCGCCTTCGATCAGGGCGAGGAAATTCGGACA
>CAZBKQ010000106.1:0-3768 GCA_964492555.1 uncultured Rhodospirillaceae bacterium | reverse complement strand
TTTTCCAGATCGGTCACCCGGACCATGGTGTGAAGATATTCCATCGATTGCTCCTTGCGCGAAAAGAAGGCTCAGAGCCCATAAAGCGCCGTCGGGTTTGGCCCGAGGATACGGTCCACACTTTCCGCTTTCACCCCTTCGCGGTCCTTGAGAAGACGAAGCGCTTCAATCTGCGCCGAGGTATCGGTATGACCGTAATCGGTGCCGACAATCAGGTTGGCGTCCCCGACACGGTCGATCACTGCCGGAATATCGTCGGATAATTCAACCGTGACATAAATATTATTGTCCTTGAGTGGATCATCAGCCAGTTTCCGCCCCTTGCGCGACAGGCGTTTTTCCACTTCGCCGAGCGCATAGGGCACCCAGGCGGATGACGCCTCGATAAACGCCCAGCGGATATCGGGATATCTGGACGGCACCTCGTTCTCCAGCATCCAGTGGAAAGTGGCGATCATGGCCAACTTGAACTTGCCGAAATTATGGCCTTCATGGAACATATTGTCGGACGGGCTGGCATTGGCTGAGTGGATCGCCACGGCGAGGTCCAGATCAGAGGCCGTCCGAAATAGGGGTTCGAAATAGGGCTCACCGATATAGCGGTCGCATTCGAAGGGCCGG
Organism: uncultured Rhodospirillaceae bacterium; assembly: GCA_964492555.1. GTDB lineage: Bacteria > Pseudomonadota > Alphaproteobacteria > MPNO01 > UBA2964. Next base: position 3,147 of record CAZBKQ010000106.1, on the reverse strand, counting down.
AGGAACACGCTGCAGGCGCCATGGGCTTTTGCGAAGGCGAGTTCGTCCGCGACCACATGCATTGCCGATGTCGGCGCGCATGCGGCCCAGCGCAACCGTCCGCCGGACATTTCCCAGATATCCGCCAGCCAGCGGTTATAGGCCTTGTATTGCGCGACTTCCTGCGCGGCATCGCGCGCGGTGGGCACCAGAAATATCGTCGGGTACAGAACCTGTGTGTCGATCTCCAGCTCATCCATATGTGCAAGCCGCGCGGCCACGCTTCCCATTTCCCGGGATTCCTCATCCATGCTGCTGGTATCGGCATTGTCTTTGGGCTGGATATGGCTGCCGCTGAACCAGTACTGATCCGTCTTGGACGGGCCGGATTGCGGCACCGCGCCACCGGCGGACTTGACAAGAATTAACGGCGCGTAATGTTTCTCGTCGTCGGCGAGATAGCTCCACGTCCTCGCAGATTCAATTACATGCGCATCGGCGTCTACTGTCTTCATGCTTGTCTCCCTGTTTCAGGCAGAATACCGCCAAACAAAAAAAGCGGCCAGAAGCCGCTTCAAAAATTCATGGTCCGGAACGAAATTCAGTGCGCGCGGATCTTCCGCCTTATTCCCATCGCCGCAAGCCCCAACAGGACAAACCCCAGCCCGCCGGGCCCCGGCAACACATCTGCCTCTGGCCGGGAACCGTAGAAATAAGTGACCGACAAGTCCGCAGATGCGGTGGTATTGATATTTGTCGCGAAATTTCCGCCACCGCCGGACAAGCTGATCGCAATCAGCGAATTGAAATCGTAACCGAATTCGTCTGTTCCGCCGGGATTAGCATCGATAAACTGCCCGATCACCGAAATATCGGTACTGTCGATAAGCGTGCGCACGCCCGAACTGGTGCCCCCTGGGCCGAACTAAACCGTCTCGCCCACGGCGATACTTTCGTAGAATTGCGGTCCATGAATTGAGGTCCAGGCATCCAACACGTCCTGGGTTTCGGGTAAAACAGCGATGTCTCCGACAGCCGTGCCGGTATATTCGGCCGCGAACATCTGAACCAAAAAATCCGCAGTGGTGGAAGAATTGTTGGTGACAAAACCGCTGGTCGTCATGCCGCCGCTCAATTGAACCAGTACGCGCTGCAAAACGAAATTCGACGGCAGATCAAACTTGCTGACGCGCAGTGGCTGGCCCTGCAAATCGGTCACGACCCCGGTAAAGGACGCCGTATCGGTGCAGCTTGCGGCATCGCAAACCAGAGCCGCGCGCACGGAAATCGACGATAAAGCCGATAATCCGACAGCCAAAAGAACGATGTTCAAAAGCCTAAAAATAGCCTCAACTCCCGGTTTTTACGGAAAAATCCGTGAAAAACACGTACATAATACCAGTCGACGCCTTAAGTGCGGAAAAAGCACTATCCCCCCCGGATAAATAGTAATTTGCAATTTTTATGCCAATTACGCTTTTGTTGAATTTCAAAAACTTGCACTGCCGCCAACCATAGACCGTAAAATATCCCGATGATTTTAACCTGTTTGAGCCTTCCGACAAACCTCTCCCTTTACAGCACCCGCAGAGAGCGGCCATAAGTCAGATATGTGTACCGTCGTATTTCTGCGCCGACCCGATCATCAGTGGCCGCTTCTCTTTGCCGCGAACCGCGATGAATCCCTGAAACGCCCCTGGAAAGCGCCTTCGCGTCATTGGCCGGACCGCCCGGACGTGACCGCCGGGATTGACGAATTAGCCGGCGGCACCTGGCTTGGCGTAAATGACCACGGCGTTGTGTCGGGAATTTTGAACCGTAAAGACTCACTCGGCAACGATCCGCGCCTGCGCAGCCGGGGCGAACTGGTGCTGGAAGCGCTCGATCACGCCGATGCGCTGGACGCCATGGATGCGCTGCTCGACCTAGAACCCGCCGCCTATCGCAGCTTTAACCTGTTCGTCGCCGACAACCGGGACGCCTGGTGGCTGCGCAGCACCGGCCCGGATTCCCACAAGGTGGAGGCTTTCGAAATACCCGAAGGTGTCTCAATGATCACCGCCTGGGGCATGAATGAGCACGACTCGGCCCGCACCCGTCATTACCTGCCAAAATTTGAACGCGCTGCGGCGCCGGAACCGGAACAATCCGACTGGTCGGAATGGGTGGCGCTTCTTTCTTCCGCCGGGTCTGAGGACGGCGCCGGTCCGGGCGAGGCCATGTGCATAACACCGACAAGGGGGTTCGGCACATTGTCATCCAGTCTGATCGCCCTGGAAGCGCCGGATCGGGGAAAACCCCGCGTACTCTGGCGTTTTTCCGAATCGCCGGGCGACACCGCGGCCTTCCGCGACATCGACCTGACCCCTGAAAAAATCGCCTGAGGGCGTAGAGCCGGGCGCGCGGAGACGTTAAGCCTCCGATTATTGTTTGGCGCGATAATCATGCTATATCTCATGAGCGGGCGGGACGCGGTTCACGCGCCCCCCACCGCCACTTCTCATAGGTTTCTCATGGCGCGCCGAAAAAGAATTTACGAAGGCCGGGCAAAAGTCCTGTACGAAGGCCCCGAACCGGGAACCCTGGTGCAATATTTCAAGGACGATTCCGGCGTTATCGGCCGACCCGGCATCATCACCGGCAAGGGCGTCCTGAATAACCGGATTTCGGAATTCCTGATGGTCCGGCTGGCGGAAATCGGCATCGCCACCCATCTTGTCCGGCGGCTCAACATGCGGGAACAGCTGGTCAGGGAACTGGAAATTATTCCGCTTCGCGTTACCGTTTCCAACGTCGCCTCACCCGATATGGCGCAACGCTTCAACCTGCAGGAAGGCGCGCCGCTGCCACGGTCCATCGTTGAATATTATTATAAGTCCGACGATGCGGGCCATCCGCTGGTGGCGGAAGAGCACGTCACCGCCTTCGGCTGGGCTTCGCCGCAGGAAATGGACGAAATCATCCATCTGTCGCTGCGGATCAACGATTATCTGTCAGGCCTGTTTCACGCCGTCGGCATAAAGCTCGCCGATTTCACGGTCGAATACGGGCGGGCCTATGACGAAGACCGCATCCGTATCGTGCTGGCCGATGAAATCAGCCCGGATAATTGTCGTCTGCGCGATCTTCAGACCAACGAGATCATGGGACGCGACCGCTTTACCCGAG
>CAZBKQ010000105.1:0-3771 GCA_964492555.1 uncultured Rhodospirillaceae bacterium | reverse complement strand
GGGTGCGAATGTTCCTTGTGATGCGCGTTCGGTCCGCTGATATTCGCCCAGCAGCCGGTGATGATCATCTTTTCCTACTTATGGCCGAGAAACTGCAGCACGTTTTGCGCCGCGCCATCGACGCAACCCATCAGCTCCCTGAAAGCCGGGTCCTTGTGCATTGCCGTGCCGGACTGGACTGAATGGCCGCCCGCCAGCTTTTCCATCGGCGGCATGTTCTTTTCCAGCGCGGCATAAATCTTGTCGCAGATGGACGTGGCCTGATCCGGTTCCAGATCATGTACCCACACATAGGTGGGAAACATCTCAACGACATTCGTACTCGAAAACACAATGCGCCTCCGCCGAAAGGAACGGCTTTTTGTTTTTCACATTTCTGTAACGCAACCATTTTCAGCGGCTGAATTCAACAGCGCTTCCCAAACTTGACCGGATCCGCAATCCGATGGACGCTTGGTCTGGACCGCAACCCTTGGATTTCAGAACATGGTGCATAAGGAACTCACCGCGGACGATGTCGGCAAACCCGCCTATCCGGCCGATAGTGAAGCCGCCGGCGCCTGCGATATCTTCAATCTGTCCAGCCACCGGCGCGCGCGCGAGGCGCTGGAATTCGCGTTGTCGGTCGACGATCCCCGTTTCAATATATTCGTCCTCGGCGAGGAGCAAAGCGGCCGGCTGACCAACACACGGCAATTCATAGAGGCGGCGGCCGAATCCCTGTCCGCGCCCGATGACTGGGTGTATCTCAATAATTTCTCGCGCCCCGCCGACCCGCGGCCCTACCGCCTGCCCAAGGGGGCCGGTCGGGAATTGCGCGACGCGCTGGAGGCGCTGATCCGTCAGCTGCGGGAAGCCCTGCGCGAGGCGATTAACACCGACGAATTCCAGGCCCGTCTGCAGGCGGAGGAACAGGCGGCGCAAACCGCCGTCGAGGGGCGGATGAATGCGCTGCGCGATCAGGCGCGCGGACGCGGGGTGGATATTCTGCAGACGCCCCAGGGTGCGATGATCGTTGCCATCGACGCGGAAGGCAAACCCGTGCCGCCGCAGGAAATGACCGACGAACAACGCCAGAAGGTCGAGGAAGCCGGACCGGAGTTGTCGCGCGAGCTGGCGTCCTTGATGCGCGATTCCACGACGCTGCGCGGCGAGTTGCAGAAAAAAGCCGATGAACTGGGAAAATCCGCGGCCGATCAGGCATCGGCGCCGCTGTTCGATGCGTTTGCCGAACAGTTCGGCAAGATACCGGGTCTGGCGCGCTGGATTGTCGAGTTGCGCGCCGACGTGATCGAGAATTTCGCGCGCTTTCTGCCGCGCCAGGAAAACGACACGGCCGAACCGCGCGGACGGGCGCGGCGCTATCGCGCCAATCTGCTGGTCGATAATTCCGACCGGTCGCACGCGCCGGTAATCGTCGAACCCAACCCGACCTATGAAAATCTCTTCGGGCGGATCGAGTATCAGCAGACCGAACGCACTTTCGAAACCGATTTCACCATGATCCGCGCCGGCAGCCTGCATCGCGCCAATGGCGGGGTGCTGATTTTGCGCGCCGATTCGGTTGCCGCCGCGCCGGGCAGCTGGGCGTTTCTGAAGGCCGCCCTGCGCGATCAGGAAATCCGCATTGAGGAGCCGCACCGGATGGGCGGGCTGCCGGTCGCGGGCGCGCCAAAGCCGGTGCCGGTGCCGTTGTCGGTCCGGGTCGTGCTGGTGGCTTCCCCCTTCTGGTATTACAGCGTGTTCACCGGTGATCCGGAGTTTCGCAACTATTTCAAGGTAAAGGCGGATATCGACCGGGATATGGAGGCGACGCCGGAAAATCTGCGCTGCTACCGGTCGATTATCCGGCGCGACGTTCAATCGACCGGGCGGGACCGGATCGAGGACGACGCCATTGATTACCTGCTCGGGGTCGCGTCGCGCTGGGCGGCGGATCGCGAGAAAGTTTCATCACAATTCGAACGGGTGGAGGAAGTCATCGTCGAGGCGCACCGGCTGGCGGATGACGGCCGGCCGCTGGCGCGGCAGGACATCATTGCGGCCATCGCCAACCGCCGCCGCCGCAACGCGCGGCTGGAAGACCGCGTGCATGAAACGCTGGAAGACGGGATCATTCATATCAGCACCGAGGGGACGGCGGTCGGCCAGGTCAACGGTCTAACCGTCCGCGATACCGGCGATCACGGGTTCGGCGCGCCCAGCCGGATTACCGCCCGCGCCTCCGCCGGGCGCAACGGCGTCATCAACATCGAACGCGATACCGCACTGGGCGGGCCGATCCAGCAAAAGGGCGTGATGGTGTTGCAGGGTTTCCTGACCGGCATTTTCGCGCGGCGCTATCCGCTGTCCTTCAACTGCTCCATCACCTTTGAACAAAGCTATGGCGGGGTGGAAGGCGACAGCGCCTCGCTGGCTGAATTGCTGGCCATCATGTCCGATCTTTCCGGTGTGCCGCTGCGCCAGGATCTCGCCATCACCGGCTCGGTCAATCAGCGTGGCGAGGCGCAGGCCATCGGCGGCGCGCATCACAAGATCGAGGGGTTTTTCCGCGCCTGCAAATCGAAAGGCGATCTCACCGGGACGCAGGGGGTGGTGATCCCGGCGTCGAACGAACGCAATCTGGTGCTCCGGGATGAGGTGATCGAGGCCGTGCGCAACGGCACATTCCACATCTATAGCGTCAAATCCATCGATGAGGCGGTGGCGCTCTTTACCGGCGCGGAACCGGGCGAGGCGGGCGCGGATGGATTATTCCCGCCCGAGTCTGTTTATGGAAAGGTTGCCGCCCAGCTCGATGCGTTCGACAGGGCGCTGGCCGAAAGGGCGGGGTACGGGGCGTAACGCTTATGTCGCGGTCAGCGCCGCCCAGTTACCTGAATTGATCGCGTCGAGTTCCAGCCCGCCGGACTTGTATCCGTCCCACGCGTCCAGCCGGGCGGTTTCTTCCTCCGCCACCTCTTCCACGACATAGGGGTAATCCGTCCCGAACAGGATTTTCGCCGGATCGGCGATTTCGGTGAGCCCGGTCAGCGGCACGTTATCGGCGGAAAGCGCGGTGTCGAACCAGAAACGCTTCAGCAGCGCCGCCGCCCCTTCCGGATAGTTTTCGGCAAAGGGCGTGCGCGTGTCGAAGATCGACAGGCGGTGCGCCAGGAAGGGAAGGGTGCCGCCGGCATGGCTCAGGATAAAGCGGATATCCGGATAGCGCGTCATCACGCCCTTCATGATCAGGTTGGTGGCGACCCGCGTGGTCTCGAAGGGATAGTCGATCAGCATGCGCGGAATGTCCCAGCCCTTTGCCTCGGTCCCCGGCGGATAGCAGGGATGGATGAAAACGATGGCGGCGCGCCGATTCAGTTCCTCATAGATCGGTTCGAAATCCGGATGGCCGATATAGCGTTCATCGACGCTGGTCAGCAGGCACACCCCGTCGAGTTTCAATTCATCCAGCGCGCGGGCAATTTCGGTGAGGGTCGAATCGATATCGGGAACCGGCATCGCCGCGAACCCGCCGAACCGCCCACCGTGATCCGCCGCCAGCCCGGCCAGATAGTCGTTTGCCTCAATGACAAGCGCGTCGGTCTGTCGCTGGTCGCCGAACCAGAAACCGGGCGAGGTATAGGACAGGATCGCCGTCTCAATGTTGAGACTGTCCATCAGGGCCAGGGAATTTTCAGGCGTCCAGTCCGGAAAGCCGCGATAGGCCGAACCGGTTATGCCGACCGAACGCTGCGCCTCAATATAAAAATCCGGCAGCAGATGATGATG
>CAZBKQ010000104.1:1602-3795 GCA_964492555.1 uncultured Rhodospirillaceae bacterium | reverse complement strand
GGTCAGGCTGGTGACGCCGTTCATATTGATCGCGCCGTTATTGACGATGGAGCCCCCGGTGATCGTCAGATCGCGGGTGTTGTTGAATATCAGCGCATCGCCGGTCGAAACATTCAGCGTGTCGATGGTCGAGGTGACATCCAGATTGGCCGTCGAATTTCCGCCCGCGCCGCCGTCGATCAAAACGCTAAACGTGTCGTTCGCGTCGTTATTCGGGTGTGACGCGGTAACCGGCGGGGAGCTGAAATTCCAGTTCGCGCCGTCGGACCAGTTAACACCGCTCGCCCCGGTCCATGTTGCCGTGATAGCGGCGCCCATGGCGGGCCCCAGCGGCAGGGAAATCAGTAAGGCTGCGGCGATGAATTGTCTGCAAATGCGCGGAATAATGACCAGTATCTTTTGTTTCTAATTTCTCTATGACCCCACCCGAACCGAAAACTAGCAATTGTGGCGGAGACGGGAAAGAGTGGATTTGTTAACCATATGTGGCATTTGCGGGTTTCAGGCCCTCAGTCGTCGAGCCGCTCGATCCTGAGCACATTGGTGGCGCCCGGCGTGCCGAAGGGGACGCCGGCGGTAACGATGAGTTGCTGACCCGGCGCGGCGAATTCGAACTCCGCCGCCATTTCCCGCGCTTCGTCGATCATGGCGGCGAAATCGCGCACATCCTCGGCGATGACGCACTGCACGCCCCAGACGGCGGCGAGACGCCGCGCGGTGCGGATTTGTTCGGTAAGGCACAAAATCGGCACGCTTGGCCGTTCCCGGGCGGCGCGCACGGAGGTCGAGCCCGAGGTGGTGTAGGTGACGATAACGGCGGCGGAAACCGTTTCCGCGACCTGCCGCGCGGCGGCGGTAATCGCGTCCGCCGTCGTGGCTTCGGGGACTGTATGCCTGGCTTCCGTCCGGTCCCAGAATTCGGGATCGCGTTCAACGCGGCGGATGATGCGCTGCATCATCTTCACCGCTTCCAGCGGATAATCGCCGGCCGCGGTTTCCGCCGACAGCATGACCGCGTCCGCCTGATCGTATATCGCGGTGGCGACGTCGGATGCCTCCGCCCGCGTCGGTGTCGGCGAGGAAATCATCGATTCCAGCATCTGGGTCGCGACGACGACGGGCGTACCCTGTTTGCGGCAGGCGCGAATAATGCGTTTCTGCAAGATCGGTACGTCTTCCGCCGGCATTTCGACGCCCAGATCGCCGCGCGCCACCATGACGGCGTCCGACATGACGACGATATCGTCCAGATGATCGATCGAGCTGGGTTTCTCCAGCTTCGACATGATCGCCGCGCGGTCACCGATCAGTTTTCGGGCTTCGCGGACATCCTCCGGGCGCTGGATAAAGCTGAGCCCGATATAATCGACCTCCTGATCCAGCGCGAATTCCAGATCGGCCCGGTCCTTTTTGGTGATGGCGGAAATCGGCAGGACCGCGTTCGGGACATTGACGCCCTTGTGGTTTGACAGCTTGCCGCCCGTGACGACGCGGGTATCGGCGTAATCGCTCCCCATCTTTTCCACCCGGAGACACAACTTGCCGTCATCGAGGAGAATGTCGGTGCCTTCGGTTAACGCCTCGAATACTTCCGGGTGGGGCAAGGGCGCGCGGGTCTGATCGCCATCCGCGTCATTCAGGTCCAGCCGGAATGACGCGCCGTCTTCCAGCAAGATGGCGCCATCCGCGAAATCGCCGACTCGCAGTTTCGGCCCCTGAAGGTCGCTCAGTATCCCGATGGGGCGCCCGGTTTGTTCTTCCAGGGCGCGTATGACCGCGATCCGTTCCGCCTGATCCTCGTGAGAGCCGTGACTGAAATTGAGCCGGAAGACATCGGCGCCGGCGTCAAAAAGCGCCTTGATCATTTCCGGGGTCTCCGAGGCGGGCCCCAGCGTACTGATGATCTTTGCCTGTCTGTAACGGCGCATAATTGGCTTATAACCGAACCGGCGCGCCGGAACCAGCACGGAAATGGGCACATCTGAAATCATTCAGGTTGGTGCCTGTCGGACCTGTGGATATCAGCCAGCCGGCCGCCGCGAACGCCCCGGCGCTGTCATGATTCCGTAACTTTTCGGCGGGATCGATACCCGCTTGCCGAATGGCGGCGACGCTGTCCGGTGTGACGATGGCGCCCGCCGCGTCGGATGACCCGTCGATCCCGTCCGTGTCACAGGCGATGGCGTGAAGCGC
>CAZBKQ010000104.1:0-1502 GCA_964492555.1 uncultured Rhodospirillaceae bacterium | reverse complement strand
AGCACGATATGGGCCTCGACCGGAATTCCGGGATGCGGGCGGTTCCCGATCATCCTGGTGGTCAGCAGGTTCCCGACCGCACGGGGTGGAGAAATCTCATAACGCGCCAGAATGGCCGCCGCGTCGGCGGCATTGGTCGATGATGGAATGGTTGGACCCGACGCCACCGCGCCGGGGTCATCGCCCGGCACATCTGAAACGATCAGGGTCAGTACCCGCGCCGGATGTGCCGCCCAGGCCAGTCCGCCGCCCTTAATCGCGGACAGGGCACGGCGCACGGTGTTGATTTCGTTGATCGTAGCACCGCTGGCCAGCAGGCCTTCGGTGATGCGTTGCTTGTCGGAAAGGGAAATCCCCGGTGCGGGGGCGGCGGCCAATGCGGAACCGCCGCCGGAGATCAGGGCGATGACAAGGTCGTCTTCGGTCAGGCCGCCGACCGCCTCCAACAGCCGCCGCGCCGCCGCCTCGCTGGTTGCGTCCGGGACGGGATGGGCGGCGAAAACCGTTTCGATTTTTTGGCAGCTGCTATGGCTGCCGTGTGGTACGGCAATGACGCCGGAGCACTCTGGATAACGTTCCTCCACAGCCTCCGCCATGCGGGCGCTTGCCTTGCCCGCCCCGGCAACGACGATCCGCCCCTTCGGCGGGGGCGGCAGATATCTGGCCGTGGCGGGAAAAGGATCGGCGGCCCGCAAGGCGGTATCGAATAAACTTCTCAGATCGATATCGGTCATCGCTCCGCCGGGGTGGATTTTCTCGCGCGTCCGCCCCAGATTAGGGGCACGCAAAACCAAGGGAGATCACATTATGGCTGAACTTGACGAAAAGACACGGACGGAGCTTGAGGCGGCGGCGTTTCGCACGCTGGTCGGTCATCTTCAGAAACGCAACGACGTGCAGAATATCGAACTGATGACGCTGGCCGGTTTCTGCCGGAACTGCCTCAGCAAATGGTACAAGGCCGCGGCGGAAGAACGCGGTCTGGATGTCGATATGGATCAGGCGCGCATGGACGTCTATGGCATGTCCTATGACGAATGGAAGGACAAGTACCAGAAGGACGCGACGCCGGAACAGCAGGAAGCCTTCAAGAAGGTGATGGCCGACCCGAACCTGACCACCTGAAAAGTTTTCCACAGGAAAGCCGGATTTATGCCGCCCGCGGATTGCGATTCCGGGCGGTATTTTTATTGTGAGGAAACATCATAGACATACGGAACGGAAACCATGCCCGAAGCCACCGGAACGATCGCGAGAGACCAGCTGCGCGCCTTCATTGAACGCGTTGAGAGGCTGGAAGAGGAAAAGGCCAATCTGATGGCCGATATCCGCGAGGTCTATGCCGAGGCCAAGGGGATGGGGTTCGATCCGAAAATCATGCGCAAGGTGGTGAGCCTGCGCAAAATGGATGTCGAAAAACGTCAGGAAGAGGATTTCGTCCTCGATACCTATCTCAACGCGCTCGGCATGCTGGAACAATCCGGCGTGACGCCGGAGGAAAT
>CAZBKQ010000103.1:0-3860 GCA_964492555.1 uncultured Rhodospirillaceae bacterium | reverse complement strand
GTGTGTCTGCGATTTACGGTCCGGGCACGAACATTCCGGCGGCGGCGGGCGAGGTTGTCGAGATGATCCGCCAGAACCGGCGTTAGGCTGCCTGCTGATCGCTGAGGCCTGCCTGCCGCTGTGGAGCGCGGTGGGCCGCCATAAATAGCGGGTTTCACGGCCTATTTTGATATTTCTGACGTTTGTAAGGCTTGGGCGTTGTTAGCTTTCCGGTCGTCATAAAAATGGTATTATAAATTAACAAAAATAAGAAAAAATATCTTTAAAACTTTCATATAGTAAATGTATAAGATGTCTTCATTGCGTTTGACTTGCCATGAAGGACATCACCTAACAAATGGAAGTTTCGCTCGATCCGGCAGACCGGAATCTGCTCAATGTCGTTCAGGAGGACGCGCGGTTATCCTTCCGTGAGATCGCACGGCGGGTCGGCATGTCCACGCCGGCTGTGGCCGAGCGCATCCGCAAGCTGGAGGCTGCGGGCGTCATCACCGGATATGCGGCGCGGGTGGCGCGTCCCGCAGTTGGACGGGGTATCGAAGCCTTCCTACGGCTGACAGTATCAGACCAGGACTTCCGCCGCGTGACCAGCCTTTCGGAAAGTCTCGACTCGGTCATCGAGTGTCATCACGTGATCGGTGAAGACAGCTTTCTGATCCGGGTCGCGGTCGGGTCGGTGGCTGATTTAGAGGATGTTGTCTCGCGGTTCCGCAAGATCGGGCCGGTGCGCAGTTCGCTGGTGCTGTCGTCGCCGGTGGACGGCAAGCCGGTGCGCGCACCGTCCCTGACAAAACGCACGGACACGCGCTAGGTTGCGCGCGGAAAACCGGGACGGGGCGATGGCGTCAGGCAACAGCGATATCGGGGAACTGGCCGGAAAGGTGCGTAGCGGCGACCGGCGTGCGCTGGCGCGCGCGATCACCCTGATCGAGTCCACCCGGGACGACCACCGCACGGATGCAGAGCGGTTGCTGGAAACCCTGCTGCCGGATACGGGCAACAGCATCCGTGTCGGCATCTCCGGGGTGCCGGGTGTCGGCAAGTCCACCTTCATCGAGACTTTCGGCCAGCACGTCATTGCGGCGGGCCACAAGGTCGCCGTGCTGGCCGTCGATCCGTCCTCGCGGCGCACCGGCGGATCGATCCTCGGTGACAAGACCCGCATGGAACAGCTTTCGCGCAATCCGGATGCTTTCATCCGCCCGTCGCCCACAGCGGGCACACTGGGCGGTGTCGCACGGCGCACGCGCGAGGTGTTGCTGGCCTGCGAGGCTGCCGGCTTCGACGTGGTGCTGGTCGAGACCGTCGGCGTCGGCCAGTCGGAAACGGCGGTGTCAGATCTGGTCGATATGTTCCTGCTGCTGTTGCTGCCGGGCGGCGGCGACGAGCTGCAGGGCATCAAGAAGGGCATCATGGAACTGGCCGACATGGTGGTGGTGAACAAGGCCGATGGCGACCTGGCCGATGTGGCCGGGCGGTCGGCCTCCGAATACGCCAACGCGCTGCGCCTCCTGCATCCGACGACGGCGGACTGGATTCCGCCCGTCCTGACCTGTTCATCGCTGAAAGGCACGGGAATCGGCGAGGTCTGGGACCGGATCGGCGAGTTCGCGACCCTGATGCGCTCGTCCGGGGCGTTCGAGGCGCGCCGCGCCGAACAGGCCCGGCGCTGGATGTGGGGGGAGGTGGATGAGAACCTGTTATCCGCCTTCCGGCGGCATCCCGATGTGCGCAAATTGCTCGCCGAACTGGAAAATCGGGTGTCCGAGACGGAAATGACCCCGTCGGCGGCCGCGCAGATGCTTCTGGAGGCGTTTCGCGACGGCTGAAACCGCGTAAAAAGGTCGTGACGTTTGGCTTGACCCCACCGGGCGCTTCGCCTAAAAACTGCCGCCAACGCGCCTTCCGGGGCGCGCAACTCATTCATGGAGCGAGATAATGTCGCGCCGCTGTGCCATTACGGGCAAGGGTGTGATGACAGGCAACAACGTCAGTCACGCACACAACAAGACCCGCCGCCGGTTCCTGCCAAACCTGCAATCAACCATGCTTTACAGCGAGACCCTGTCGCGCGGTGTGCGTGTGAGCCTGACTGCGAGGGCCATCCGCACCATTGAGCACAAGGGTGGCGTCGATGCCTTCCTTCGCGATACGGCATCAAGCAAGCTTCCGCGCGAATTGCGCCGCCTGAAGCGTGATCTGGAAAGCGCAGTTGCCGGGAACTGAACCGGCATTTCCTCCGCTTAGAGAAAGCCCGCGTTTCGCGGGCTTTTTTGCTGTGCGCCCGTGTACAAGCTGAGGCCCGGGGACCATGAGCGATTACTTAGGCTTTTCGTTTGAGGTGACGAAGACCGTCACTGCTGACACCAGTTGGCCGAACGCGGCACGCCGGGGCGTGCTGACGACCCCGCATGGCGTGATCCAGACACCGGCCTTCATCTTCTGTGCGACGCGCGGTGCGATCCGCGGCGTCTGGCCGTCCCAGGCGAAGGCGGAGGGCACGCAGATCGTGCTGGGGAACACCTACCACCTGATGCTCCAGCCGGGAGCCGAGCGCATCGCGGAGATGGGCGGGCTGCACAAGATGATGGGATGGGACGGGCCGATGCTGACCGATTCCGGCGGCTTCCAGATTTTTTCGCTGGGCCAGGGCAGCGGCTCAAAGGAAATCAAGGGTAACCGCAACAGCACGCGTGATCCCTCGCTGCTGGGGATTGAGGAGCACGGCGCGACTTTCCGATCCTATATCAACGGCGCGAATATCACCCTGACACCGGAAGATTCTATCCGCATCCAGCGCGGCATCGGGGCAGACATCATCCTCGTACTGGACGAGTGCACGCCCTATCACGTGGACCGCGACTACACGGCCAACTCCATGGCGCTGACACACCGCTGGGCAAAACGTTCCATCGCGGAGTTCGGACGTGCATCGGAAGGTTCGGCGGGCCTGCAGGCGCTCTACGGCATCACCCAGGGCGGGGTCTATGAGGACCTGCGGCGCGAGAGTGCGGAGTTTACGGCGGCGCAGCCCTATTTCGGCTACGCGGTCGGCGGCTGCCTCGGCGGTGACGCGGCGGAGATGGACGCGGTCGTCGCCATGGCGATGGCGCCCCTGAATGCGGCAACGCCAGTATCGCGGCCGATCCATCTGCTAGGTGTCGGCAGCGTGCGCGATGTTTGGAACGGCGCGGCTAAAGGCATCGATACCTTCGATTGTGTGAACCCGACTCGTCTGGCCCGCCACGGCAGCGCCTATATCCGACCGGGCCTTGGCGAGACGGAGGACGGGCGCGAGTTCATCAACCTGAAGAACGCGCGGTTCCGCACCGATGATGGGCCGGTTGATCCCGAATGCGATTGCGCTACCTGCGCCACAGTTTCGCGCGCCTATGTGCATCACCTCGTTAAGGCGGGCGAGCCCAATGCCGGGCAATTTCTGGCAGTCCACAACATCCGTTTCATGAACCGGCTGATGAGTGCCGTGCGCGGTGCGATCGAGGCGGACGACTACGCCGCCGTATGGAAGCACTGGGTGGAAGGCTGAGCTAGAATAGAAGCTCCAAGGCTAGCAGCACGGTTGGGCGCGAGGATGAAAACTCGTTGTCGCCGGCAATGAAGATCAGCGTCTTGCCCTGCAGGCCCGAGATCGTGGCGAGCGCCTGCGCTGAGATGCCGCCAACCGGGGCGGAAAGGGTCAGAACGAGTGCGAGGACCGGAAGGGTGAGCGAATTGCGCATACGCCCTGATATCGCGTTTCGGATGGCTAGGCGACGCGGCGGGGTTGTGTACTGCCGCGGCTTGTGCCGTCTTCCTCATCGAACAGCTCGGCGAGCTGGTCCATGACCGTGCCGCCCAGC
>CAZBKQ010000102.1:0-4273 GCA_964492555.1 uncultured Rhodospirillaceae bacterium | reverse complement strand
GGCTCTACCGGATCAAGACAGGGATCAAACGGCTGCTCGGACAGAAACCCAGCACGCTCTACGATCTGGGAGAATGGATCGTCTATAAGAGTTAGACCGCGCCGACGAGCTCTGTCACATACTCGCCGATCGCCATCGACGAGGTCAGACCGGGCGATTCCAGCCCGTACAGGCAGGCGAGGCCCGGCACGCCGTGATCCGCCGGTCCCTGGATCATGAAATCGATATCGTTGGCGCGCTCGCGGCTCAGCTTGGGCCGGATGCCGGCCCATCCGGGGACCAGATCGCCGTCTTCGATGCCCGGCCAGAACAGGCGCGCGGCCTCGTAGAACCAGGGGGCGCGGTCCGGGTCGACCATGTAATCGACCTCGTCGATGAACTCCGTGTCGGGGCCGAAGCGCATCTGGCCCGCCATGTCCGGGCTGACATGAACCGCATGCGCGTGTTCGCCCGGCAGCGGATAGATCAGCCGCGAAAACGGTTTCTTGCTGGGCGCCACGAAATAGCAGCCGCGCGCAAGGATGATATCCGGCACCGTCGCGGGCGGGATGCCATCAATGGCGCGGGCGACATCGGCTGCGTTGTGACCCGCCGCATTGACGCAGATCGTAGCGGCGATGGTCATCGGGGCCTCGCCGCCGACATCGAGTTCGATCCCGTTGCCGGTGACCCGCCCGCGCTCGACCGGCGCATTGACCGCCAGAACCGCGCCGTGATCCTCCGCATCGCCGAGATAGGCGCGCATCAGTTCGGGCGCATCGACGATGCCCGAGGTCGAAGAAAACAGCGCCGCGCTGAATTTCAGCTCGGGCTCCATCTCGCGTATCTGCTCGTTCGGCAGGAAATCGATCTCCTGCAGCCCGTTGCCGTTGGCCTTTTTCTTGAGCGCATGCAGCGTGGGGATCTGCTCGTCGCTGGTCGCCACCATCAGCTTGCCGCACCGGCGGTGCCCGACGCCATGCTCGGGGCAGTAGCGGTAGAGCAGTTCCTTGCCGCGAAAGGCGAGCCGGTTCTTCAGGCTGCCCGGCGGGTAGTGGATGCCGGCATGGATGCAGCCCGTGTTGCGGGACGAGGTATGCAGCCCGAACGCGTCTTCCGCTTCGAGGATGATCACCTCGCGCCCGCTCATGGCGAGCGCCCGCGCAATGGCGAGCCCCACCACGCCCGCCCCGATCACGATACAGTCGGTTCTTTCGGTCATGGAGCGATTCTAGGAGGGGACGGGGCATCCGGCAACGGCCGCCTGCCCCTCCCGACCTCCCCCCGCAAGCGGGGGGCGGCGCCGCCGGTGCAACGGCCCTGAACAGACTCCCTCCCCCAATGCTGGGGGAGGGTCGGGGAGGGGGTTATCTCCGCCCGAATTGAAGGCTACGATTTGCCCTGAAAATCAAATCAGGGAAACACCATGTTCAATCTGGCCATTATCGGGCTCGGCGGCTGGGGCCGGAATCTCGTCAAATCTGTACAGGGAACCAGCGAAACCGTCCGGTTCGCCGCGGCGGTTAGCCGCGATCCGTCCCGCATCGCAGATTTCTGCGCGGAAAACGACTTGGCGGCGGGCGGCGATTACGACGCGGTGCTGGCCGATCCCGGCATCGACGGCGTGGTAGTGGCGTCCGCCGGTCATCTGCATGCGGAGCACGGGCGGCAGGCGGCCGCCGCTGGCAAACATGTGATGATCATTAAGCCGTTCGCCAACTACCGGAAGGACGCCGAGGCGGTGTACGAGGCGGCGGACAAATCCGGCACGCTGGCGGCGCTCGGCTTCGACCGCTGTTTCGCGCCGAGCTTCAGGACCCTGCGGGCGCGCATCGGCGAGCTGGGAAAAATCCTCCATGCCGAAGGCGATTTCTGCGTCGACCGGGTGCGCAACTATCAGCCGGGCGACTGGAAGACGAACCTTGAATCCAACCCGCCCGGCAGCCTCGCCGATCACATGCTCTATACGATGGTCGAGCATCTGGGGCCGATCGAAAGCCTGGTCTCGAAAGGCTACTCGCAGATGGTCGACGGGTTTGTCGATTCCTCGACCGTGATGATGAGTTTTTCCGGCGGGGCCAGCGGGTCGCTCACCGCCATCGGCTCCACCGCGCGGTTCGAACGGCTGCATCTGTTCGGCAGCGACGGTTCGGCGGAGCTGCGCGGCAATACCGAAATCATCTTCCAGCCCCTCTCCGGCGACGCCGAGACGGTAAAGCTGGCAGCGACCAACATGCTGGGCGAACAGCTCGAGACCTTCGCCGCGGCGGCGCAGGGGAAAACCGCCTGGCCAGTGCCGCCGGAGGACGCCATCGCCGCCGTCGCCGCGCTGGAAGCGATGCGCGAGTCGCACAAAACCGGCGCGCCGGTTGTCTTATAAATCAACCCGTTCCATTCTTTTCCAGACACCGAACAAATCAGGGAGATTTCAATGGGCCAGCATATCGACTTCGCCATCGGCGACGTTCAGACCCGCGCCTATGTCGCGCTGCCGGAGGGGGGCGGGCCGCATCCGGGCGTGGTGGTGACGTTCCACAAGGACGGGCTCGACGATTTCACCGAATGGCTGGTCGACGATCTGGCGCGCATCGGGTACGCCGCGATCGCGCCGGACCATTACCACGCCATGCCGCCGGGCGAGACCATCGACACCCGCAAGAACTGGCTCGACGACGCGCAGATGACGCTCGACCTCAAGGCCGCCGCCGACTGGCTGGCGGCGCAGGACAGCGTCGACGGCGAGCGGATCGCGCTGACCGGCCACTGCATGGGCGGGCGCACGACCTGGGTCGGCATGGCCAGCCTGCCCGGCGTGTTCAAGTGCGGCTGCGCCTTCTATAGCGGCAACGCGTTTGGCCAGGTCGGCACGCCGCCGCCGCCGATGGACCGGCTGGAATCCATTACGGAGCCCGTCTACGGCTTCTTCGGCAACGAGGACAGGAACCCGTCGCCCGACGATGTCGCGGAGATGGACAGGCGGATGACCGCGCTCGGCAAAAAGTTCGAATTTGTTCAGTATGACGGGGCCGGCCACGCCTTCATGGGCGCGGGCAAGTTCCACGAACACGCCGCGCGCGACGGCTGGACAAGGGCGATCAGGATTATCGGCCAGCATACCGGCGGTCCCGCGCCTGAGGTCGGCGCGACCATCATGGACGGCCGGTAGGACTTCACGGGCGGCCTGAAGCCTTCCGCCCCAGGGTTAACCCCCTCGCTCCTGAGGGAATTTCCCCCTCCCCGACCCTCCCCCGCAAGCGGGGGGAGGGAGTCTCCTTCCTGACCGCCCTCCTCCGGAACCACGTCCCCCAACAGGGGGAGGGAGTCGCCGCTGCTCCGCCGGAACCTCCTCCCCCGCTTGCGGGGGAGGATTAAGGAGGGGGTGAAGGGGACAGGACCCGCTCTTGCCCCGCTTTCCCTTCCGCGCGACACTTTCCCGTAACAACAGCTGTCGCCCAACGACCACGGAGAAACACATGGCGCGCGATCCGCGTATCGATATCGTCATCCGCAATTTCAGGCCGCGCTTCATGACGTCGGGCGTGCCGCTGGCGGATTTCGAGGATGCGACGAAAGACCTTGAGAACTGGGAGGACTGGCTGCCCCGCTGGGCCGCGCGCGGCGAGATTCACGAGGCGCTGGGGCACGACGCGCTCGATGCCGGCAACGGGATCAGCGCCGCCGGCCATCTGACCACCGCGGCGCTGCTCTACCATTTCGCCAAGTTCATGGCGGTCGAATTCCCCGAGGAAATGCGCGCCACCCATATGCGCGCGGTCGAATGCCACCGGCTCGCCCTGCCCCACATGCGCCCGCCGGGCGAACGCGTCGAAATCCCGTTCGAGGGGCATAAGATCGTCGGAAACCTCAGAAAGCCTGACGGCGTCGACAACCCGCCGGTGGTGATCCTGCTGCCCGGGCTGGAAGCCACCAAGGAGGAAATCTTCGGCTATTGCGACGGGTTCCTGGAGCGCGGCATGGCGACCTTCCCGATGGACGGGCCGGGCCAGGGCGAGGCCGAGTACGACCTGCCGATAAGGGGCGATTACGAAACCGTGGTCGCGGCGGTGATCGACCATCTGGAGACGCGCGGCGATCTCGATTGCGACCGGGTCGGCATCTTCGGCGTCTCGCTCGGCGGCTATTATGCGCCGCGCGCCGCCGCGTTCGAGAAACGCATCAAGGCCTGCGTCTCGGTCTCCGGCGCGTATGACTGGGCGGAGAACTGGGAGAGTAAATCCGACCTCAACAAGGAGGTGTTCCGCATCCGCTCCCACGCGAAGGACCTCGACGAGAC
>CAZBKQ010000101.1:0-4336 GCA_964492555.1 uncultured Rhodospirillaceae bacterium | reverse complement strand
ACGGTCACGGACTTCGCCAGATTGCGCGGCTGATCGACATCGGTGCCTTTGAGAACCGCCGTGTGATAGGCGAGAAGCTGCACCGGGATGGTATAGAGGATCGGAGCGACAAACGGATCGACGGCGGGAAGTTCCACAGTCGCCGCCGCCATATCGCCGAGCTTTTCGATACCGGCCTTGTCGGACAGGAAGATCACCCGCCCGCCCCGCGCGATAACCTCCTGCATATTGGAGGCGGTCTTTTCGAACAATGCGTCGCTCGGCGCGATAACGATGACCGGCACATGTTCATCGATCAGCGCGATGGGGCCGTGCTTCATCTCGCCCGCCGCGTAGCCTTCCGCGTGGATGTAGCTGATTTCCTTGAGCTTGAGCGCGCCTTCCAGCGCGATGGGATAACCGGTGCCGCGCCCGAGATACAGCACGTCGCGCGCTTCCATGACTTCGCGGGCAAGTTCGGCCAGCGCCTCATCATGGGTCAGGACTTCGTTGGCGCGGGATGGCACCTCGGTCAGCGCCTCGCACATATTCGCCGCATGATCGGCATCGATTTTTCCGCGCGCCTGCGCCATGGAGATCGCGAAACAGGCCAGCACGGTCAGCTGGGTGGTAAAGGCCTTGGTTGAGGCGACGCCGATTTCCGGCCCGGCATGAGTCAGCAGCACGGCATCGGCCTCCCGCGCCATGGAGCTTTCCTCCACATTGACCACGGCGAGAATATGCTGACCCTGTTCACGGCAGTAACGCAAAGCGGCCAGCGTGTCCGCCGTCTCACCCGATTGCGAGATAAAGATCGCCAGACCGCCCGGCTCCATATCCAGCGCGCGATAGCGGAACTCGGAGGCGATATCGCATTCGACCGGCACGCGCGCATGCTGTTCCAGCCAGTATTTTGCCGCCATCCCGGCATAGAATGAGGTACCGCACGCCACCACCGTCACCCGGGAAATTGCGGAGAGATCGAACGGCAGATCGGGCAGATGGACGGATTTACTCATCGGGTTGACCAGCGCCGCCAGCGCATCGCCGATCACGGCGGGCTGCTCGTAAATTTCCTTGAGCATAAAATGCGCGAAATTGCCCTTGCCGATCGCCGCGCCGGAAGTCGCGGTCAGCCGCACCTCGCGCTCGACCACGGCATCGGTCTCGTCATGGACGATGGCCCCATCAGCGGTGATTTCGACCCAGTCGCCTTCTTCCAGATAGCAGATGCGTTCGGTCAGCGGCGCCAGCGCCAGCGCATCGGAGCCGAGGAACATTTCACCATCACCATAGCCGACGGCGAGCGGGCTGCCGCGCCGCGCGCCGATCATCAGCCGGTCCGATCCAGCAAACAGAATGGCGAGCGCGAACGCCCCCTCCAACCGCTTGAGTGCGGCCGCCACCGCTTCCTGCGGGGTCTTGCCGTTCCCCAGCAGACTGCTGATCAGATGGACGACGGCCTCGGTATCGGTCTCGGTTTCGAACCGGTGGCCGGCTTGCTCCAGCTCCTGCCGCAATTCCTGAAAATTCTCAATGATGCCGTTATGGACCAGCACCACGCGCGCATCCGCATGAGGATGGGCGTTGACCTCCGACGGCCGCCCATGGGTCGCCCAGCGCGTATGGCCGATCCCCATCGTGCCGCCAAGCGGATTCTCATCGACCAGCGCCGAGAGGTTGGCGATCTTGCCTTCCGCCCGGCGGCGGTCGATTTTTCCATCGACCAAAGTGGCGATCCCGGCTGAATCGTAGCCGCGATATTCGAGACGCCTGAGCCCGTCGATCAACCGGGGCGCGGCCTGCTGCTTGCCGAGAACGCCGATAATGCCGCACATGGGAGACTAACCAGCCTTGTCTTTCTTTTTAGCGGCTTCCTTTTCCGCCGATTTCCGTTTGCGGAATTTGGCCGCCCATCCTTCACGGACATCCGCCGACGCACGGGTCACCGCCAACGCATCCGGCGGCACATCGCGCGACAGCGTCGACCCCGCCCCGGTAATCGCGCCGTCGCCCACCTTTACCGGCGCGACCAGGGCCGTGTTGGAGCCGATAAACGCCCCCGCCCCGATCTCGGTCCGCGATTTGAAGAAGCCGTCATAATTACAGGTAATGGTGCCCGCACCGATATTCGCGCCGGCGCCCACGAAACTGTCGCCGATATAGGAGAGATGATTGGCCTTGGCGCCTTCTTCGAGGGTTGCTTCCTTGATCTCGACATAATTGCCGATATGAACGTCGCGACCGATATCGGCTCCGGGCCGCAACCGGGCGAAGGGGCCGATGATCGCGCCCTCGGCAACCCGCGCACCCTCGATATGGCAAAAGGCGCGGATATCGACGTTATCCGCGACCGTCACGCCGGGACCGAACCAGACATTGGGGGCGATGGTGACATCTTGGCCCAATACCGTATCGGCGCTGAACCAGACCGAACCGGGATCGATCAGAGTCGCCCCGCGCGCCATCGCGGCGGCGCGCAGCCTCTCCTGCATGGCGGCTTCCGCCATCGCCAGATCGGCGCGGGAATTGACACCCATGACCTCTTCCGGATCGTCCGTCTCGACCGCGATGCAGCTCCAGCCCTTTTCCCGGGCAATGGCGATCGCATCGGTCATGTAATATTCGCCCTTGGCGTTATCATTGGAAATCGTGCCGAGAAGCTTCGACAGCCGTGCCCCGTCGAAAGCCATGATCCCGGCATTGCAGAGCCCGATTTCCAGCTGTTCGGGGCTCGCCTCCCGCGCCTCGACAATTTCCGAAAGACCGCCCGCCGCGTCGGTAACCAGCCTGCCATATTCCGCCGGATCGTCCGGCCGGAAGCCCAGAACCGCAACCGCCGGATCGCCCGGCCCGCGCCGCGCCTCTACCAACGCCCGCATGGTATCGGGGGTCAGCAGCGGGGTGTCGCCGAACATCACCAGCACATCGCCCGCAAAATCACCCAGCGCCGGTAATGCCGCGGAAGCCGCGTGGCCGGTGCCGAGCGGCGGATCCTGGATCGCGGTAACGGCGGGGGCGACATAGTCGGAAACAGACGGCTGGTCGGGGGAGACCACGACAACCGACTTCGCCGGCGCCAGACCGTCCAGCGCGGCCAGCAAGTGGCCGATCATCGGCATGTTGGCCACCGGGTGCAGCACTTTCGGGAGAGCGGATTTCATCCGCGTTCCCTTGCCCGCCGCCAGGAGGATCGCCGCGATTTCGCCTTTACTCATGGGCCTTTGTCCGTCTTTTGGGTTCTGGGCCTCGAACACATCGAAAAGGGATTACAGAACCGGCCGCGCCGCGTCCAGTATCTTCCAATCACGAAAAATGACGAAATATTTCGAAGAAATCCCTAATCCGCCCGTGTCAGGCGAATTGTCTCGCCGGAGCGGTCGAGCGAGGCTTTGGTCAGATGCGCGATCAGCCAGCCGAACCGGGTTTCAAACTCCATCCGTACCGGCACGGGCGGTGCGCCCTTGAACGGCGTTCCCAGCCAGACATAAACCCGGTCATTGGTCGGTTTATCGGCATAATCAAGATCGGTGCGGTAGCCGCCCAGCCGTTCCATCACCAGACGGCATTTCAGCGCCTCTCCCGCATAGACGGAATAGCCGGTACGGCGGATTTTGACCTT
This sequence comes from uncultured Rhodospirillaceae bacterium, assembly GCA_964492555.1. Lineage (GTDB taxonomy): Bacteria > Pseudomonadota > Alphaproteobacteria > MPNO01 > UBA2964. The sequence continues at coordinate 735 of CAZBKQ010000101.1, read as the reverse complement.
TTTCCCCTGTTTCAGATGGATGACATAGGCCCGCCTGCCGTCGAACACACGGGCGCTGGCATCGCATTTATCCGACTGCCCGACAGTATTGAGAATCTGCAGAACGGCGCCGGTCAGATCGTGCGTGCCGCGCTTCATCTCGGGTGTCACGGGTGTCCGCGCCTCTTCCTTCACCGGCGGCACGGTCTCGGCCCGGGGCGCTTCGCCGGGACGGCCGTAATTCAGCCGGATGCGCCGCTTGTTGCCGTTCCAGACACTGTCGGTCCCGGCCTTGACCGGGACGGGCCTGCCCGCCGCGAAGCGGCCCTGGGAAAAGGCGGTCATTTGCGCGGAGAAAAACAGGCGGAGAAAATTCCCGGCCCGCAGCTTCATATCGAGCGCGTAGCGTTCGGGCGCGATCAACGAATTAAAATCGATTTCGATGGTGTTGATGCCGCCGATATAAACATTGTAGCCAAGCGCGAGACCGCGCTCCTCCGCGCTCAGAGGCGCTGCGAACAGGGCGGCGGCGGCAAGCCCGGCGGCGAATGTCTTCTTCATGGCGGAAAAGATGGGACGGAGCATGCGCCAAGGCAAGGCTTTACTTGACTTCGCGGGCGCGCATCTCTTATATCGCAGCCCTTCCCTTCATACCCATGACGGGCGCGTAGCTCAGCGGGAGAGCACTGTCTTCACACGGCAGGGGTCGCTGGTTCAATCCCAGCCGCGCCCACCATTTTCGCGAACCGTCCGCGA
>CAZBKQ010000100.1:0-4484 GCA_964492555.1 uncultured Rhodospirillaceae bacterium | reverse complement strand
ACCGCCGAATGCATGTTGCGGGCAAAATCAGAGGCCTGTTCGACGCTCATGGTCAGCGCGTTGGTGGCGTATTCCTTGACCGATCTGACCGCCGCACGCGGTGCCTTGTCGAGCGCGGCACAGACCAGTTCCAACTGATCCTCCAGCCTGTCATCGGGCACCACCCGGCTGACCAGCCCGTAGGCCAGCGCGGTCCCGGCGTCGATCTCCTCGGTCGAATAGGTGAGATACAGCACCCCCTTGCGCCCCACCCGGTCGATCAGGGACGACATCGCCATGGTCGGCATGATGTTGTGGCCCATTTCAGGCAGGGCAAAGGTCGCGCTCTCCGCCGCGATGGTGATGTCGCAAACCGAGGTGATGGCGCAGCCGAAACCCAGGGCGCGCCCCTGCACCGCGCAGATAACGGGGATTCTGGAACGGCGGAACGCGCCATAGAAATTGAAGACCACCTCGCTGCGTTCGCGGGCCTCCAGCGCGTCCGCAACGTCTTTCGCCTTGCGGCCGGAATTATCGCGCCCGACACAGAAATCGGGACCGGCGCTACGGAAGACGATATATTTGCTGGCCTCCCCCGCCGCATCGATCATCCCGGCCAGTTCCGCCGCCATCTCGTCGCTGACCCGCCCGCCATTATCCGGCCGGTTGATCGTGATATGGGTCGCATCGCCTTTTATTTCGTTCAGGATCAAATCGCTCATCTCCGGCCTCCTTCTATCGCTCTCCAGATTTTTTCGGGCGTTACCGGCATTTCCATATGGGTCACACCGTAGGGCGCCAGCGCATCGCAAATCGCGTTGACAAGCGCCGGCGGGGCCGCCGTGGTGCCGCCTTCCCCGCCGCCCTTCACGCCGAGAAAGGTGCTGGCCGCGATGACCTCGTTAAAGGCGAGATCGAAGGACGGGACATCATCGGCCCGCGGCATGGCGTAATCCATGAAGGAACCTGTCAGAAGCTGCCCATCGGCGTCATAGACGCATTCCTCCATCAACGCCTGTCCGACCCCTTGCACGATGCCGCCATGGGTCTGCCCGTCGACAATCAGCGGGTTGATCACCCGCCCGACATCATCGATCCCGGTATAGCGCAAGATATCGACCACACCGGTATCGGGGTCGATCTCGATTTCCGCGACATGACAACCATTGGGATAGGATGGCAGCGGCACCGATATTTCGGCCTCCGCCCGCAGCGGGTGTTGCAGACCCGCCGGCAAGCTTTCATCATGCTCCGCCGCCGCCGCGATATCGAACAGATGCAGCCCCCTGTCCGTGCCCGAGACCAGGAAATTGCCGCCTTCAAAGGCGATATCCTCCGGCGCGGCTTCCAGCAGATGCGCGGCGACACGTCGCCCGTGATCGATGATCGCGTCCGCAGTCTGGCGATAAAGATGACCCGCCAGCCGCATGGAGCGCGAGGAATGCGACCCCGAGCCGGCGGCGACAAAATCCGTATCGCCGGTCTTGAGCCGCACCGCCTCAAACGGGATGCCGAGCCATTCCGACACGATCTGGGCATAGGTCGTTTCATGCCCCTGCCCGCTTGATTGCGTGCCCATGACAAGCTCCACCAGCCCGCCGGACAGCACCGCCATTTCCGCCCGTTCCTGGGGGTAACCGGTCGCGGTCTCGATATAGTTGGCGAGCCCGATACCGCGCAGCAGACCGCGCGTTTCCGATTCCGCCTTGCGTTCGGCAAACCCCTTCCAGCCGGATTTATCCAGCGCCATTTCCATGGATCGTCCGAATTCACCGCTGTCATAGGTGACGCCGACGCTGTTGGTATAGGGAATATCAGCGGACGCAATCAGGTTGCGGCGGCGCAGTTCTATCCGGTCGATACCGGTTTCCTTTGCCGCGAGATCCATCAGCCGTTCGATCACGAACATCGATTCCGGCCGTCCCGCCCCGCGATAGGACGCCGTCACGGTGGTATTCGTCACCACCGCCTTTGTCGCGACCTCCGCCACCGGAATGTCATAGACGCCGTTATAGACCGTGGGGCCGCGCGCAATGGGAACATACGACACCGTATGGGTGCCGATATTGCCGGTATTTTCCGACCGCATCGCGGTGATCCGCCCGTCCTTGTCGAGCGCGATGGCCGCCCGCGTGATCAGATCGCGCCCGGCATAATCGGAGAGGAACGCCTCCGACCGGGAACAGACCCATTTGACCGGCCGCCCGGTGCGTTTCGCCGCCCACATGACAAGCGGAAATTCGGGATAGGTATGGTTTCGCGTGCCATACCCGCCGCCGACATCGCGTGAGATCACCCGTACCTTAGATTTATCGACGCCAAAGGTCGCGGCCAGCTCGTTCTGAAAACGGATTACCCCCTGCCCGCCGGCCTCCATCAGGAACGCGCCCGAACCCGGATCGTATTCGGCAAGCGCGGCGCGCGGCTCCATCGGCACGCCGGTCACGCGCTGGTTGACCGTCTCCAACCGGACCACGTGGGCCGCCTGAGCGAACAGCTCATCGGAGAGTTGCGGCTCGCCCTTGATGTCGTCGACATTGAGATTGCCGGGAATTTCGGCCCAAAGATCATCACCGCTACCGTCTTGCGCGCCGCGAGGTTCCACCACCGGGGCCAGCGGTTTCAGATCGGCACCAACCAGCTCCGCCGCCTCATGGGCCTGTGCTTCGCTCTCCGCCACCACCACGGCGACAATATCGCCCACCCGCCGGACACGGTCAGTCGCGACCGGCCAAAGCGGCGTGTAGAAGATATCGTCCCCATCGCGGTTCTTGAGCTCCACATCCTTGGGATTGCCCCAGGCGGGCATGGGGTTGAGATCGTCGGCCAGCCAGTCCCGCCCCGTCAGCACGGCCAGCACGCCGGGCGCGGCCTCCGCCCGCAACCGGTCGACGCCGCGTAATTCGGCGTGCGCGATGGTGCTACGGACCATCGCGGCATAGCCAACGCTATCGCGGGTCTCATCATCGCTATAGCGCCCCGCGCCCGTCAGAAGCCTGCGGTCCTCCACCCGGGGCAGAGCCGCGCCGATGCCGGTGACGGGATTAGTCATCCCCGAACGGCCCGCCGGGCACATCTCGGACTGAGGTATTGGGCGCGACATCGGAACGGCGGTATTGCGCCGACCGGCGACCATTTTCGATGTAATCGCCGTCGGCCGCGCGTTTGGCCATGGTGTCCCATTCCTCGTTCCAGTCGCCGAGCGAATAGCCATGCCACGGGCTTTCCGGTTTCAAGGGCGGCAGGCCGAGCTTTTCCCAGAGCTCCTTCGCGGCTTCCATATATTCGCGTTTTGGCAGCGCGATGGGCGGCATGTCGGCCTTCAGCGTCGCATCAATCAGGCAGATCGATTCCTCGCCATTCACGGTGCGTGGGTCCTTGGGGCCGTACCGCACCTTGTGTTTCAAAATCTGCACATCGAGAGCGGGGTTGGAACGGTAGGCCAGCGCCCAGAAGACGGAATCACCGTTTTCAGGATCGATATCCTCATTCACCGCGATCACATATTTGCCGATGGCGGCGGCGAGGTTGGAACAGCCATAAAGGGCGCGCCAGATTTCGGTCGTCGGCACCCCGCGTTCGACCTGAATAAACAGCACCTTGCGGAGGTTGGTCAGCGGCTCATGCAGATAGACCTTCTTCACCCCCTTGATGCCGAGCGTATCGCGCAGATGCGCCAGATAAACCGGTTCATAGGCGACGCGCTTGATGACGCTGGATTCCGACGGGGTGAGTTGGGAGATGATCGAGGTATAGACCGCGTTCTTGCGATGGGTGATCGCGGTGACCTCCATCACGCAGTTATAATCCTCCAGCGCGACATGGCCGTGGCTTTCGGCAAACGGCGCCTCGGGCTCCAATATATCGAAATCGACCAGCCCTTCGATCACCAGTTCGGATTCCGCCGGCACCATGATGTCGATGGTCTTGCATTTCACCTGCCGGATCGGTTCGCCGACGATACCGCCCGCGACCGCCATTTCCTCTACCCCGACGGGCAGTTTCTGCGGCCCCATATAGGCGACCGAGGGCGGGCAACCGACAACGATGGCGCAGGGCATTTTCTCGCCGCGCTTTTTCCAGAGCTCCCAATGCAAATGCCCTTCCGCCCCGCCGGGACGCGCCACCATGCGGAGCGCCAGCCGGTCAGACGCCTTCAGCCCGGCGCGGTAGGTGCCCATATTCTGGGTTCCCGTATCCGGGTTGCGCGTCGTCACGTTGGTCGCCGTCAGATAGGGCGCGCTGTCATAGCCGGGGGTCGAAATCGGGACCGGCAGGGCGTCCAGCCCCTTTCCCTCGCCGCGCAGATCATCACCTGTAATCACCACCTCATGACAGGGCGCGTCCTCCACCGTCACCGGATCAATCGGGTTGGCCATGGCGTGGTTCCAGCGTCTGCCGATTTCCTCCACCGGCACGCCCATGCCGATGGAATAGATCGCCGGATTGGTCGAAAGCGCGCCGACCACCACCGGCATGTCGTAGGCGCGCCCCTTGCTGTCGGT
>CAZBKQ010000099.1:0-4500 GCA_964492555.1 uncultured Rhodospirillaceae bacterium | reverse complement strand
ACAGGTGCATCGCGAACGGCCTGAATTTGTCAAACAAGGGCGCGCACCCCGCCCAAGTCACGGCGGCGCTCGCCACTACCAACGACTTTGTTCAACAGCGGGGTAACTGTTCAATTTGCCATAACGAACGGAAGGTGATCCGGCGTACCTAAAGGCCCCAAAGGCGAAAAGCGCTTCGCCGACGCAATCGGAAACGCCATCCACGTGATAAATATCACAGAATGACCAGGGACTTGAGGCGGCAAATTATGGCACTTCGTTTGCGGGGACTGTTCGATAACGAGTGGCGGATTATCGGTTCTGCCATCGGTACAATTCGACGTCGGGACATTCGCGAAGAGTTAGCGGCGGACGTTCGGAAATTGATTGAACAGAAATATGGCCAACTCAACGGCAAGCCCCACCCTTACGATTGGAAGGAATGGGATCGCCTCTGTGGTCTCGATAATTCAAACTGAGACACTACCCGCTCTCCACACCACGCGCCACACCCTCCCTACACGACAAATTTACGCCTCCGCCCGCGATACAGGCCGTGCGAATCCCCATATGCTAGAGGCAACGCAACCGTAACGAGGCGCGCCGCCCATGGGGCCTGCCGATACTGACGCTGAGATTTCCACCGGCCCGGTCCACGGGCTGCTGGCCGATGCCGCCGCGCGGTTCCCCGACCGGCCGGCGATTCATTGCATGGGGCGGGGGATGAGCTATGCCGAGCTGGCCGATACGGTGGCGCGCGCCGCCGCCGGGCTGCGGCGGCTCGGCGTCGGCCCGGGGGTGAAGGTCGGGCTGTGCCTGCCCAACCTGCCCTACGCCGTCATCTGCTATTACGCGATCCTGCGCGCCGGCGGCACGGTGGTGAATTACAACCCGCTCTATGTCGAGCGCGAGCTGGAACACCAGATCGGCGAGTCGGAAACCGAGATCATGGTGACGCTCGATGTGAAGCAGATCTACCCGAAGGTCGCGGCGCAGCTGGGCCGCACATGCCTGAAGCGCATCATCGTCTGTTCGATGGAAGACGCGCTGCCCACGTTCCAGGGGCTGATGTTTTCGCTGTTCCAGCGGAGCAAGCTCGCCTCCATTCCGGACGACGAGGCGCATGTGCGCTACGCGGAGCTGATTAGCGGAGAGGACACCGGCCCGCCTGCATCGGTCGACCCGGCGAACGATATCGCCGTGCTGCAATATACCGGCGGCACCACCGGCGTGCCCAAGGGGGCGATGCTGACCCATGCGAACCTGACCGCCAATGCCAGCCAGATCCGCGCCTGGTGCGGCCAGCTTTCCGACGGGGACGAGCGGGTGCTGGGCGTGTTGCCGCTGTTTCATGTGTTCGGCATGACATCGGTGATGAATCTCGGCATCGCGACCGGGGCGGAGCTGATCCTGATGCCGCGCTTCAACGCGAAGGCGGTTCTCAAATCCATCGAGCGCCAGAAGGTGACGCTCTTCATGGGCGTGCCGACCATCTTTCACGCGCTCAACGACGCGCCTGAATTCGCCGATTACGATCTGTCGTCGCTGAAATACTGCATCTCGGGCGGGGCGCCCTTGCCGGCCGACGTCAAATCGCGGTTCGAGGACGCGGCGGGCTGCGCGCTGGTCGAAGGGTACGGGCTGACCGAATGTTCGCCGGTGGCGAGCTGCAACCCGTTCGACGGCTCGCACCGGGAAAACTCCGCCGGCCACGCGATCCCCGGTACGAGCATCGAAATCCGCGAGGTCGAGGCGCCGCACGCGCTGCTGCCGCAGGGCGAGAAGGGCGAGGTGTGCATCGCCGGCCCCCAGGTCATGACTGGCTACTGGCGGAATCGGGAGGCCACCGATAAATCGCTGATCGACGGGCGGTTCCATACCGGCGACATCGGCTATCTCGACGCGGACGGATACCTGTTCCTGGTCGACCGGCTGAAGGACGTAATCCTGTGCGGTGGCTACAATGTCTATCCGCGGGTGATCGAGGATGCGATCCAGGCCCACGACGCCGTGCATCAGGTGACCGTGATCGGCGTGCCGGACGAATATCGCGGCGAAGCGCCCAAGGCATTCGTGGTGCTGAACAGGGGAGCGACTCTGTCGGCGGACGAGCTGCTGGCGCATCTGAAGGGATATCTCTCGCCCATCGAGATGCCGGACCATATAGAATTTCGCGACGAGCTGCCGGTGACGACCATCGGCAAGCTGTCGAAGAAAGAGCTGGCGGCGGAAGAGGAAGCACGTCGCAACGGCGACGGAAAGGAAGCGACCGAATGACCCAGACCGTGATCGCGGGCTATGCGCGCTCGCCCTTTGCCTTCGCCGGGCGCGGCGCGCTGGCGAAAATCCGCCCCGACGACCTGGCGGCGCAGACAATCGCCGCGCTGATGCAGCGCACCGGGGCGAACCCCGACGACATCGAGGATCTGATCCTCGGCTGCGCCTTCCCCGAGGGCGAGCAGGGTTTCAACATGGCGCGGCTCGTTACCTTCATCGCCGGGCTGCCGCAATCGGTCGCGGGGGCGACGGTCAACCGGTTCTGCGGGTCGTCGATGTACGCGATCCACATGGCGGCGGGGGCCATCGCCATCGGTGCGGGCGAGGTGTTCGTCTGCGCGGGCGTCGAATCGATGACGCGCATCCCGATGGGCGGTTTCAACCCGATGCCCAACCCGGATCTCTACGCGCGCTATTCGGAAGCCTATATTTCGATGGGGGAGACCGCCGAGAACCTGGCCAGGAAATTCGAGATCGGGCGCGAGGCGCAGGACGCGTTCGCCGTTGAAAGCCAGCGCAAGGCGGCGGCAGCACAGGCGGAAGGTCGGCTGGACGAGGAAATCGTGCCGATAACCGGCAAGGATGGAACGGTCGGGAAAGACGGCTGCCTGCGGCCCGACACGACCGCCGAAGCGCTCGCCGGACTGAAACCCGCCTTCGACGAAAACGGCACCGTTACCGCCGGCACGGCCTCGCCGCTGACCGACGGGGCGGCGGCGACGCTGGTGTGCAGCGCGGAGTATGCCAAAGCGAACGGGCTGGAGCCGCTCGCCATCGTGCGCGCCGTTTCGGTCGCCGGCTGCGCGCCGGAGATCATGGGAATCGGGCCGGTAGCCGCGACACGGAAGGCGCTGGACCGCGCCGGCATCCCGCTCGACGAGATCGACGTGATCGAGCTCAACGAGGCCTTCGCCTCGCAATCCATCGCCTGCATCCGGGAGCTCGGGCTGGATGAGGAAAAAATCAATCTCGACGGCGGGGCCATCGCGCTCGGCCATCCGCTCGGCGCGACCGGAGCCCGCATCACCGGCAAGGCGGCGCAGCTGCTGAAACGCACCGGCGGGCGTTACGCGCTGGCGACACAATGCATCGGCGGCGGACAGGGCATCGCCACCATTCTGGAAGCAGCCTCTTGAGCGAGATCCGGAAAATCGCAGTGATCGGCGCCGGGGTGATGGGGGCCGGCATCGCCGCCCATGCCGCCAACGCGGGCGCGGACGTCGTGCTTCTGGATATCGTGCCGCCCGATTCTGGGAACGGGGCGGAGAACCGGAACGCCATCGCCGAGGGCGCCATCGCGCGGATGCTGAAGGCCGATCCCGCCCCCTTCATGCACCCGTCCTTCGCGAAACGCATAACGCCCGGCAATATCGAGGACGATCTGCAGGAACTCGCCGATTGCGACTGGATCGTCGAGGCGGTGATCGAGCGTGCCGACATCAAGCAGGATCTGTACCGGAAGCTCGATGCGGTGCGGAAGCAGGGCTCGGTGGTTTCCTCCAACACCTCCACCTTGCCGCTTGCGGTCCTGACCGAGGGCATGGGGGCGGCGTTCGCTCGGGACTTCCTGATCACCCATTTCTTCAACCCGCCGCGCTATATGCGACTGCTGGAAATCGTCTCCGGGCCGGAGACGCGGCCTGACGCCGTCGCCGCGATCCGCAATTTCGCCGATGTCGGGATGGGCAAGAGTGTGGTCGACTGCCACGACACGCCGGGCTTCATCGCCAACCGGATCGGCACTTTCTGGCTGCAATGCGCGCTAACGGAAGCGATGGATCGCGGCGTCACGGTGGAGGAAGCCGACGCGGCGATGGGACGGCCTGCCGGGATTCCTTCGACCGGCGTGTTCGGGCTGATCGACATGGTCGGGCTCGATTTGATGCCGCATGTGCTGAACGGACTCGCCGGCGCACTGCCGGAAGCGGATGCGTTTCACGCGATATATCGCAAGCCCGCGCTGATCGAAAAAATGATCGCGGACGGCTACACGGGGCGAAAGGGCAAGGGCGGATTCTATCGCCTCAACACGGAGACCGGCGAACGCATCAAGGAAGCGCTGGACCTCAAGACAGGCGAGTACGCGCCGGTGAAACGGCCGAAACCCGCGGGCGTGAAAGCCGGCGAGAAGAACGGTCTGCGCGCGATGCTCGAACATGCCGAGCCTGTCGGTGCTTACGCCTGGCATGTCTGGTCGCGGACGCTTGCCTACGCCGCGGGGCTCGTGCCGGAAATCGCCGACGA
>CAZBKQ010000098.1:0-4713 GCA_964492555.1 uncultured Rhodospirillaceae bacterium | reverse complement strand
CGGATGCCCCACGCCCCCGCCTTGTAGTAGCCGGGCTCGTTGGAAACGATCATGCCCGGGCGCAGAGGCACGTCGCCCATCCGCTTGGCGATCCTCTGCGGCCCCTCATGCACACCGAGATAGGAGCCGACGCCATGGCCGGTGCCGTGCTCGAAATCGATGCCCGCCTGCCACAGGGCGGCGCGCGCCAGCGTATCGAGCTGTCCGCCGCCGGTGCCGGCGGGAAAACGCGCGCTGGCGACCGCCAGATGCCCCTTGAGGACACGGGTGAAACGGTCGCGCATCTCGGCATCGGGTTCGCCGATGGCGACCGTGCGCGTGACGTCGGTCGTGCCGTCGAGATACTGCGCACCCGAATCCACCAGGAAGAGCGTGCCGGACTCCAGCCGCCGGTTGGTTTCGGGCGTCACCCGGTAATGCACGATGGCGCCGTTGGGCCCGGCGCCCGAGATCGTCTCGAACGAGAGCCCGCGAAACCGGTCGCCTCCGGCACGGAATTCGTACAATTTCTCTGCCGCCGACATCTCATCCACGTCGCCGCCCGGCGCTTCCGCCTCAAGCCAGGCGAGAAAACGGCACAGGGCCGCGCCATCGCGGATATGGGCGTTGCGGGTTCCCTGAATCTCGACGCTGTTCTTGCAGGCCTTCGGCAGGACGCAGGGATCGTTGCCGGGAACGATTTCCGCCCCCGCCCGCGTCAGCCGTTCCACGATCCACGAGGGGGTTGAGCCGGACGGCAGCAATATACGCTTTCCATCCCGTCCCAGCCTGTCCAGCTGCGGACCCAGTTCCTCCACCGGATTAACCCTTACGCCCTCGCCAAGGTTATGCAGAACATCTTCCGTAAACTTCCGGGGATCCATAAACAGCGCGACATCACCGCCTGCATCGAGAACGGCGAAGCCGAGCGCCAGCGGCGTATTCGGCGTTTCCCCGCCACGAATATTCAAAAGCCAGTTGATCGAATCCGGCGCGCTGAGAACGACGGCCTCCGCGCCGGAATTCAACACATCGTTCGAGGCATCGCCGCGTTTCTCCGCGCTATCCCGACCGGCGAACTCCAGCGGATGGATTTCGACCGGCGCTATCGGCGCCGCCGGCTGGTCAGTCCAGACCGTATCCACCGGATTGGGTTCGGCTGGCGCCATTTCGGCCCCCGCCCGCGCCGCGCCGGACCGGAACGCATTCAGACCACCTTCGGTATGAAGCCAGGGATCGTAACCGATCCTGGCGCCTTTCGGGGCATTCTCCGAAATCCAGCGATGCGGCGGCATCAGGGAGATATTGTGCTGCTCGAACAGGGTCCCGTCGACCTGGTCCCGCGCCTGGAGCGTATAGCGCCCATCGACGAACAGGGCGGCACGCTCAGCCAGGATAACGGCAATCCCCGCAGAGCCGGAAAACCCGGTCAGCCATTCGAGTCGTCGCGTGCGGCGTGGCGGAAACTCCGATTGATGCTCATCCGCCAGCGGCACCAGGAAACCGTCGAGCCCGCACCGGACAAGTTCCGACCGCAAGGTTGCGAGTCGGTCTGCGATCGGCCGCTCCGCCCTCTCGTTATCTGCGTTTCGGGCAGAGTCCAGACGAACCCGCAGCGCATCCCGCAGCTCGGCACCCGGCGAAACCGCGACCAGCGCCATCCAGCGATCAGGATCGAGGCCCTCAGGCGCAGCCGCGACGCCCGCGACGATCGCCTCGATATCTCGAACAGAAAGCCCCCTGCCCGCATCTCGCAGCAGCGCTTCAAAATCTCGGCCGGACACGGTCAAGTCCTTCCTTCGCACGGCGCCTCAAAAGGCGTTCCGGAGATATGCACGGGATGCATGGCGGACATGTCGAATGGGAACATCAAGAAAGATTTTTCCTAACAGTTTGTAAAGTATCGGGAGCGTAATTCTGTCCACGAATTCACTCTGGTAGAAAAACGAGGACAGGACAAGGTATGTCAAATCGACTCGAAGCAGACCACCGCATTCCCTTTATTGCGGATATCGACCTGGCCGACAGCGTCGCCCGGACGATCACCGAAACGAAAGAGCAGGCGGACGCGCTGCGGTCCTTCGGCGGCAGCATGGGGGCTGCGATCCGCGCCTTGCCATGGGCGCTCGCCGACCTTTCCGGGCTTGCTCGGGAGGCCGCTATTCATCGCGATTCCTGCGCGCCGGAATTTCCGGGCACGCGGTTCGTCACCAACCGGCTTCCGGAACCCAGCGCCCGCGTACGGTTTATCGGTACCGTCTGAGGCCGTTCATCCCTTCGCGAGAAGAAGCGTCGCCCAGTCGCCGAGTTGCTGTCTGTCGAGCAGGACAGCGCCCTGCGCACTGTACGCCGCGACGACGTCATCGGCCTGTGTATTGAGGATACCCGACAGGACCAGCCGGCCGTCGGCTTTCAGGCGGCTGAAAACTGCGTCCGCGTTCTCGATCAGCGGCCCGGCCAGAATATTGGCGACGATCAGCGCGAACGGCGATGCATCCTGAACCAGCGGCGCATCGCAAAAATCGCTTTGCACCGTTTCCACCTGCGATGCGCACCCGTTCCGTTCGAGGTTTTCGAGCGCTGTGGAGACTGCATCGGGATCGTTATCGGCGGCGATAATCCGCGCATCCGGCCATAGGCGAGCCGCGCCAATGGCAAGGATCGCAGACCCGCAGCCGAGATCGACAACTTCCGGTGGCCGGAATCCGCCCGCCTCAAGCGCTTCCATTGTCAGCAGACAGCCACGGGTGGTTTCGTGCTCGCCGGTGCCAAAGGCGATTCCGGCATCGAGCCTGATCGGCATCATGTCCGGCGGCAGGCCACCGTCGAAATGGGACGGGTAGACGAAGAACCGCCCGATGGTTTGCGGTCCGACGCTGTTCTGATAGGCGCTGACCCAGTCGGTGTCAGGCAGCCGCTCTATTGAAACTGAGGGTATCCCGATGTCGGCAGCGGCGGCGATCGCCGCGATCCGGGACCCAATTTTCCCTTCATCGGGCGCCGCAACGCAGTAACCGACCAGATCGAACGGCGCACCTCCCTGGCGCTCCAGCAGCGTCACGGCGTCCGCGAACTCTTCCAGAGCCGCCTCGAACGCCTCGCCCAGCTCCCGCGTCGGGACGACCAGCCGGATTTCCCATCCTGCGTCTGAATCCGCCTCCGTCATCTGTCAGGCCGGTGTCACGAAGCTGTCCATCACCTTCTTGTCGCCAGCCTTTTCGAAGGCGATTTCGAGCTTGTTGCCGTCGATTGCCTTGATCGTGCCGTATCCGAATTTCTGGTGAAAGATTCGCATACCGAGGGCGATCTCGCCGCTATCGGCATCGGGAACCACCGTAGCGCTGCCTTCGATCAGCCCCGCCTGCCGCGCGGACCGCAGACGTTCGTAACCGGGGCCCCGTCCCTGCTGGATATAGCCCGATTCAGCCTCCGCAAGCCCCCCTCCATAGAGCCCCTGATCGGTCGTCGTCTCAATATGATCCGATGGCAACTCGTCGATAAAGCGCGACGGGATGGAAGATTGCCACTGGTTATAGATACGCCGGTTGGCCGCAAAGCTGACGGCAACCCGCCTGCGCGCCCGGGTGAGCCCGACATAGGCGAGCCGCCGCTCTTCCTCCAGCGCCGGCGCGCCGCCCTCGTCCAGTGTGCGCTGGTTTGGAAAGACGCCTTCTTCCCAGCCCGGAAGGAAGACATTGTCGAATTCGAGCCCCTTGGCTGCATGCAGCGTCATCAGGCTGACCATGTCCCCGCCGTCCGCCTGACCCGCCTCCATCACCAGGCTGACATGTTCAAGGAAAGAACCCAGATCCTCGAACTCCTCCATGCCGCTGACCAGCTCCTTGAGGTTTTCGAGCCGGCCCGGCGCCTCGGGCGACTTGTCGTTTTGCCACATGGCGGTATAGCCGCTCTCATCGAGAACGGTTTCCACAAGCTCTATGTGATCGACTGCATCGATAAGCGAGCGCCATCTGTCAAAATCTTCCAGTAGCGCCGTGATCGTCCGCCGCGCCTGCGGCCGGAGCTCGTCTGTCGAGACCAGTCGGCGCGCGGCTTCGAGCAGGGGAATATCCAGCGCGCGGGAAAGCTGGTGAAACGCCTGCACCGTGGCGGCGCCGATCCCACGCTTGGGCACATTGACGATACGCTCGAAAGCGAGGCTGTCGTCGGGCTGGTTCACCACCCGCAGATAGGCGATGGCGTCTCGGATTTCCTGGCGCTCGTAAAAACGCGGCCCGCCGATCACGCGGTAGGGGATGCCGAGCATGATGAAGCGCTCTTCGAACTCGCGCATCTGGAAGCTGGCGCGAACCAGAACGGCGATTTCGTCAAGCGGCTCGCCTTTGTTCTGCAGCGCCTCGATCTCGCCGGCCACGAACCGGGCCTCGGTTTCGCCGTCCCACACGCCCCGTACCGCGATTCTCTCGCCGCCATCGGCCTCGGTCCAGAGCGTTTTGCCGAGCCGCCCCGAATTGTTGGCGATCAGGCCGGACGCCGCCGCCAGTATTTCGGGTGTCGACCGGTAGTTCTGTTCCAGCCGGATAACCGCCGCGCCCTCGAAATCCTTTTCGAATTTCAGGATATTGCCGACCTCCGCCCCGCGCCATGAATAGATCGACTGGTCATCGTCGCCGACGCAGCACAGATTGCGGTGCTCCTGCGCCAGAAGCCGCAGCCACAGATACTGCGCCACGTTGGTATCCTGATACTCGTCCACAAGGATATAGCGGAACC
>CAZBKQ010000097.1:2841-4725 GCA_964492555.1 uncultured Rhodospirillaceae bacterium | reverse complement strand
ATGTCGTTCGGCCATCTCGGGATCAACGTGACCGATATGGAGCCGATGGTAAAATTCTACACGGAGTTGTTGGGCTTCAAAATTACCGACCGTGGACGCGGTGGTGGCGGCAAGGGGCCGGAGCTGGTTTTTTTAAGCCGCGATCCGGAGGAACACCACCAGATCGTGCTTGCATCCACCCGGCCGGAGGGCGCGCCGACCACCATTAACCAGATTTCCTTCCGGGTGGAGAATTTTGCCGAAGTGCGCGCCGCCTATGACAAGGCCGTCGAGTCCGGCATCGACGGGATTGAACCGGTCGATCACGGTTCCGCCCTGTCGGTCTATTTCCCCGATCCCGAGGGCAACCGGATCGAAGTCTATATGGCGACCCCCTGGTATATCGCCCAGCCGCATCGCGAGATCATTGATTTTGATCTGACGGATGAAGGCGTTCTGGCGCGGTGTGAGGAAAAATGCCGCGCGGATGCCACCTTCAAGCCGATGGATGAATGGAAGGCGGATTTCGTTAAGGCCTAAGAGCCTTTGCTCTGCGTTAGGTCTTGCCGAACAGCCCGCGGTTCTTGTGCCAGTCCTCGATGCCTTCATCGGGGTACTGGTCGAATTGCTCGTCCCCGTCCGGAATAACCGTCCAGGGCGCCTTGTGTTTGACCATGATATGGCGCACCTCAGGCGGTGTCGGCAGCGGTGTGTCGACGGCTGTCGCGAACAGATAGATCCACTGGCCGTGGCGGCTGTTATGGTTCCACATCATGGTGCCGCAATGTTTGCAGAAATGGCGGCGGGAATAGCCCAGCCCGTCTTCTTCATAGACACCGCGGTCGTTAAGGGCTGATCGATAGACGGAAAGGTTTTCCTCGCCCTCGATCTTCATGGTGTCGGTATTGGCCATGATGTTGATCGCCGAACCGCCGCTGCCCGCCAGCTTGCGGCAGATCGAGCAATGGC
The DNA here is from genome assembly GCA_964492555.1 of uncultured Rhodospirillaceae bacterium. GTDB lineage: Bacteria > Pseudomonadota > Alphaproteobacteria > MPNO01 > UBA2964. Next base: position 3,777 of record CAZBKQ010000097.1, on the reverse strand, counting down.
AATGGGAAAACGGATAGGGCGTGTCGGATTCCACGCTGTAACGCACCTTGCCGCAATGGCATGACCCTTCAAGCAGCATCGAACGTACCTCCCTTTGTTAACGCATAACGAAAAAATTAATAACTTATTTACCAAATATTTGGTAAATAAATCCCTTAAGGGGGAGGAACCGAAGGTTCCTGGCGTTGAAAACATTGAGAAAAATTAAAGAGCCGTCCGGGGTGGCGATTATGGCGGCGCTGATGCCGTCGCCTGTGTTCGCGCAATCCTTTACCGAAGTATCGCTCGCTCTTCCCGTTTTGATCGCGGTGGGCGTGGCGTTGCTTCTCTTCGGTTTCGCTTTTTCCCGCGCCATCCGCCGGCGCCGCGAAAGGCTAAATCAGGAAATTTTTCATCAGCTTCCGCATCCCGCGCTGCTGGCCGATAGGGGCGGCGCGGGGATTTTCGCCAATGAGGTCTGGCGCTCCGAAATCGGCACGCGGGTGGATGGTGTGTCCGCGCTGGAGAATGTTTTTGGCGGGGTTACCGGACGCGCGGCGCTTGATGCCGTGCTCGACGCCGTCCGTCAGAGAAAGACGGAAAGCCACGAGCTGGTATCCGTGGACGCGGAAAACCGCCGCCGTCACTGCCATGCTTAGGTAAAGCCACTCTCCGGGTTCGACCATATGATCGTCACGCTGGTTGAGGATACCGGCCGCGATGCGCTGGCCGATACCATCCTCGCCGAACAATCGCTGACTGAGAGGCTATTCGATGATTTTCCCGCCGGCTTGCTGTCCGCGGACCGGATGGGTCGCATCGTCTACGCCAACGCGGCGCCATGCCGCTGGCTCGGCTATGACGAGGCGGAGCTGGCTAATGGCGCGATCAGGGTCAGAAACCTTCTCGCTGACGGCGTCCCGGACGAGGCGGCGCCCTGGCGGCTTTTATCCGGCG
>CAZBKQ010000097.1:1480-2741 GCA_964492555.1 uncultured Rhodospirillaceae bacterium | reverse complement strand
GCGCGGTTCGAGGTCGCGGCGGATGACCCGCCCCGGCTGATCGTTCACGCGATTGACCAGTCCGAGCAACGCTCGCTCCAGGAACAGTTCATTCAGTCCCAGAAGACGGAGCTGGTCGGCAAGCTGGCGGGCGGCGTCGCGCATGATTTCAACAATCTGCTGACCGCGATGATCGGGTTTTGCGATCTGCTGCTGCAGCGCCATTCGGCCAAGGACCCGTCCTTTGCCGATATCATGCAGATCAAGCAGAACGCCAACCGCGCCGCCAATCTGGTGCGCCAGCTTCTCGCTTTCTCGCGCCAGCAGACGCTGCAGCCCAAGGTTCTGGACCCGACCGACATTCTGGCCGAGCTGTCGCACCTGCTGCGCCGGCTGATCGGCGCGAATATCGAGCTCAAGATCACCCATGCGCGCGACCTCTGGCCGGTAAAGGTGGATCAAAGCCAGTTCGAACAGGTGATCATCAATCTCGCCGTCAATGCGCGCGATGCGATGGGCGGCGGCGGCACGCTGTCCATCTCCACCCGGAATGTCGCGGCGGGCGACCGGATACCGCCATCCCACGCGCCGATGCCGCGCGGCGACTATTCGGTGGTGGAGGTGCTCGATTCCGGCCATGGCATCGACAAGGAAAATCTCGACAGGATTTTCGAGCCCTTCTTCACCACCAAGGAGGTGGGGGAGGGCACCGGGCTCGGCCTCTCGACCGTCTATGGCATCGTCAAACAGACCGGCGGCTATATCTTCGTCGATTCAGCGGAAGGCGAAGGCGCGCGCTTTACCATCTATCTGCCGCGCGCGGTGCCGGCCGAAAACACGGATGCGGTGGAAGCCGAAGACACCGCCGGCGCGCCGCCCGCGCCCGATCTCACCGTCCTGCTGGTCGAGGATGAGGACGCGGTCCGCATGTTCGGCGCCCGCGCGCTCCGCAACAAGGGCTATCAGGTGGTCGAGGCGGCAAGCGGCGAGGACGCGCTGGACATCCTCGATGCGGGGGAGGAACCGATCGACGTGCTGATCACCGATGTGGTTATGCCGGGGCTCGACGGGCCGGCCCTGATCCGCAAGGTGCGCGAAACCCGGCCCGATATGCGGGTGATCTTTATTTCCGGCTATACCGAGGATTCATTCCGCCAGAGGCTGGACGACACCACGGTGGAGATCGATTTCCTGCCCAAGCCGTTCTCGCTCGAACAGCTCGCCGTCAAGGTCAAGGATGTGCTGGCCGAGGACCGCGCCCCCGGCGCCGCGGCGGAATAGG
>CAZBKQ010000097.1:0-1380 GCA_964492555.1 uncultured Rhodospirillaceae bacterium | reverse complement strand
ACGATGACCGATCCCGCACTTCGACTGGTGGATAAGGGCGATATGGATAAATCCAAGGCACTCGACGCGGCGTTGCAGCAAATCGAACGGGCCCATGGCAAGGGCTCTATCATGCGGCTGGGCGAAGGCCAGGTGGTGGAGACGGAGGCGGTCTCGACCGGCTCGCTCGGGCTTGATATCGCGCTCGGTATCGGCGGCATCCCCAAGGGCCGCATCGTAGAGGTCTATGGCCCGGAAAGTTCGGGCAAGACGACGCTCGCGCTCCATTGCGTGGCGGAGGCGCAGAAATCCGGCGGGCAATGCGCCTTTGTCGATGCCGAACACGCGCTCGACCCCGTCTATGCCAGAAAGCTGGGTGTCAATATCGATGATCTGCTGATTTCGCAGCCCGATGCCGGTGAACAGGCGCTGGAAATCACCGACACGCTGGTGCGCTCCGGCGCGGTTGATCTGATCGTGGTGGACAGTGTCGCCGCGCTGGTGCCGCGGGCGGAGCTTGAGGGTGAGATGGGCGATACCCATGTCGGGTTGCAGGCGCGTCTGATGAGCCAGGCGTTGCGCAAGCTGACCGGTTCCATCGCGCGCACCAACTGCACCATCATCTTCATCAACCAGATCCGCATGAAGATCGGGGTGATGTTCGGCAATCCGGAAACCACCACCGGCGGCAATGCGCTGAAATTCTATTCCTCCGTCCGGCTCGATATCCGCCGCATCGGCGCGATCAAGGACAAGGACGAGGTCGTCGGCAACCAGACCCGCGTCAAGGTGGTGAAAAACAAGGTGGCGCCGCCCTTCAAGACGGTCGAATTCGACATCATGTATGGCGAGGGCATCTCCAAGATGGGCGAGCTGATCGATCTCGGCGTCAAGGCGGGGATTGTTGAGAAATCCGGCGCCTGGTTCTCTCATGACAGCCAGCGCATCGGGCAGGGGCGGGAAAACGCCAAGCAGTTCCTGCGCGATAATCCCGAAATGGCCGAAGCCATCGAACGCGGTGTGCGCGCCAATGCCGGGCTGATCGCCGAAGCGGCGCTCGCCGGTGAGGACCAGACCGATAAGGACGACGCCGATGAGATGGAGGACGCGGAAGAAGCATAACCGCTCTCTCCCCAAAATCCCGTTGACGGGGGCGCCGTATGATCGCGGCGCCCCTTTCTTTTGCCTGCGCGCTTATCCGGTCTCTTGGCTGGACAGGGCGGCGGCCCGCCAGTATTAAGGCCCCTTGTCCCGGGGCGGGTGGCTGAAATTTGAAGAAACCATGACGACAAGCACAAACGACATACGTTCGGCCTTTCTCGGCTATTTCGGCGGGAACGATCATGAGATCGTCGCCTCCTCGCCGCTGGTGCCGCATAACGACCCGACGCTTCTGTTCAC
>CAZBKQ010000096.1:0-4747 GCA_964492555.1 uncultured Rhodospirillaceae bacterium | reverse complement strand
CATGTTTTTCTCCGTCCTTGCCCTGCGTCTCTCTTCGGTCCGGATTGAAACGCCAAGAGGCGCGAAAATCAAGCGGGATGGATTGCCGCACCCGCGCGAAAGCGTGAAAGACCGCACCCCCGGCTGTCCGGATTGGAGAAACCCCCTTCCCGGCCTTCCCCCTTTGAAAGGGTGAAGGGGTAAAAGGGCCACGCATCCGTGAATTCTCCTCCCCCTCCGGGGGGGGCCAGGGAGGGGGAAAGAGCTGGTGTAGGAGGAAAGAGCTGGTGGAGGGGGAAAGGGCCGGGGCGGCAAATGATGTAAATGCGCCTCATTCGTACGGCTTTGCCTTAAAAAGATTTGTCATCCCGGACAAGCGATAGCGCGATCCGGGAACCAGTCTTTTTTTCTTTTCCTGTTTTTCTGGACCCCGCATCAAGTGCGGGGTGACAATCTTCTTTGGAGCGCGATCGCGCGAGCGAAGACACGGCAACAAGACTCGTCATCCCGGACACAAAGAAGTCCCCTGAGAAGCGCCCCCCCACCAGAATGTCATGCCCGGGCAAGGCAATAATGTGCCGCTTTTCCTCCGCCCCCTTGAGCAAGGCCTGTTGTCCCCCTACTGTTTCGGGAAATAACCCGTCCCCCGCCCGGACAAGGCCGGGGAGAGGGATGAAAATCCGCGCATCAGAGACAGGGGAGAAAAATCATGGGCATGCTGGACGGAATGACCACCATCGTCACCGGCGGCGCACAGGGGATCGGCGCCGCCTATGCGCGGGGCTACGCGGCGGAGGGCGCAAAGGTGTGCCTCACCGATGTGCTGGACCCCGCCCCGGTGGCCGATGAGATCAACGCCAATGGCGGCGAGGCGATGGCGCTGATCAGCGACCAGACAGATGAGGCCGCCAACACAGCCATGGTCGAGGCGGTGCTGGAAAGATGGGGCCGAATCGACGGGCTGATGAATAACGCGGCGCTGTTCGGCGCGCTCAACCACTCAAAATTCGAGGATATCGATATTGATGAGTTCGACGCCGCGCTGCGCGTCAATATCCGCGGCGTCTGGCAGATCACCAAGGCGGTGACGCCGGTCATGCGCAAGCAGAAATACGGCAAGATCGTCAATATCGCGTCGGGCACCACCTTCAAGGGCACGCCGGGCCAGCTGCATTACGTCACCACCAAGGGGGCGATCATCGCCATGACGCGGGTGATGGCCCGGGAATGCGGCGAGGACAATATCTGCGTCAACGCCATCGCGCCCGGCCTGACCGCGTCGGAGGCGGTGACGGAGGATGAGGCCTTCACCCAGATGCATATCGACGCCAACATTGCCGGGCGCTGTATCCAGCGGGTGGAAGAACCGGAAGACCTGGTCGGGGCGGCAATCTATCTGATCAGCCATGACAGCGACTTCGTCACCGGCCAGCTGCTCTGCGTCGATGGGGGCAGCGTGGCGCACTAAGACAACATCACCAACTCACCCCGCGATCCGATGAATAAGGAAGAAACCCTCGCGCGATTTGAGCCGGGCAGGGCGTCGTGGAACGCCTGGGCGGCGAAAATGCTGGAGGAGAAAAAGCAGCTGGAAGAAGCCGGGGAGTGGACGGTTGATACATATGGTAACGGTGCAAACGGCGCGACCAGAAAGTATCTGGAACGCGCGAGTGCCGATTTCAGCGGACATAGGTTTGATGAAAACGCCGATTTTTCAGGCTTCATCTTTCCCGGCGACGCGAATTTCGATACCGCAAAGTTTAAAAAACCGGTCTGGTTCGATCATGCGATTTTTTCAGCCAAAACCGATTTTAGCGCGCTAGAGGTGAAATCCGCCTTTTCACTGGCGGGAGCTAAATTCCACCGCCCGCCGGATTTCATTCAGGCACATTTCGAAGAAGGGCCACGGCTGAATAATATTGAGATCGACCTTGAGCGTGGCCGGTTTGTGCCGGCGATCAGGGAACTTCCAGCCGTGTTAAGCGCCAAAGGCTGGCCGCCAACGGACAGCATCTCCTTCTGGAACATTCTTTCATCAGGACGAAAATTCGAAGCCGCCAAAACAACTATCGCCTGTTGGCGGGCATTGAAACGTCTGGCCATTCAGGCGCATGACCATGAACAGGAACAGTTTTTTTTCCGAAGAGAGTTGCTGGCACGTCGATGGGTAATCGACTGGCCCCTGCACGCGAAATTCTGGTTCGGGCTGTTCTATGGCTGGTTCTCTGATTTCGGGCGGTCGATACCGCGCCCCTCCCTCTGGCTATTAGGTTTGAGCGGGGCCTGTGCCTGGCTTTATCACGCGTTGGCGGCAATGCCGGCAGGCGCAAAGGCTTGCGTTGCCGGGAACGGATCGGGCCAATGGTGGGCGGCGATCGGCGTTTCGCTGAAAAACACGCTGTTCACGGCATTTTCGTCCGCCGACAAGATCAAACAGTCATACGCCTGTCTTTACGGCGTCCATGTTCAACCGAACGAACTCCAGCCATCTGTCCTCGATAAAACATTTCAACCGGTCATTCCCGACTTTGTCGCGCTGATCGGGGTCGGGCAGCTTCTGCTCTCGACCATTCTGATCTTCCTGATCCTGCTTGCCGTCAGAAATCACTTCCGCATCAAGTAGGCGTTTCAAATTTGCGTCCCGAAATTCGGGCGCGGCACGGTTTCACCAAGCCGAAACTTCCCCTAATAAGTGCACTCTCGACATGTGGCCAAAATCTAAAAAGGGGAAGAGAAACGACCGAGTTTTCTCGTATGTGGTGTCCGGTACGAACGCTATTCTGCGCGGCATTCCTGATTGCCGCGAGCGGGAATGCCCACGCCGCGCCAATCACATTGCAAAACGCGACCGCGACCTTTTCTCAGGTGAATTTAGAAGCGTCTGACACAATCGATGGAAGCTTTAGCGATACCGACAACGGCTGGGGAATTTCTGCCGGGATTCCTGTCGGCCCGGAAACAATAGTCTGGGAAACGACGACAGACATCAATGTCGCTTCATCGCTCAGCTTTCGTATGTCATTCCTGAATGGGCACCCACAGAGTATTCTTGGCCGGTTCCGGCTGTCCTATACTACGGATGATCGCAATATTTTTGCGGATGGACTGCAAAGCGGTGGTGATGTCACCGCGAACTGGAATGTTTTGAATGTTTTGACGTCGGCGACCGCGACAGACGGTATGACCCTGACGCTGCACCCTGATAACGATGGCAGTATTTTGGCTGGCCCCAGCAACGCGCCCGACAATTCCGTATTCGACGTGACGTTTGGAATTGTTGAATCCGCAATTACGGGATTCCGGCTGGAAGCAATGGAGGACCTTTCCATCCCCGCGAGCTCGGGTCCTGGATTCGGGACGAACGGCAACTTCGTGCTGGTTGAATTCGAGGCCGAGGCGGACGCCGATTCCGTACCCGAACCTGGTTCGGTCGGGCTTCTGCTGGTCGGGGTCGGTGGGCTGGCGTTGGCCCGCCGCCGTCACCGCAAAAACCGCACATAAAACCTGACCGCGCCGAGCGGCCTTACCCGGTGTCTGACGCCGGGTTCCACCACGCCGTCCGCGCCGGGGGTGAGGATATGCGTCTCCGCCGCGCGGCCGGTTCCGGCATCGGCCTCAATCTCATATTCGAGCCTGCCCGCCGCCACCGTGATCAGCCCCCAGGTCCCCGCCTTGGTCGCGTGATCGGCGAGCAGCGCCTTCGGCACCGTTTCTTCGGTAAACAGATCGGTGCGGCGATATTCGGCGAGCCCGTCGGGTAATTCTTTCATAACGGTCAGGATAGCAGCCCTTATGGTTAATGGCGCGGGGGATTTGCGCTCGCCAATTTTGGCGGCAAGTGATAAAAAAGGGCGGTATTCAGGGGTTGGCGTGGATAGGGAATTCGCGCTGTTTTATTGGCTTAAACAGGTAAACGCATGGTTCGTGGCGGCGATGGTCTTTGCCGTGCCCGCGCAGGCGGTGCTGTTCAGCGACGGGAACTTTCTGGACGCGGACTGGTCGGCGACGGTGTTTTACACCTCCAACGGCGCGACGGAAACGGCGTCACAAGACCTCGCCGGCGGCAATGGCGGGTCCTGGCGTCATATGACCCACACCATGCCGCCCGCGCCGGGCGGCGGCACCAGCGTTCTGGTGTTTCACCAATATGCGGGCGGGCTGTATGACCCCGGCCTGTCAGGCGCCATCACCTCCATCGATTATTCAGAGGACCAGCTGCAGCTGAACCCGCCCGCGCCGGGCGCGGGTGTGGTGGCCAGCCTCGCCCTGATGCAGGGGGGTACTGTCTTCATCGGGCCGAGCCTGACCTTTACGCATTCCGGTACGGGAAACTGGGTCACGGCCGGGCTTGCCGGGCTTACGGAAACGGATTTCGTCGATATTCTTACCTCTTCCAACGATCTGGGCGGGACGGGTGCCATCGTCAATCCGGATTTTTCGGCGGGCGCCCTGCCCATCAGCTTCGGATATTATCGCGCCAACACCAGTAATAACGAACTGGTCACGCGGGAGACGACGCACGGCATTGATAACTGGTCGGTCGCGATCAATGCGGAAGTCCCCGAACCGGGTGCGTTCACGATCCTCGGCATCGGGCTGGCAGGGTTGATGATTGCCCGGCGGCGGCGCGTTTCCTAAATTTTCTCTCCGGTATATTTCCAGCCATATCCGGGCGGGGTCGGGCCTTTATTGCGCGTGCCCTCGCCCGCCTGCTCATATGAATGGGCGAGAATGCCGACCGAGCGCGACAGGCAGAACAGCCCGCGCG
>CAZBKQ010000095.1:0-4853 GCA_964492555.1 uncultured Rhodospirillaceae bacterium | reverse complement strand
TTTTCGGGCAGAAAGATATTCATCGCCACCCTGCCGATCAGCGTCCACATGATCAGGCCAAGGATATAGTCGATCGCGATCACCCAGATCGGGAAGATGGCGGCGGGGTTTTCCATGGGAGTCCTTATACGAAAAACGGGGGCGGAAATACATCCGCCCCCGAAGGTTCGTTCGACTGGTGCGGCCTAGTGCGCCTGATCGAGGATCGTCTTGCCCGAAGGCTTGCGGATCTCGTCCACCATCGCCTGCGTCTCCGCATCCGGCGCCGGTGTGATCAACGTGACCACCACCATCGACACCAGGCTGGCCGCCATGCCGACAATACCGAACCTCAGATGATCGATAACGCCGAACCACGGTTCTCCGCCTGTCCGCACGTAGTACAGATACGCGGACCCCGCGACGAAGCCGATGATCATGCCCGCGAGCGCACCCGACCGGTTCGCCCGTTTCCACCAGATGCCGAGCACCAGCGGGAAAAACAGGCCGGAACAGGCGAAACAGAACGCCCACGCAACAGCGCCGAGAATGCCGGTGAGCTGCAATGTCGCCACCAGCGCCGCCAGCACCCCAATCACGATCAGCAGCACACGCGCCACGACAAGTCGCAGCTTGGTATCCGCCTTGGGGTCGATGATCTTGTAGTACAGATCGTGGCTGAGCGCGTTTGCGATGGCGAGCAGCAAGCCGTCCGCGGTGGACATCGCCGCGGCCATGCCGCCCGCTGCCACCAGACCCGAGATCACGTACGGCAGACCGGCGATTTCCGGTGTTGCCAGCACGACGATATCGGGCCGCATAAAGAACTCGTTGAGTTGCAGTATGCCGTCCTTGTTGCCGTCGACGAGCGCCAGCATGCCGACGTTGGTCCAGTTCTTCACCCATTCCAGATTGGACACGTCGGCAAAGGATTTGCCGATGATGGCCGTCGCCAGATTGGGATCGAGAAGCTGCAGCTTGGTCAGCGTCGCCAACGCAGGTGCCGTGAAGTACAGCAGGAAAATGAAGAACAGCGAATACGCCACCGACTTCCGGGCCTGCCGTACCGACGGCGTGGTGAAGTAGCGCATAAGAATATGCGGCAACGACGCCGTACCGGCCATCATACAGAGCGCGAGCGTCATGAACTTCCAGCTGTCGATGCCGCCGCCCGGTGCATTATGCGGCGTGGTCAGTATTCGGAGCCCCGGCACGTTTTCGACAGCCGCCGCCCCCAGCTTGACCATTGGTTCGAGTTCCTGAATCCGCAATACCGCATCGCCGTAGGAGAAATGCGGAATGATGCCGAAGCCCTGCTTGTTGGACATCCAGATAACCGGCACCAGATAGGCGATGATCAGCACGATGTACTGCGCCACCTGTGTCCACGTGACCGCCCGCATGCCGCCGAGCATCGAGCACAGCAGAATGCCGAGAAGGCCGAACCAGACACCATAGGAAAACGGAATCTGCAGCGCCCGCGCAGCGATCGTGCCCGACGCGTTGATCTGCGCCGTCACATAAGTGAACGACGCCACCACCAGAATGATGACCGCGCACAACCTGGCGAAGTTGCCGCCGTACCGCGTACCGATAAAATCGGGCACGGTGTAGCAGCCGAACTTGCGCAGATACGGCGCCATCAGCGAGTTGACCAGCACGTAGCCGCCGGTCCACCCGACGACAAAGGCTAGATAGCCGTACCCGCCGAAGTAGATGCCGCCGGCCAGCGCCACGAACGACGCGCCGGACATCCAGTCCGCCGCCGTAGCCATGCCGTTATACAAGGCCGGGACTTCACGCCCCGCCACGTAATAGGCATCGACCTCCATGGTCCTCGACAGATAGCCGATCGCCGCATAGATGAAGATGGTGAAAGCGACGAACAGAATGCCGATGGTCGCGGCGCTGACGCCGGCCTGTTCGAGGATCGCCATCAAAATGATGAAAACAATGAACCCGCCGGTATACAGGCCGTATACCTTGGGCAGGTTGTCTACGAATCTTCCCTGTATCATCCGCCCCTCCTATTCTTCGCCAAGTCCGGCTTCATCGTCGATCGTGTCCTGCCGCCAGTTCTGAAACCAGATCAGCAGCACGAAAACGATCAGCGAGCCCTGTACGCACAGGTAATAGCCGAGCGGAAATCCGAGGAACGACATTTCGTTCAGTGATTTCGCGTAAGCTGGTAGGAGAAAGGCGAATATCGCCCATATGATGAGAACAAAGATCGTCAGGTTCCTGGTTTTCGACCAGTGCACCTGCGCTTTGGCCGTCGCTTCGTCAGACATTGCTTCCACCCCCGGGAGTTGTTGACGTTGGTCTGGTTATGATGCGGATTGCCCGCAGATGAATATTAAGACACTTTTAATGAATCGCTACAACTCATTTCAATTGAAGTGATTGGCCGTTTGTTTCAAATTGTTTCCAGAGTACCCACAGATGTCGCTCACCCGGAAAGCCGCCGAAACCCTCCGAGTATTTACAGACCGACTAAGCGTTCGCCGGGACAGTGAGCCCATCGGTACGCTGGTGTCGCTTCAATACTTTGTGTCTACCCGTTCGGCTTTCGTGGCGCAGAAAACCCTGTACGGATACTTGAAGGCCCGCATGGGCACCCGGTATCCCAGCATGTTCGAGGACGACGTGTTCTTGCAGTCGATCAATATCGCGAAATCGCACATTTTTGCCGCCTGTCTTTCAGACCTGACAATTTACGCGCTGGCGCAGGCATGGACGGACGCTTCGCCGGACGAAGCGGCATTCCGCAAAGCGGCGCTCGATTGCTTTGCCGGCGCATTGTCCGAAAATTCAGAAGAACTGTCCGACGAATTCGACATCGACGACAGCATCGTAATCTTTACCGTCCGGATCGGCCAGACCGACTGGAAAAAAGACGCCCTCGACCGGAACAATTTTACCGCCAGCCCGCGGGCTCTCGTGAAATGGGCGCCGATCGCCGATGCACATAAAAAGTACGATGTGGATATCGTCGACAACTCGATCAGCTTCGCCTGGTCGGAAGTCCGCCAGAATTTCCTGAAACGGCTGGACCGGGAAGCCCTGCAGCAGGAGCTCAAACACGCTCCCTGAAAGCGGCCGGCAAAGCAGACCTGCCCGATATATTTTATCGACGGGTGAATCGCTGGCTGGGGCGGCAGGGATCGAACCTGCGAATCACGGGATCAAAACCCGTTGCCTTACCACTTGGCTACGCCCCATCCGGCGCGGCGCGAACATATCGGATCACAGGGCTTCGATGCAACGTTCGCCTTCGGATTTTCCGAAAAGACGGTGCGTCGCATTCCGGTGACGCATTCGATCATTGTCAGGTATAATTGGCCCATGGTCGATCCGAATATGCCATGGAGCCTCAAAGGCATCTCCGACGAGGCGCGCGACTTTGCGAAACACGCTGCCGATGCAGCGGACCTGCCGGTCGGCGTCTGGCTGTCGTCGGTCATCCAGGCCGCCGCGAATTCGGATCTCGCGACCGCCCCTGCCGCCGCCTGCGCCCACGATCCAGGCGGTCTTCGAAAGCATCCAGCGTCTGTCGAGCCGGATCGAGGACGCCGAACGGCGCACCAGCGAAACCATTGCGCCCATCGCCGAGAAAGTCGCGGAACTCAGCGAACAGATCGAGCAGACAAAAGGCACCGGCGGCGCATCGACGGTACCGGTCGAGCGGGCGGTGCAAAAGATCGCGGATCGACTGGACCAGATCGAAAGCGGAAGACAGAACGGCGGGCGCGGCGAATCCCGCCAAGCGCCCCGCCCGATCGCCGAACCACGGGAACCCGAACGCAAAGAGCTCTTCGGCCTCTTCAGACGCGACTGAGTAGTTCACCTAACCTATTGATTTCATAACGGTATACTTAAATAGTATGCCCCGCACTACCGGGCGCTACATGGTGTGAGACCAGCCTTGCGGGTTGTCGCGAATTCTCCTTAACAGCCCCCCCTTCCCGCCGCTATAGTTCGAAAGCGAAGCGGCGCGACAAGGGCTCGATATAGCTAAATAGCCAAAGCCAAATCCTGGAGTGTGAAAGGTATCGACGGCGCTACCCGCGACAAAGCGCGGGAGGCCGCGCAGGCGGCCGGCCTGCCGATCGGCGCGTGGATCGACAAGGCAATTTTGCGTGCCCGGTCCGGCGAATTTGACGATCTTGTCGCGCCCATCCCACAGACTCCCTCGGCCGATGCGGGAACGGTCCAGGATACACCGCCGCCGCCCGCCGCAACTTCGCCAGGGCCGGATGAGATCTCCGGGCAGCCGGACTCACCCGACAATTCGGCAGCAGCATCGGATGCGGTCCTCCCCCCCGAAGAAGCGCCGGCCGATCCGGTGTCGCCGGACCCCGCCGCGCCCGAGACTGCACCGCGCCGTCCGATCGTCGCGGACCCGGATGCGCGCGTCATGCGACCATCCGCCTCCAACGATGACACGCCGCCCGACCAGACAATGCCGGAACAGGAGTCGCCGGAAACAGTGCCGGAGTTACGGCCGCTGTCGCCGCAGGTGCCTGCGCGTCCGCCGCGATCAAGAATCTTCGCCGCGGCCGGCGTCCTCGCCGTGTTGCTGGCGGGAAGCGTATGGCTGTTGGTCGAGATGTCTTCAATGGACGCGCCCTCGCCCCCCAAAGTAACGGCAGAGCCACAGCCCGCGCCCGCCGCATCCGCAGACACCGAGACACCGGCGCAGACGAAACCCGCTACCGGAACTCCGGGGATCCCGGACGAGGTGCGAACCGTTCGGGAACTTGCCAATGCCGGGGACGCCAAAGCGCAGCACGATATGGCCTTGCTCTACCTGTCCGGGCGACACGTGCCCAAGGATCCGTCGCAGGCCGCTGCGTGGTTCGAAAAGGCCGCCG
>CAZBKQ010000094.1:0-4919 GCA_964492555.1 uncultured Rhodospirillaceae bacterium | reverse complement strand
CCCTCCTTATTCAAGCCCTTGCATGATGTGTTCCTGAAAGGCCGGGCGTTCGGCCAACAGGTCGAACCAGCGTTTCAGATGGGGATAGTCCTCGCGCTCAATCGGCATTTCGAACCATCGATAGGCGGCGATCCCGACCGGAATATCGCCGATGGTGAATTTTTCGCCCGCCATGAATTTCCGGTCGGCCAGATTGGCGTTCAGCATCGACATCGACCGTGACAAGCCGTCCCGCGCCTTGGTGATCGCGTCCATGTCGCGTTTTTCCGGCGGCGTGCGGATCAGCCCCCGGAAAACCGGCACCAGAGACGGGCTGCAGACCGTCAGCTGCCAGTCCATCCAGCGTTCAGCGTCGGCCAGAATCTGCGGGTCTTCGGGATAAAGACCGCCCAAATCGTGTTTCCTAGTCAGGTAACGGGTGCAGGAATTGGATTCCCAGAGGGTAAATCCGTCCTCCTCGATGATGGTCGGCACCAGCCCGTTCGGGTTCAGCGCCAGATATTTTTCCTGGTCGTTGCCGCCAAACGGCCCGCCGATATCCTCGCGGTCGAAGGGCAGCCCCATCTCGCCGCAGGCCCAGAGAACCTTCTGCACATTGGATGACGTCTTGCGCCCCAGAATTTTCAGCATGTCTTCTCCCCGCCGAATTGTCGCCCGTCAGTCTTCCGCCGGGCCTTTGAGTTCCACCACATTGCCGTCGGGATCGGAAAAATAGATCGACGGCCCATACCCGTCCGCGCCGAAACGGCGCCCCGACTCATTGACCGTTATCCCGAACCCTTCCAGATATTCCGTCAGTGCCGCCTCGTCGAATTCCTCAAGCGTCAGCGCGATATGATCGACATTGCGCCCGGCTTCCGGCGGGCCGTACCCGTCGCGCGTTCCCATCTCGCTGTCCTGCGGGACGAGATCGATCATCGAGGCGCCGGCCTGGTACTGATAAAGCCCGCTCTCAGGCTTTGTCCGTGCCTCGGTACAGCCCAGAATATCGCTGTAGAAATGGATCGATTTCCCGATATCGGCGACCCTGAGCACGACGTGATCCAGCTTCGAGATACGTATCGGATTCATGATCCCGCCCTCCCTGTTTCGCCGGAGTATAGCACTCGCGGCCTGCATCGCGATATTTGATCATCCGCCGGATTTGGCGGCGCGCCGTGCCTGTATTTTTTCCCGCCAGTTATTGTAATAGGTCGCGCCAAAGATAATGACCGCACCGAACCAGACCCAGAGGTCCGGCTGCTCGCGATAGAGGAAAAATCCGATGATGGCGGCGATGGGCAGGCGAAGAAAATCAAACGGCATCACGAAACTCGCGTCGGCCGCGGCAAAAGACCGGATGATGCAGGCATGCGCCAGATAGCCGAACACACCGAGCAGGATGATCGGCACGGCGTCTTCCAGAAGCGGCGTCTGCCAGTTGTAAAACGCCGGTATGGCGGAAACCGGGATAAAGATGATCGACATGTAAAACAGAATGGCGTTCGGGCTGTCGGTCTCCGACAGGGATTTGGTTGAGACCTGCGATGCGGCGTAGCAGGCGGCGGACGCCACAACGGCGATGGTCCCGGTGCCGATTTCGACGAAACCTGGCCGGATGATGACCAGTGCGCCCGCAAAGCCGATCGCGGTGGCGATCCAGCGATGCACACCTACTTTTTCCGGCAGAAACATCGCGGCGAAGCAGATGGTGAAAAGCGGCACGGTGAATTGCAGGGCGGAGAGATCCGCCAGCGGCACCAGCGTCACGCCGAGAAACCAGCCGACATTGCCGAGATAGTGGATGGTGTTGCGGAACCCGTGAAGCCCCAGCCGCCTGGTCCGCAAATCTTCCCGTCTTTGACGCAAAGCCCAGGGCAGGATGAGAATCAGGCTGACCACGCTCCGCATAAAAATCATTTGCAACACGTCATAGCGGTCCTGCAGATCGCGGATCGTCACCGCCAGCAGGACCAGAGACGTGCCGCCCAGCACCATCCAGATCGCGCCCCGCACCGTGCCGGGCCATGCGTGAAAGAAATTCATGCCGCCATCCTATTGGTGTCAGTCACCGAGCGCGATGCCTTCGCGTCGGGAATCCGCGCCGCCTTCAAGCCCGCGCGGCGTGACGCGAATGCCGTGAAGACCGCTGGTTTTGGGACGGATACGCGGATTGTGCCCCAGCGATTTGAGCGCGCCCGACAGCGCCGTCACCGGCGTGCCCTTTTCCAGTTCCGTCCGGCTGTTCTTGTTGAGGAAATTCGGTAAATCGATGGCCGCCTGCATATGCATTTTCCAGTCGAGCGTTGCGATCAGCGTTTTCACGACATAGCCGATAATGCTGGATCCGCCGGGCGATCCCACCGCCATTACCAGTTTCCCGTCCCGGTCCAGAACGATGGCGGGTGACATGGAGCTTCGCGGCCGTTTGCCCGGCTCCACCCTGTTGGCCTTTACCGCGCCGGACTTGTTCCGCGGGGTGGGGGCGAAATCGGCCAGCTCGTCATTCAGCATGAAGCCGCGCACCATGATGCGGGATCCAAAGGCCGTCCCGATGGTGGTCGTCATCGACACCGCTTCGCCCCGCGCATCCACGATGGAAACATGGCTGGTCGAATCGGGACGCTGGTCTCCGTTATCGGAAATCAGCATGGCGGACTTGCGCGGCGGTAACGGTGTGCCGGGCGGTGCCTTGCCCAGCGACCGCGTCGCGGATATCAGGGCGGAGCGTTCTTTCAGATAGTCCGGGTTCAGCAGTCCCCGCACCGGCACATCAATGAAATCCGGATCGCCGAGATAGCGGTTGCGGTCAGCGAAGGCGAGGCGGCCCGCTTCCGCGATCAGATGCACCGCCTGGGCGGATGCCGGCTCGATACGAGCCATATCGAACCGCTCCAGCAGGCCGAGTATCTGCAGGGTGGCGATGCCGCCCGACGTCGGAGGCGGCATGCCGCAGACGGTCCAGCGCCGATAGGGGCCGCATATAATTTCTCGCTTTTTCGCCTCGTAGCTCTCAATATCCGCCACGGTCATCGACCCCGGCAGGTGATGGGTCTGGCGCACCGCCTGGGCGATGGCCGCGGGAATATCGCCCCTGTAAAACGCATCCGGGCCTTCAAGAGCGACGCGCGCCAACGTGTCCGCCAGTTCGGGGTTTTTCAGAATATGGCCAACCGGCAAGGGCGCGCCATCCGGCAGGTAGTAAAAGGCGCGCGCTCCGGGAAAGTCCCGTAAATATTTGTCGGTCCGGATCATCTTGTGAAGCCGGGGAGATACCGCAAAGCCGTTGCGCGCCAGTTTGATCGCCGGTTCAAACAGGGTCTTCCAGGGCAGCCTGCCGTGATTTCGATGGGTGAGCGCGAGCATCCGGATTGTCCCCGGCACGCCGACGCCGCGACCGCCGATCTTCCGTGTGTTCCACGAAAGGGCCTTTCCGCTTTCGTCCAGAAACAGATTTTCGGTTGCCGCCGCGGGAGTCGTTTCGCGCCCGTCATAAGCGCTTAAAACCGGCGCCGCTTCTTCCGATGGCGCCGGTTTGAAATGCAGCAGAAATGCGCCACCGCCGATACCCGAAGCTTGCGGTTCCACCAGCGTTAGCACCATCTGAACCGCGATGGCGGCATCCACCGCCCCGCCGCCCGCGCGCAATATGTCCAGCCCCGCCCGAACGGCGTGCGGATTTGCGGCGCTTACCATCTGTTTTTCGGCATAGATCGATGGCCTTCCGGTTTCATCCGTGACCGGTCCCGCCGCGCATCCGGTGAGGATAAGGGCGGCAAGCAGGCTGGTCAGGCCGGGCATGAAGTGCTGTATCGAGATGGCGGCTCTCCTCTTGTCCCGGAAAACGGCCAAGGAAATCCTTTTGCCGTCGGGGAATTACGGGTAAACATCCTACCGACGCCGCCGCCCGGGCGGCAACACAGGACAGAGCGTGGAGAATACAGGTGAGCGCGTCCGCCCGCAAAAACCGAATTACCGCCCCGCAGCTCAAGGCGCGGAAAGGTGGTGAGCCGATCGTTTCCCTGACTGCCTATAGCGCGCCGATGGCATCGTTTCTTGACCCCTATACGGATGTGTTCATCGTCGGCGATTCCGTCGGGATGGTGCTGTACGGCCTCGACAGCACGCTGGGCGTCAGCCTCGAGATGATGATCGGGCATGGCGCGGCGGTGGTGCGCGGGTCTGAACGCGCCTGCGTCACCGTCGATATGCCGTTCGGCTCCTATCAGGAATCGCCGGAACAGGCCTTCCGCAACGCGGCGCGCGTGATGAAGGAAACCGGCTGCGGCGCGGTCAAGCTGGAAGGTGGGGCTGAAATGGCCGAAACCGTCGCCTTTCTGACCGAACGCGGCATTCCTGTGATGGGGCATGTCGGGCTGATGCCGCAAAGCGTCAACCGTCTGGGTGGGTACCGGGCGCGCGGCCGTGAAAAGGCAGAGGCGGCGGCGATTATCGCCGATGCCCGCGCGATCTCGGATGCCGGCGCCTTTTCCATGGTGGTTGAAGGCGTGATGGAAACCGTGGGGCGCGACGTGACCCATGCGGTGCCGGTGCCGACCATCGGGATCGGGGCCAGCGCCCAATGCGACGGGCAGGTGCTGGTGACCGAAGACATGACCGGCATGTTCAGCGATTTCACGCCGAGCTTCGTCAGGCGCTATGCCGAGTTGGGGGCGGAGATCGAAAAGGCCGCCGCCGCCTATGCCGCCGATGTCAGGGCGAGGCGCTTTCCGAGACCGGAGAACGTGTTCCGGCCGAAGCCTGCGCGCGGCAAAAAAGGCGGCTGAGACAGCCGGAATCCGGCATGAAAACCGTTCATACCATCGCCGATCTTCGCAGCGCCGTCCGGCAATGGCGGCGGGCGGATGACTCCGTCGCGCTGATCCCGACAATGGGGGCGTTGCATGACGGCCATCTCAGCCTTGTGACGCTCGGGCGGG
>CAZBKQ010000093.1:0-5486 GCA_964492555.1 uncultured Rhodospirillaceae bacterium | reverse complement strand
ACATGAAGGCGCCAAAAGTGGCTGGTCGCAACGGCGACAATGACCGATCCGTTTAGCAGGAATGCCCCTGGTGATCTCCGAAGAGCAACCAGCCCAATTAGCGCAAACAGGAGTAGGGTTATCCATTCAACGCCCCACCAGGCGGGACGTAATTCGCTGTAGGGGCGGTCGCTGAAGAGGGCATAAAATGCCAGTAACGTCGGGGTATAGGTCGATCGGGTAGGGCCAGGGTATCGCGCGAGGGGGTCGGCGAATTTTTGGCTTTGCCAGGGGCCCACTGAAATTTGTACGGGTTTTCGTCGGCCATAAGAACGCGGGCGCCCACGATCCGTCCGCTGATGTCCGCTCCACCGTAGAGCTGCATATCGCCGTAACTGACATAGGCGGCATAAAGCGCGGCGAGGAACCCAACCAACGCCATAAATCGTCCGGGAAAGCTGTTCAGGGGCAAGCCGAGCTCCTCAAAAATGCAACATTTCTGATATTATCAGAAGGTTCTTAACAGCAAACGCATCTTAGGTCTTTGAGGTGGTGGACACGGCCTTCAATATTTTTTATAAGCTTGCGTCTCACCGATATGCCCAGGTAGCTCAGTTGGTAGAGCACAGCACTGAAAATGCTGGTGTCGGCTGTTCGATTCAGCCCCTGGGCACCATTCCCCTTCCAATTAAATAAATCGCCGCAAATGTCCGGTCCGATTTTCTTCTTCGTGTCCGTTGCGCCGCCCGTAGGGCTTGGCCATTATCGCCGCAATGATAACGAGTTCAGAGAATGTCGAATATGAGTGACAGCAAGCCCCGCAGCCAGAACGAACCGATCCAGGATTTGCGCCAGTGGCTGGATGCGGTCGACGGTATTGGTGAGTTGGTAAAGGTGTCGGAACCAGTCAGCCGTGATCAGGAAATGAGCGCCATCGGTTATTTGCTGGCAAAGCAGCAGCCGTCACCCACCGTCATGTTTGAAAAGGCCGAAAATTTCGACGATGGCGGCATCGGCGCACGGCTGTTGTGGAACCTCGCGGGACCAAGCCTCAAACGCATTGCTATTACCATGGGCGAAGATCCCGAAATTTCGACCATTGAGCTGATTAAAAAGGTGAAGTCGAAACTGTTGGAGCGCATTCCGCCGCGCGAAGTCAGCGCAGGCGAGGCACCGGTATTCGAGAATACGTTGCTCGGTGACGATATCGATCTCGATAAACTGCCGATCCCGATGCATTGGCCGCTGGATGGCGGACGCTACCCGGGAACCGCCGATTGCGTCATTACCCGGGACCCAGACAGCGGATATCTGAATGTCGGAACCTATCGGATGATGCAGCAAGGCAAGCGCCAGGCGGGCCTGTACCTCTCACCCGGCAAAGACGCCCGGCTGCATATTGAGCGGGCTTGGGAACGGGGTGAATCGATCGAAGTAGCCGCCGCCTGGGGTGTGGATCCGATATTCATGCTCATGGGATCGCAGGGATTCGCCAAAAACGTTTCCGAATATGAATTTATTGGCGGCATTCGCGGACAGGCCGTTTCCGTTGTCAAAGGGAAGACGACCGACTTGCTTGTTCCGGCCAACGCGGAACTGGTAATCGAGGGCGTTTTAAAACCCGGATCTATGAAGGGCGAAGGGCCTTTCGGTGAATTCACCGGCTATTACGGCAGGCCCGAGGGCGAAGCGCCGCTGATCGAGATCACCGCGCTGCATCACCGTAACCAGCCGATCATGACCAACGCCCTGATGGCGGATTATCCGTCCTGCGAACAATCGGGTTTCTTCGCCATCGTGCGCTCTGCCCGGGTCTGGAACGATTTCGACAAGCTCGGTATCGCCGGCATTCAGGGCGTCTATTGCCACCCGGCGGCGGCGGGGGGCTGGGGTATGACCTGTGTCAGTATCGAGCAACGCTATGCCGGTCACGCGGCACAGGTCTTGGCGTTGGCGGCGCAGGTCCCGGGCGGTGCCTATTACACCAAATGGATTATTGTCGTCGATGAGGATATCGACCCCTGCGATATGGATCAGGTAATCTGGGCGATGTCGACCCGCAGCAACCCGTCGGATGATGTGGAATTGCTCAAGAACACCTGGTCGACACAGCTGGACCCGGCACAGTATCCGGCGGAGAAGCGTCCTTACGGTTCCAAATGCCTGATCAACGCCTGTATGGATCACCGCCATATCAAGGAATATTCCAAACGCACCATGTTGTCGGAAGATATCTATAATAAGGTGGTGTCCGATTGGCAGCGTCTGGGATTACCCGGGGCACCACCCGAAATCCGCCACTTTGAAAAAGACGCCTAGTCTTTTCTTACGGTGTGTCTCAGTGTCGGCCACAAGACGCCGCCTGGAAGCGCCCACAACAGAAGCAATATCCCAAACGCGATAGAGAGTGCGAGCGCGTCTTCCGGTGCAACACCGGCGTTGTCGAGCATTAACAGCATAGCGCCTTCTCGGACTCCCCAGCCCGCAAACGAAAAGGGGATCATCGATGCGAGGATGGCGAAAGGGCCGATTACAAGCCATGTGGTGATCGGCACCGAAATTCCCATTCCGGCGGCAAGCGCGGCAAGAGCGAGGGATACGAAAATCTGAACGATTACCGCCATCGACAGGATGATTGCGGAGCGGCTACCGCTGAAAGTCACCGCGCGGAAACGTGTTCCGATCTCCAAAAAAGCGGCGCTAATCCGTGTTCCGCATAGTTTCTCGAAAGGGCGGACAATACGGTCAAGGAAATGGAGTAATGCGAATCCGGCAATGACGGCTATGGTGATCGCCAGAAAGCTTATTTGCAAGCTATCGTCTTTGAATATCGGTGATCTGGAATCAATCAAGGGGAGGAACAGCACTGCGGAGAGAGCCAGCCCGACAAGCCCTGTACACCTCTCGTAAAACACGCCGATAAAGGAATCCTGAAGGCTGATCTTCTCACGCGTCAGGTACCAAATCCGGAGGGCATCGCCGCCGAGGTTGGACGGCAGGACCTGATTGAAGAAATGCCCGACGAGCAAGAGGCGGAATGCGGTGACAACCGACAGGTTGTATTCCAGCATAGCGGAGATGATCGACCAACGTTGGGCGGCCAAAGCGAATCCGCATCCCGCCGCTGCAATCGCCGCTAAAAGCCACGTGGGTCTTATATCGGCGAGCTTTTCGACCGCTGAAACCAGGTCGAAATACTCGAAAAAGACCCAAAGTAACCCTGCGGAAACGGCGATTTTTATCAGGACAGCTAGTCGTTGCCGCGTTGTCAGGGGGGCGCCCGGTTCTTTCTCAGGGAAAAGAGTCATAGAATTCGAATGGCCGGAGTCGTCGGACGTTGAGGCAATGTTGCCCCATCAATCCACATGCGGAACCATAACTCCAGAAACAACAGCGCCCAGAGCCGGTAATGGTTCGCGGCCTTGCCGCTGACATGATCGTCGAGAAGTTTTTGAATGCCGGTTCGGTCAAAAAGACCGCGTTCGATGGCCTGTCGCGACAGCAGGGTGTCGTATGCCATTTCCTTCAATTCCTGCCGGAACCATGCATCTATCGGGACGCCGAACCCGGTCTTTGGGCGGTCGAGCAAAGCTGCGGGCAGGCGTGATTTCATAGCTTTCTTTAATAGTGTTTTGAGATCCAGACCCTGCATTTTTATTTCCGCCGGAATTGCGGCGCTGAATTCGATCAGCGGGTGGTCGAGAAATGGTGAACGGGCCTCAAGCCCGCATGACATGGTTGCTATATCGATTTTGACCAACAGGTCGTCCGGAAGATAACCGTGGAAATCCGCCCATGCGGCGCAGGCTTCGACCGGTGCATCCGCCTCGAAAAAAGGCGCGAGCTCGGCGAGGGCGGAGACTTTGAGGCGATCCCGGAGTACGGGGCCATAGGTTCTGTCCTTGTCGTCGTCGTTGAAGTAGCACATCCAGCGTCCGTACCGTTCGCTGGGAGGGCTTGCCAGTTCGGTCAAAAATCGTTTGGCGTATCGAAGATAGCGAACCTCGCTGGCGGCGAACGGTAAAGACTGGCCCAGAAATCCGAATGCCTCGCGAAGAAACATCGGGACTCTGTCCAGGCGGGAAGCGATTTTCGCCGCTTTATAACGCGAATATCCCAGGAACGTCTCGTCCCCGCCGTCGCCGTTCAGCGCGACCTTCACATGCTGGCGCGCGAGTTCGGAAACGCAAAAGGAGGGCACCGCCGAAGAGTCCGCATATGGCATGCCGTAATGCCACACGAGCTTGTCCATAATGGCGATAACATCCGGTTTGACGACATGTTCGTGATGTTCCGTCCCGTTCATTTCGGCAACAAGCCTGGCGGGTTCCCGCTCATCGTATGCCGGTTCGTCGAAACCCATTGTGAATGTCTTGACAGGCCCGCTTGCTGTGCGCGCCATGGACGCGACAACGGAGGCAGAGTCTATTCCCCCGGAGAGGAACGCGCCGACGGGTACATCGGCGATCATTCTGTATTTGACCGCCTCATCGAAGCGCTCAACCAGTTCTGCGGTTAATTCTTCAACAGGCCTGTCCCTGGTCTGCGATGGGTCAGGCGGCTGCCAATATGGAGTAATCTCGACTGTCGCGTCCGCGCCGACCGTCATGAAATTTCCCGGTCTCAACTTCTTGATGTTTTTGAATCCGGTTAGGGTATCGGGAACATATTGATAGGTCAGATATCGGTCTATCGCGGAAAGATCGGCCTCTCTCGGCATTCCCGAACCGGCGAGTACGGATTTGATCTCCGACCCGAAATAGAGGCAATCATCATACCATCCGTAATAGAGGGGCTTTTTGCCGATCCGGTCGCGGGCGAGGAGGAGTGTCTTGGATCGTGAATCCCAAAGCCCGAAGGCGAACATCCCGCGGAGGCGGGAAATTATACCCGTACCGAAACGCTTATAGCCCTCAATAACGACTTCGGTATCCGTGCCGGTGTGAAACCTGTGACCCAATGCGGACAGCTCATCCCGAAGCTCCTGAAAATTGTATATCTCGCCGTTATAGGTGATGAATATTTCCTGTTCCGGGTCGCGCATCGGTTGCGCCCCCGCATCGCTAAGATCAAGTATCGCGAGTCTGGTATGGGCCAGTCCTACCGCGCCTCCGTCCCAGATTCCCTCGCCATCCGGGCCGCGATGGCGAATAGTTTCAACCATCGCCCATAGCCGGCGTTGCCGGTCTTCCTTATCGTTTGGCTTGTTGCCCGACCAGATGCCGCTGATGCCACACATCAGCTTATTCTGTCCTTTGTCTCATGGTCTCGGATTTTGGGTTCGGCACCGTTCAGGCCTGCTTGCAACGAGCTTTTGAGCGTTGAATCGTGATAAAAGGCCCAAGCTTCTGACCCGTTGATTGTTACAGGATTACCGATCCCGCTGATATCATTAAATATTGCCTGTCCAAGCTTCTTGGCATCCGGTCCGCCGATATCCAATCGTATGCGGTTTTTCGCCGCCTCCCTTAGCAGTTTTTCGCCGGTTAGCCTGGCAGCTAATCCCA
>CAZBKQ010000092.1:0-5533 GCA_964492555.1 uncultured Rhodospirillaceae bacterium | reverse complement strand
CGGTTGATCATCACCGCCGCGACCATGCCGAGAAACAGCGGCACCCACCACGGCGTATCGGTAAAGATAAACATGGCGGCGGCGCAGGCGATGCCGACCGCAATGGCGACCTTCGGCGCCGCGCGGTAGAGCGGGTGATCGATCTCGACCGCCTGCGGTCTTTCCAGCGATTTCTGCCAGTCCGCCTGGCGTGGGTCTTCCGGTTCAGTCATCCCCCGCTACCCTCACCTGTCACCCCGGACTTGATCCGGGGTCCAGTAAAAAGCAAAAACAAAAACTCTGGTTCCCGGATCGCGCTGTCGCTTGTCCGGGATGACAATTGCGCGTTGGGGGAACCGGGATTCACTGATGCCGCTCCTTACCCCGCCTTCGCCAGCCGCATTTCGACCAGCCGCGCCCAGTAGCTGGCGCCGTATGTCAGCGCCTCGTCATTGAAATCATAATAGGGGTTGTGCAGATAACAGCCGCCTTCCCCCGGCCCGTTGCCGAGCCAGATATAACAGCCCGGCCGTTCGTTCAGCATGAAGGAAAAATCCTCGGCCCCCATCTTGGGCGGCTGGTTGAGATGAACGTTTTCTTCCCCGACCACATCGGCGGCGACCGTCGCGGCATAGGCGGTCTCAACCTCGTCATTCACCGTCGGCGGATAGCCGCGTCGGAACTCAAGCGACGCCGCATCGAGATTGAAGCTTACCTTCGCGCCGTCGAGAATCTGCCGGATCGCATTTTCCGCCACATCCTGCAATTCGGGTTTGAAGGTGCGCACCGTGCCGCGCAAGACCACCTCATCGGGGATGATGTTATAGGTCTCGCCCGCGTGAATTTGGGTCACCGAACAGACCACCGATTCCAGCGGATCGACGCGGCGGCTCACTACCGTCTGCAGCATGGTGACGATATACGCGGCGGCGACCATCACATCGTCGCCCATATGGGGGAAGGCGGCATGGGTGCCTTGTGCCCGCAGGGTGATGTCGAACGTATCGGCGGCGGCCATCGCCGGGCCGGGGCAGACCGCGAAGCTGCCGATTTCCTGCCCCGGGAAATTATGCATGCCCCAGACGCTATCGACCGGAAATTTCTCGAACAAACCGTCCTCGACCATCTCGCGCCCGCCGCCCGCGAATTCCTCCGCCGGCTGGAAGATGAACTGCACCGTGCCGGCGAAATTCCGCGTTTCCGCCAGATATTTCGCCGCGCCCAGCAGCATGGTGGTGTGCCCGTCATGGCCGCAGGCATGCATCTTGCCGGGGTTGGTCGAGGCGTGATCGCAGCTGTTGCGTTCCTCGATATCCAGCGCGTCCATATCGGCGCGCAGCCCGATGGCGGGCCCGTCGCCGTGATTTCCTTCCAATGTGCCGACGACGCCGGTCCGGGCCAGACCCTGATGGACTTCAATGCCGAAACTTTCCAGCTTGCCCGCGACAAAGGCGGCGGTCTGGTGTTCCTCGAACGCGGTTTCGGGATGAGCGTGAATATGACGGCGCCATTCCGTCATCTCATCGGCGAATTCGGCGATACGGTTGATGATGGGCATAAATCTCTCGTGATTCCTTAATCAGGCGGTTCCAGCCCTCTCCCCCTCCCGGGCACTATATTCCGGCGGTCATCAACCCGCCACACCAACCCTTGATGCCCGCCGGGTTGGCCGGCGGCGGTGGGCATCAAGGAAAAAAGCCCGTGGCTGGGAGGGGGAGAGGGCTGGCGCGATAATACAAGAAGAGTTGTGCGCGATGGCGTATGAGTCAACTTGATACCTGTAAAGCTTGGCCGAATGCGCAACAAACGCTAAAACCCGGCGACAAGGCTTACGGTAAGGAAAGCAGATGTTTGAGGACTATACTGAGATCAGGGAAGCGGTATCCCGCCTGTGCAGCCAGTTTGATGGCGAATACTGGCAGGAAAAGGACCGCGAACGCGCTTACCCGACGGAATTCGTCCAGGCGCTGACGGAAGGCGGCTATCTCTCCGTCCTGATACCGGAGGAATTCGGCGGCAGCGGGCTCGGCATATCGGCGGCCTGCGCGATCATGGAGGAAATCCAGAAATCCGGCGGTAATGGCGGCGCCTGCCATGCGCAGATGTATACGATGGGCACGGTGCTGCGCCACGGCACGGATGAGCAGAAACAGAGCTACCTGCCGAAAATCGCCACCGGGGAGCTGCGCCTTCAGGCCTTCGGCGTGACCGAACCGACCAGCGGCACCGATACGCTGAGCCTGCGCACCACGGCGGTAAAGGACGGCAATGACGCCTATGTGGTGAACGGCCAGAAAATCTGGACCTCGCGGGTCGAACATTCCGATCTGATGCTGTTGCTGGCGCGCACCACGCCGCGCGATCAGGTGGAAAAACGCACCGATGGTCTGTCGGTTTTCCTGATCGATATGCGTGAAGCGGTCGGCAACGGGCTGACCATCCAGCCGATCCGCACCATGATCAACCATGCGACGACAGAGGTATTCTTCGACAATCTGCGTATTCCCGCTAATTCGCTGGTCGGCGAGGAAGGCAAGGGCTTTCGTTATATCCTCTCCGGCATGAACGCCGAACGCATCCTGATCGGGGCGGAATGTATCGGTGATGCGCGCTGGTTTATCGAAAAGGCGAAGAATTACGCGAGCGACCGTTCCGTCTTCGGGCGGCCCATCGGCCAGAACCAGGGCATCCAGTTCCCCATCGCCGAGGCTTACGCCCAGACAGAGGCCGCCGATCTGATGGTGAAGCGCGCCGCGATGCTTTACGAGGAAGGCGAAAATTGCGGGGCGGAGGCCAATATGGCGAAGTACCTCGCCGCTGAAGCGAGCTGGAAGGCCGCCGATATGTGCATGCAGACCCATGGCGGGTTCGCGTTTGCCGAGGAATATGACGTGGAGCGCAAGTTCCGCGAAACGCGGCTTTACCGCATCGCGCCGATCTCCTCGAACCTGGTGCTGTCCTATATCGCCGAACACGTGCTCGGCCTGCCGCGTTCTTTTTGAGGAGGCGTTTTGATGGCGGGATTGCCGCTCAAGGGAAAACTCGTCGTCTCGCTGGAACAGGCGGTCGCCGCGCCCTATTGCTCCTCGCGCCTCGCCGATGCCGGCGCGCGGGTCATCAAGATTGAACGGGCGGAGGGCGATTTCGCGCGTGGTTATGACAGCGTCGTGCATGGCGAAAGCGCCTATTTCGTCTGGCTCAATCGCGGCAAGGAATCGCTCGTCCTCAATATCAAGGATGAGGGCGACGCGGCGCTGCTGCAACGCATCCTCGGCCAGGCCGATGTGTTTATCCAGAATCTCGCCCCCGGCGCGGCGGCGCGTTCGGGCCTCGGTTCGGATGAGCTGCGCGCGAAATATCCGCGCCTGATCACCGTCGATATCTCCGGCTATGGCGAAGACGGCGAATATGCCGATATGAAGGCCTATGATCTGCTGGTCCAGGCGGAATCAGGTCTTTGTTCGGTCACCGGCCGGCCGGAAGGGCCGGGACGTGTCGGCGTTTCCGCCTGCGATATATCCTGCGGCATGTATAGCTATATGGCGGTTCTGGAAGCGCTGCTGGACCGGGAAATCACCGGAGAGGGGACCGCGATCAAGACGTCGCTCTTCGAAGGCATGGCGGACTGGATGAATGTGCCGCTGCTGACCTATGACTATGCCGGGACCATCCCGAAACGCGTCGGGCTCAACCACCCTTCCATCGCGCCCTATGGCGCCTACCCGACGGCGGAAGGCGGCGAGGTGCTGATCTCCATCCAGAATGAACGCGAATGGGCCAGGCTGTGCGCGGAAGTGCTTGAGCGTCCCGGCATGCCGGAAGACGAACGTTTTTGTAATAACGAGGCGCGCTGCGCCAACCGCCCGGCGCTGGATGAGATCATGAACGCGGTCTTCGGCGCGACGCCGCGCGACGCGCTGGTCGAAAAGCTGCGCAATGCGGGGATCGCGTTCGGAGAGGTCAATGATGTCGGCGGCCTGTCGCGCCATCCGGCCCTGCGCCGGGTGGAGGTCGAAAGCCCCACCGGCCCCGTCGCCATGGTCGCCCCGCCCGCGACGATGGATGGGGAGCCGCGCGCCCTTGGCCCGGTCCCGGCAATCGGCGAACATACGGAAAAGATCAGGGAGGAGTTCGCGGGATGAGCGATACGGATCAATATGCCGAGTGGATCGGCAAGCAGGAATCGATTGAAGCGCTGGTCACCGCCTATCAGGCGGATGCGCTGACGGCGACTTTGGACCGCGACGACCCGCCGTTTAAGGAAGGCGACGCCATCCCGCCGGGCTGGCATCTCTTTTATATCCGCGAGGTGGTAAAGCTGCGCGACACCGCATCCGACGGCCACCCGAAGCGCGGCGATTTCCTGCCGCCCATCAATCTGCCGCGCCGTATGTGGGCGGGAACGAAAGCCACCTATCACAAGCCGGTCCATGTCGGCGAAACCATCCGCAAGGTTTCGACCATCGAGGCGGTGACCCCCAAGGTCGGCAAGACCGGCAATCTGGTGTTTCTCAAGCTCAAGCATGAGATCGAGGGCGATGACGGGGTCGCCGTGACCGAAATCCAGGACGTGGTCTATCGCGAGGAAGCGAAGCCGGGATCGACCCCGCCCGCGCCGCCGCCCGCGCCGGCGGAAGCGGTCTGGTCGCGCGATATCCACCCGACGCCGGTGCTGCTGTTCCGCTTTTCGGCGCTGACCATGAACAGCCACCGCATCCATTATGATCGCAAATATGTGACCGAGGTGGAGAAATATCCCGGGTTGCTGGTGCATGGGCCGCTGACGCTGACCCTGCTGATGGATCTCTATCGCCGTGAAATGCCGGAGACGCCGCTGAAATCCTTTGCGGTGCGCGCGGTCTCCCCGCTTTATGACACGCATGATTTCAAGGTGCAGGGCCGCCTCAATGAAGACGGCACATCGGCGCAGCTCTGGGCGCTCAATCACGAGGGCGGTCTCGCGATGAGCGCTGAAGCCGGGTTTTAGGGTTTACGACCCGGGTTGTACCGTTTCCGGTCCCTCACCGGCGAATTTGGTCGCGACGTAGCCGATGACGGCGCCGATGATTGCGCCCTCCAGAACGAACCAGAAGGGTGAGGACATCATCCCGTCCGGGCCGAACATCGCGGTCATGATCTTCGACATTTCCTCATGGGCGAAAAACACCAGGACGAAATTCAGCCACGCCCCGATCAACGGCGCGCGCACCCACCATGGCATGGGCAACAACAGGACCGGGTGGCGGGTATAGACGCCCGCCATGCCGATCACCGCGCCAAAGGTGACGTACCAGAGCATGACACCCCAGCGCAGCTGCCAGGGTGCTTCCGGATAGATCACGGGTAGGGTAAAAAATCCGATCAGGCCAACGGCCAGACCAATTCCCTTTCCGATCGCGATCCGGCGCGTCAAGGACGGTGTATGGGACATCCTGGTTTCACCGGTTTGTTTCGCGGCGTCTCCGGGAACCGGCCCGGAAAACTCCGGCCTCTCCTTTAGACGTGGGTAATCAGCGCTGTAATTCAAGCGGCGACAGGAAGGCCCTCAGCCCGG
>CAZBKQ010000091.1:0-5618 GCA_964492555.1 uncultured Rhodospirillaceae bacterium | reverse complement strand
GCGCCGGACGGCAAGGTCGTCCTTATGGTGCATGGTGGATTCTGGCCCTGTTCGGTGGCTTTTGATTGCCCGCATCCCGGCTACAGCTGGATGGAGGCGCTTGCGGCGGCGGGCTACGACGTTTTCGCCCTCGACATGACAGGCCATGGGCGTTCGGCGCTGCCGGTTCAGGATAATCCGGTCAACGTACAGCAGGCGGACCGGCATTTTTTCGGCCCGGGCAATGAGCCCGAAGGCGAGCCTGAATATCCGTTTCAGCTTGCCACCACAGATACGGAAACCGCCGATCTCGACGCGGTGATCGATTTCATCCGGGATCTGCGCGGGGTGGACAAGATCAAGCTGATCGGCTGGTCGGGGGGCGGCATCCGTACGGGGACGTATGTTCGTTATTATCCGGAAAAAATTGAACGGCTAGTGATCTGGGCATCGAGCAATTATCTACCGGACGGGCCCGCCGCTCCTCCGGCCGAACTGCCGGAGCCGGGCGCGCCCACGGCGTTTCAGTCACGCGAACATGGCGAGGCGGTGCGCTGGCTCGCCAATGTCAAATTCGACGGGCAGATAGAAGATGAGGCCGTGATTGAGACCGTCTGGCGGGCCGGGACCGAGGCTGATCCGGTCGGTGCGTCCTGGGGCGGGCTGCGTGGCCCGACCCGGACCTATTGGGGATGGACGAGAAATGGCGCTGCGAAGGTCAAACTGCCGGTGTTGCATTTTGTCGGCGAACTGGACGGGCAACTGGAAACCAATATCGGGCTGTTTGACGATCTGGGCAGTGAGCAGAAAATCTTTCTGCGTATCGCGGGCGCCAGCCATTTCATGCAATGGGAACGCGGCCGCCACGTGCAGCGCCGCGCGGTTCTGGAATTTCTTGATCACGGCACGCTGGAGGGGCAAACGGTCGGCCGCTTCCGGTCGGATGAGGACGGCGTTATCGCGCCGATTTGATGGCTTGCCAGACGCGATGGGGCGTCACCGGCATTTCGATATCCGTAACACCTAGCCCGGAAAGAGCATCCAGCACCGCGTTGACGATCACGGCGGGGGCTGGTGTGGTGCCGCTTTCTCCGCCGGATTTGACGCCTAGCGGGTTCTGCGGGCTGATTACCTCGTTATAGGTAACCGAAAAGGATGGCATATCGTCCGCCCGCGGCATGGCGTAATCCATAAAGGAGCCGCATAGCGGCTGGCCTGACTCATGATCGAACCAGCAACGTTCCATCAGCGCCTGCCCCGCCCCCTGTACGATGCCGCCATGGATCTGTCCATCGACGATCAGCGGGTTGATAACGCGCCCGACATCGTCCACCGCCGTGTACCGGTCGATGGTCACTGTGCCGGTTTCGGGGTCGATTTCGACCTCGCAGGCATGGCAGCCGGTCGGAAAAACGGCCTCATGCATGATGTTTTCAAGCTCCGCCGAGAGCCCGCCGGTCAGTTCCTCCGGCAAATTGTCCCCCTCGGCCTCTTTCGCCAGATCGAACCATCCGATGGCGCGGTCAGTGCCTTCTATGTGGAATCTCCCGTCCGCGAAGCGAATATCCTCAATCGCCGCTTCCAACGCGTGCGCCGCAAGCGCGGTCCCTTTTTCGATGACCTTGTCGGCGGTGAGGATAATCGCCGTGCCCGCCATGCGCATGGACCGCCCGGCATGGGACCCATTTCCGTTTTTGACGAAAGCGGTATCTCCCTGGCCTATCCGTACGGTACCGAATGGTACGCCGAGCCGGTCGGCGGCTACCTGGGCGAAGCTGGTTTCATGCCCCTGGCCGCTCGATTGCGTGCCGACAGCGACCTCCACACCGTCCGGCCGGACCGCGACCGAAGACCATTCCAGCGGGGCGCCGGAGGAAGTCTCGATATAGGGCGCGACGGCAATGCCGCGTATCAGACCCGCCGCAACGGATTGTGCCTTGCGGGCCTCGAATCCCGCGTAATCGGCCGCATCCAGAGCCAAATCGAGATTCTGCTCGAATGTGCCGCTGTCATAAACCATGCCTTGCGTGTTCGTGTAGGGCAGCCGATCGGGCCGGATCAGGTTTTTCCGGCGTAGTTCCACCCGGTCGAAACCGAGTGTGCGCGCGGCCTTGTCGATCAGCCGCTCCAGCGCATAGACGCATTCCGGCCGTCCGGCGCTCCGATAGGGGTTGGTCGGCGGTGTGTTGGTCAACACGGCGCGAAGCCGCATTGCGCCGACCGGAATGTCATAGGGGCCCGTGGCGATGCCGGCCCCCTTGGACAGCGGGGCATAGGCGACCGGAAAACCGCCCGAATTGCTGGTATTGACCGCCTGGAACCCGATAAAGCGCCCGTCTTCCTCCAGCGCCAGACTGACCTCCGAGACAAGGTCGCGCCCCTGCAGGTCGCTGGTCATGCATTCGGTTCGGGTCGAAATCCATTTGACCGGACGGCCAATCCGTTTCGCCCCCAACAGCATCAGCGGATATTCCGGATAGACCCGGTTGCGGGTGCCGTAATTGCCCCCGACATCGCCACAAACGACACGCATGCGCTCCAACGACACGCCTGCGATGGTGGCGAGTTCCGCCCGGTGACGCGCCGCGCCGCCGCCGCCGGCCCAGAGCGTGTAGCTCTCTGTTTCCGCGTCATATTCGCCGATACCGCCGCGCGGCTCCATCGGCACGCCGGTTACGCGGGCGGCATGAATGGTAAGAGAGACCACATGAGCCGCCCCTGCGAAGGCTTCCGCCGCGGCTTCGGGATCGCCGATGAAACTGTCGACGCCGAGATTGCGGGGCAAATCGTCCCAGACCAGCGGGGTGTCCTTATCGGCGGCATGAGCGGTGTCGGTCACCGCGGGCAAGGGTTCATATTCAATTTCGATCAACTCGGCCGCTTCTTCGGCGGCGGCAAGGGTCTCCGCGACGACGAAGGCGAGCGCTTCTCCGCCATAGCGGACCTTGTCCAACGGTAAGGGGAACTGGTCCCGCATTGCCGGGTCGCCGCCATCCGGAGCGCGGAGCGGCGGGTCGGTCCGCGCCGCCGGGATTGGCTTGTTCTGCATCGGCGGCAAACCGGTTTCGCGCCAGTCCGCGCCTGTCAGAACCAGAAGCACGCCGGGCGCGGCTTCGGCCATGCTCTTATCGATCGATATAATCCGGGCATGGGCATGCGGGCTGCGCAGCACGGCGGCATGGGCCTGACCGGGAAGCGCGCGGTCGGCGCTGAACGCGCCGCGGCCGGTCAGCAGCCGCTCATCCTCGTTCCGGACCTGTCTTTTCCCGATATTTTCCGGCACGGCCTTTCCCGCTAGTCTATGGTGACGCAAAGCCTAGGGGGAGGGACACGCCCCCGCAACCAGCATCGAGGATCGGAATTATGGCCAAACAGCGGTTTCGCAACCAGTCGCATTGGGGCGCCTTCTGGGCGGAGGTCGAGGATGGGCGCGTCGTCGGCGTCAGCCCGTTTGAACATGACCCCAACCCGTCACCGCTGATCGACTCCATCCCCGGCGCGACCCATTCGGAAAACCGGGTGACGGCGCCGATGGTACGCAAGGGCTGGTTGGAAAACGGTCCGACAGGTACCGGCGAGGGCCGCGGGCGGGAGCCCTTTGTCCGGGTGAGCTGGGACAAGGCCTATGAGCTGGTCGCCGATGAGTTGTCCCGCGTCAAATCGGAACACGGCAATGAATCCATTCTGGGCGGGTCTTATGGCTGGTCCAGCGCCGGCATTTTCCACTATGCGCGCACCCAGGTGCGGCGTTTTCTGTTTTCCTTCGGCGGTTGCACGGACCAGTCGGCCAATTACAGCTTCGGTTCCGCGACGTTTTTCGTGCCGCATATCGTCGGCAATCTGCAATCCGTCACCGGGCCGAATACCAGCTGGTCGGCGATCCATAACAATGCGGATCTGGTGGTGTTTTTCGGCGGAGTGAATACCGGCAACGGCCAGGTTGCGCGCGGCGGCAGTGTCGCGCATGCCATCGTCCCCTGGCTGAAGAAAATCACGGATAAGGGCATTGATGTCGTCAATGTCAGCCCGTGCCGCGACGACGTGCCGGACTTCATGGCGGCGGACTGGATTGCTGTCGCGCCGAATACCGATACAGCGCTGATGCTGGCGCTCGCCCATACGCTGATCAGCGAAGGTTTGCACGATGCAGCGTTTCTCGACCGATACTGCGCCGGTTATGACCGGGTTCTGCCCTATCTGATGGGGAAAAGTGACGGTCAGACAAAGGACGCCGACTGGGCGGCCCATATCACCGGGATCGAGGCGGACCGTATCAGGGCGCTGGCGCGGCGCATGGCGGAGGGCCGGACCTTCATGTCCGCGACCTGGTCGCTGCAGCGCGGCGATCACGGTGAAATGCCGTACTGGGCGCTGATCCTGCTGGCCAGCGCGCTGGGGCAGATCGGGCTGCCGGGGGGCGGGTTCGCCTTTGGCCATGGCTCCACCGGCGGGATGGGTGAGGAACGGCCCTTGTTCAACCCACCCTCGCTCAGTATGGGGCGCAACCCGGTCAATTTCGCCATTCCCGCGGCGCGGCTGACCGATGCGCTGTCATTGCCGGGGGAGGAAATCGACCATAACGGCAAGAAGATCACCTATCCCGATATAAGGCTGGTCTATTGGGCGGGCGGCAACCCGTTCCATCACCATCAGGACCTCAACCGGCTGGTCCGCGCCTGGCGCCGGCCGGATACGGTGATCGTGCATGAACCCTGGTGGACGGCGGCAGCGCGGCACGCGGATATCGTCCTGCCCGCCACCACGACGCTGGAGCGGAACGACATCGGGGCGGCGGGGCGCGATCCCTATCTGACCAAGATGGAGAAGGCCATCGACCCGGTCGGCGAGGCGAAGAACGATTACGATATCTTTTCCGAGCTTTCGCGCCGGCTGGGGTGCGAGGAAACATATACCGAGGGGCGGGGCGAGGAAGGCTGGTTGCGTTTCCTCTATGAGTCCTGCCGCAACGGCGCGCTCCACAACGAAGCGCCGATGCCGGATTTCGATACATTTTGGGAAGAAGGCCATTACCGCATTCCCGCGCGCGAGGCGGAATATACCCTGTTTCAGGAATTCCGCGCCGATCCGGTGAAGGCGAAGCTGCGCACGCCGTCGGGGCGGATTGAGCTCTATTCGGAAAAGATCGAAGGGTTCGGCTATGACGATTGTCCGCCGCACGCGACCTGGCTGGAACCGGCTGAATGGCTGGGATCGGAAATGGCGGTGGACTATCCGCTGCACATGATTTCATCCCAGCCCACCACCCGGCTGCACAGCCAGATGGACGGGCAGGGGGTGGCCGCGGCCTCCAAGATCGCCGGGCGCGAACCGGTCTATATGAGCCCGCAAGACGCCGCCGCGCGCGGCATCTCCCATGGCGATCTGGTGCGGGTTTTCAACGGGCGTGGCGCGTGCCTCGCCGGGGCGAACGTGACCGAGGATATGCGGCCCGGTGTCATCCGGCTGATGACCGGGGCGTGGTATTCACCGGAACAGCCCGGATCGGATGCAACGACATGCCTGCACGGGAATCCCAACATGCTGACGCTGGACAAGGGGACATCGAAACTGTCGCAGGCGCCGATCGCCCAGACGGCGTTGGTGCAGATCGAAAAATATGAGGCCGAGGCCGCGCCGGT
>CAZBKQ010000090.1:2145-5665 GCA_964492555.1 uncultured Rhodospirillaceae bacterium | reverse complement strand
TCATAGGCGCCGGTTCGCGCATAGGCGGCGGCGGCCAGCCGGCGGCGGGTTTCGCTGGTGGTATCCCCGCCATTGTCGCGCATCTCCGCCATGACGATGTCGTAATCGGCGGGGTCGGTGACGACCGTTACGCTGTCATGGTTTTTCGATGCCGCGCGGATCAGGGCGGGCCCGCCGATATCTATGTTTTCGATACAGGTTTCGAAATCGGCGCCCTTGGCGACCGTCGCCTCGAACGGATAGAGATTGACTACCAGCAAATCGATCGGGGCGATGTCATGTTCGTCCATCGCATCCATATGCGATTGCAGATCGCGCCGCGCCAGCAGCCCGCCATGAATTTTGGGATGCAGGGTCTTCACCCGCCCATCCATGATCTCCGGAAAGCCGGTATGGTCGCCGACCTCCTTCACCGCGACGCCGGCATCCTGCAGGGCCTTGGCGGAACCACCGGTGGACAGGATTTCGACGCCGTGTTCCTGCAGGAAGCGTCCCAGCTCCTCCAGACCGGATTTGTCGGATACGGAAATCAATGCGCGGGAAATACTCATCAGGCCTTTCTCTGTGTCTTAGCTGGACGCGACGATCCGGATCGGACCGCCGGTTTCGGGTTGAAATTCGGGGACATGCGCACGGATCAGTTCGATGATCCGATCCGTGTCGTTTTCGCGCGCCGCCGCGACCAGCCGGTTGATAAACTCGGCGACGGCTTCCTTTTCGCCGGTGCGCGGCGCCGCCAGCATGATGCCGTCATACTCGGTTTTTCCGGGCGGCTCCGAATCGTGAAAAATTTCCTCAAACAGCTTTTCGCCCGGGCGCAGCCCGGTGAACTCGATCTTGATGTCTTCCTCGGGGCGCAGACCGGACAAGAGGATCATCTGCCGCGCCAGATCGACGATCTTTACCGGCTCGCCCATATCCAGCACATATATCCGCCCGGCGGCGGAATCGGAACGTGATCCCAGCACGGTGGCTTCCAACACCAGCTCGACCGCCTCCCGCACCGTCATGAAATATCGCTTCATGTCCGGATGGGTAACGGTGAGCGGCCCGCCCCGGGCAAGCTGCTTCTGGAATAGCGGGACGACCGATCCGGTGGAGCCCAGCACATTGCCGAAACGCACGGCGATAAAGCGCGTGCCGTCATCCGCCGCCGCTGCTTCCAGCGCCAGCGCCTGGCACCAGCTCTCCGCGATCCGTTTTGTCGCGCCCATGATGCTGGTCGGGTTGACCGCCTTGTCGGTTGATATCAGTACCATCGCGCCGACATCATTTGCGGCGCAGGCCTCCGCCACGATCCGTGTGCCGAGCACGTTGGTCAGCACCCCTTCCGCCGGATGCGCCTCGACAATTGGAACGTGTTTTAGCGCTGCCGCGTGAAAGACGAGATCCGGCTTTTCCGCCGCGATAACGCCATTGAGTCGATCCGCGTCACGCACATCGGCAATTATGGCGCTGTGGTCGATGGCCGAAAATTCCGATCCGATCTCCTGATCGATTTCGTAAAGCGCATATTCCGAATTATCCAGAAGGCAAAGCCGCGCCGGGCCGAAGGCGGCCGCCTGACGCGAAAGTTCGCCGCCGATTGTGCCGCCGGCGCCGGTCACCAGAACGCGCTTGCCTTCGATCAGCGCCTTCATGCTGGCACGGTCCAGAACCTGTTGCGGTCGCCCCAGTACATCTTCGATCGCCACGGCCCGGATTTCGGCACCGGCGGGCGCTTCGCTGCGGAAATCAGTCAGGCGCGGCATACGCGCCAGCGGAATCCCCAGCTCGTCGGAGAGCGCGACGAGCCGTTGCATCGCGTCTTTTTCAAATTTGTCCTTGGTGATAATCAGCCGTTGCGGCCGCTCGCCTTCCTGTGTCAGACGCGACAGAATTGCCGGAATGTCGTCCAGCGTTCCCCGGACATGGACGCCGTGAATGTTGCGTCCGACCCGATGACCTTTTTCATCGACGATCCCGACCACGCGATAGGCCGCGTTGCGATTGCGCGCCAATGCCCGGATGAACATTTCAGAGGCATCGCCGGCGCCGACCAGCAATACCGGCACGCGGCTGGCGGCATCGGGTCCATTGATCCGCCCGCTGCGCCTGTCTTTGAACCGGCGATACAGAAAGCGCGGGCCGCCCAGTAGCGACATCAGTACGAACCAGTTGATCACCAGGGCCGAACGCGGAAAGGCCTCCAGCCGGTTGAACAGGAACATCAAGGGCAGGAATACGAGGATGGCCAGCGTGACTGCCCGGGTGATCGCCACCAGATCATTGATCGACGCATAGCGCCAGATGCCGGCATAAAGCCGCATCGACCAGAACATCGTCGCGGCGACGACGGCGAACAGCGCGGAGCTGATAAAAATAAACTGATGGTCGAAGGAGAAGACGTCGTGCCCCAACCTGAGGAAAAGCGAAACCGGAATGGACAGCAGCGCCATGACAATGTCATGCGCAAACGCGATCTTCTGCCGGATGCCTCTCATGATCAGATCTTTATGCGGTATTTTCCGCGAACGCCAACGGAAGCGGCACCATAACACGCAAAAGCCGCGGCGCACATACGCCGCGGCGAATCGGAAGTTCCTGGATTGCGGGGAAAAGCGGCCTATTCGGCCTGCTGAATTTTTGCTGCGCGCCAGGCCTCTGCGGTTCGGGCCAGGGCGGTTTTCGTATCCAGAACCGGGCGCCAGCCGAGTGTCTCGCGGATAAGGGAGTCGTTTATCTGGAGGGACCCGAACAACCGACGCGCGATGGCGCTTTTGCCGGCTGCGGCAAGCGCCATCCGCATCAGACCCGCCGGGATGGGCAACAGGCGCGCCCGGCGGCCCATCGCGCTCCGAAGCGCGCGGATAAGCGCCGCCGTTGACAGGTCGCTACCATCGCGGACCAGAAAGACCTTTCCCGGCGCGGCGGGATGGGTCGCGGCGCATAGCGCGGCGGACGCCAGATTTTCCACCGCGATCATGCTGCGCCTGTTCTCCGCCGCGCCGCCGAAGGGCAAGGGGAGGCCGCTATCGCAAAGCCCCATGAGGGCGCGGAAATTACCGCCGACACCAGGTCCGTAAACAAGCGGCGGGCGCAGGATAACCCAGTCAATTTGCGCGCGCTCGCACGCCTCGCGGAGGACGGATTCCGCTTCCAGCTTTGTCTCGCCATAGGCGTCTTCCGGCGCGGGTGGAGATTTCTCGGTATAAGGGGCCTCCCCGGTCTGTTCGCCATTGACCTTGATCGAGCTCATGAAAACGATGCGCCGCACATCCGCCCGGCGCGCCGCTTCAGCGACGGCTTTGGTGCCTGCGACATTGACCAAGCGATAAGCGGAAAGCGGGTCGGATTCCGTTTCCCGTAAAACATGCGTTCGCGCAACCAGGTGGATTACCGTCTCACACTCCGCCATCGCTTCGGCAAGGCCCGATTCATCCGTGATATCGGCGACAATGCGGACGGAATCGGCTTCTCCGCCGGCGCGCCGGCAGGCGATCATCTGGTGGCCGGCCCGTTTGCCCGCCTCGCAAACCGC
>CAZBKQ010000090.1:0-2045 GCA_964492555.1 uncultured Rhodospirillaceae bacterium | reverse complement strand
AATGGGCAGGCCCATCGCCATTGCCTCGAAAATCTTCGACGGGATGACCTCGGCAAAAACCGGCAAATCCTTCAGATGCACCAGCGCGACATCGCACAGGCTCCAGACGGCGGGTACCTTTTCCTTGGGCTGCGGGGCCAGGAACACCACGTTGCCCAACTCTTCCTCATCCGCGAGTTTCATCAGTCTTTCGCGCACCGCGCCCGGCCCTGCGAACAGGAACCGCATATTGGGTTCCTCGCGGGCGTGATGCGCCGCCGCCAAGACGTTTTCAAGGCCGTGCGCCATGCCCAGCGTCCCGACATACCCGACGACGAAGTTCCGCGTCAGCCATAATTTTTCTGCAAATTCCCGATCGCGCGGCACAGGTCTGTATCTCGGCAAATCGACGCCGTTTATGACCACCGCGATTTTTCCGGCATCGATACCGCGGCCGATCAGGTTTTTTTTGAACGCCGGCGTTAGCGCCACCACACAAGCCGCTGAGCGGTATAGATATAGCTCCAGCTTCTCTACCAGCCGCAACAGAAAGCCCTGCCCCATCGCGCCCACCGCGACGATAGAGGCGGGCCATAAATCGCCAAGCTCGAAGACAAAGGGGATCCGCCGCATTTTGCCGACAAACCACCCGGCCACGGCGACAAAAAACTGGGGCGAGGTGGAGATGACGACATCCGGCTTTTTCTCGAACAACCCGGCCAGAATGCCGCTCAACATAAAGCTCAGAAAATCGATGGTCCGAAGAATGACGCCGGAATTGGACGCCATGAAGGTCTTTACCCGGACGACGCGGATGCCGCCCATTTCCTCTACCGCGCGGAGCCGGTTCCTGTATCCTTTGAAAATCTTGCCATAGGGAAAGTTGGGGGCCTGGGTGATGACCGTTACGTCATGGCCGGCCTTTATCCAGTAACAGGCGCGTTCATATACGCGTGTCGCCGCGGCATTTGTTTCCGGAGGAAAGTTTTCCGAGAAAAACAGAATTTTCATGGCCGGATATTGCTAGGGAGACTTCGCCGCATCAAGAAGAACCGCACAGGTTTCCCGCGCGCAGCGGTCCCAGGAAAATTTATTTGACCGATGCAGGGCCGCCCGGGACAGGGCCTCGCGGCGTGCGGGGTCACGCAGCAAGGATACGATTTGCTCCGCGAGCGCACGCGCATCACCTGGGTTGCACAGGAGCGCGCCATCCCCGGCGATTTCGGGCATCGCGGTGGCGTTGGAGGCTATTGCCGGCGCACCGCACGCCATTGCCTCGGCCAGCGGCTGGCCGAATGTTTCCGCAAGCGACGGAAACAGAAAGATTTCGCATTGTTGATAGAGCGAGACGAGGGATGCGCGGTCCTGACGGCCAAGGAACCGGACACAGTCCGATAGCCCATGCCGGTCAACATCATCGCGAAGCCTGTCGAAATAGGCGGAATCCAACGGTGCGCCGGCGATACGAAGTTCCAGTTCCGGAAAAGCCCGATGCACTTTGGCAAACGCCTCAATCAACACGCGGTAATTCTTCTGAATATATATATCGCCGACGGCGAGAAGGAACTTTTCTTGCTTTTCAGGCGGATTTTCCGCCGGTCGAAAATTGGGAGAAACCCCATGATGAATGACCGAGATTTTTCGCCTTATTCCTGTTGAATTCCCGGCAAGCGCCGACCCGGCATATTCAGAGACAGCGATAATTTTTTGCGCCCGCATGCCCGAAAGCCGTGTCATCGCGGAAAGGGCGAGCCAGTACAGAATTTTCGACGGTCGCCGGTCATGATCGCCTACTTCCAGCGCGTTGCGGAACAGGATGACCGAGGGCGGGCCGGTCAAGGGACCGAAATTAGCCGGCGAAAAAACGATATCGGCCCCCAGGCGGCGGGCGACCGACGGCAGGCGGGTCTGTTCCCAGAAGAGTTCGCGCAACCGGCCCGGCTTGAAATCGGCTATCTCGATCGCGACCGGCGCGCCGGAAAAATCAAATTGTTCACGCTGGTCGCGGTGCAGCAGGACGGTCAGGACCAGCCCATCCTGTTCCGCCAACCGCGGCAACATTTCGC
>CAZBKQ010000089.1:2748-5694 GCA_964492555.1 uncultured Rhodospirillaceae bacterium | reverse complement strand
CCGGTTTCGATATCTGCTTCGACATCGCCGCAGGGATCCAGTAACGGCGCATCAGCTCGCCCATCGGCGTGCCCGGCCCGGTACGGGTCAAAAGCTCATTATCTTCGCGTGAAAGCATGTCCACGCTCCCTGTGAGATTTATCGTTTGAAAAAAGCGTAGCGCCTGGCGCGGCGGGGCACAACGGCGCGCGCGTTTCCACACGTTGACCGTTTCCGGCAAACCCCTTATCAGAACGGTAACTGAACCGGAAAACAGGGAGCCGCTGCATGCCACAGATCGAGGCAAACGGAGTAAAATTCAACTATGAAATTTCAGGGCCGGAAGGCGCGCCCTGGATCACTTTTTCGAACTCGCTGATGACCAACCTGCATATGTGGGACGGCCAGGCGGAATTGCTGTCGAATGACTGGCGGGTGCTGCGGTACGATCAACGCGGCCATGGCGGAACGGAAGCGACCACGCCGCCTTATAATTTCGATATGCTGGCCGATGACGTGGTCGCGTTGTGGGACGCGCTTGGCGTCAAACGCAGCGTCTTTTGCGGGCTTTCGATGGGCGGCGCGACCGGTCTTGCGCTCTGCATCAACCACGCGGACCGGCTATCCGCCTTTGTCGGTTGCGACATGCCCTATCAGGCGTCGCCTGAATTCGCCGCCATGTGGGACGACCGCATGAAAATGGCCCGGGAAGTAGGAATTGACGGCATGGCGATGCCGACGGCGGAACGCTGGTTCGTACCGGAATTCACCGCCGATCCGGCGAACAAGGCCGTCATCGAAAAAATCTGCGACATGGTCCGATCAACGTCGATGGATGGCTATGTCGGGTGCTGCAACGCGCTGCAGGGCGTCGCCTATGCCGACCGGATGGACCGGGTAAATGTCCCGAGCTTCTTTATTTCGGGCGAAAAGGACCCCGCCGCCAACCCGACGGCGATGAAACCGCTGGTCGAGGCGGTCGCTGGTTCGGAAATGCATATCATCCCGAATTGCGGCCATATTTCGAACATGGAAAACCCGGAGAGCTTCAACGGCGCGCTTCTGGGCTTCCTCAATCAACTCTGACCCCAGGATAGAAGGAAGAGCTTTAAGATGAACGACAAGCAACCTGTTGGCATCCGCCGGATCGTGACCGGCCATGACGAAAACGGCAAGGCGATCGTCATCGCGGACGGCCCGACCCCGGGCGTAAAGACCACCCCCAACCGGCCCGGCGTGATCTTTCACAATATGTGGACGACCACTAGCGCGCCGGCGCGCTACGACGAACCGACGGAAGCGACCAGCGTCGACCTGCCGCTGCCGCCGCCGTCTCAGGGAACCACCTTCCGCCTGATCGAGTTTCCGCCGGAATCGAAGGTCGAGCAGGTCGATGAAGAAACCGCCAAGAAGGCGTTCCAGGAATATGGCGCGGATGGCGCATTGCAGCATGGCGATGGCGAAGCGGAAGCCGCAAAGAACAAGCACGCCTTCATGCACCGGACCGAAACGGTCGATTACGCAATCTGCCTGTCGGGCGAAATGACCATGCTGATGGACGATTCCGAAGTGGTCATGAAACCGGGCGATGTGATGATCCAGCGCGGGACCAACCATGCCTGGGCAAACCGGGGCGATGAATACTGCACCATGGCGTTCGTCCTGATCGACGGCGAAGGAAAGCGGGGCGACGAATGACGACGATTTATCACAACCCGCGCTGCAGCAAATCGCGGGCAACGATGAAGCTACTGGACGAAAAAGGCGTGGAGCCCGAGATCATCGAGTATCTCAAGACCCCGCCGAGCGCCGCGGAGCTGGACGACTTCCTGACCAAGATGGGGATGGAACCACGCGACCTGATGCGCAAGGGGGAAGCGCCCTATAAGGAGCTGAACCTTAAAGACGAGGCCAAGAGCCGCGAAGAGTTGATTGCCGCGATGGTCGAAAACCCGATCCTGATCGAGCGGCCTATCGTGGTGAATGAAGGCAAGGTCGCGCTCGGCCGCCCGCCAGAGAACGTGCTTGCCATCCTCTGAGCCCAACAAGCCGCCGCCGCCGCCCGCCGCCGAACGGCGGGAGCAAACATCCGAACGGTTCGGCCGGACCCTGACCGATCCGTACGCCTGGCTGCGCGACCCCGACTGGAAGCGCGTCATGCGCGAGCCGGAAGCGCTCGATGCCGATATCCGCGCCTATCTGGAAGCGGAAAATGCCTGGGGCGGCGAAATCCTCGCGCCGGTGACAGAGCTCCGCGAGCGGCTGACGGCGGAGCTGCGCGCCCGGATCAAGGAAGACGATTCCTCGGTGCCCTCGAAAGATGGCGGCTGGGCCTATTTCCGCCGTTTCGTGCCGGAAGGGCAATATCCGCTTTTCTGCCGCGAAAAGCCGGAGGGCGGGTCCGAACAAATCCTCCTCGACGGCAATGCGGAAGCCGAAGGGGAGAGTTTTTTCGCCGTCAATGGCGCCACTCATTCCCCGGATCACCGCTACTTCGCGGCAGCAATCGACCGCAACGGATCTGAATATTGCACAGTGGAAATTCGCGAGGCGGCGACGGGAAAAATCGTCGACACAGCCGTCTCCAGCTCCCAGGGCGATCTCGCCTTTTCCGCTGACAGCCGGTTCCTGTTTTACACCTGGCTCGACGATAACCACCGGCCGGTAAAGATATTCCGGCACGAAATCGGCACGGCTTCCGAACAGGACACCCTGATCTATGAGGAAACCGACCCGGGTTTCTTCATTTCCGTCGGCAAGACCGAAAGCGGGCAATTCCTCGTTATCGACTCTCACGATCATTCGGATACCACGGAGGTACGGTTGATCCCGGCGGATGCGCCGGAAAGCGAGCCCCGACTGATCTGGGCGCGACAGACCGGCGTCACCTGCGATGTCAGCGATCATGGCGAGAACCTGTTCATCCTGACCAATGAGGGCGATGACGTCGATTTTCGCATCAGCGAG
>CAZBKQ010000089.1:0-2648 GCA_964492555.1 uncultured Rhodospirillaceae bacterium | reverse complement strand
CCTCTCCGACAACGCCGAGCCGCGTTTATGATTACGACATGGCGAGCCGCGAACGCACGCTGCGCAAGGAAC
This sequence comes from uncultured Rhodospirillaceae bacterium, assembly GCA_964492555.1. Lineage (GTDB taxonomy): Bacteria > Pseudomonadota > Alphaproteobacteria > MPNO01 > UBA2964. The sequence continues at coordinate 2,576 of CAZBKQ010000089.1, read as the reverse complement.
AGGAAGTACCAAGCGGCCACAATCCGGAAGACTATGTCTGCCGCCGTCTGCTGGCGGAAAGCCATGACGGGGTTCTGGTGCCGGTCACCGTACTGCATCGCAAACAGACGCTGATCGATGGCGGCGCGCCGATGTTGCTCTACGGATACGGCTCATACGGCTATTCCATGCCGGCGGGGTTTTCGGCCAATATTCTGAGCCTGGTGGATCGCGGATTCGTCTACGCGATCGCCCATATCCGCGGCGGGACGGAATGCGGCAAACGCTGGTATCTCGGCGGCAAGCTCCAGAACAAACCCAACACTTTCAAGGATTTCATCGCAGCGGCCGAAATGCTGATCCGCGAAAAATACACCACCAAAGGCAATATCGTCGCGCAGGGGCGCAGCGCCGGCGGCATGCTGATGGGCGCGGTCGCCAATATGCGGCCCGACCTGTTCAGGGGGATCGTCGCGGAGGTCCCCTTTATCGATGTCATCAACACCATGTCGGACGAAACCCTGCCGCTGACCCCACCGGAATGGGTCGAATGGGGAGACCCGATCCGCGATGAGGCCGCGTTCAAATCGATGTCGTCTTACTGCCCCTATACCAATATTACCGACCAGCCTTACCCCAATGTGCTGGCAACGGGTGGTCTGACCGATCCGCGCGTGACCTATTGGGAACCGGCGAAATGGGTTGCGAAGCTTCGTCACCACAATACGGGCGACAGCAAGATCGTTCTCTGGATCAATATGGACGCCGGCCATGGCGGTGCATCCGGGCGGTTCGACCGGCTGTCGGAGGTCGCGCTGTCCTGGGCATTTGCCCTGATGATTACCGGTAAGACCGAAAGCTGACCATGGCTTCCTTCCCGTCAAAAAAAGCCGCGCGGGAGGATGTCTGGGAACGCATGCGGGAAGAGCGCGTCGCCCGTTTTCCCTTTCCCATCAAAGGCCGTATCCCGAATTTCAAAGGCGCCGAAAAAGCCGCCGAACGGCTGCTGGATGTCGAGCCTTGGAAGAGCGCCAAATTCTTGAAAATCAATCCCGACTCACCGATGCGTCCACTGCGGCTGCTGGCACTCAGGCGCGGCATCACCTATTTCATGCCGACCCCGCGCCTGGCGGGCGGTTTCATGAAATTCGACCCGGCTAAAATTCCGCCCGATGCCTGGCCAAAGGCCGCCGCTCTATCGTCTTGCGAAGAATGGGCGGAACTGGTGCCGCTGACTGAGTTACCGCAGATGGACGCCATCGTCGCCGGGTCCGTCGCTGTGACGGAAAGCGGCTATCGCTGCGGCAAGGGCGAAGGATACAGCGATATGGAATTCGCGATTTTGAGAGAACTCGGCCACGAGCCGGTACCGGTCGCGACCATGGTGCATGACAGCCAGCTTGTCGGCGGGTTCCCGTCGGAGGCGATTGATCTGCCCCTATCCGTCATCGCGACGCCGACCCGGGTGATACATATCGCGAGCCCGCCCGCCCCGCCATCCGGCATCGACTGGTCGCGCCTGACAGAGGCCGACCTGAAAGCCATGCCGGTGCTACGGGAGCTCAAGGAACTCGATTAGGGAATATCCGCGCTGACGATGACGGTGGCCGCGGCGATGACGGCAAGATCGTTTACCCCGTCTTCCGGAACATCCAGCCCGCCTTTGACCGCGGTTACCGTGACGATCCCGAACGGCAGGGTCTTTTTCACCGCCTCGATATCGACCTGATCCGGTTCCTGAACCCCGACCGTCACGTCGACATGCACCTGATCACGATCAAGCCCCAGTGCACGGACCATCGACAGCGAGCTGTGATGCACCGCGTCCTGTATCGCGCGGATCGAGGCTTTGGTGGAATCCCCGCCATGCAGATCGTTCCCCATGCCGATTTCAAGCAAAAGCCTTTTGACTGCCATTATCCTGTTTCCCCGTTTCGGTGGTTGCGCGCCTGTTCGCTGCCGCTATCCTAACGCCCGGAATAACAACCCGTACAGCAGGACTCAATGGACCCGATCGCCGAGAAAATTCTGATGTTCTGGTTCGGCACAACCGACGTGTCGGCGGAAATGAGCAAAAACGACGAATGGTTCAAATCGACGGACGCGTTCGATAACGCGCTGACGGAACAATTCACCGATATTCAGGCCAAGGCCGCGCGCGGCGAGCTCGACCACCTGACAGAAACGGCAGAGGAATGTCTCGCCCTGATTATCGCGCTGGATCAGTTTTCCCGGAATGTGTTCCGAAATTCACCCAAGGCCTTCGACGCCGACCCAAAGGCGCGCGACATCGCCCGGCTCGCAATGGGACGGAACTATCACGAACAATATTCAAGCTGGCCCAAGGTGTTTTGCTATCTTCCCTTCGAGCACAGTGAAATTCTGGAAGACCATGATTTTATCGAGCCTTATTACATGGCGCTCGAGGGCGCGGAATTCGAACATTCCAAACAGATGACGCTGGATCATTCAGAAGCCATTCGCCGGTTCGGGCGCTATCCGCACCGCAACGCGGTGATGGGCCGGGAAAACACACCGGAAGAGGAAGAGTATCTGAAAGACCCGCCGCTCTGGGGCAAGACCAAGGCCGAGGCCGA
>CAZBKQ010000088.1:3537-5696 GCA_964492555.1 uncultured Rhodospirillaceae bacterium | reverse complement strand
CTATCCCTTCATCCTGCAACGACTCGGCTTCCTCCGTGGTCGCCTCGCCATAGATATTGCGCTCATCGGCCTCGCCGTAATGGATCTTGCGCGCCTCATCGGCGAATTTATCACCGACATAGTCGCAATTTTCCTCGACCTGCCGGCGGATCGCCCGCATCGCGTTCATATAATCCGCCGCGTTGGTCGCCATCGGCGCCGTATCGCCGCTCTTTTTCCTGGTGCCGCTGACGGCGGGCGCCATCAACGCCTTGGTGATCTTCGTGTCGCCGCAGACCGGGCAGGTGACCTGTTTCGCCTTGACCAGCTTTTCATAGGCGTCGCCGCTCTGAAACCACGATTCGAACTCATGGTCGTTGGCGCATTTCAGATCGAATGAAATCATGGCTTAAATTCCCGCTTTCGTGGGTCACCAAACTGCAATAAATCCGCAACGTCAATAAAGTGGGATCGAAATTTATGCAATCAATAGCGCGCGATCTGCCCCCGCCTTCGCCCTGGGTCATGCGGTTTTCCCGTCTTTTTCGGGAAAACACCCGGATTCTGGACCTTGCCTGCGGCGGCGGGCGCCATGCGATCAGACTCGCCGCCCGGGGTTTTCAGATAGTCGCCGCGGACCGGAATACCGCGCCGCTATACGAAAACCTGTCAGACGCCGTCCCGCGAAACCTTGAAATCCGGGAGGTCGATCTGGAAACATCGACGGGCTGGACATTTGGCGACGAAAAATTCGGCGGAATTATCATCACCAACTATTTGCACAGGCCGATCATGGCAGATATCGCCGACGCACTGACCGATGAGGGCGTTCTGATTTACGAGACCTTCGCCGCCGGAAACGAAAAGTTCGGCAAGCCATCCAATCCGGATTTCCTGCTGCGTCCGGGCGAGCTATGGGACTGTTTTTCGGATCGGCTTTCCGTTATCGCCTATGAGGACGGGATCGTCACCGACCCCCGCCCGGCCCGCATTCAGCGGATTTGCGCGGTGGGAAAAAAACGGGAGGGAATCGAAATTCCGCCCTGTCAGGCGGCGGCGGCGCCCGCGCCGACCTCGTGATCGACCTCAACCACCAGCACGCATTCACCGTTCTCAAATTCCAGCGACTTGCTGCCGCGCCGGGGCAGCGGCACACCTTCGTCGATACAGAAACGCATCATGGCAGCGACGATATAATGCGGCGGCAAATCAAGCTCCTTGCCGCCATCCGACAAGTCGTTTTCCAGGGTGATCCGGAAATTACCGTCTTCATCGGCGTTGGACTCAACCTTATGGATCGGTTGATCCTCAAGACGCTGCGACGCGACTTCGTCATGCGCCTCAATAGCGTCCATCAGTTCATCTTCGCTGAAATACAGTCTGCGGTATTCGCGCGGCATGGCAGGTCCCTCTCCAGTCAGAGCCGAGGCCCGCACCCTATCGGCCAAAATTGACCAATTCGTTAATCGGCCAGCAACGCGTCCAGCCTGCCCTGATTTTCCAGCGCCACGAGTTCATCCGAACCGCCGATCGGTTCGTCATTGATGAATATCTGCGGCACCGTCACCCCGCCGCGCGAGCGTTCGGTCATTTGGCGCCGGAGCCCGGGATCGCCATCAACCGAAATCTCGGTGAATGCGACGCCCTTCGCCTTCAGAAGGTTCTTGGCCCGGACGCAAAAGGGGCAAAACAGGGTGGTATAGACTTCAACGGTGGCCACGGTGTGTTCTCCTGATCTCTTCTAGGGAGAGAGATAATATAATCGCGCGAAAATTCCAGCCCCGGTCAGGGATCGCCGGGCCGGATTACCCGGGCGAGCGTAAGCGCATGAATCTCGGCCGCGCCGCCCGCGCGCAAGGCCCTGGTGCAGGCGGCGATCGTCGCGCCGGTGGTATAGACTTCATCGATCAACACTATCCTCCGCCCAGTCAGTTGCGCCGCCCGGCGGGGATTAACGGCGAAGGCCCCGGCGACATTGCGCCGGCGGGCGGAGGCGCTCAACCCGCCCTGGGACGGGGTCCGGCGGCGGCGGATCAGCGCATCCGGCAAGGGCCGGAGACCGGTCAGCCGGGCCAGCGCGTTAGCCAGCAGCGACGACTGGTTATAGCGGCGCAGGGCGAGCCGCGTCCGGTGGAGCGGCACGGGAACAACGGCGTCCAGATGATCCAGATGCCCACCCA
>CAZBKQ010000088.1:0-3437 GCA_964492555.1 uncultured Rhodospirillaceae bacterium | reverse complement strand
CGGCGCGGCAGGACCAGATCGATCGATTTCGCCCCGGCCCGGCGCAGCGCCGGCAGCAGGGACGCCCCCATCATCAGGCGGGCACGTGACGGAACCGGGCGGTGCCGTCTTCCTCAATCAGGTCGACGAGGCCGATTTCCCAGCTGATATATTCCTTCATATGTTCCTCGATATCCTCGTCATAATCATAGGCCTTGTACTGGATATCGTTATTTTCGGATGTCAGCGCCTCGAACCCGTCCGCGGTGGGCAGCCCCGCCGCGTTCCACGCCACGGTGCCGCCATCAAGCGTCATCACCGGCCGGTCGGTCAACGCGGCGAGATCGGCGGCGGCATAGCGCGCCAGCACCCCGTCGGGCGAGGTACAGATAATCGGCCCGTCGCCCGGAATTTTCGAAAGCGAGCCAACAAGGCGCGACCGCACCGCCCAGCAGGCGCCGGCGGCATGCGATGCCTTATATTCCAGGCTGTTGGCGAAATCGACGATCACCGCGCCGTCATCGGCGGCCGCCTTCGCCTCCGCCGCGGAAACAGTCGCGACATCGCGCGCCGGGGCGGGCATATCAGCAGGCGGCGTGCCGCTTTCCAATCCGTCCATATCGGTCACCCCGGTCAGGATGCGCACATCGCGCCAGCCCATCTGCAGCAACCAGGACGCGGTCATCGTCGCGCGAACCCCGGTATCGTCAATCAGCACCAGCCGCGCGCCCTGCACCCCACACCAGCGATCAGTCGCCTGCACCAGCTGGCCGCCGGGCGCGTGCAACGACCCCGGCAAATGCCCCGCCGCGTATTCGTCGGGATTGCGGACATCGAGGAGAAACAGCGATCTTTCATCGGTTTCCTTGCGCCACTGATCGACGGTGGCGAGATCGGTTTCCTGAACCCCGAACCGTTTGGCAACGCCGGCCACTTTCTCTTTGGCCCTGGCGAGACCATCGGCGCTGAGCTCCGGAAAATTGCGGTCGCTGCCATGTTCGAGATCGAACCCGGCCAACGCCCAGCCCATCGTACCGTTGCGCAGCGCGATCACCTTGTTTTCGACGCCCGCATTGATCAGAGACTGCGCGCCGATAATGCTGCGCGTCCGCCCGGCGCAATTTACCACCACGGTGGTCTCCGGCCGTTCCACCAGATCATGGACGCGATAGGCGAGCTCCGCCCCGGGGCAGTCGATACCGGTCGGGATATTCATCCGCCGGTATTCCGGCCACGGGCGGCTGTCCAGCACAATCACGTCCTCATCGCTGTCGAGCAGCGCTTTCAGCTCCTCCGGCGCGAGCGACGGCGTGCCCGATTGATGTTCGACGAATTCGCCGAACGCCTTGCTCGGTACATTGACGCCCCGGAACAGCACGTTGCCAGCCGCTTCCCAGCCCGGCGCGCCGCCCTCCAGAATAGAGATGTTTTCATATCCCCAGCCGGCGAGACGTTCCGCCGCGATTGCGGCCAGCCCCTCGCCGCCGTCGCACAGAACCATGCGGACGGATTTACGCGGGACAAGATCGGCAATCCCCAGCTCCAGCCGGCTGACCGGCAGACAAACGGCGAACAGCAGATGCCCGTTGGCGCTGAACTCGCCTTCCTCACGCACATCAATCAGCGCAAGCTCGTCATCATCGATAATCCAGTCGCGAAGCGCCTGCGGAGTAATCTTGTCGGTCATGTCTATCGGCCCTTGTTGCGGAAGGTCTGCATCTTACGGATGGGGCGGAGAACGAACAACCGCGTGGACTTGTTTTGTGACGTGGCGGCCCATGCGATAGTGCGGCCATGACACAGGACATACCGGAGATTTTCGATACCGGCGCGGTCGCCACCAATCGCCAACGCGCGGGCAACGCCTTTTCGTCGCACGATTTTCTTTACCGGGAGGTCGCTTCCCGGCTAAGAGACCGCAAGGCGGATGTGAAGCGGAATTTCGAAACCGCCGCCACGGTTTCCGCCTGGGACGGCAATGGCGGGGTCCCGGAACCGCTTGGCCTCCCACCGGGGAGCGTGGACCTCATCGAAAGCAATTTCGCGCTGCATTGGGTGAATGATCTTCCGGGCCTGCTGATGCAAATCCGCCTGGCCCTGAAACCGGACGGGCTGTTTCTCGCGGCCTTTCCCGGCGGCGATACGCTGACAGAGCTGCGCCAGTCGCTGATTGAGGCGGAAAGTCTGGTCACCGGCGGTATCGCGCCGCGCGTTTCTCCCTTTATCGATCTGGCGGACGCGGCGGCATTGTTGCAGCGCGCGGGCTTCGCCCTGCCGGTGGCCGATCTCGACCGGATCACCGTCACCTATGAAGACGCGTTCGGGCTGATGCGCGAGCTGCGCGGCATGGGCGAAGCCAATGCGCTTTGCGGCCGGCCGCGCCATTTCAGCCGCCGGGAGATTTTTTTCGAAGCGGCGCGAATCTATGCCGGGAAATTCGCCGATGCGGATGGGCGGCTGCGCGCGACCTTCGATATCGTCTTCATGACCGGCTGGGCGCCGCATGCGTCGCAGCCACAACCGCTGAAACCCGGCAGCGGCGAAACAAGTCTGGCCGATATCCTGAAGACGAAAGACTAAGCGCGGGCCGGTTCGGCTGCGGTTTCCGGCTCGGGCGCGGCATCGCGGCGTTCCGGCACCGACCAGGCAAGAATCGCGGCGACAAAGGCCAACGCCAGCCCGGCAAGCCACACCCAGTCATAGCTCGCCATATAGTCATAGGCGACACCGCCGAGGAACGAACCCAGCGCGCCGCCGATCGAATGGCCCGCGAACATCAGCCCCATGGTCAGCCCCATGGTCCGCAGGCCCAGATGACTGGCGACCAGCCCGGCATTCAGCGGCACGGTCGCGAAATCCAGCGTCCCGAACAGAACCGCAAAGGCCAACAATATCCAGTATTCAGACGGAATGAAGAACAGCATCAGGAAGGTCAGGGCGCGCAGGAAATAGACCAGCCCCAACAGGAAAGGCCGATGCACCCGGTCCGACAGAATACCGGCGGCGATCATCCCGACCGCATCGAACAACGCCAGAACGCCATAGGCCGTCGCGCTTTCATTCAACGAAAATCCGCACACCAGATTGGCGAACGGCACAAAATGGACCTTGACGATCCCGGCGGTGGTAAATCCGCAAATGACATAGGCGAGACCCAGCAGCCAGAAAACCGGATGGGTAAAGACGTAACGCAGCTTGCCGCCGATATGCTCGGCGGTGTTTTCCTTGTCGGCCGCGGTTTCCGATGCCTTGACGACATTGTCCATGCACAACATCGACAGGAACCCGGTCACCACCAGCCCGACCCCGAACACAACCAGCGCCGTCCGCCAGCCATAGGCGGTGATCGCCCAGGCGATCAGCGGCAGAAACACCGCCTGCCCGCCGCCGACGCCCGCCATGCCGAGCGAGCTGGCAAACCCCCGGTTCTTGTCGAACTTGCGCGCGATGGTGGCGGC
>CAZBKQ010000087.1:1187-5782 GCA_964492555.1 uncultured Rhodospirillaceae bacterium | reverse complement strand
TCGGGTCATACAACCGCCCCATCCCGGCGGGCCTCTCCGCCGCGCCGTCCCCACAGGATCGTTTCATGGAACAGATCGAACGCCAGCAGAACAGCCGCAAGGGCATCGGCCTGTTCATCTCCGGCCTGGCGTTTTTTGTGGTGGGCGAGGCACTGGTCAAGCTGCTGCATGACGGGTACGGCACGACGCAGATCGTCTGGTCGCGCTATTTCTTTCACTTCGCGCTGACCTGCCTGTTTCTGTCGCGGGGCAATATCTTCGCCCAGGCGAAATCGCCCCGCCCGTGGCTGCATGTCGCCCGGTCCTTTCTGATGCTGATTGCGACGGTCTGTTTCTTCGCCGCGCTGCAATTTCTGCCGCTGGCGGACGCCATCGCGATCGTCTTTGTCGCGCCCTTGCTGGTCACCGCCTTTTCAATTCCCATCCTGGGGGAAACGGTCGGCTGGCGGCGCTGGCTCGCCATCCTGATCGGGTTCGGCGGGGTGATGGTGATTATCCGCCCCGGCGCGGCCAGCACCCATTGGGCAATGTTTCTGCCGCTGGTCTCGGCCTTTTGCTATGCGGTCTATCAGATACTGACGCGCATCGCGGCGCGCACCGATCACGCCAATACCAGCCTTATCTGGACATCCGTCATCGGGGTGGGGGCGACCTCCCTCATCGTGCCGTTTTTCTGGGTGACGCCCGATCTGATCGGTTGGGCATATATGGCGGCGCTCGGCGCGTGTTACGGGGTCGGCCATTATCTGCTGATCCGCGGGCTCGAAATCGCGCCGGCCTCGGTGGTCTCGCCCTTCCTCTATACGCAGGTGATCTTTGCGGCGATCCTCGGCCTCGCCATCTTCAACCAGTTCCCCGACGGCTGGACCCTGACCGGTCTCGCCATCGTCGTGCCCTGCGGTCTCTATATCTGGCGCCGCGAAGTGCAGATGGCTAAGGCCGGATAGAAGATATCTCTTTAATGCGGCCCCGGCCCGCTCCCCCACCCGGCCGCCCAATAGGATAGCCCCGTGGGTGGCCGGGTGGGGGAGCGGGCCGGGGCCGTTAAAACTACGCCACCGGCGCGTCGATTGTTCCGGCGCTGACATACTCCTCCGGCCAGGGGAAATCGTAATTCATATTCTTCGCCGCGTGCCGCATGAAGTACGGGTTATAGAGCGCGGCCCGTCCCATCAGACAGATATCGGCCTGACCGGCCTCAATGATCTCGTTCATCGCGGCCGCGTCCTGCACGCCGCCGACCGTCATGGTGGGGATATCCGCCTCATTGCGGATGCGGTCCGAAAACGGCACCTGGAACAGCTTGGTTTCCTCTTCCGGCCGGCCGCCATGAGTGACCATGCCCGAGGATACATCCAGGATATCCAGCCCGGCCTCCCTGAACATCTTGCCGATCTCGACCGCATCCTCGATGGTGTTGCCGCCCTCTTCCCAGTCGATTGCCGAAATCCGGCTGGCGATGGGCTTGCTCTCCGGCCAGACCTCGCGCACCGCGCGGTAAATCCGTAATGGCAGTTCCATCCGCGCCTCCAGCGATCCGCCGAACGGATCGTTCCGCTTGTTGGAAAGCGGCGACATGAAAGAGCTGATCAGATAACCATGCGCGAAATGCAGCTCGACGATATCGAACCCCGCGGCCTCGACCCGCTTTGCCGCATCGACATATTTCCGCACCAAAGCCGGCACGTCGTCTTCGGGGATCGCCCGTGGCGTCCTGTAGCGTTCGACAAAGGGAATGGCCGATGGAGCGATAGTCTCGAACCCGCCCGCGCCTTCCTGCCCCTCCGGCGTGCCGCGCAGCCAGCGCACCCCGGTATCCGCCTTGCGCCCGGCATGGCCCAGCTGGATCGCGATGGCGGACGGGCTGCGTTCATGCACGAAATCGACCACCCGTTTCCACGGTTCGATATGGGAATCGAGCCACAGCCCGGCATCGCGGGTCGATATCCGCCCTTCGGGTGAGACCGCCGCCATCTCGGCGAAGACCAGCCCGAAGCCCCCCACCGCGCGGCTGCCGAGATGGACGACATGAAAGTCGTTCGCATGGCCTTCGCGCGATTGATACATGCACAAGGGCGACAGCCCCACCCGGTTCGGGATGGTGACATCGCGCAATTTCAGCGGACGAAAGATGGGCGGGATGCCGGCAGTGTCGGTCATGATTTGTCCTGTTGGGCTACTGTTTCAAAATTGATTTTGCGTCATATGTCCGCACCGCGCCTTTTGGCGCTTCGCCGCGATAGGGCCGGATCGAATAGATCGCGATGCGCCGTTCGCGGACGAATTTGCGGGGAAAGTTTCGTTCGGTGCGCCGCACCGTCCGGTTGCCGTCCGATATCACGATCTCGCGTTCGATCTGGGTATCGACATATTTTTCCCAGACGCGATCGAGGACCGCGAATTTTTTCAACCCGGCTTTCAGCGTCAGCTCCGCCGCGCGCTTCAGCGCGCTTGTCTCGGCGTCTTCTCGCGCGGTGTGCTTGTCGGCCGTAAAGCGTACCTCCCAATCGCCGTTTTCCAGCTTTCGTTCGGCATAGCCATAGGGCCGGTAGTCGCTGGCGACCGCCTGGTAAGGCGTGCCCTCCGGCGTGGTATTGCAGGCGGAAAGCGCGGTCGCCAGAAGGGCGGCGGCTATGGCGCGCGCGATACTCACGGGTTCGGGTCGAACACCCGGGCCGCCGGGTACTGTTTGGGCCAGCCCTCGGCATGGCCGAGCGCGCGGGCGGCGTGATGGGTCCAGAACGGATCGAACAGATGCCCCTTGCCGATGGCGCAGATATCGGCGCGGCCTTCGGCGATCACCGCGTTGGCCTGTTCACCGGTCGCGATATTGCCGACCGTGATGGTCGGGATATCGACATGTTTCTTGATCTCCTCCGAAAACGGCGTCTGGAACAGCCCCTCGACCGCCGGGCGGCGCACATGGGTCACGTTGCCGGACGACACGTCGAGGATATCCAGCCCCGCCGCGTGGAACATTTCGGCGATGCGTACCCCGTCCGCGATTTCATTGCCGCCCTCGACCCAATCGATCGCGGAAATACGCGCCGAGATCGGTTTCTCGTCCGGCCAGACGGCGCGAACCGCCTCAAAAACCTCCAGCGGCAGCTTCATCCGTCCCTCGAGATCGCCGCCATACGCATCGGTACGGTGATTGGACAGGGGCGAGATAAAGGAAGACAGCAGATAGCCATGGCCGCAATGCAGCTCGATCATATCGAACCCGGCCTCATCGGCGCGTCTGGCGCCGGCGACGAAATCCTCCCGCACCTTGGCGATATCGGCCTGGTTCATTTCGCGCGGCGTGTCGTTGTCCGGCCCGAACGGGATGGCGCTCGGCGCGACCATTTCCCAATGCAGTTCGGCGGCCAGCGGCGTGCCCCGCTCCCAGGTCAGCGGATCGCACCCCTTGCGCCCGGCATGGCCGAGCTGCATGGCGATTTTCGCGTCCGTGTTTTCATGGACGAAATCCACCACCCGCTTCCAGGGCTCGATATGCTTGTCATCCCAGATACCCGCATCGCCGAGCGATATCCGCCCCTCCGGTGAGATCTGCGTCATTTCCGTGCAGACAAGACCGGCGCCGCCAAGCGCCCGCGCCCCGACATGCACGACATGGAAATCGTTCGGCGTGCCGTCGAGATCCCTCGCCGAATACATGCACATGGGTGACATCATCACCCGGTTTTTCACCGTCATCTCCCGCAGGGTGAAGGGGGTGAAGAGCGGCGGGGTTTCAGTTTCGTCGGTCATTGGGGGCTCCGGTAAATTTCTATGCGATCGCATGAAAGATACAGCGCCCGGACCGGCGGGCAAGGGGGTGGTCCGGTAAACAGGGATTCAACGTGGATGATACAACGCCGCGGGCCGGGCCCGGCCCTGACATTGTATGCGTCCGAACTTCCGCCTAACCTGTGCATCCCGAAATTCACTACCGAACCGCCCTTCCTGCCGGGCGCGGTGAAAAACCGGAGTAAAAAAATGACCATCAAGATCTACGGCTTTCCGGCATCGTCGAACGCGCAGAAACCGCTCTGGATGTGCGCGGAACTCGGGCTCGATTTCGAATTTATTGAAAAGGGCGGGCCGTTCGGTGGGCTGGACGATCCCGAATACCGTGCGCTCAACCCCAACGGCCGCGTGCCGACCCTGATCGACGGCGATCTGGTGATGTGGGAAAGCGCCGCCTGCGCGCGCTATCTGGCGAGCGCCTATGGCCAGGGCACGATCTGGCCCGACGATCCGAAAGTACGGGCGGCGGGCGATAAATGGATGGACTGGCATCTCGGCACGCTCGGCCCGGCGCTGAAACCCGTCTATGACGCGCTGATCCGCACCAGGCCGGAAGACAGGGACGCGGCGGCGTTAAGCGCCGGGATCGAAAAACTGAAAAGCACCGTCGCTATTCTCGAAGGGGCGCTGGAAGGCCGGAAATATGTCGCCGGGGACAATTTCACCTTTGGCGATATCTCGGTCGGGATCGGCGCTTATCGCTGGTTCAACATCCCGCTGGACCGGCCGGAAACGCCCAATATGCGCGCCTGGTATGAGAGGCTGGCCGAACGCCCGGCCTATCAGAAACACATCATGCGGCC
>CAZBKQ010000087.1:0-1087 GCA_964492555.1 uncultured Rhodospirillaceae bacterium | reverse complement strand
TGAACTGCGTCGCGACGATATCGTCATAAGCGACCGGCCCGCCTTCGAGCAGCCCGGCGCGGGACGCGAACCCGTTCATCCCCTCGACCAGATCCTGCGGGATATCGGCGTCATAATATGGCAGATCGCGTTCGATCAGCGTGGCGATCAGCCCGGCCTCTTTTTCCGGGAACAGCTTTTCCCCGACACGGGTAGCGAGGGAGACATCCTCTTTCAGAGCGTTTTGCGTTTTGACGATGGCGCGGACCGCGGCGGCGGCCACATCCGGGTTCTCATCCACCATTTTCTGTGTGGTGACCAGGGCGGGCTGGGTAAAGCGGAAGGCCTCCGCCGGCCCGTCGCCGCGGCGCACATCCAGGATCACCTTGGCGATGCCGTTGGTCACCGCGACCTCCGTCCCCATACCGTTGGCCCAGAACCCGTCAATGATGCCCTGGCGCATCCATTCGGCCGCGGCGACACCAAAGGACGTGCCCTTGGGCACACCGCCCGGCGGCAGGCCGATTTCGATGCCGTCGCGTTCCGGATCGATCCCGGCGGCGGCGAGCAATTGCCGCAACCCGACATCGACGCCGGGCGCCGCGCCGATTTTGAGACCTTTCAGCCCCTGCACATCGCCCTTCTGCAGCGGGCTGTCGACGCCGACCACCAGAAACCAGTACATGCCCTGGCTCAGCGAACAGAGGACTTTCGATCCCTCCCAGCGCGGAAAGGCCCAGAGCGGCGCATGGGCCGATCCGGCGACGAATTCCGTGCCGCCATCGCGCAGCGCCTTGAAACTGTCGGGCACGGGAAAGATCAGCTCATGGCTGGCATCCAGCCCTTCTTCCTTGAAAAAACCGAGCTCCACCGCGGCGATCGCCGGGAAATAAGAGTTCGAAACCAGATCGGGCAGGGCAACACGTATTTGCATGATAAAAGTCCCAAATTTCGCTAGCGCTCAATCGGTACCAGCCCGCTCCCCCTCCCGGCCTCCCTACGACAGTATGCTTGGGGAGGCCGGGAGGGGGAGCGGGCTGGTACCGCACTACATAAGTAAAACGTTTGTGAGGTGGTTGAAAGGGCGGGCCCGGCGTAACAGCTTTAC
>CAZBKQ010000086.1:1471-6009 GCA_964492555.1 uncultured Rhodospirillaceae bacterium | reverse complement strand
GGGTCGTCGACGCATCGGTGATGCCCGATCTGATCGGCGGCGCCACGAATGCGCCAGTCATCATGATGGCGGAAAAGGCATCCGACATGATTTTGGGCAAGCCGCCGCTGCCATCCGCGGAAATCTGAACGGAGCTGCTATTTCCGCCGTAGCGTGATAACGGCGACCTCGCCCCTGGAGAAGAAACGCACCGGCATGACCGAGACGCCGACGCCGGTCGTCGTATAGCCGGTCATTCTGCCGTGTCGCCACAGGCCGCGCGCATAGCGGCGCTGCGTTTTGATGTTGGTCATGATCGGCAGCCCGCCCGGCAGGCAGATCTGGCCGCCATGGGTGTGCCCCGTCAGGTAAAGCGAGACGTTTTCGGCTTCGGCCTCGTCCAGCAATTCCGGCGAATGCTGCAGCAGGATGCGAAAACCTTTCGGCATGGCGGCAAGCGCGGCTGCGGCCTCATCCGCCGGTTGATAGGCGTGAACGTCGTCGAGGCCAATCAGCACGATCTCGTCTTCGCCGCGCTTCAGCGCCAGGTGATCGTTCAACAGTATGTGGATGCCCGTGTCGCGCAGCGGGTCCATCATCGTCGCGAGGTCGTGATTCCCGAGAATGCCGACGACGCCGTCGCGGGCCCTGACGTGTTTTAGTATCCGCGCCATCGGTTCTGCGGCTTCATCGCGCGTGCCGGACAGACGGTAGCGGTAATCGCCGGTGAGTACGCATAGATCGGCCTCCACATCGGCGAGCACCCGGGCGATCGAAGATTCCAGATCCACCGGCCCGTCGGCGTGCAGGTCGCTCATATGCAGTATGGTGTAGCCGTCAAACGCCGACGGCAGGTCCTCCAGCGGGATTTCGAACCGATTCACCTGGGTGTCCCCGGCATTGCGCATTCCCCGCGCATGAAGACCAGTAATTTTGAGGCCCAGTTCCATCCCCCGAAACGCCACGCGAAATATCGGACGGATAAGTTTGTGCTCGAAAACGTTCTGCGGCACCCGCCGCGACCGGTGTCGCGGGGCGGTGACGGTTTCGTGACTGCCGGGCGAGTTGGGCTCTGTCACCGGGCTGTTTTACCGGTAAAGCGGTATCTGCGCGATGCCCCGATCGATCTCGGCGATCTGGCGTTTATAGGCTGCGCTTTCCCGCTCGCCGTAGCGCGATTTGAACTGCGCGTCGGTCAGCCCTTCCGGAAGATCCCGGATTTCGGGGAAAAACTGGCCTTCGCCGATGCCGCGGGCGAGGTAATTCTGTATCTCGCGCGCGCCGTCGACCGATCCGGTCGCGACTTCCGCGAACCGCACGCCCGCGCGGTCGGCGGCGATGTCCGTGAAGCTGAATCCGCTGACCTTGTTGGTGGCGTCCTGGACCTCTTTGATCTCGCCGATGAAATCCGCGATGCCGCGCCCGCCTGCCAGCGCCAGGCCCGCGGACAGCAGGTAATGCTGTACCCAGTCGTGGCGTCCCTGCAGCCGGACGTGGCTCAGCTTGCGCGGCGCGCCTTTGTATTCGCCGCGCCGGACTTCGCCGACGAACCGTTCGATCCGGATATCGCCGAAAAACATCGCCAGCGCGAAGATGGCGCCCTTGTTTTCCTCGATTGCGTTGCCGCCCGCCGAGCGCCGTTTCGCAAGCGCGAACATCGGCGGGATATACTGCGTGATCGACACATGACTGCCTTCCGGGGTGCGCCGGTGGAGATCGTGCAGGGCTTCCCAATAGGCGCGGGTGATCGTCGCGTCGCCGGCGACCACGGTCTTCTTGGCGGCGGTTTTCAACTCGTCCAGAAGCCCGTCCTTGGGCCGGTAGACAACGCGGATCTGCGAGCCCGTCACCTGGACGCTGCGGATCGTTTCGAGAAATGCCTTGCCCCGGCCCGGTCCGGCAATCTGGTCCATCACCAGTATGAACACGGGCCGGACGATCGTGGTCGGGATTTCGATTTCGCCGATGCTCAGGCGGCCGATTTTCAGGCCGGTGGTCGAGGATTCCACCAGCATGCTGATGTTGACGTACTGCCCGAACGGGTTGTCGGGCAGCGGCGCCTTGCCGGTGATGGCCGCCAGAAGCCCGAACCGGCTGGGTACGATGCGTACTTTCAGCTGAGGGGCTGCGGCAAGGGCTGCAGCCAGCGCTGTATTGATCTGGCCCTGATTGGCGGTGATCGTCGTTATCTTACCGTCGGGCAGGTTGCGCGGATCGTACTGTTTCAGAAAATCCTTGGCCGACTGGATATCGCGGACATTGACCTTAGCGCTTTCGGTCACCAGCGGCGTGTCTTCGAGCCCGTACCACGCCACTATCGGCGAGGCGAGTACGCCGAGAATGATCAACCACAGGCAAAGACGAATGACAATCATGGCTATTACGGCGTTTTCCGAGACATAATCCGATGGCAGTTAATAACGCCGGTCTTGCGATTGTGTAAAGAAGCGGCGCGGCTGTCGCAGTGATTTAGCGCACACGCGTCCGCACCGGAAGGCAGTCCTGGTCCGCCATTTCGGCCTTGATCCGCGCACACAGGGAGACGGCATCGGCCCTGCTGTTCAGCGGCCCCACCTGCAGCCGGTGATAGACGCCGCGCTCTCCGAGGTCGGCCCGGGCGACGATCCTTTTCATGTCGCCGAGCGCCCCGGCGACGGTCTCTGAAATTCGCTTCCAGGCTTTTTCGGCTTCGGCTTCCGTTCTGAAAGATGCGAACTGAACCCGCCATTCGCGTTCTTCCGCAGGCTTTGGCGCCGGTGGCCGTTTTGGTGCGGGCTTGAGGGGGCTGGCGGGTGTTTCGGCGGGGATCTGCGACGTCAGGTTCATCGGGGGCGGCTTCGCCGGTTTGGCCTGGCGGGCGGGCCTGTCTCTCACCGGCGGTTCCGGGATCGCCGAGGCGCGGTCGTCCGGCGTCTGTTCCGGCAGGCTGACGCTGAACTCGTCTTCCGGTTTTTTTGCCGTGGAGGTCGATGCTTTTTCTGCAGGGGGAGACGGAGTCGATACGTGCGACAGCTGTTCGCGTCCCTTGTCCGTGCGCAGCGGCGGGCCGCGCAGATCTCGCTCGACGCGCGTAATCGCGGCGGGGGCGTTCTTGTTGCCGTGCGTCGCCGCCAGCCGGTACCAGTACAGCGCCTCCCGCAGGTTTTTCCGGAAGATAACGCCTTTTTCGTACATCTGGCCCAGCCGGAACTCGGCCGGCGAAAATTTACGAGATGCCGCCAGAGAGACCCATTTGACGACTTCCACATCGTCTCGTGCGACGCCCTGCCGATTGAAATACATCACGCCGATATTGAATTCGGAATCGGCGAACCCGGCGGCAGCCGATTTGCGGAACCATTCGAGCGCCTTGCCATAATCCCGTTTGACGCCGATCCCCTGATAGTAAAACACCCCAAGCCCGTGCATGGCCGCCGGCAATCCTTTCGACGCGGCGCCTTTGTGCAGCTCGATCGACCGGGCGATGTCCTTCTCGACGCCGCGCCCGGTGAGGTAGAGAATCGCGAGATTGAACTCGGCATGGGCATTGCCGTCTGCCGCGAGTTTCGTGAATTCGCGCAACGCCGTTTCGTAATCTCCGGCCCGGTAGGCCGCGACGCCCGATTTCAGATCCGCTGTCGCGACTGACGGCAGCAGGAGGCCGGCGGCGATCCCCGCCGCAGCAAGAAACCGCCATATGTATGAAAACGGCATGCTCATCGGCGCGAGCATGCGATGGAGCCTTGCCGGAATCAAGAATCGACTGTGCTTGGGCGCTCTTTGGCTTTGCCTCCTGACTGCCACAATTTAGCGTCAGATTTCTGTTCGAAAAACGTCTCGTATCTGAGACAGTGGTTTTAGCAGCGAAACGGAGCCCCAGATGACCGCCAGAAACCTGTCAGCCGCCCTCGCCGGCGCGATTTTTCTTCTCCTTACACCCGCCGCGATGGCGTCGGACGACGCAGAGCGCCCCTTCCGGACGATTTCACTCTCAGGCACCGGCGAGGTGCAGGCGCGACCGGATACGGCGCGGGTGAATGCAGGCGTCGTCACCGAGGGCGCGGATGCGCGCTCGGCGCTGGCGGCGAATTCCGCAGCGATGGCGGAATTGTTCAAATCGCTGAAAGACATGGGCATCGCCGACCGCGACATGCAGACGCGCAATTTCAATATTTCGCCGCGCTATGCACCGTATAACCGCGCGCAGCCGGCCCGCGAAAACCGCATCATCGGCTATCGCGTCACCAATTCCGTCGCGGTGCGGGTGCGTAATCTGGAATCGCTCGGCCCCATGCTCGACAAGCTGGCCGGCGCCGGGGCGAACCAGGTCAATGGGATCAGCTTTTACGTCGACGAGGCCGACAATCTGATGGACGAAGCCCGCCGCCGCGCCATCGCCGATGCGCGCCGCAAGGCGGAACTGTACGCGACCGAAGCCGGCGCGAGGCTGAAACGCATCCTGACCATTAGCGAAAGCGGCGCCCGGCCGGGTCCGCAGCCGGTATTCCGGGCCATGGCGGCGCGCGACGCGAAGGAAAGCGTTCCGGTCGCGGCAGGGGAACAGACGATCCGCGCCAGCG
>CAZBKQ010000086.1:0-1371 GCA_964492555.1 uncultured Rhodospirillaceae bacterium | reverse complement strand
AGGCGCGATGTTGACGCCGCCGCGAATGATGACGTCCTTCGCGCGGCCGGTGATCATCAGAAAACCGTCCTCGTCCAGATAGCCCAGATCGCCGGTCTTCAGACGTCCGATTTCCTCGACGGTGCCGTCGGCATGCAGGTAGCCGCCCGCCGGCTGCGCGCCGCCAAGTTCGATCTCGCCGATCTCGCCGGTCGGCAGGCTGTCGCCGTCCGGGCCGACGATGCGGAGGTTCTGGTACAGCCCGGACGGACCGACGCTGCCGATGCGCCGCTCGCCGACATGATTGCTGGCGACGATGCCGCCTTCGCTCATCCCGTAGAGCTGTACCAGCTCGATGCCGTAGGTGTCTTCGAAGCGTTTGTGCTGTTCCACCATCAGCGGCGCGGTCGATGACGACATGAACCGTAACCGGCGCGTTGCCGCGACGTCGTCGGACGACGGTGCGTGTTCCAGCAGCATGTTGATGACCGTCGGTACGCCGATCACCATGGTCGGTTCGTGATCGCGCAGCCAGCCAAAGAACCGCGACCGTGAAAACCGGTTGGCCAGCAGGATAGTCGCGCCGACCCGCAGCGCCGGCGACAGGCACAGCATGTGCGACGACGCCCAGCTCAGCGAGCGGAACTCCAGCATGCGGTCCGCATCTGTCAGTTTCCACATGTCGATGGTCTGGTCGGCGATCCAGAAATAATTGCCGAAGCGGTGCATCACGCCCTTCGGTGCCGCCGAGGTGCCCGACGTGAAGCTGAGCACGCAGAGATCGTCCGGCCCCGCGCCCGCGTCGGGCGCGTCGTCGCCGTCACCGTATCCGGTCAGCAGCTCGAACAATCCGCCATCGGCGGCCGCGCCGCCATCCGGATCGCAATCGCCGAACGGTATCCAGTCACATGCCTGATCGCGCCCCGGCGCGTCGGCGTCCAGGTCCCTGTGATACAGCACCAGCTCCGGGTGGATACGGGCGAGCATCTCGCGCGCATTGGCGGCGTTTACCTCCACATTGATGGTGCAGAACGCCGCGCCGTAGCGCTGGATTGCGAAGTACAGCACCGGCATTTCCAGCCGGTTGTCGGTCAGCACCGCGATGCGCCCGCCGGCGCCGATGCCGCGTTCCGCCATGAACCGCGCCATCCGGCTGGACAGCTTCCACAGCTGGCGGAACGTGATCGACCGGCCGTTCTGGTCGACGGCGACGATGAACGGCTTGTCGCCGCGCGTCTCCGCGTGGCCGCGCAGCATGTCCGCGACGCTGCGATACCGGCTTGTATCCGGCGCTGTGGGAACGGGGCGGGGAGCCATGGGGGGATTTTACGGGTCTGACGGTTATCGAGAAAGGGCTTCGACAGAAACCGTCATCCCGGCTTTCGCCGGGAT
>CAZBKQ010000085.1:2038-6352 GCA_964492555.1 uncultured Rhodospirillaceae bacterium | reverse complement strand
GCTTCCGCAGGGTCGATCTCCGTATCCCACTTGTCGGCCTCAAATCGCAGCCCGTTGAACCCGTTTGAGGCATCGGAGGTCAAAAACAGTGCCGGCGGGGCCATCACTTCCGGCGGTGCCGGTTCGGCGCCTGACCGGTGGGTGCCGCCCTCGCGCCAGTCCTTCGGCATGATGTCTGTATCAGCGGCCCGGCCCGGGATCAGCACATTCGCGGTGACACCGGTCCCCTCCAGATCTTCCGACCAGACCTGTGTGGCGGCTTCCAAAGCCGCCTTTGTCGGGCCATAGGGAAAGAACCCGCGGCGCTGCATGGTGCCGATGCTGGTGGTCACATTCACCACCCGGCCCCAGCCCTGCTTCACCATATGGGGCACGGCGGCGCGCGCCATCTGGAACGGGCCGACCGCGTTGGTGTCGAAGGTCGCCTGCACCTGGTCGATATTGGTTTCCCAGAATTTGACCGGATCGCTCATGAAGTTTTCGGAAAACGGCCGCATGCCGAGACCGGCATTATTGATCAGAACATCCACCTTGCCGAACCGGTCGATGGCGGCGTCGATAATCCGTTCGCAATCGGCCGGTTTGCGCAGGTCCGCCAGCATGGCGTGGATATCGCCGCCCGTGTTGCGGCGGACTTCCTCCGCGTCCCGTTCGACGATCGGAATGTCATCGGCAATGTGGCCGGGCGCGACGACCTTCGCGCCGGCCTCGACCAGCGCCAGCGCCATGGCGCGGCCAAGCCCGCGCGTGCCGCCGGTTACAATACAGACCTTGCCGGCGATAGTCGGATCGCTCATTGCTTTTCTCCCAGCCTTTCTGTGCGTCTTACGCCGCCTTGCCGGCGCGCGCAGATTGAATGGCCTGCCAGATGCGCAAGGGCGTGGCCGGCATGTCGAGATGATCGATGCCGAGGGGCCGCAGCGCATGCACCACCGCGTTTATGGTCGCGGGTAACGCGCCGGTCGGGCCGGATTCGCCGCCGCCCTTTGCGCCGATCAGGTTCGATGCGGTGATGGTGGGCGCGCTGATGATATCCATGTAGCAAAAGTCATCGGCCCGCGGCATGCAGTAATCCATCAGCGATCCGGACAGCAATTGACCGCTATCGGAATCGAAACGCACATCTTCCATCAACGCCTGACCGATCCCCTGGGCGATCCCGCCATGCATCTGCGCCTTCAGCAGCAGCGGATTGATGACGGTGCCGACATCATCGACGCAAACGAAATTGACGATTTCGGTTGTCCCGGTGTCCGGGTCGATCTCTAGCTCGCAAATCTGTACGCCGGTCGGCCAGTTCCAGTATTCCGGCTTGAACACGCCCTGTTCATCCAGACCCGGTTCGATATCAGCCGGCATGGCGGCGGCCTGAAAGGATTTTTTGGCGACTTCTATCAGGTTGATCGCGCGGTCGGTGCCGGAGACGGTGAAGTTGCCCTCCACAAACTCGATATCGTCCTCCGCGGCTTCCAGAATATGCGCCGCGATCCGCTTGCCCTTGTCGATGGTCTTCTGACAGGCCAGCGCGGTCGCCGATCCGCCGATGGCGGTCGAACGCGAATTGAAAGTGCCGCGCCCATAGGTCGCGATATCGGTGTCGCCCTGCACATAGCGGATGATCGACGGGTCGAGCCCCAGCCGGTCGCACACGATCTGTTTGAAGATCGTCTCATGTCCCTGCCCGTGGCTGATCGTGCCCATGATCATGGTCAGCGTGCCCGACGGGTCGAAACGCAGCTTGCAGGATTCGGGGAACGGCGAAGAGGTCTTCTTCACCGTGTTGGAAATGCCGATACCGCGCAGTCTGCCGCGCGCTTCCGATTCCGCGCGCCGGGCGGCAAAACCTGCGTAATCAATGGCTTCCAGCGCCTTTTCCTGATTGCCGGGAAAATCGCCGCAATCATAGTGAAAGCCGAGCGCGTTGGTCCACGGCATCTGGTCCGGGGTGACGCAGTTTTTCGCGCGCAGCTCCGCCGGATCCAAGCCGATTTCATCGGCGACGATATCGACCATCCGTTCAATATTATAAGCCGCTTCCGGCGCGCCCGACCCGCGATAGGGGTTGGTGCAGTTCATATTGGTGAACACGCCGCTGACCCGGACGAAGGCCGCCGGCGTGCGGTAGACCCCGGCCAGCGTGCCGAGATTGTTGGTCGGCGGGCGGGGTCCCCGGATCGCCAGATAGGCGCCCATGCTGGCGAAGGTCCTGACCTTGAGCCCCAGAAAATGGCCTTCCTTGTCGACTGCCAGTGATACCTCGCTGAGATTATCGCGCCCGTGATCGTCCGACATGAAGCCTTCGGACCGGTCGCATGTCCATTTGACCGGCCGGTCGATCAGCCGCGCCGCCCACAGCACCAGAGCGAGTTCCGGATAGGTGCCGCCCCGCATGCCGAAGCTGCCGCCGACATCGCCCGGCACCACGCGCATCTGCGTTTCGGGGATGCCGAATACCCCTTGTGTCAGCTGATGGCGCACCGGGTGCGGGTTCTGCAGCCCTGTATAAAGGGTGAAGCGTTCGCTGCGCCGGTCGTAATCGCCGATACAGCCGCGCGGTTCCATAGTGACGGCCGCAACCCGGTTGATGACAAACTTGCGGGTAATGACCCGGTCGGCCTTTGCGAACGCCGCGTCGACCGCCGCCTCATCGCCTTTCTCAAGCGTAAAGGCGGTGTTGTCGGGATTTTCCGGCCAGACCGGCTCCGCCCCGCTTTTTGTGGCGGCCTCGATCGAGGTCACGGCGGGCAGGGTTTCGTATTCGACCTCTATCAGTTCCGCCGCGTCGCGGGCCTGAAGCCTTGTCTCGGCGATGACGAAGGCGACATAGTCGCCGACGAACCGCACGCGATCCGTGACAAGCGCGCCGCGATAGGGATGAAACATCGCGCTGCCATCAGCGCGCTTCGCCGATGCGGTGTCCTCGCATGGCATGGTGCCGAAATTTTCCGCCGCCCAGTCCTCGCCGGTCAGTATCCTGATGACGCCCGGCGCGGCTTTGGCTGTGGATGTATCTATAGATTTGATTTTTGCGTGGGCGTGCGGGCTTCTCAGAACGTAGCCATAGGCCTGATCGCGCAAATTGACGTCGTCGAGGAAATCGCCGCCGCCCGTCAGAAGTCTCGGATCTTCCTCTCGCGGAACCGGTTGTCCAATGCCAAATTCACCCATTGCGGTCTCAAAGCTCCCTGCTCGGTTGTGGCCGGATCATACCCAAGCCCCGGGACCCCGCCAATGGCGCGCGGCACTCTATTCCGGATATCCCGGCACCACGATAATGTGTTAGAGATAGATTTCCGCCACCGTACTTGCTTCAGCTTCGTGATTTTTACCGAATGCGCCCACTTGCCGCCCTTCTGATATTTTTCCTGTTTCTCGTCCCGCCGGTTTTCGCCCAGTCCGCGGGCGGGAGCCCGTCGGCCACGTCCGCCGTCACCGGAAAGACAAGCGCGCCCCAGACCGCGCGGCTCAAGGCGCTGGTCAAAACGCTTGAGAACGAAAAAGACCGGGGCAAGCTGGTCGAGCAGCTGAAGACTCTGATTGCCGCCCAGGAAGCGCAGGAACAGAAGTTGGAAGACCCCGGCCTCACCATACGGGTCTTCACCGTGCTTTCCGACCGGTTGCAGAAAATCGGTGCGGAATTTCTGGCGCTGTCGGCGGGTGTCGCGCGACTGCCGGACGCGACCGAAGCTCTTGTTGACGAAATCAGCACACCCGGCTGGCGGGAGAAGAACCTGCCGCTTTTCTGGCATTTGCTGGTGGCGCTCGGCGCCGCGCTCGCCGTCTATTTTATCGTCCAGCGCATTCTCGACAGTCCGCGCAGCCGCCTTGAGACACGGGAGACCGAGTCCTTCTGGGACCGGTTCCCGACATTGGCAGCCCGCACGTTGCTTGACCTTTTGCCCGTCGCCGGGCTTTTCCTGACCGGCACGGCGGTCATCGAACTATTTGCCGCTTCTCCCCGCGCGACGCGTCTCGGCGAAACGATCATTCGCGCCATGTTCGCGGCCGGGGTTATCATGGTCATCGCGCGGATGATGCTGGCGCCCGCTGCTGCGAATCTGCGGCTCATCCGGTTGCGCGATATTGACGCCAATTATCTCTTTGTTTGGGTCCGGCGTCTGACCTATGTGACGATTTACGGCTTTGCGCTGGTTGAAATCCTCCGGCATCTGGGGCTGGGGGCGCAATCCGCCGCGGTTCTGCTGAAAATCATCGGCTTGTTTGTCGCGCTTATGCTGGCGGTGCTGGTGCTTCAGGGGCGCGCGACCATCGCCGGCATTATTTCGGGCGATGAGGACGAACACGAGATGTTCG
>CAZBKQ010000085.1:0-1938 GCA_964492555.1 uncultured Rhodospirillaceae bacterium | reverse complement strand
GTCGATGCGTTTTCCTGGATCGCTTCGCCCAAGGGCCAGAATTTTATCGGCAGCCTGATTACCATCGGTCTGTTGATCGTGATTACCGTTATCGTGTGGGAGGTCACCAACGCGCTGGTGGAACGTTATCTGACGTCAAGTGACAAGGTCTCGGCGCGCGCCAAAACCCTGTTGCCGTTGCTGCGCACGACGATGCTTGTGGTGCTCACCACATTGGTAATATTGGTCACCTTGTCGGAGCTCGGCCTCAATATCGGTCCGTTGCTGGCCGGCGCGGGCGTGGTCGGGTTGGCCATCGGGTTCGGTGCGCAGACGCTGGTCAAGGATATCATCACCGGCATCTTTATTCTGACCGAGGACCAGATCGCGGTCGGCGACGTGGTACGGATCGGCACCCATTCGGGGCTTGTCGAACAGCTGACATTGCGGACTATCCGGCTGCGGGACCTCGCCGGGAATGTCCATATCATTCCGTTCAGCGAGGTCACCACTGTCGAAAACATGACCAAGGATTTCTCGCGCTATGTCTTCGAAGTCGGGGTGGCCTATCGCGAGGACACGGACGAGGTGGCTCAAATCCTATACGATATCGCCGACGAGTTGCAGGCGGATGAGGTGTACGGGCCGCTGATCGTCGCGCCGTTCGAGGTCATGGGCGTCGATTCGTTCGGCGATAACGCGGTTAATATCCGGGCCCGGATCACCACCCAGCCGATCCAGCAATGGAAGGTCGGGCGTGAATTCAACCGGCGTATGAAAAAGCGGTTCGATGAGTTGGGGATCGAAATCCCGTTTCCGCACCGGACGCTTTATTTCGGCGTGGACAAGGACGGCAACGCGCCGGAGGGCCGAATTGCCCTGGTGCAGCCGAAATCGACCAGATCGTCATCCGGTCAGTCCGGCGCCGCGCCGGTCGAGACCAGCGACGTGCCCACGCCGGGGAGCGGCGGCGACGGCGCGCCCGACGGCGAATAGCAGCACTATTCCGGGATTCGAAATATGAGCCTGCGTCTTCCACGCGAAATCGGCCGCGTAAACTGGCTGGGACTGCAAACCCATATCGGCAAGGAAATCCACCGGTTCTTCAAGGTGGGGCTGCAGACTCTTATCGCGCCCATGGTCACCAGCCTGATGTTTCTGGCGATTTTCTCGCTGGCGCTGGGGCGCGCGGTTCAGGTCATCGGCGGTGTGCCGTTTATCGAATTCCTTGCCCCCGGGCTGATTATGATGGCGGTCATTCAGAACGCCTACAACAACACGGTCAGCTCGGTCATGGTCTCCAAGATACAGGGCAATATCGTCGATGTGCTGATGCCGCCCTTGTCGCCCGCCGAGTTCGTCCTCGGTTTTGTCGCGGGCGGCGCGGTGCGCGGCGTGCTGGTTGCGGTCTGTGTCGGGGTGGCGATGTGGATGTTCGTGCCGATGCGCATTCACGACCCGATCTTCGTGATTATCTACGCGGTTCTCGCGGCGGGGCTGTTATCGATGATCGGGCTGGTCACCGGCATATGGGCGGAAAAATTCGACCATCAGGCGGCGATCAGCAATTTCATCATCACGCCGTTGTCATTTCTTTCCGGCACCTTTTATTCGATAGAACGCTTGCCGGCGCCCTGGGACGGCCTCGCCATGGTCAATCCGTTTTTTTATATGATCGATGGATTCCGATACGGTTTTATCGGCCATCATGATGCGCCGCTCTATATCGGGCTGCTGTATCTTCTGGGGCTCAATATTCTGGTCTGGGCCCTGTGTTACCGGCTTGTCGCGCGTGGTTACAAGCTCAAATCCTGAGGCCAAATGCGTTGACAATCCCGGGCGGGGAGCCTAAGTCTCCCGGCTTTCAATCCCGGGGCGATTTTCGCCCGGAAACCGGAGAAAAACCGTGATTTCCGAAGTCATGCCGACCTATGCCCGGATCGACATCGCGTTTGAACG
>CAZBKQ010000084.1:2483-6517 GCA_964492555.1 uncultured Rhodospirillaceae bacterium | reverse complement strand
TCGCCACCAAAGGTGTCTGTGCGATTGTCGCACGTCTTTCCTTGATAACCCTCCAGGGCGGCAGACGTCCCATATTCCGCCCCAGCCCTGTACAGATTTCCGCCCAGATCATATTGGCGATTTCCCAATTGGGGCTCTCCGCCAGTTCATTTGCGGCGCTGACCGTGACGGACAGCACGTTTTTTTTCACGAAAATCCAATGCGCCCGGGTACCCACGAGCCCGATCAGGGGCATATTTTCAAATTCAGGAAAGGGTTGATCGACCCGAAAATGGATATTCACGATGCTGCGGGTTTCATCCGGCGGCGCCGCATCCGGCCATAAATCCGCGCAGACCTCCGGCGGCACGGCCAGAACCACGGCATCATTCTCATCCACCCGCAACAGGCCTTCTGGAAAGCGAATTGCGATCACACGGTCATTTTCCCAACGCAGGCCGCGTACCCGGGACTGGAACCTTACCGACGCCGCCTTTTTCTCAAGATAGGCGAGGGCGGGATGAACGAGCGCCTGCGACAACCCCTCATTAAAAATAATCGGCCGGCAGGCGGGCTCTCCCTTGAGAAAGCTCAGCCTGATAAATGTCCATAACAGACGGGCCGATGCCTCGGTGGCATCCGTATTCAGAACAGCCCGGCAAAGCGGCTGCCAGAACCGTTCAAAGAGCGCGCTGCCCTGATTGACGCAATCGCCGACACGATCATTGGGGCCGGCGCGCCACAGGCGCATGATATCACGATAGTCCGATAAACCGCTTCCGGGCACCCGCCGACTGGCCAGGAGCATCCAGAGCGGAAACCAGCGCGACCCGGGTTTCAGGGACCAGCGTAAATCCGACGCGGGCTCGATAAAATCGAACCGCGCGGGACGCAGTTCCGTGACCTGATTCTGGGCACCGATCAGTTCGATATAAGATCGGGTCCGGTGATTGGCGGAAAGCAGCAGATGATTGCCGTTATCGATAATGCAGCCCAACCCGTCATCATGGAACGAGCGGCAGCGCCCACCGGCATGATCGGTCGCTTCATAGAGGGCGACCTGCTGACCAGAGGCCGCCACCCTGACCGCACAAGACAGGCCGGACAATCCACCGCCAATGACATGGACCGTTCCCATCAGAAAAGAACTCCACGGCGGAAGACACCCGACAAGGCGCACATCAATGTCTGCATTTTTGACAACTCCACCCGTGCACCGATGGGGTCACGCCGCCCAAGTTTCCGGGTCAGAGCGCGGGCGATACACACAATCACGGATGTTTCCATGCGCAAGCCGCGATCAACGATCATGGGCGGCGCATTGGCGGCGTCCGAGAGAAGCGTCGCGGTGCGTTCCAAAATTCGATCTATGACCCGGCGCATTTCCGGCGAGGCTGAAGAACTATCGAGCGCCTCAACATTTGTTCCTTCCGCCCGCAAGAAATCCTCGGGAATATAAACACGATCCAGTTCGCGGTAGTCATTCCGGCAATCCTGTAAATGGTTCAGGATTTGTAGCGCGATACAGAGCGCGTCGGTTTTCGGTTTCGCACTGTCGTCCTCGCCATGGAGGTCCAGCAGATAACGACCAACGGGTGCCGCGGAATAGCGGCAGTAATTGATAAGCTCCGACCAGTTTCGATAGCGCGACTTGGTCACATCCATCATGAACGCCTGCAATAAATGCCGGGCATGATCGATAGTTACGCCGGTTTCGCCTGCGCTTTGAAGATGCGCATATGCCTCCGGCACAGCGGACGGGTCAGTGATCTTTTCCGTCAGAACATCGTCAAAGCGTGTCAAACGGTCCATCTTCTCTTCGGGCGTCATCTGGGCATGGTCCGCAATGTCGTCGGCGGCCCGGACGCAGAGGTAAAAACAATGGACATGCGGACGCAACCGGGCCGGGATCAGACGGCTGGCAACCGGAAAATTTTCGTCGTTACGGGTCTTGGTCGCGGAAACGTTGGCAAAACCGCCTTGATCCGTATTTTCACCCATCGACGTTCCATGCAAACTTGTTGCGTTCATTTCCGCTAGCAGAACCGGAAAAGATTAAGGATTTATACCCTTTTGCCCGAGTCGAAAGCATCCCCTGAAGCTCAAGCAGCAATTGCCGAAGCGATAGAGTTATGCCGTCAGGACATCAGAACAAACGATCCCGACCGGTATTTTGCGAGCCTATTCGCTCCGCCTGAAACCCGTTCCGCCCTCTGGACGCTTTACGCCTTCAACATGGAAATCGCGCGTGTACGCGAAATCGTTTCAGAGCCGATGATTGGTCACATCCGGCTTCAATGGTGGCGCGAGACCTTTGACATTATTGCGGATGGAAATGTCAGGGAACATCATGTCGTCCAGGCCTTGGCGAATGTTCTTGGTAACAACACGCTTGCGCAGGGTGGGTTGATCGATCTGATAGATGCTCGGGCCGCCGATCTTGAGGGCTCACCGCCCGAGAATATCGAAGCGTTGTATGAATACGCGGAAGCTACCGCCGGGGCTTTATCCGAATTGGCCGCCCGGATTTGCGGGCCGGTCGAAGCCGAAACCCGGCAGGCCGCTCGTAGGATTGGAACAGCATGGGGCCTCACCGGATTGGTTAAGGCGGCACCCTATCATCTGGATCAGGGGAAGAGTTTTCTGCCCGGTATAACCAGCTCAACAGCCCTCTATCGTGACGGGGGAGCAACAATCCACAAAATACTCGACAGGGCGTCATCCCTGTTCGCAGAAGCTTCCCGCACGCGGTTTTCCAAAAAATACCGCCCGGTGTCGGTTCTGGCCCCGCTTATCCAATACGACATTGGCCGGTTGCGGTGTTTAAATGAGAGCCAGGACAGGCTTCCGCCCGACAAGCCGTTCTCCCGCCAATGGCGTATGTGCCGTGCGGCATGGTTTCGGTTTTAAACGGGAACCGCCACCGCTTCGCGTTTCCAGCCCGCAAAAGCCTGCCGGGCTCGATCGGCATAGGCCTTCTTGCGATCGCGCTTTTTGACGCGTTTTTCAAGCGGCGGGAAAAGCCCGAAATTAACGTTCATCGGCTGATAAAGTTCGGCATCCGCATCGCCGGTGATATGCGCGAGCAGGGCACCCAGCGCGCTCTCCACGGGCGGCGTTGGCAGTGATTCACCCGTCAATTCCCGTGCGGTAAACAGTCCCGCGAGCAATCCGACCGCGGCGCTTTCGACATAGCCTTCGCAGCCGGTGATCTGACCCGCAAAGCGCAGCCTCGGGTCTTTCTTCAGCCGAAGTTCACGATCAAGCAAACGCGGAGAATTCAGGAAGGTATTTCTGTGAATTCCGCCAAGCCGTGCGAATTCGGCGTTTTCAAGGCCGGGGATCATTCTGAAAATACGGGTCTGTTCGCCATATTTCAGCTTGGTCTGAAACCCCACGATGTTGAAAAGCGTGCCGAGCGCATTGTCCTGACGAAGCTGTACGATGGCATAGGGCTTCTTGTCGGGGTTATTCGGATCGGTCAGCCCGACCGGTTTCATCGGCCCGAAGGCGAGCGTTCTGCGCCCGCGCGAGGCCATGACCTCGATCGGCAGGCACCCTTCGAAATAGGGCGTATCCTTTTCCCAATCCTTGAATTCGGTTTTTTCCGCGGTTTCAAGCGCGTCGAGAAACGCGTCGTATTGCTCTTCCGTCATCGGACAGTTGATATAATCCGATCCCGTTCCCTTGTCGTAACGTGACTGGAACCAGGCGATATCAAAATTGATTGAATCCCGATGCACAATCGGGGCAATGGCGTCGAAGAATGCCAGAGAGTCCTCGCCAGTCAGTTCCGAAATGGCGTCGGCCAATCCGGGCGAGGTGAGGGGGCCGGTCGCGATGATCACACGCTCCCAGTCCTGCGGCGGCAACCCGTTAATTTCTTCCCGTTCAACCTTGACCAAAGGATGCCCGGCAAGGGTTTGCTGAACCGTATTTGAAAACCCTTCCCGGTCCACGGCGAGCGCGCCACCGGCGGGCACCCGGTTGTCATCCGCCGCCTTGAGGATCAGCGAATTGAGCCCACGCATTTCCTCATGCAGCAGACCGATGGC
>CAZBKQ010000084.1:1169-2383 GCA_964492555.1 uncultured Rhodospirillaceae bacterium | reverse complement strand
CCCTTGGTACCGCCTTCGGGACCCAGATCAATGATCCAGTCCGCGGTCTTGATGACCTCCAGATTATGTTCGATCACGATCACCGTATTCCCAACCTCAACCAGCGCATGCAGCACTTCCAGAAGTTTGCGGACATCTTCGAAATGCAGGCCGGTAGTCGGTTCATCCAGAATATAGAGCGTCTTGCCTGTCGACCGGCGGGCCAGTTCCTTGGAGAGCTTAACGCGCTGGGCCTCTCCCCCCGACAGGGTGGTGGCCGCCTGTCCGATATGGATATAGCCCAACCCGACCCGTTGCAGCATAGCGAGCTTTTCGCGGATTGACGGCACCGCCTTGAAGAATTCGACACCCTCGTCCACCGTCATATCGAGGACATCGGCGATGGATTTATCACGGAATAAAATCTCCAGCGTTTCGCGGTTATAGCGCCGCCCCTTGCATACATCGCATTCGACATAGACGTCGGGCAGAAAGTGCATCTCGATCTTGATGACCCCGTCGCCCTGACAGGCTTCGCAGCGCCCGCCTTTGACGTTAAAGGAAAATCTTCCGGGCTTGTATCCGCGCGCGCCGGATTCCGGCAGTCCGGCGAACCATTCGCGAATGGGGGTAAAGGCGCCGGTATAGGTCGCCGGATTCGATCTCGGCGTGCGCCCGATCGGGGATTGGTCAATATCGACGACCTTGTCGAGATATTCGAGTCCCTTGATATCCTTGTAGGGGCTGGGCACGGAGCGCGCGCCATTGAGCCGCCGGGCGACCGCGCGATAAAGCGTATCGATGACGAATGTCGATTTACCGCTTCCCGATACGCCGGTGACGCAGGTGAAT
Organism: uncultured Rhodospirillaceae bacterium; assembly: GCA_964492555.1. GTDB lineage: Bacteria > Pseudomonadota > Alphaproteobacteria > MPNO01 > UBA2964. The sequence goes on along the minus strand of CAZBKQ010000084.1, from coordinate 1,552 downwards.
GTACCCAGCGGAATTTTGGCGTTTATGCCCGAAAGGTTGTTTCCGCTGGCGCCCTTTATCGTAAGAAATTGCCCCTTCTTGCCTTTTCGCCTTTCAGCGGGCACATCAATCCGCCTCTCGCCCGTCAGATATTGCGCGGTCAGGCTTTTATTCCGGGCGATGACTTCGGCGGGCGGGCCTTCCTCGACTATCTTTCCGCCATGAACACCGGCGGCGGGGCCAAGGTCGAGGAGATAGTCCGCGGTCCGGATGGCGTCTTCATCATGTTCAACGACAACCACCGTATTACCCAGATCCCGTAAGCGTTTCAGCGTCTCCAGCAGACGCGCATTGTCGCGCTGATGCAGGCCGATAGATGGTTCATCAAGGACATAAAGAACCCC
>CAZBKQ010000084.1:0-1069 GCA_964492555.1 uncultured Rhodospirillaceae bacterium | reverse complement strand
CGCTGGCCGTTACACACATCGCACGGCGCGGTGCTTTGATATTTGGATAATTCCTCGCGCAGCCAGGAGGAGTCGGTTTCCCGGTAACGCCTTTCCATATTCGGGATGACGCCTTCGAAGGGACGTTCCACCGTATAGCTCTTATCGCCATCGCTATAAGTCATCTTGATCGGTGTATCGCCGGTGCCCCACAGGAAGGCCTTGCGGACTTCGGGTTTCAGTTCGTCAAACCGCATATCGACGGAGAGACCGAAATGACGGGCGAGTGAATCGATGGTCTGGGCGTAATAGGGCGATGAACTCCCTGCCCAGGGCGCAATCGCGCCTTTTCGCAGCGTGACCGATGCGTCGGGAACAACCAGCTCTTCATCAAAAAACATACTGGTGCCGAGCCCGTCGCAGGCGGGGCAGGCGCCCGAGGGATTATTGAAAGAAAACAGACGCGGTTCGATTTCATCGATGGTGAAGCCGGAAACGGGACAGGCGAATTTGGCGGAAAAAATTTGCCGCTCCTGATCATCCGCGTTTTCCGTCACCGCGATCCCATCGGCGAGCTCAAGCGCCGTTTCGAGAGAGTCCGCAAGGCGGGTTGCGATATCGTCCCGCACAACCAGCCGGTCGACGACCACATCGATATCGTGTTTGAAATTCTTTTTCAGCGTCGGCGCGTCTTCGATTTCATACAGTTCGCCGTCGATTTTCACACGCTGAAAACCCCGTTTCCTGAGGTCCGCCAGTTCGCGTTTATATTCACCCTTACGACCGCGCACGATGGGGGCAAGCAGATAGAGTCTGGTGCCGTCTTCCATCTCCATGATGCGGTCGACCATCTGCGAAACCGTCTGGCTTTCGATCGGAAGGCCGGTTGCGGGAGAGTAGGGAATACCGGCGCGGGCGAAGAGCAACCGCATATAGTCATAAATTTCAGTGACCGTTCCAACGGTCGAGCGCGGATTGCGCGAGGTCGTTTTCTGCTCAATCGAAATTGCGGGAGAGAGGCCTTCGATAGAATCAACATCCGGTTTCTGCATCATCTCCAGAAACTGGCGCGCATAGGTGGAGAGCGATT
>CAZBKQ010000083.1:0-6649 GCA_964492555.1 uncultured Rhodospirillaceae bacterium | reverse complement strand
TGGGGATAACAGTGACCTTTTCCGAAGGAATTCCGCGCGCGACGATATCCGTCCGCAGCCCTTCGCAGATCGTTGTGACGCCGTCAGCGCGACGCAGCGCGAACGTCTCCAGCGTCCGCGTTGCTCTGTAGCGCGGACCCTGCTCGGTGCTGGTGCCGTGACTCGCGGCGGCGTCCTCCCAGAACGCGCGAACCTCGTAAACCACTGGAAGTCCGGCCCTGCGCCCGGCGCGGATCGCGGGAAGGGCATTCAGTACCGGCGAATGGGCATGAACGATATCCGGTGCGACTTCCCGGATCGCTTCTTCGATCCTGCGTTCCGTCTGCCGCATGAGCGCAATCTCTTTCAGGATGGGGAACCTGGACGCCAGCCCTTCGGCTGCCGGCGTCCTGAAGAACATCCACCCGTCGATTTCCTCTTGCGGAACGAAAGGGCGCGCATGTTTGGGTGAGGTCAGATGATAGGTTTCCCAGCCGAGCGCGCGCTGTTCACGTAGAATCGAAAGCGTACGGAACGTGTAGCCACTCTGAAGCGGTATCGAATGATCCAGGACATGAAGGATACGCATGGTCGGCGAAGTTGCTGGGATGATTTTCGGTCCGTTGTATCACGGCGATCAGAGTACCCGTGAATATATTAAGCCCCCTCTAATCCGCCCCTTGTAACCCTTGGGAGTAATCCTTCGGGATTCCGAGCGTCTGGGATTATCCTTGAGACCCGTGGATTAGTCACAGATAATAATGTCGATTGATCAACAATAAGGATCCGAAAAAGGATCTTAACTCTGCGCGAAGGGATGGTTGGGGATTGGCGGTGCCGATAGGTTGGAAGCATCGTAAAATGACCGACGCAACGGTCTGAGCGAATAAATCATATGAATATTGAAGGAATAGTCCGCTTATTTGCGCTTCTGTGCGGCGCCGTGCTGTTCGGGCTGATGCTGGTGACCGTCTATTCCGTCATCATGCGCTATGTCTTCAATGCGCCGCCGCTGTTCACGCTCGACGTATCGCGCATGATGCTGATCCCCGTCGCGATGCTGGGTCTGGCCTATTGCGGCTGGACAAGCGGGCATATCGCGGTGGACCTGATCGGGACTTTCGGTCGTCCTCAACTGGTGCGCTGGACGGATGTCGTCGTCCGGTTCATGTGCGCTGGTGTGATTGGATTGTGGACATACCGGCTGGTCGATCTTGCCATCGATTCCTATGAGGTCGGCGACGCCACGAACATGGTCCAGTTACCGCATTATCCCTTCGTCTGGATCATGATCGTCGGTGCCGGACTGTATACGGCGGTCCTTGTCGCTCTCGGTCTGCGCTCGTTCCGCGGAGAGGAGGACCCGCCGCGATCATGAGCCCAACGATGATTGGAATTCTCGGGCTGCTCGGGCTCTTCGCATTGCTGGCCATCCGAACGCCGGTTGCGATTGCGATGATTATTGTCGGCGTCATCGGCACCTGGGTTCTCAACGGCTGGGCAGCCTCCATGTCGACGCTGGTCGACGAATCCTTCGTCATCGCATCGACTTACGAGCTCATCGTCATTCCGCTATTCGTGCTGATGGGAAATTTCGCTACCGTCTCGGGTATGAGTTCGGACCTGTATCGGGCCGCCTATGCCTGGGTCGGTCACTGGCGGGGCGGCCTGGCCTCGGCAACGATTGCCAGCTGCGCCGGTTTTGCGGCTCTTTCCGGCTCTTCGGTTGCCTCCGCGGTCACAATGGGCCGTGTATCGCTGCCTGAAATGCGGCGGTACAACTACGATAACAGGCTTGCAACCGGCTGCATTGCGGCGGGCGGCACCCTGGGCATTCTGATTCCGCCCAGCACCGGTTTTGTGATCTACGCGATCCTGACCGAAGAATCGATCGGACGGCTGTTCCTGGCCGGAGTCCTGCCCGGTCTGTTGCTGACCGTTCTGTTCATAGTCTCGATATACATCCAGACCAGAATCAATCCGGAGCTCGGGCCGGCCGGGCCGCGTACCGACCTGCCGGGCCGGGTTCGGTCGATCGTCGATGCATCAGCGATGATCATGATCGTGGCCATGGTGATCGGCGGCATCTATGGCGGCGTGTTCACCCCGACCGAGGCGGCGGGTGTCGGCGCTATTCTGGCTTTCCTGCTGGCGCTGGTCAGGCGGCGGGTAAATTACGAATCGATGTCGACAGTGCTGTTGCAGACGGTGCGGACATCCGCCCTTGCATTTCTGATTTTGATCGGCGCGCATATCTTCAACCCGTTTCTGGCGCTGACTCAGATTCCGGGAGACCTTGCCGAACTGCTCGTCAATATCGACCTGCCCCGCTGGGCCATCATGCTGATCCTGATGGCGGCCTATATCGTGCTGGGCACGTTCCTAGAGGGGTTCGCCATGCTGGTGCTTACCCTTCCCATCGTGCACCCGCTCATCCTGGCGCTTGGCTACGACCCGATCTGGTTCGGCGTGGTGATGGTTATCGTTCTCGAGATGGGGCTGATCAGCCCGCCGGTGGGTGTCAACGTCTTCGTCGTGAAAGGCGTGGCCGAAGACGTTCCGTTAAGCCAGATCTTCGCCGGGATCATACCGTTCTGGATCGCGATGGCGGTGTGTCTCGTGATCCTGCTGGTGTTCCCGCAAATTGCCCTGATTCTGCCGAATACGATGATTACAGGTTAACGCACGGAGAAGTGAGGTTCTCGAAATTCGAGAAGATTGACGGAACTATCGCATTTGCACAGACTGATCGTAACGGATCCGGCGGCAGTGCAAAAAAAACTGGAATCGACCCCGGGTTCGAAAGGTTTGAAACCTGAAAGTTTGAAACCTGAACGTTTGAAACATGGAGGAAAGCAGATGATTAAGAAATTTTCCCTTTCTGTTGCGGCACTTGCTGCCGGCCTGGCAGGCGTCACGTCATTCGACGCGCCTGTTGTCGCCAAGGAACTGAAATTCGCTTCCTTTGTCGGCGGCCCGCATCCGATGAACCGTTTCGTTTTCGCGCCGTGGACCGAGGAAGTCGCGAAGATGTCGGGAGGCGACCTGACCGTAAAAATGTATTACGGCGGGGCGCTCGGCAAAGGCGGGACCAAACAGTTCAAACGAGCCGTTGACGGCGTTGCGGATATTACCTGGGCGCTTCAGGGCTATACCGCGAACCAGTTCCGCAAGACCACGATGATTGAGTTGATCGGCGTCGGCGCCGACCCGGTCGACGCGACCAAACGCATGTGGAAGATTTACAACGATCATCTCGCCGACGAATACAAGCGGGTGAAGGTTCTGGCGATCTGGGCCGCCGATGCGCCGGTACTTCATTCCAAGGTCAAGCCGATTACCGGGATCAGCGACCTGAAAGGCATGAAGATCCGCACGCCTTCCCAGTATCAGGCGTGGCTGGTCCAGGCCCTGGGGGCAACCCCCGTGCCGATGCCCGCGGGCAAGATCTATAACTCGCTCGATCGCGGCGTGATCGACGGCGTGCTGATCGCCACCAGTGCGATCAAGAGCTTCAAGCTGAATGAAGTGACCAAGCATCATGCGGACGGTATCGCCTGGGGACAATCTCCGTTCTTCGCGGTCATGAACAAGAAGTCCTGGGACTCGCTGTCCAAGAAGCACAAGGACATCATCGACAAGACGACCGGTCTGGCCATGAGCATCAAGGCTGCCTCCATATACATGAAGGCCGGCGCGAAGGTTCTCAGCGGTCTCAAGAAAGACAAGAACCGCAGCGCGATTACCTTCTCGGCGGCTGAGGTCGCCAAGGCGAATGCGCTGCTGAAGAAAGCGGAGCAGGACATTATTGGAAGGGTCAAGAAAGAGGGTGTCGACACGGCGCCGACCCTGAATGCCTTGCGCGGCGCCGGCGGTTGAGGCACCGGACGCGATAGCGCCTAATTCCATGCCGGCCCGATCGGATTTCTATCCGGTCGGGCCGGAACCGTTTTCAGGCTCTGGTTTCAGGATTCAATGACTCTCTTTTCGAACCGTCGTCGAAAGAAGCATCTCGGCGCATTTCCGATGGAGAAGATCCCGCGCGTCCCGGAGCCGACGACCTATATTTCCCCTGATGTGCCCCGCGTTCCCAAGCGGGCCAATTTCTTCAACCGTGCGGCATCCGGCGACCTCGGTCCTGCGCCGAAGCGCGAACGTCCGCGTTTCGTCGGCAAGATTCCGCTGGCGCGCGCGATGGGCACGGTCTGCAAGGTCCATCACCCGATGCATCGGGGCGACGCGAACCCGGACAGGGCGCCCATTCCCGACGATCCTCAGGCCGCAGCGGAGCACATGAAGGCCCTCTGCTATTTCCTGAAGGCTGACGTCGTAGGCATCTGCGAGGTGCCGGAATACGCCTGGTACTCGCACGATACCAACGGGGATGAAATGCCGGCCCGCCATCGTTACGCCATCGTGCTGCTGATCGATCAGGGGTTCGAGACTCTCGATGCGGCCTCTGGCGACGACTGGATATCCAATGCCCAGTCGTTCCGCGCCTATATGTGGGGCTCGAACACTGCCTGTACGGTCGCCGAGTATATCCGCCAGCTCGGCTGGGAGGCGCAGGCGCACACCAATTTCGACAGTGACGTGCTGCATCTCCCGCTGGTGATGAAGGCCGGGCTGGGCGAACTCAGCCGGATCGGAGAGGTGGCCCTTAACCCGTTCATCGGGCCCCGCTTCAAATCGTCGGTGATCACCACCGATCTGCCGATGGCGACAGACCAGCCGATCGATTTCGGTCTTCAGGATTTTTGCGCGAAGTGCCGGAAATGCGCAGTGGAATGTCCCTGCAACGCAATACCGTTCGGCGACAAGGTGATGTTCAATGGCTACGAAATGTGGAAGCCGGATGTCGCCAAATGCACGTCCTATCGGGTGACCAACCCAAACGGCGGCGGGTGCGGTCGGTGCCTCAAGATGTGCCCGTTCAACAAGGAAGGGCTGCTGTCGCACCGGATTGCGCTGTGGCTGGCGATCAGGGTAAAGCCGGTCCGCAGGCTGCTGGCGCGTCTCGATGACTGGCTCGGTTTTGGCAGGCGCAACGAGGTCAAGAAATGGTGGTGGGACCTCGAAATTGTCGACCGCAAGGTGACGGTTCCGAAAACCGCGAACAAGCGCGACCTGAAAGAGGACCGTTCGGAGCGAAAACAGCGTCTCGCCATGTTCCCCGCCGATACACTGCCGGAAGGAGGCGAGCGGGCGGCCGCCCCGGTCGACCGTAAACTTGGCGCCGAGCTATATGACAAAGGTCTCGCGGAGAATCGCGCGAGGCTGAACGGGCAAAAGGAGCGGGCCGAATGAAGCTGTTCTCGCGCCGTTCGCGCCCGATGCATATGGGCGCCTACCCGATGGAAAAGATCCGCCGGGTAGACAGGCCTACGACCCATATTTCGGATGACGTCCCCCGCGTACCCAAACGCGCCAACTTTTTCACTCGGGCGGCCAAGGGCGATCTCGGGGAAAAGGCGAAGTTCGAGCGCACCCAGCGTTTCGCCAAGACGCCGCTCTCGATGGCGCTCCGTATGATGTCCGCCACGCACGACGATATCCATGACGGCAAGGTCGCGCCCGAAAAGGCGCCGATCCCGGACGATCCGGCGAAGATCGCCGAACACATCAAATCCTTCTGCTATTTCCTCGACGCCGACATGGTCGGGATCTGCGAGGTGCCGGACTACGCCTGGTATTCCCACGACAATGACGGGACGCCCATCGAGCCCTATCACAAATACGCCATCGTGATCGTGACCGATCAGGGCTATGACACGCTGGAAGCGGCCTCAGGCGACGACTGGATCTCCAATGCGCAAAGCCAGCGGGCCTATCTCGTCGGCTCGACCATCGCCTGCAACGTCGCCGACTATATCCGCCAGCTCGGATATCCCGCGCGCGCCCATACGGCAACGAAGTCCGACGTGCTGCATCTGCCGTTGACGCTGCTGTCCGGGATTGGGGAGCTGAGCCGGATCGGCGAACTGGTGCTCAACCCGTTTCTCGGGCCGCGCTTCAAGACGTCGGTCGTGACGACAGACCTGCCGTTGTCCATCGATAAACCGATCGATTTCGGGCTGCAGGATTTTTGCTCCAAATGCCTCAAATGCGCCAACGAATGCCCGTGCAGCGCGATCTCGTTCGGCGACAAGATCATGTTCAACGGTTACGAGATGTGGAAACCGGACGTGGCGCGCTGCACCTCTTATCGGGTGACGAACCAGAAAGGCGCTTCCTGCGGCCGCTGCATGAAGATGTGCCCGTTCAACAAGGAAGGTCTGCTGGCGCATCGCTTCGCACTGTGGCTCGCGATCAATGTGCCCCCGCTCCGGCGCCTGCTCGCCCGTATGGATGACTGGTTCGGCTACGGCAAACGAAACCGGGAAGGCAAGTGGTGGTGGGACCATGAGAACGTCGATGGCCGTTATGTCTGGGCGCGGGGCGAGAACCAGCGCGACCTGAAACCGGACCTGAAACCCGCCGGCGACGACAAGTATGCGATCTTCCCGGCGGATACGATGCCGCCGCCGGATGCAGCAGGGCCGGTGCCCGTGGACCGTGCAGCGGGGGTAAAGCGCCGGGCCGAGGCCGAACGCCCTCCCGTTTCCTGATTGATTCACGTTAAGTCGACATATCCGAAACATGGCGTATCCATGGCGGGCGGAGTAAACTG
>CAZBKQ010000082.1:2711-6894 GCA_964492555.1 uncultured Rhodospirillaceae bacterium | reverse complement strand
AGAATAAGCCAGATCCTCTCAATCAACCCGGACCACTATTTCAAATGCAGGTCACCGTTGCGTTTTTTATTTAGGAGGCTGAAACCTTGGCATGGGGGACCGCCAATCACTACATCCGCGATGGGCACGTCATTTTGTTCCAGCCATTCCTCGATATTCGCGCACACAGCCCTTCCACAAATATTCTCGGCGTGAGTCGCGATCGCTGCCGGGTAGTTGTCAATGGCGAGCACTATTTGGTGCCCTCCACAAAACCTCGGGTCTTCGAACCCGAGAGACATGCCGCCTGCACCGCTGAAAAGGTCAATTACACGATAGGTCATTGGCCGGATATCCGATTGCTAGAGTCGAGGCTTATCATTAGAGCCTAATTCGCCAATGAGAACAATACAAGAACATTTGTGATAGAGCACCATCATTTCACATGAAAAGGTGATTCATGTCAGCATCGATAACTGTTCGAGATCGAGGTCGGGGTGGTCTGATGCGCAGCTGCCGGAGACGGCCTTCTCACCCCGCCGCCATCATCTCCGTAAACCGCCGGAACAGATAGTGGCTGTCGCGCGGGCCGGGGCTGGCTTCGGGGTGGTACTGCACGGAAAAGGCGCGCTTCGCGTCCGCCCTGATGCCCTCGAGCGAGCTGTCGAACAGCGAATGGTGGGTCTCCGACACGCCGCCGAACTCGCCGTCCTTCCCGTTCTGTCCGGGCAGGCTCTCGCGCGTCACGACGAAGCCGTGGTTCTGGCTGGTGATCTCCACCTTGCCGGTCGCCAGGTCCTTGACCGGGTGGTTGGCGCCGCGATGGCCGAGATGCATCTTTTCCGTCGCAGCGCCCAGCGCCCGCGCCAGCATCTGGTGGCCGAGGCAGATGCCGAACAGCGGTACGTCCGCCTGCAGCAGTTTCCTTATGGTCGGCACGGCGTATGCGCCGGTCGCCGCCGGGTCGCCCGGCCCGTTCGACAGGAACACCCCGTCGGGCTTCCGCGCCATTATGTCGTCGGCGCTCGCATCCGCCGGCACCACCGTCACCGCGCAGCCCGCATCGGTCAGGCACCGCAGAATGTTGCGCTTGGCGCCGAAATCCATCGCCACCACGTTGAAGCGGGGGCTCGTCTGCTTTCCGTAGCCTTCGCCGAGCGTCCACAGCGACTCGTCCCAGTCGTAAGGCTGGCGACAACTCACCTCGGCGGCGAGGTCCATCCCCTCCAGCCCGGGGAAGCCCTGTGCGGTCTCCAGCAGAGCGTCGACATCGACCTTTCCGTCCGCCGCGTAACCGATCGCGCCCGCGGGCGCGCCGCCGTCGCGAATGCGCCGCGTCAGACGCCTGGTGTCCAGCCCGGCGATGCCGGTCAGATTATGGCTCTTCAGCCACGCATCCAGATGCCGGTCGGAGCGCCAGTTGCTGGGCTCGGTAATATCGCGGCGGAGGATCAGCCCGCGCGCCGCCGGTGTTACCGTCTCGATATCTTCCTCATTGGTGCCGACATTGCCGACATGCGGAAAGGTGAAGGTGACGATCTGCCCGGCATAGGACGGGTCGGTCATGATCTCCTGATAGCCGGTCATCGAGGTGTTGAAGCACACCTCGCCCAGCGTCGTGCCCTCAGCGCCGACGCCCTTGCCCCACATCACCGTGCCGTCGGCCAGCGCCAGCGCGGCCGTGGCGGCGGATGGTTTGGGGGGGATGTCGGCTGGCATGATGGAAACCTGTCGAAAAGTGAGCCTGACCGGGGTTGATACGGGGTTCCGGGCGCGGGGTCAAGTCGGGTGTTCATTGTAAAAATCAATAAAATCAATGACTTGTAAAATCACATCCGCTTGAAATCGAAAAACGATTCCGCTAGAGTCCGCCGCCGTCGCATTACCGTCGCATAGCCGTCTAATTCCAGGGGGAGACCTTCCATGCTGCGAGACGACATCACCCGTGCCATGAAAGAGTCGATGAAGAGCGGCGACAAGGTCGCGACCTCGGCGCTGCGGCTCATCCTCGCCGCGCTCAAGGATCGCGAGATTGCGGCGCGCGGCAAGGGCGGCGACGAATCCGACGGCGGCATCTCCGATCAGGAGATCCTGTCCGTGCTGCAGACCATGGTGCGCCAGCGCAACGACTCGATCGAGATGTACGAGAAGGGCGGGCGCGACGACCTCGTGGAGCAGGAAAAGCGCGAGATCGAGATCATCCAGTCCTTCCTGCCGCAGCAGATGTCCGCTGAGGAAATCGCCGCCGCTGTCGCCGCCGTGATCGCCGACACCGGCGCCTCCGGACTCAAGGACATGGGCAAGGCGATGGGCGCGCTCCGCGAACGCCACGCCGGCTGCATGGATTTCGGCGCCGCCAGCGCGCTCCTGAAAGAGAAGCTGAACGCGGGCTGAAAGCCGTTCCCCGCCAGCCTGACCTGCGTTACCCTCTCCCCTGATTCCGCAAGGGACCGCAATGGCCTTTCCGCCCTATTTTCTGGATGAAGTCCGCAACCGCGTCGGCCTCGCCGCGCTGATCGGCCGCCGCGTCAAGCTGATCCGGAAAGGCAACGAGTTCACCGGCCTCTGCCCCTTCCACAACGAAAAGACGCCCAGCTTTTTTGTCAATGAATCCAAAGGCTTCTACCACTGCTTCGGGTGCGGGGCCCATGGGGACCAGTTTGGGTTTTTGATGCGGACGGAGAATTTGTCTTTCCCGGAAGCGGTCGAGCGGCTGGCCGGGGAGGCGGGGGTCGAGGTGCCGGAGACGACGCCGGAGGAGCGCGCGCGGGAGAAGGCGCGGGCGTCCCTGGTCGAGGTGATGGAGGCGGCTTGCGCGTTTTTCGAACGCTCGCTCAAGGCCAGCGAGGGGCGGGAGTACCTGGCGCGGCGCGGGCTGGACGAGGAGACGATTGCGACGTTCCGGCTGGGTTACGCGCCGGATTCGCGCGGCGCGCTGAAGACCGCTTTGCTGGGTGAGACGATCGATGAGGCGATGCTGGTCGAGGCCGGGCTGCTGATCAGGCCCGAGGATGGCGGCGCCACCTACGACCGTTTCCGCGGACGGGTAATGTTCCCGATCACCGACCGGCGCGGCAGGCCCATCGCTTTCGGCGCGCGGGCGCTGAAGGCCGACCAGCAGGCCAAATATCTCAACTCGCCGGATACGCCGCTCTTCCACAAGGGCCAGGTGCTCTACAACGTGGCGACGGCATGGCCGGCGGCGCGCGAAGAGGGCCGCGTCGTGGTGGCGGAAGGCTATATGGATGTGATCGCGCTGGTTTGCGCCGGGGTCCGCGCGTCGGTCGCGCCGCTCGGCACCGCGCTGACCGAAAGCCAGATCGAGCTGCTGTGGCGCATGGCGGACGAGCCGGTGCTGTGTTTCGATGGCGATACCGCGGGCCAGCGGGCCGCCAGCCGGGCGGCGGAGCGAGCGTTGCCGCTGCTGAAACCCGGCCAGTCGCTCAGATTCGTCACATTGCCGGCGGGCGAGGACCCGGATTCGCTGATCGCGTCGAAAGGCGTGGCGGCGATGGAGGAGATTCTGGCGGAGTCGCGCGCGCTCGATGCCGTGGTATGGGACATGGAAGCGGCAGGACGCCCGCTCGATACGCCGGAACGCATTGCCGGGCTGGAATCGCGGCTGGAAGCGCGCGCCTTCGCTATCCCGGAAAAAAAGGTTCAGTATCAGTATCTTGCGGCATTCCGGTCGCGACTGAGGGAGATCCAGTGGCAGGCGCGGCGCGCCCGCTCGAACATCGGGACGGGGAACCGCCAGCCCTTTGGCGGGAAATCCGGACGATTTAACCGGCAAGCCCCGGCGTCGTCTCATTTGCTCGACCGCCTGCCGGAAAACGCCGCCGACCATCGTCGCGAACAGGCCCTGCTGGGAACCCTGGTCGCGCGCTGGCCGCTGCTCGACGAATTCGCGGAAACCCTTGGTACGCTTGAATTTTCCGACCCGGACCAGGACCGGCTGCGGCAGGAAATGCTGATGCTGCATGCGGGGCAGCCGGACCTTGACACCGAGACAGCCAAACGCCACTTGAGGGACAGCGGGTGCGGGGCGGCGCTGGAAGCAGCGTTCGCGCCGGAGGCCCGGATCCATGCGGTTTCGCTCTCTTCGCCAGCCGGGGCTTCCGGGGAAGGGGCGTCGCCTGACGGGGGAACGGTTGCTGAAGAGGGATTTACGGCCGAAATGGCGGAAACGCTGGCAGAATCGGGG
>CAZBKQ010000082.1:0-2611 GCA_964492555.1 uncultured Rhodospirillaceae bacterium | reverse complement strand
CGGGGGCTGCACGCGCCGTTGCCCGGGCCGGAATCGCCGAGATGATCGAGGGAATCCGCCTCGCGGAGGCGCAGAGACGCTACCGGGCGGACCCGAGCGAGGAGAATTTCACCCGGCTGCAGGAGTGCCGGGCGTCCGCGATGGAAAGCTTCCGGCGCAGCCTGTAGCGAAAAACCATCGCCAAATTCTCCCCCGGCACTGGGATTTGCCGGAAAAATGCTGTATAGAGGTTACGGATTTGAAATCTGATCTTCATAGTTTTTTGACCATGACGCCCCCGGGGCCCGCTATATGTCGTCGGCCCGGACAGAAAATTTCGCGGTTTTTCAGGAACTTAGCGGAAGATTTTGCAGTTGGGGCAAGTTGTGAAAATGGAGTGTGAGCAGGGCATGGCCACCAGGACAGCAACCCGAAAATCTGACGACGCCGAGAAGAAAAAAGCGGCCCAGACAAAAACCGGCCAGACAAAAACTGGAAAGCCCGCGACGAAGCGAGGCCGCGCCGCGACGGCGGCGACCGCTGTGAGCGAGGTCCGCAAGCCCGCCGCGAAACGGACGGCGGCGAAGAAACCGGCGGCGAAAAAAGCCGCGGCCCGCAAGACGGCTGCGAAAACGCCTGCCAAATCTGGCGCCAAGCCGGCCGCGAAGGCGAAAACGGCCGCTAAACCCGCGACCAAGGCAAAGGCGGCGGCCAAACCGGCGAAGAAACCTGCCGCCAAGGTTGCGACCAAGGCTACTGCGTCCAAGGCTACTGCATCCAAGGCAACCGCATCCAAGGCTACCGCCAAAACGGCTGCGCCCAAAACCGCCTCAAAGGCAAACGGCAAGGCCGCCCCCAAAGCCACCGCCAAGAGGGCCAATGGCAAGGCTAACGGGAAAGCCGCCGAGGAGCTGGAACAGGTCAGGACCGACGCGGTAGCGGAAGAAAATGCCGCAGACGAAAAAGCCAGTGAGGCGAAAGCCAACGGCAAGGGCAAGGACGACGATTCCGACGGCGAGACCCAGCAGGACAGCCCGTTGATCGACTCGGTCGATGCCGCGGTCAAGAAGCTGGTCGAGAGCGGCAAGGAGCGCGGCTTCGTCACCTATGACGAGTTCAACGCCGCCATGCCCTCGGAAGAGGTCGGCTCGGAACAGATCGAAGACGTGATGTCGCGCCTGTCGGAGCTCGGGGTCAATGTCGTCGAGGACGAGGAAGCGGACGACGATACCGACAAGGACGGCAAGGAAAAATCCAGCGAGTCGTCTTCGTCCGGAGACGAGGATCTGGGCCGCACCGACGATCCGGTACGCATGTATCTGCGCGAGATGGGCTCGGTCGAGCTGCTGTCGCGCGAGGGCGAAATCATCATCGCCAAGCGGATCGAGGCCGGGCGCGAGAAAATGATCGCGGCGCTCTATGGCAGCCCGCTGACCCAGCGCGCGGTGATCCGCTGGTACGACGCGCTGAAGGAAGACCTTGTGCTGCTGCGCGACGTGATCGATCTCGACGCGACCTATGGTGGCCCGCCGGTCGACAACTCCATCCTGGCCGAGAAGCCGGCCGAGGAGGAGGAGCCGGAGGACGAGGAGGAATCCGACGATTCCGATGACGACGAGGACGATGACGACGGGGCGAGCAACCTCTCCATCTCGATGATGGAGGAGGCGCTCAAGCCGCAGGTGTTCGAGACGTTCGGCAAGATCGCCGATCTCTATAAGAAGATCGAAAAGCTGCGCGTGCGCCAGCTCGAGGCGATCAAGGAAGGCGAGGAACTCACCAAGCAGTCTCAGACCCGGCTCGCCAAGCTCGACGAGGAGATGATCGGTCTGCTGGAGGACGTGCGTTTCAACAACGCCTCGATCGAGGTGCTGGTGGAGGAGCTGTACGACCATAACCGCAAGCTGGTCGGGTTCGAATCGCAGCTGATGCGGCTCGCCACACGGGCCAAGGTCAAGCGCGAGAGCTTCCTCGAGCATTATTACGGGCGCGAGATGGACCCGCGCTGGATGCAGAGCGTCAGCCACCTGTCCGACCGCGGCTGGAAGCAGTTCACCTCGCGCCACAAGGACGAGATTCACGAGCTGCGCGCCGGCATCGCCGAGACGATTGAGCGCGTCGGCATTCCGATCGAGCAGTTCCGCGAGCTGGTGCGCGATGTGCAGCGCGGCGAGCGCGACGCGGGCCGCGCGAAGAAGGAGATGGTCGAGGCCAACCTCCGGCTCGTGATCTCGATCGCCAAGAAATACACCAACCGCGGGCTGCAGTTCCTCGACCTGATTCAGGAAGGCAATATCGGGCTGATGAAGGCGGTCGACAAGTTCGAGTACCGCCGCGGCTACAAGTTCTCGACCTACGCCACCTGGTGGATCCGCCAGGCGATTACGCGGTCGATCGCGGACCAGGCGCGCACCATCCGCATTCCGGTGCACATGATCGAGACCATCAACAAGCTGGTTCGCACCAGCCGCCAGATCCTACACGAGATCGGCCGCGAGCCGACGCCGGAGGAACTGGCCGGCCGGCTCGGCATGCCGCTGGAGAAGGTGCGCAAGGTTCTCAAGATCGCCAAGGAGCCGATCAGCCTCGAGACGCCGATCGGCGACGAGGAAGACAGCCATCTCGGCGATTT
>CAZBKQ010000081.1:0-6974 GCA_964492555.1 uncultured Rhodospirillaceae bacterium | reverse complement strand
TGGCGCTTCCCAAACCGGGAGACCGCGAGCGGTCACAATGGTTTTTCCAGCGATATATCGAGCATCTGCCGGCCGCGGGCGAAATGGTTTTCTTCGACCGTTCCTGGTACAACCGCGCCGGCGTCGAGCGGGTAATGGATTTCTGCACCCCCAACGAATATCTCGAATTCATGCGCCAGACTCCCGAACTGGAGCGCATGCTGGTGCGCAGCGGTATTTGGCTCTTCAAGTACTGGTTCTCGGGGACCCAGGAAGAACAACGGCGGCGTTTTGAAGCCCGCAAGAACGATCCACTGAAACAATGGAAACTGTCACCGGTCGATCAGGCCTCCATGGACAAGTGGGACGATTACACCGAAGCCAAGGAGGCGATGTTTTTCAACACCGACACGGCGGATGCCCCGTGGATCATCGTCAAGTCGAACGACAAGAAGCGCGCGCGGCTAAACTGTATGCAGCATTTCCTGTCGACCCTGCCCTACCCGGGAAAGGACACCCATATCGTGCACGGCCCCGACCCGTTGATTGTCGGGTCGAGCGGGCATGTTATCGGGCGCAGCGATCATATCCTCGGAAAAAGTCTCCACCCGGAATTACGCCGTTCGAAAGACTGAGACCGGAGAGTTTCAGCCACCGGGCTTCTCCGCCTCAAGGATATCGCGCAGCCTTCCGGTTTTGGGCGCCATCCAGATCCAGACCGCGATGCAAAACACCCCGCCCATCGCCACCGCGACACGGATGCCGGTCAGTTCCGCCAGCGCTCCCATAGCGAGCGCGCCAAGCGCCGGCGCGCCGCGATGGATCATGCCGTAAAGACTCATCACCCGGCCGCGCACAGATTCATCCACCGCGTGCTGCATCAGGGTCTGGGTGGTGGTGCCGCCGCATATCCCGGTGACCCCGAGGAGAAACACCGCGGCAAGCGCGACCGGAAACCAGTCAGTGGCGACAAAGGCGAATACCGCGGTGGCGGAAGCGAGCAGCGCCGCAATGGTGATGCCGGTGAGCCCTTCCACCCGGCCGCGCGCGGTCAGCCAGATCGCCGCTACCAGACCGCCCGCTCCCGCCGTCGCGGTCAGATAGCCAAGCCCTACCTTGCCGACATCAAAGACGTGATCGGCGAATTCCGGCATCAGTTCCAGCAGCGATTTGCCGCCAATCGCCATTGCCGTCAGCAATACCAGCATCGGCCCGATGCCGGGGTGTCGCGCGGCATAGCGGATGCCGTCGGCGGCCTGCATGAACACACCCACGCCACTGGCCGGGCGGCGGTCATCGCGCACCGGGCGAATGAAGATCAGCGCGGCAATGAAAAAGATATAGGTGACGGAATTGAACAGAAACGCCTCGCCCACACCCCAGACGGCGATCATCCAGCCCCCCATGGCCGGGCCGATCACCCGGGCGAGGTTGAAGATGGCGGAATTCATGGCGACGGCGGATGGCACGTCTTCGCGCGTCACCAGATTGGGCACCACCGACAGCCGCGCGGCGGTATTGACCGACCAGACGATGCCGAGAAACGCCGTCCAGCCAATCAGCCAGTAGACATCGTCATAATCCGAGAACTTTCCTGTCAGCACCATCCAGCCGAGCGCGCAGGATTGCAGCATGCCGCAAATCTGGCTGATCATGGTGAGACGCAACCGGTTATAGCGTTCCGCCAAAACCCCCGCGAAGGGCGTGAGGATCAGGGTCGGGATCAGCTCGGAAAAGGCGACCGCCCCGACCCAGAAGCTTGATTCCGTAAGATCCCAGGCAAGCCAGGCCGCCGCCAACTTGTGCGCCCACATGCCGAACAGCGAAATCGTGCTGCCTGCCGTATACAGCCCGTAATTCTTTTGCAGGGCGACACGAAAGGCGCTGGGTTTCTGAGAGGGTGCGGCCATGCGGCGAAATCCGGAACTGACGAGGCCCGGATTATCCCACAGGCGCAAGAGTGGGGGAATGCGTGTTCAGTCGCGCCGTGCTTCCAGCGCCGCCGCGATCCTCGCCCGTCTTGGCCAGGACCAGGCAAAAACCGGGAGGCAGACCAGAACGCACACCCCGGCGATGGCGAACTGCACGCCGATCAGCTCCGCCGCCGCCCCCATGCCGAGCGCGCCGAGCGCCGGCGCGCCGCGATGCAGCATGCCGTAGATCGCCATTACCCTCCCACGCAGATGGCCTTCGACCGCGTTCTGCATCAATGTCTGGGTGCCGGTACCCGATAGCGTCACCGCCGCGCCGCCGAAGAACGATCCGATCAGCCCGATCCAGAGGATGTTCGTCGCACACATCAGGACCACCCCGCCCGCGCCGATGGCCATCGCCCCCAGGGTGAGCGCGGTCAGCCCCTCCATACGCGCCCGTATGGCAAGCCAGATGGCGCAGAAAACAGCGCCCGCCCCGCCTGCCGCGGCAAGCTGGGCGAACCCGTCGACACCGGCGCCGAAGACCTCGTCGGAAACCGCCGGCAACAGATCGAAAAAGCTCTTTACCCCGATGGCGACGGCGGACAGTACCACCAGTATGGGACCAATGCCGGGATGGCCCGCCGCCGCGCGAATCCCGTCCACCGTCTGGGTCAGGACGTTGCCGCCGCGGCCCTTGCCGGTTTCATCACGCAACAGCCGGACCGCCAGCAGGCAACCGACGAAAATCATGAAGACGCAGCCATTGATCAGAAAGGCGGTTCCAGCGTCCCATGTCGCGATGATCCAGGCCGCCAGCATCGGCCCGACGACCCGGGCGGAATTGAAGATCGCCGCGTCATTGGCAAGCGCCGAAGGCACGAATTCCGGCTTCATCAAGAGGGGAACCATGGAAAGCCGCGCCGCCGTGGCAAACGCCATCACAACGCCGAGGAAAAGCGACAGCCCGAACAGCCACCAGACGTCCTCTGCCTCCGCCAGATGGCCGTTAAACGCCATCCAGGCCAGCACGAAGGCCTGACACCCGGCGAGAAACTGGCTGATACGCGACATCCAGAGCCGGTTGGTGCGGTCCGCAATGGCACCCGCGATCGGCGTAATCACCACCGTCGGGAAAAGATCCGCAAAGGCGATCAGTCCGAGCCAAAGTTCCGAATGGGTCAGCTCCCACGCCAGCCAGCCGACGGCGATACGCTGCGCCCACATGCCGAAGAGCGAGATCGCCGCGCCGCTCATATACCAGGCAAAATTCCGCTGGGTCCACGCGCCGAGCGCCTTTCCGATGCCGCCCTCCTTCGCCATCAGTCTTTCCTCTCCGGCGTCTCAAGCGCGGGCGCGACGCTGTTGCGCCGCAGAAACACCCAGGTAAAGGCGGCGGCGGACATAATGACGCCGGGCAGCAACGCATTGCTGATCCCGACATGTTCGGCGAGCGCGCCGATAGCCAGCGCGCCGAGCGCAGGGCCGCCGCGATAGATCATGCCGTAAAGGCTCATCACCCGGCCGCGATAGGCGCCGTCGACCGCGTTCTGCATCAATGTCTGGGTACCCGTCCCGCCGA
The DNA here is from genome assembly GCA_964492555.1 of uncultured Rhodospirillaceae bacterium. Taxonomy (GTDB): domain Bacteria; phylum Pseudomonadota; class Alphaproteobacteria; order MPNO01; family UBA2964. The sequence continues at coordinate 3,500 of CAZBKQ010000081.1, read as the reverse complement.
TGACGATGGCCGCGCCGAGGAAAAACCCGGCGGCAAGCCCGAGCGGATACCAGTCAATCTGCGACAAAGCGAGGATCGCCGCGATCCCGGTCAGCATCCCCGCCGTCAGCACGATCCGGGTCAGCCCCAGGAAGGATCCGCGTTGCGCCAGCCAGAAGGCCGCGATCACCGCGCCGGCCGCGGTCGCCGACATCAACCAGCCAAATTCCATCGGACCGCCCTGGAATACGGTCTCCGTAATGCCCGACAGCAGATCCAGCACCGGCTTGATTCCGATAGCGATGGCGATGATGACCAGCAGGATCGGCCCGATGCCCTTGTGCCGCACCGCATAGCCGAGCCCTTCCTTGAGCTGCTCCATCATGCTGGCTTTGGTTCTTTTGCCCTGCTCCTCGCGGATCATCTTCGAATGGAGCAGGCAATAGAGAAAAATCGAGAAGGTAATCCCGTTGATCAGAAAGGACATGCCCGGCCCGACCTTGGCGAACAGGAATCCGGCAATGGACGGCCCGAAAAACCGGGCAAGGTTGAACATGACGCTGTCGAGCGCGACGGCGGAGGGAACCTCGTTAAGTTCCACCAGATTGGGCACCAGCGACAGCCGCGCCGCCGTGTTGAAGGCCCAGATAATGCCGACCGCGAGCGTCAGCGCGAACAGCGCCCAATAGGTCAGAAGGCCGGAGAATGCCAGCCCGGCGAGGATGAACGCCTGGAGCATGCCCAAAGCCTGGGTGTTGAACATCATCTTCTGACGGTTGACCCGGTCCGCGACCACGCCCGCAAAGGGGCCGAGCAGCACGGCGGGCAGCAGATCGGCGACCACGATAAAGCTCAGCCAGAAAAAAGATTCGGTCAGGGACCAGGCAAGCCAGCTGACCGTCGTCCGCTGCGCCCAGATGCCAATCAGGGCAATGGACGAGCCACTGATATACCAGGCATAGCTGCGTTGTCTGAGAACAGCACGTATGGAGCCGAGACCGGCGCTTCCCGCCATGTTCCGCCGCGCGCCGCTAGCCGGCGCCGGTTTCGACGAAACGCGCCATCAGATACATGGAGATACAGGCCAGCGCGAAGCCGCCATTCATCGGCCAGAAGCCCTTTTTGCGCTCTTCTTCCGACAGTTTCTTGTTGAACATGCGGCGCAGGCCCACAAAGGCGAGCCATAACCCGCCGCCAAGCGCCAGCCCGAGGAGCATTGGCTGCCAGTTCATTTCTGTTCCTCCGGCTCGGCGGCGCCCTGCGATTTTTCGGGGTCTTCCTCCTTCGGGTTCCCACCGAGATCGCGTAGCATCTGCATCAATTCGCCATGCGCCTGATCCAGCATGTCCTCATCCGTGCCACGCAGGACGACCGAAACACGGAACCCGACACCCTGGCGCATCTGCGGATACGATCCGATATCGATCATCGGGTAGCAGTCCTGCAGCTCGGAAAGCGGATCGGCGATGGTGCCTTCGCCCAGATCAATCGCCGCGCCACGTGATTTAACGGTCTCGCCGCCCTGCAGATGGGCTTTCGCCTCCTCGAACATCACCTGCATGATGCGCGGCACGCCTGCCATGACGAACACGTTTTCGAGCTTGTAGCCGGGGGCCGCGCTGACCTCATTCTTCAGAAGCTCCGCCCCGGCGGGAAAGGTCGCCATGCGCAGCCGCGCGTCATTCATCACCTCGCCACGCGCTTCCACCCGCTTTGTCAGCAGATCGGCGGTTTCGGGATCGACATAGGTATCGACGCCGAATGCCGCGGCCACGCATTCCGTTGTGATGTCATCATGGGTCGGGCCGATGCCGCCAGTTGTGAACACATAGTCATAAGCGGCGCGCGCCTCGTTCACCGTATCGATAATCGTCTGGCGTATATCCGGGATGACATGGGCGGCCCGCATGCGGATGCCCATATCGTTCAGCCCCTTGGCGATAAAAGCGAGATTCTTGTCCTGCGTCCGGCCGGACAATAGCTCATTGCCGATAAGAATCAGGCACGCGGTAAAAACACGTTTGTCAGACATGGTCGAAGCCTCGGATGTTTCATCCTGTATAGCCGAGGGTTGGGAAACGGGCCAGTCCATTGCGGCGGCTCGATCCCCCGCATAAGCTTTGCAAAATACGGAAAACAGGGAATCGACTCATGGAATCGAAGGGAAAAAAGCTGGCGGAGCTGCTGGCGGCGCCGGAAATACTGATTTGTCCGGGCATTTTCGACGGCTATAGCGGGCGCATGGCGGCAAAATACGGCTATCAATCCGCCGTGGTTTCCGGTGCGGGCGTGTCGGAGGCGCATCTCGGCTGGGCCGATAAGGGTGTCATGGGGTACCGCGAAAATGTCGAAGTCTGCCGCGTGCTGGCCTCGCTGTCCGATGATTTGCTGCTGCAAGCCGATGCCGATACCGGTTACGGCAACGCGGTCAACGTCCATTTCACCGTGCGCGGATTTGAGGATGCCGGCGTCGCCGCGGTGATGATCGAGGACCAGGTCTGGCCCAAGAGATGCGGCCATCTGGCCGGAAAATCGGTAATTCCCGCAGATGAAATGGTCGATAAGGTCAAATCAGCCGTCGATGCAAGGCGAGACCCGGATTTCATCATCAAGGCCCGTACCGACGCCGCCGGGCCGCTAGGCATCAATGCGGCGATCGACCGGCTCAATGTGTATGCCGAGGCAGGCGCGGAACTGCTTTTCGCCGACGCGCTCTTGTCGGAAGAAGACATCGCCAATGTCGCGGCCAATGTGCCCAAACCACTCGCCGTCAATATGGGGTTGGGGCTGCTGACGCGCGGCACGACGCCCCTGATTCATCCCAACCGGCTGCAGGAGATGGGCGTCGCCATGATTAGCTATCCCCGGCTGATGAGCACCGGCGCGGTGCGCGGCATGGCGAACGCGATGGATGCGCTGGGCGATATGATCACCTCGGGCGAGGTGGTGGAGCGGCCGGACCTTCTGATGCCGTTCAAGGACCATAATGAACTTGTCGGGATCGGATTCCTCGATGCCCTTGAGAATCGCTTTGCCGCGGAAAAGGCCGATGGCTGACGCATTTTCTTGCCGCCATTGGCAAATCATGCGATTGACTGGCGCTTAGACCCGATCTCAATCTCCGGAAATTCATGAACGATTCCGCCGCGCCCCAGAATTCGCATTACGTCATCCATGACGCGGATGATTTCGACGGTATGCGCAAGGCGGGCCGTTTCGCCGCCGAATTGCTGGATTACATCACCCCCTTCGTTCAGCCGGGCGTGACGACGGAGGAGATCGACCGGCTGTGCCATGACTACACCGTCGAACGCGGGGCGGTACCGGCGCCGTTGAATTACAAGGGCTTTCCCAAATCGATCTGCACCTCGATCAACCATGTCGTCTGTCACGGCATTCCGGGCGACCGTACGCTGCGCGAGGGTGATATCGTCAACATCGACGTCACTCCCATCGTCGATGGCTGGCATGGCGATTCCAGCCGCATGTTCCCGGTCGGCAAGATCAAAAAAAAGGCCGAA
>CAZBKQ010000080.1:4855-7035 GCA_964492555.1 uncultured Rhodospirillaceae bacterium | reverse complement strand
GGTGGTGATGCAGCCGGGCGAAGGCAAAAGCTGGTGGCAGCCCATGCCGGCAAACGGGTTCGCCGCGCCCAAGCTGGTGCCGGCCGATACCGGTCATGACGGTCTGTCGATGGGCTATCAGACCGTTTCGCCCGGCGGGCGGATCCGGCCCCATTCGCACGGCGATCAGGTCGAGTTGCAAATCTGCTTCAAGGGAAAAGGCCATGTAATGGTCGATGGGGAACGGCATGAGCTGGAACCCGGCACGGCCTGTTTTCTGGGCGAAAACGTGATCCATGAAATCGTCAATGACGGGGACGGCGACCTCACCATGCTGTGGGTGATCTCGCCATCGGGGTTGGAGGATTTCTTCGAGGCCATCGGGCGTGAGCGCAAGGCCGGTGACGCGGCCCCGGAACCGTTCGAACGGCCCGAAGACGTCGTTGCGGTCGAACGCGCGATGGGAATGGAAAATACCAGACGCGACGGCTAGGCCGTATCAGTCCTTTTTCGCGGTTTCGTAACTCGGTACATAGGTCGACGGTTTCGCCCCGCCACGCGCTACGCGGGCGACTGCTTCCTCCACCGTTTCCGCCCGGGCGGCCAGCTCCAGCCCCAACTTGTGGTCAGCCGGATGCGGCGCGAACAGATCGGGCGGCGGCAGGGTGGATGCCGGAAAGACCGCGATCTTCTGATCTTTAGGCGGTTTTTTCTCCGGATTGATCTTGGGCCGGTTCGCGCCGTGCGCATGCGTCACATAATTTTGCGGATCGTATCGGAAGGTCTTCTCGCCCATGACCTCCAGATCCAGCCACCATTTCTTGGCGTCTATCGGGTTACCGTAGCCGAGCCGGTCATCCAGCCATACCGCCATCGGCTGCAGAACCGGTTTGAGCCAGCGGGCATGCACGCCGAGCCAGCTGCCCAACTGATGCAATATCGGCCCGTCCAGCGTGGTGTCCTTGGTCAGAGGACATACATGGATGCAGCGCCCGCAAGAGGAACCTTTCGAATTGGTCGCGCGGTAAAGCGTGCAGCGTTCGCTATCCGGCTTCCAGGTCTCATAGCCGTTGAACATGGTCTTGCCGCCATAGGGGATCGCCTGGCACGGACATTCACGGGCGCATTTCTGACAGCTATTGCAGAAATCCTGTATCCCGACATCAATCGGCTTGTCGGGGACCAGCGGTATATCAGTGGTCAGCACGGCGGTCTTGAAACGCATGCCGAGGAACGGGTTAAGGGCGCTTTCGCCGATCCGGCTTTGTTCGCCGAGACCCGACAGCAGCACCAGCGGCACATGCAGCACATGGGAATCGAGGCTGGAATGGGCGCGGGCGGGGAAGCCCATTTCGCGGCACAGGGACGCGATGACACTGACGATTTCCGCGCCGCGCAGATAGGCCCGCATGGATTGCGAGCCGGATATCCAGTCATTCCCTGTCGCGCCGAGGACGGTTTCGTGACCCTGATCGATCAGCACCGTCACCGCATATTTATGATAAGGCGTGATCGGTTTGCCGTGCTTGTCATGGCTGTACCAGCAATAATCCGGTATCTCGCAAATCCCGGTAATCGCGGCGCCCAGATAATGGGCCAGAGCCTTGATTGCTCTTGTATTGGCGACCGCGTCGTCCGTTCCCGGCGCGTGTTCTCCCGCGGTCTGGCCTTCCTGTAACGGTCTGACGCCCCACATCGGGCGGACGATGCCCTGCGCCACCGGCTGTTTCTGCGACCAGCGGTTGGCTTCTTTCCGGGCCTTTTCACCGATATCGCCGAGCGCCGTTTGGACATAGAAATTCGCCCGGCTCGGCACGCGCGGGACTTCGTCATCAATGATCAGGGTGGTCGGCCGGTCGACGCGTTTGAGGTCTTCCACGGGATAGGGGCCGAGATGAGATGGGCGTCTTGCGCGCCGCCGGCGTTCCAGTCCCGAGACCGCGCCGGAGAGACCGAGCCAGTAATCGAAATCGCGGGCGTTCCTGATTGCTGGTGAAAGCGGTAGATCGGTGGCCAGCGCGTAATTCGTTGCGATTACGGCGACAGCGAATTTTTCTCCGACATAGGAGTTCACAACCCTGTTGCCGTCGCGGACCGCCATCCCGGCCAGCACCGTGCATTTGTCCAGGTCCAGTTCGGTTGCGCCGGAAAAATGCGCCCGGCTGCAGAACCCCATGCTGGAAATCTGTCCGGTCAGACAG
>CAZBKQ010000080.1:2651-4755 GCA_964492555.1 uncultured Rhodospirillaceae bacterium | reverse complement strand
ACCGCGACGATGCTCTCATCGCGCGCCAGCCGCTCAAGCGGGTAGGGGCCGTAATCGACCGGGCGTTGGCGGCGTTTTCCGTTTCTCAGCATTCATGCATATCGCGGATAGCGTTTCGACACGAAATGCTATCAAACGATACGAAACGAGGCAATCAGCCCTCCGCGTCCAGACCTTCCGGCAGAGGAGCGGAGATCAGGATGAAGGCGACATAACAGGGCTCGGTCCCCTTATTCTGCCAGTTATGCATGGTGCCGCGCTGCACCACCACATCGCCGGCCTTGAGCTTGGTGACCTTGCCGTAATCCAGCTCCATATCCAGTTCGCCGGACAGGATGATCGCGTAATCAATGCTTTCCGTCCGGTGCATGCGGGGCGAGACGCCGGGATCGAAACGTGAAATGCGGCAGACGCTGCCATGCGGCACGGTGGTCTGCTGCACATCGTGGGAAATATCGTGCAGCTCCGATAAATCCGGCGTTTCCCGGTCGGTCGCCCAGACCACGGTGGAATACTGGCCCGGCCGCTTGGTCAGCCCGTTGGTGGTTTCCTCATCGATCAGCACCACCGCCTTGTTGTCATCATCATGCCCGGTTACGACCCGGCGTACGGAAAAAGCCATGTGTTTTTTCTCCCCTCAAGAATCAGAAATTGATGACCGGTTTGACGACCTCGAAATTGGCCATGGCGTCCATGGCCTCATTGACCTGATCGAGCGAATATTCGCGGCTGATCATGTCATCGAACGGATAGCGTTCGGCGCGCGAGGCGAGGAAATCCACCGCCTGCAGCCAGTGGCGCGGCTCGCCCGAACGCACCGTCAGATAGGTCATCTGCTGCGGCATGGCTTCGACCGGGATCTGCCCCTTGCCGCCCGCGCCGATATCGAGGAACTGCCCGCCGTCGCGCAGCATGGTGAGCCCCTCCGGTACGGCGGCGTTGTTGGCGACCTGGATCACGATATCGGCGCCGCGCCCGTCCGTATGGCCCAGCACCCAGTCGCGCCGGTCGGTTGCGTCGCGCGTATCGTCGAGGTTCAGCACCTCATCCGCGCCCATCTTTTTCGAGACCTCAAGCCGGTGCGCCGGCGCGCCGATCACCAGGACTTTCTTCGCGCCGTGATCCTTCGCCACCGCGGCGGCAAAATTACCGAGCGGGCCGGAGCCCTGGATCACCACGGTCTCATGATCCTTGATCGCGCCGAGCCGGTCATAGCCGTGCATCACGGTGCGGTAGGCACAGGCCGAAGCGGCGGCGGAGGCGGATGAGACCTCATCCGGTACCTTGATGATCAGGCATTCCTTCGGCACGTACATATATTCGGAGACCGAGCCGAGCAGGAATGGATGCTGGTCGCAGCGGTTGTGGCCCCAGCTCGCCCGCCCGCGGCAAATGCAGGGCTGCACCGCGACGGAGCAGTAATAGCAGGAACCGCAAGCGACATAGGACCAGATGATCCGGTCGCCCTTTTTCAGCGGATTGCCGAGGATGTCGGTCTTTTCGCCACTGATTTCCTCGACTACGCCGCAGGGTTCGTGGCCGGTGATGATCGGCAGCGTGTCGTTCTTGGGCAGCGGCCCGTGCCAGCGATGCACATCCGTGCCGCAGAGGGTGGAGGCTACCATCTTGACCAGTACCGATCCAGGGTCGAGGTCCGGTATCTGTACATCCCAGATTTCCAGCGGTTTTTCGTGGGCCGTAATAACGGCGGCGCGGCAGGTGCTCATTTCCCTCTCCCTGATGTCGTTGTCGCCCGCATGGGCTTTGGATTAGGATATCCGGGTTAGGGACAGGGGACAAACCAATGACCACGACAGCCGAAGTTGCAATCGAACCGCTCAGCAAGGCCATCGGCGCGAAAATCTTGGGTGTCGATTTGCGCGCGCCGATCGATGAGACGCTGGCCGAGGTGCTGCGAGAGACGTTTTCCTTCTATTCGGTCCTGTGCCTGCCCGAACAGGAGATCGAGGCCGATCACCAGGCGGATTTTGCCGCCCTGTTCGGCAAGGTCGACCGCTCGCCGCACCGCCCGACGGAAAACCCCAATGAGCGGCAATCCAGCCGGGGCGTCATGTATGTCAGCAACATAAAGGAAAACGGCGTC
>CAZBKQ010000080.1:0-2551 GCA_964492555.1 uncultured Rhodospirillaceae bacterium | reverse complement strand
ATCGCTTTATGTCAGCCGGTTGATGACGGCGCGGATCAACGGGATGGCGCCGGCGGAAAGCGAGGCGCTTTTGCTAAGGCTGATCGATCACTGCGAACAGCCGGAATTCATCTACGAACATGACTGGACGCCGGGCGATCTGGTGATCTGGGATAATCGCTGCGTCAATCACGCCCGGCGCGACTTCCCGCCGGAGCAGGAGCGTATGCTCAGGCGCTACACGGTGTCCGAACCCGGCACGTCGGATGACGAGGTTTAGGCGGCTACCCCAGCAGTTCCGCATTATGTTCGCCGAGTTCCGGCGCGCGGTTGCGGATCGATAGCGGCGTTTGGGAGAGGTTATAGCCCCCCGCGACCAGCTCGAACTCGCCGACGGCGGGATGCGGGATGGCCTGTTTCAGACCCAGATGCCGCACCTGCGGATCGTCAAAGACCTCTGCCAGCGTGTTGATCGGCGCGGCGGGTACGTCATTTTCCCGTAACGCATCCAACCATTCTTCTCTCTTTCCGGTTTTGAAAATCGCCGCCAGTGTTTCGTGGAGCGCACGGTAATTCTGCATGCGCCCGCGCCGTTCGGCGAAGCGCTCATCCTCCGCCAGTTCCGCATGCCCGATGGCGGCCAGCAGCCCTTGCCAGAATTTCGGCGGGGACGAAAGGTGGATGACGAAAGGCAGCCCGTCCCTATCCGAAAACGCGTAAACCTGGGCGAGTTGGGTGCGCCGTTCGCGGTCCGGCACATGATCGTCGAAGAAATAGCGGGCGGCGTTTTCTCCGGTCATGGCGATGGTTGATTGCAGCAGCGACGTATCCACCCGCTGCCCCTTGCCGGTGCGTTCGCGGGCGAACAGCGCCGCCATGATCCCCTGCATCGCCGCAATCCCGGCAAAATGATCGGAAAAGGAATAGCCGACCGGTTTGGGATCCGACAGGTCCGTCATCAGGCTTAGCAACCCGCCCATGGCCTGGCCGATCGTGTCATAGCCCGGCCGGTCGCGATACGGCCCATCCAGCCCGAAACCGGTGATGGAACAATAAATCAGGCGCGGATTGTCTTTGCAAAGCTCCTCATAGCTGAGACCCATTCTTTCCATCGCGCCGGCCCGGAAATTTTCAAGGATCACATCGGCCGTGCCCGCTAGCCTGATGATTTTTGCCTTGTCTTCTGCCGATTTCAGATCGGCGGTGACGCTTTTCTTGTTGCGGTTCAGCGCCTCGAAGATCGGGCTGAAGGCGCCATCGCCCCATTCCCTGAACGCATCGCCGCCGTTTGGCTGTTCAACCTTGATCACTTCCGCCCCGAGATCGCCCAGCATCATCCCGGCATAGGGACCGGCGACATAGTTTGCGAATTCCAGAATTCGGATGCCGTCGAGCGCGCCCGCCATCAGAAATTCTCCGGCTCCGTCACCTCTACCTCCCGGTCGGCCCAGGCGACGAGATGCTGGCCAATCCCGGTCTGTTTTTCCTCCACCATATGGGCGACGAGCCCGGCGGCGCGGCTGACCACGGCGACGCCGCGCATGGCCTCCGACGGAAAACCGATTTCGGTCAGCACCGCGCCGATCGCGCCGGTGATGTTGAGCGTGAGATGCTTGCCCATCGATTTTTCGATCGCCGCCTCGATCAGCCGCATGCGGCGTATATGGGTGCCTTCGCATCCGGCCTGCGCCGCGATTTCGAATAGGCGCAGCGCGCGAGGGTCTTCCGGCGCGTAATGCGGATGACCGAAACCGGGCAGGCGCTTTTTCGCCGCGCGATGTTCCGCGACGACGCGGTCCGCCCAGTCTTCTTCCGTCTCGCCTTCACCCGGTCCTTCCTCCAGGATGCGGCCCGCCCCGGTCATGGTGCCGACATGACGGTTGGCGACGACCAGCAACCCGGCCGCCATACCGACCTGCATGTCTTCCGGTACATTGTCTTCGACCAGCCGCGAGACCAGCGCGCTCGGCGTCAGACCGTGATCCATCAGGATATTGAGGCAGGCGTCGAAACAGACGGTCTGCTTTGTGTCCGGCATCTGACCGGTCACGATGAAAAAGAAGGTTTCCGTGAAGCTCTTTTTCCCCATGATGTCAGTCAGCGTATCGCGTCCCCGGATGGTCAGCGTGTCCGTATCCGAATGGGTTGACCCGATCGCCGTTACGGGGCGGGGATTCTTGAGATTGGCCATGTTTCGATGCCTTGTTTGATCGCCGTCGGGGGGAAGCCTACCCCGCTTCCAACGCAGCGGCAAAATTGATAAATTGGGAAAATCAGACGCGGATTAAAGACGCGGGGAGGAAGCGATGGACGGCGGCACGCGCGCGCGCACTTACGAAACGATAACGGTCAAACCCTATACGCCCAATGTCGGGGCGGAGGTTTTGGGCGTCGATCTGACGAAGCCGCTCAGCGATGAACAGCTGGCGGAAATCAAGCAGGCCTTTTACGACCATCTGGTGCTGTTTTTCCGCGATCAGGAGATCAGCTTCGAGGACCATATCCGCTTCGGCGAATATTTCGGCACGCTGGGCCAGCATGTCGGGGTCAGCACGAATTCGAAATTGTCGAA
>CAZBKQ010000079.1:3223-7370 GCA_964492555.1 uncultured Rhodospirillaceae bacterium | reverse complement strand
CCGGTCCGGACGATATCAGCGATAACCGCCGGTACGATCAGGCGGCGTTCCTGACCGCGCATAACGCCTTCGCCGCCACCGATCTCGGCTGGGTCTATGCCCAGCAGAAACTGTCGATCCGGGAACAACTGGAATACGGCGTTCGCGGCTTCATGCTGGATGTCTATAAATCGCGCGGCGGGCGGAACGAGGCAAATTGCCGGTCCGTAAGGCAGCAAATCAAGAAAACCGAAAAAAAATGTCAGAAAACAACCAAAACCGACTGTAAAAAAAGTCAGCAAGGCGGAACGGCGCTGTCACAGCATCTGCAGCGGCATCAAATGGAAACCTGCCCGCGACACCTGTTACAGGCTCGGCAAAGTCGCCTGCTCCACGGTTCATGTTGCTGACCTGGTGTGCAAGAAGATACCGTATCTGGCCTGCAGCCCCGTCACCCTTAGAAGCTGGACGACCAAACAAGTCTGTGACGGCACCAAACGCTATATTCCGGATGGACCGGTCAGGGTCCGGCTGTGCCACGAAAATGCGGGTAAGAAAGCTGTCGACTGCCCGTTGACGCATAATCTGGAGCGGCCATTGAAGCCGCCGCAGGAACTCTACACGGCGCTCGGCGAGATAAAGCGCTATCTGGACCGCAACCGCCGCGCCATCGTGACAATCTTTTTTGAGAGCTATGTCGACGACAGGAATATGATGGCGGATCAATTCAACGCCTCCGGCATCAGTCATTATATTTTCAACCCCGACAGCCACGGCGTTGGCCAGAAGGGCTGGCCGACGATCGGCTGGATGCGCGCCCAGAACAAGCGCGTGGTCGTGTTATCGTCGAACCACAGCAAGGACGGGCTGCCCAACAGCTGGGCCTATGTCGTGGAAACGCAATATGACCTGGCAAAACATAATAATTGCGCCATCCGCGGCGACACCACCGACAATGTGAAGAATAAGAACGTCACGCTGCTGACCATGAATCACTTCTACGGGATCATGGCGGGCCAGCCATGGGTGCCGGTTGGCAATCTCACCCCGACCGCGATCAACAATTACGTCTGGCTGCAGAAACGGGCGAAGCAGTGCTGGAATGCGGTCAAGCGCGTCCCGAACTTTATCGCTCTCGATTTTGCGGAATAGGGCCAGGGGCTTCTCTTTGTCGAACATATCAACAAGATCCCGGCGCAACATTTCAATGCGGTGAAATAGGAGGGCCGGAAATATGAGGATCAATACGAAAATGACCCAAAGACTATGCGCCGCCCTTGTAATCGCCGGGCTTTGCGCTTTTGGCGGACAATTTGCCGATAAGGCGATTGCACAGACCGCGGGCGAGTTTTCCAAAAAAGAGCTCGATGAAACGGTTTCCGCGCTGAAGAAAAAGCTCCATGAAACCTTCGTGAAAGCCGAAGCCGCAAACCCCGATGCGCTGGTCAACCGCATCGCCAAGATGGGCGACGGTCATGTCGTTACCGCTGGCGGGCTGGCGGGGCTGGTCTGCGGCCGCAAGGATTCGGCGTACAGCTTCATGAAACATCAGAAAAGCGGCGCAGGTGCGGCGGCATGCGCCGATTTCAATGCCTGCGCGGCCGAAGGTCATCGCTGGGCCCAAACCGTCGGCCCGGAACACAAGACCGTGGCTCAATCGCATGAGGAAGCCGATCACATGACAACGGCGATCGAGGCGGTGCGCGCCGGCAATATGATTTACGCAGCAAGCTGCGGTCGTATAGAGGGTGACGCCGACCGGCGGACCTGCCTCAAGGATCATATTGAGCATGGCCCGCTCGCGCGGCATCTGGTCCCTTCCGCTATGGAGGCGAAATTTTCCGAAGCTCTAGCTGGGATTGTCGAGCTGTATGACCGCTATTTCCACACACCGCACGGACCGGCCTGCTGACCGGTTCGGGATTAGGTGACATAGGGCGGCCGCAGGGCCGCCCTTTTCATTTATCGCCCCTTCCTGTAATCGGAAAGTGACTGAAAACATCATTTTGAGGCGCAAAAATGGGTGAGTTTGGCATCGGACAACCGGTTCCCCGGACGGAAGATCCCCGGCTGTTGCAGGGGCGCGGGCAATATGGCGACGATTTCGCGCTGGCCGGCCAGGCGGTCGGGTATTTCCTCCGCTCGCCCCACGCCCACGCGAAAATTGCGTCTCTCGATTGCGCGGCGGCCAAAGCAATGCCGGGCGTGCTGTGCATTCTGACCGGTGACGATCTCGCGGCGATGGATTTGGGCCCGTTCCCCGTTATGGTACAGCGCCCAAAGCGGGACGGATCAATTCAAAAAGCGCCGAAAACGGGTCTTGTCCGCGACCGGGTCCGCTATGTCGGGGATCCCGTCGCCTTTATCGTTGCGGAAACGCTCAACCAGGCAAAGAACGCGGCGGAGGCCATTGAAATCCATTTCGACATATTGCCGTCGCTCACCGATCTTTCCGATTTCGGTAAGGACGGAGTGACGCCGATCTGGGACGAATGCCCGGACAATGAGGCGTTCTTTTTCGAAATGGGCGACAAGGCGGCGGTCGACGCCGCGTTCGAAGCCGCCGATCATGTCACCAAAATTACCTATCGCGTAAACCGGATATCCGCCAACGCGATGGAACCCCGGGTATCGATCGGCGAATATGACCACCGCACCGGGCGCTATCTGCTGACCACCAGCACGCAACAGGTCCACGGTATCCGCACGCATCTCTCCAACATCCTGAAGGTACCGGAAGCGCAAATCCGGGTGACGGCGGGCGATGTCGGCGGCGCGTTCGGGATGAAGGGCGAAATGTATGACGACCAGCTTCTGGTCCTGCTGGCGTCAAAAGAAGCCGGCCGCCCGGTACGCTGGACCGCCGACCGGACCGAATCGCTGATGTCCGACACCCACGCGCGGGACAATGATGTCACGGCGGAACTCGCACTTGATGCGGACGGTAAGTTTCTCGGTTTCCGGGTGCATACGGTGGCGGCGCTCGGCGCCTATATGTCGATGATGACCGCCCATTCGCCAACCAACAATCTCGGCGGGCTGTCCGGCGTTTACACCACGCCCGTGATTTACACGGCCGTCACCGGCGTCTTCACCAATAACAATAACACCGCGCCCTATCGCGGCGCGGGACGGCCGGAAGCCAGCCTCGCCATTGAAAAGGCAATCGATACGGCGGCGCGCGAAATGGGCATCGACCGGGCGGAACTCCGCCGCCGCAACATAATCCCGCCCGAGGCTCTGCCCTATCAGACCGGGCTGATCTTCAAATACGATTCGGGCCGGTTCGAGGAATCGCTGGATATGACGCTGGAGATGGCCGATTGGGCCGGGTTCGAGGATCGCCGCAAGGAAGCCGCTTCACGCGGCAAGCTGCGCGGGATAGGGCTGTCCTGCGCCATCGAACAATCCGCCGCACCGATTGAGGAAACCGCTGAAATCCGCTTCGACAGCAAGGGCGGCTGCACCATCCTGCTCGGCACCGTCGCGCAGGGCCAAGGCCATGACGTCACCTTCAAGCAGATCGTCAATGATCTGCTCGGCATCCCGCTGGAAAACATAACCTTCCTGCAGGCCGATACAGACATCGTCGCGCACGGGCGTGGCACGTTCGGGTCGCGGTCAGCCGGAAACGGCGGCGGCGCGCTGTTAATGGCGAGTGACCGGATTATCGAGAAGGGCAAGATCTTCGCCGCCCACATGCTGGAGGCCGCGGCCGAGGATATCGTGTTCGAGGACGGCAAGTTCAGCATCGCCGGGACCGACCGGGCTCTGGATATCAGCGAGGTGGCGCGCAAGGCCTATGACATGATGCTGCCGCCGGGGATCGAGCCGACGTTTCAGGCGCAGGCCGCCTTCAAGCCCAACGCGCCGACCTTTCCAAACGGTTGCCATATCTGCGAGGTCGAAATCGACCCCGACACCGGCACCACAGAATTTATCCGCTACGCGGTCGTCGACGATGTCGGGACGGTGGTCAATCCGCTGCTGCTCAAGGGACAGATCGTCGGCGGTGTCTCGCAAGGTCTGGGCCAGGCGATGTGCGAGGACGTCGCCTATGACCGCGATAGCGGCCAGCTGATGTCGGCGTCTTTCATGGATTACTGCATGCCGCGCGCCGATGACATGTGCTTTATCGACGTGGTCAGCAACGGCGATCCGTCACCGA
>CAZBKQ010000079.1:0-3123 GCA_964492555.1 uncultured Rhodospirillaceae bacterium | reverse complement strand
CGCGCCGATGACATGTGCTTTATCGACGTGGTCAGCAACGGCGATCCGTCACCGACCAACCCGCTCGGCATCAAGGGAGCGGGCGAGGCCGGTTGCGTCGGCGCCCTGCCCTGCGTGCAAAGCGCGCTGATCGACGCGCTGTCGCCGCTGGGCATAACCGATGTGCCGATGCCGGCAACATCGCTCAGCCTGTGGCGGCTGATTTCGGAGGCTAAACAGGCCGTCTAAACCGCGCAGCTACGAAAGCCGGTAAACCGGTCGCGCCGGTCCATCCCGTCGAAATTGCGGAAATTATTCCATACCGCGCGTGAATGCGTCGCCCAGGACCCGCCGCGAAACACCGGATGCGCGCCATCCATAAAGGGGCGCGACAAATGCTCCATCGCGTCGGGGGTAAAGCCGGGATAATCCGACAGCACCGATTGCGTCCATTCCCACACATTGCCCGCCATCTGGCGCAGCCCGTATCCGCTGTCGCCGTCTGGAAAGGCGGTGACGGCGCAGGGACCGATGGCGCGAGCATCCAGATTGGCCGGCGGCGGATCGCCGGGATCGTCGCCCCACGGATAGCGGCTTTTCGGGCCCCGGATTTTGTCGGGCAGACGCGTGGCCAGCGAGGCGGCGATTTCCCATTCCCCTTCCCAGGGGAGACGCCGTCCCGACCAACGGCACCAGGCATCGGCCTCAAACCAGTTGACGTGAATAACCGGTTCGTCCGCCGCCAGCGGCAGCCATTTATCGAAGCGGCGTTGTTCCCACCCGTTCGCACCCTGCCGCCAATACACGGGATGTCCGGCGGCGGCATGGGCGCGCCAGCCCCAGCCCGCCGGGGACCAGAGCTCCTCGCGTTGATAGCCGCGATCTTCGACAAAAGCGCGGAATTCGGCATTCGTCACGGCAAGGCGAGAGATCGCGAAGGGCTCGACCTCATATCCATGGCCCCATTTTTCGTTATCCAGATAAAACGGGTCTTCGGGCACCGCCCCCAACGCGTGCACGCCGCCGGGTATTATAATATCGCCCGCGTCGCAGGGTGCCGCCGCCGGTATCTCACCGCCGGCGCAGGACGGTGCCGGCAGGCCAAGCGTCTGGCGTTGCGCGATCAGCATCTCCCCCAGCATGTCTTCCCGCTGGACGCAGAACCGGCAAAAAAATGTCGCCTCGGGCGATGCCTCCGCCCCATTGCCGAGCGCAGAGGATACGGCTTCGGCAACATGTTCCGAATAGGCGATGACCGCGTCGCGTTCCGGGAAATCGAGACTCCACAAATCCGGATGCGGCACCGCCCGGTCGTCAAACAGCGCATCCATGTCAGGAAGACCGGCGGGCCGCGCCTCCATCCGCGTCAGCAGATAGCGGTCATAAAGCCAGGCGATGTGACCCGCGACCCAGAGCGGCGGCGACAGGATGCGCTGGCGCGGGCCAATCAGGTTGTCGTCATCAAAATCCGCGATCAAACCCAGGGTGCGTGCGTGCGCGTCTGCCGCGATGCCACTCAAATAGTCCACGGGCATCGGATGCAGGGTTGAGGGTGGTCGGATTCCGGCCATGATCGGAAAATTTCTCTCTACGACGGCGTTGGACGCGCTTGGCGCGTTATGAGATAAATCCTTACCGCAATACGGAGAAGAGAAGAAGAGCAATGGAATTCGACAACCAGTTTGACGTGCCGGTTCCAGTCGACGAAGCCTGGAAAATCCTGATGGATATCGAACGCATCGCGCCCTGTGTGCCGGGGGCGGAGCTTACCGAAATCGTCGATGACAAGACGTATAAGGGCAAGGTCTCCGTCAAGCTGGGACCCGTCGCCCTTACCTTTAACGGCCGCACCAGCTTCGAGGAAATCGACGAGGATGCGAAAAGCGCCAGACTGACGGCCCAGGGCAATGACATGAAGGGACGCGGCGGCGCCAACGCCAAGGTCGCCTTTCACATGGAAGACGCCGAGGGCGGCGCGCGCGTGGTGATAAATACCAATCTTCAGCTATCGGGTGCTGTCGCGCAGTATGGGCGCGGCGTCGGGATGGTAAAGGATCTGGCGCAGCAGATTATCGATCAGTTCGCGGAGAATTTGCGCAATAACGTTATCGCGCCCGCCGTCGAAACGGCGGCTCCGTCGGCAAAATCCGCCGACGCCGATGATGACGTGCCTGCGGTGGCACCGCCGCCCCAGGCCGCGCCGGTTCAGGTCGGCGGGATGGGGCTGAAAGTCATCTGGAACGCCATCGTCCGGGGCATTCGCGGCCTGTTCGGCATGCGCAACTGACCAGCCGATCGAAACGGCCAGATCCGTCTTTTCAGTGAATTTGCGGCGGGGTTTCCGCCGCTGTTTCATCGCGCGGCCTGGCGGAAGTCGGCCCCGCCTGATGGTGGATCATGCGCCAGGCGCCTTTTTCCAGCACGAACAGGTTGGTTGCGATCAGATATCCCTCGCCCAGTTTTTCGAAACACACGACCGAGCCGACATTGCCGGTAATCGCGGCGAAGGGTTCCACCGGCGTAACCGGCGGTGACTCAGGGGCGCTCAGGATCGCCGCCCAGCTCGCCAGCACCTTGTCGTGCCCCCTGACCGCGCCCCAACCGGGGTGAATGCAGACGATATCATCGCTTTCCCGCCAGATGGCCTTGATCGCGGCGAGATCCCGATCCGAGAACGCCCGGTAAAAGGCTGCGTTGGCGAAAAGCAGGGTTTCCAGTTCGGCCATGGTGATTGTTGCGGTCGGGGAGGGATGGCGCGCCCGGGAAGATTCGAACTCCCGACCCCCAGATTCGTAGTCTGGTGCTCTATCCAGCTGAGCTACGGGCGCATCGCCAAAAATCGCGGTACGCGGCTTGCCCCCGTACCAAAGGCGGCGGACGTTACTGAAATTGCCGGACGAATGCAAGTGGCTGTTGGGCAGGCTTGAAAAATCACTGAAAACCAGCTTGTTAAGAACAAACCCTTTGAGTAGTATGCGCCAAATTCATGGGTTGGCTTTGTCACAGAATGATATTTTCAGCCTGTTTACAGACGGTACTATAGAAAACGTACACGATTCCGGCGTTAAACAATTCAGGTGAGGCCCGGTAATGCCCCGGAAACATATTCTTGCAACCCTTCTCGTTCCCGCGATGCTGCTTTCG
>CAZBKQ010000078.1:0-7679 GCA_964492555.1 uncultured Rhodospirillaceae bacterium | reverse complement strand
TCCCCCTCCATCATCTCTAACAAATAATGGTCCTAATCTAGGGGGGAAGGACAGGATCGCTACGGAATTGAGAGGCTTCGCGAGGCGCTCGATGATGTGGCAGAATGCCGGGGTCTAATCACTCGGAGGCTGTCCCCATAAAGGTTTCGGTAAAACTTGCGACGGCGATGGTTGCGGTCGTTAGCGTAAAAAAGGCGGAATCTGAGTCAACGGAGCGAGCTAATACGAGGAATGTGAGAAGGAGAGCAGAACTTAAAACAATGATCGACGCTCGACGCGCACTCGCCGAACAATATGCTGTTATTTTTGCATCAATCTGCAAGCCGTAAACTGCGGGTCCTTCCTGGCTCTATTCGGAACGGGTAACGCGCGACCCCGAGGCTTTCCTAGCGACAGACTTTCCAAAACGGGGTTTCGTTTCGTTTTAGAGGCGGTCGATTTTCACGGGCCGCACCACCCTAAGAATGCCCTAAGGTTGCCCCAATGCAGGACGGCAAGATCACAACAAGATCGCGGTAAGGTCACGGTAACGTCAGAGCGGCTTGCCTATACATCCGCTGTAGTCATAAATGTCGCCATGAGACGCATCTTCCTCATCACCGTTGCCCTACTCTGCTCGCTGGCAGGCTGCGCTACGCCGTCTGCAGTCCCCCTGACAGAGACGATTCTAGATGCGCGAACAGATACAGTCGGTGCGGCGGTACGGTATCCTGCGGGCACGGCGCGTATCCGGTCCTACATCCTTACTATGGTCCCCGGGCAGGAGACCGGGTGGCACCGGCACGATGTGCCGCTCTATGCCCGCGTGCTCGGCGGCGAATTAGAGGTCGATTACGGCGGAGGGACGGTGAAGCGGTATCGTGCAGGAGATACGTTTCTTGAGGCGATGGACCGATATCACAACGGCCGCGTCGTTGGCGGGGGAACTGTGCAGATTTTAGTAGTCTTCATGGGGGCGGAGGGCGTCTCAGATACCGAGATGCGTAAGTAGGCTGCTGCCCCTGACGCACTCAGAGCGCGCAGGAGCGACCTTCCCTGCCCTGCAGGCTATTAGCTGCGTTAGATTTACTTGACCGGCATTGGGTGTAAGGTGTCTGTAAGGAAAAACAGGGGGACATCATGAAAACACTTTTCATTGCCGCATTGGTTGGCCTACTCGTCGTACCCGTCGTGGGGAATGCAAATCAGGCAAAATATAATCAGGCTGAAATAGTAGCGAAGACCGTTTTAGCGACAGGGGTTGGACAACTAAAAATTATGGAACAGTTCAAAATTCTAATGGACGCGATGGATGCCAAGGCAAAAAACGCTCCCGACCAGCAACAGAAAGACTGGGCTTTGGGAATGAAGGCAAATTACGCAGAAATCTATAACCAGCAAAAAATACAATTTAATAAAATTAACAAAGATTACCTGAAGGCGGTGCGCAACCTGTGTAAACTGTTTCGCACTCCCTGGGCTGGGGGTCCGACCGTTGACAGCGAATTTGGGATACTGGTCTGCACGGGGTTGGGTCCGAATTTGGGCAAACGAGGTATCATGCACGACCAGAGGTTGCTAAATAGATAGGTACGCAGACCAAGTCTGCCGGAGTTTGCACCGATGACCTGCCCCCACGGTTAGTACCAGCGGTCAGTTTAGACTGTCTGTCGAGCGGCTCCGTAAAGAGTTGGACGAGACCAAGAATGATCTTCGTGCTGAACGTGACAAGGGCATCTTCAGGCGACTATTCGGAAAGGGGGCATCACGATGAAGGGTATTTTCGACCGACTTCTGGAGGTAGCGACATACATGAGAAAGTTAATAGTACTGGCTCTAATTCTTTTTTCTGTTCCGTCGGCGGCAACCGCACAGGAAAAACTCACGAAGGAAGAAAAAGCGGATTACGAGGCAATGACGAACTGGAGTAAACGTGACTGCCTCAAAATTGCACAAAGTGCTTGGTTCAGGAGTGCAAGATGGATTTCGCGGGAAAAGGAAAACATATGGACGGCTCACACCGACCCTGATGCAATGCGACACATCTATTTTGCCGCCCATCTGGCAACGATTTACAATGCGTTCTGCAAGAAGTGATGCTCCCAAAAACGAATCAATGATTACGCGTTAGACTCCCCCCTTAATAATTAGGGAGGGGCGGGATATATCCGCTGATAGTCATGCAGTTGGAGACGATACCTGACTGAAAATTTCAGTAGGAATTTTTAGGGCATACGAATCAGAGGCTAGGGAGTGCAGGCGCCAAGCATGGTGTGCCGCCTGGATGGCTTGGATAGAAAAACGTCACGATTAGTTACACTAAGCCATTGATACAAAGATATATTTCGCAATGTTTTCCTTTGTTTCGATTGCGAACCTTGAGCCTAAAGGCGCTTACGTCAGCGCACTCCTGGCCCCACTGATCGCAGATTGCGACCTTCTGCACACCTCCTTGCGCCTCCGCCGGAACTGACCCCGGCCCGAAATAGATCGCTGCCGCAATTAGCGCTAGCCCGCAAAACACTGCCTTTGGCATATCGAAATTCATCGGTCTCTCCCGAGAGATTGAAAGGAACTCCTATTGGATAATCTCTTCGACACGACGAACGCAGCGACGATCGAGCCGGAGAAGATCGTAGCGGGAGACCGTTTGATCTGGAAGCGGACCGATCTCAACGCCGATTACGATAATTCTGCGTTTACGCTCAAATACTCCGCTCGCCTCGAGGGGACCTTTTCTGCTGAAATATCAAAGGTAAAGACAGCCCAGTCTGATTTGTGCCGGGATAAATTTTTTAAAAAATTCTTCGGGGAAAATCGGTTGAACAACAGGAATTCAACACAAAACACGCGGAAACGTGATCTGGATCGCTTTGATACGGAACAAATTATTCGTAAGACAAACGTAAGAAAAGGGGAGGCGGGCGCGAGCGCTTTTTTATGAAAAGAATAAATTATTGAACAATATGATAAAACTGGTGCCGGCTAGAGGATTCGAACCCCTGACCCCCTGATTACAAATCAGATGCTCTACCAACTGAGCTAAGCCGGCGCGCCGAGATATCAGACGCGTCTCTATAGCACGGCTTGCGGGTTGCGCGGAACAAAATCAGGCGCAGAATATCCGGCATTACAAATATGCGTAAAGGGAGGCCTTCATGGGCAAGCATCTGACCGACGATCAGGTCGCGGCGTTCAAGCGCGACGGGTTTATTTTTCCGATGGACGGGATTTCGGCGGAGGAGGCCGCCGCCTGCCGCGCCGATATCGAACATTACGAGGAGGACACCGGCTCGCACGCCCAGTTCAGCCTGACGCTCAAGGCGCACATGCCCTTCGGCAGGCTGTGCCGGCTGATTTCCAATGACCGTATTCTGGACGCGGTAGAGGATCTGATCGGGCCCAATATCATCTGCTGGGGGTCTTCGGTTTTTGCCAAGGACGCGGGCGATGGCAAATGGATATCCTGGCACGCCGATACCTATTATTACGGGCTGGTGCCGCAGGAATCGCTGACTCTCTGGGTCGCCTTCACCCCGGCCAACCCGCATACCGGCTGCATTCGCTGTATTCCCGGATCGCATCTGGCCGAGACGGAATTCGAAAACGATCCCGATCCGGACAATCTGCTGATCCGCGGCCAGACGACCAAGAATGTCGATGAAGACAAAGCCGTGTTCATGCCGCTGGAGCCCGGTCAGTTCTCCATCCACCATGAATGCACGGTGCACAGTTCGGAACCGAACAAATCCGATGACCGGCGGATCGGCATGTCGGTTCATTACGCGACGCCGGGCACCAGGCAGACCAAGTGGCAGGGCGAGGGCAAGCCGGTCGCGACCCTGCTGCGCGGCGTCGATAATTACGGCTATTGGGATTTCGAAGACCTGACGGAGGTTGATTACGATCCCGTCATCGCCGCCGAGATGGTGCGGGTGCGTGAGAATTTCCTCGGGCGGAGGTAGGGTTTTCGGGCTGCAACCGCGAGGAGGATAAAATGGATGGGGTGATGAACAAACCGATGCTGCCGGCGGCCGTAAGATTCGTCGAAGGGATGCGCAAGGTTTTCGAGGACGGTGTGCCGGAACCGGAATGCTGGGAAAAATGCCGCGATCTGCTGAAGGAGCTGATCGCCGATCCGGAGATGAAGGCGCATGCGCAAACATGGCCGGTCACCGGCTATAACCCGGAAACCGACCGGGTGGGTAATCTGCTGTTCTACGAAGATCCCGATTACGGTTTTGTCATCAACGCGCTGATCAAGAAGCCGGGCGGCTATGCCATGATCCACGATCATGGCAAGGCCTGGACGATATACGGCATGTTGGAGGGCGAGGAACGCATCGTCCATTACGATGCCGAGGAAAAGGGCGGGCAATACGATCTTTCCGAATCTCACGCGGAGATGTGCGGGCCGGGCGATGTCGATATCGTTAAACCCTGGCTGATCCATTCGGAATATGCGCAAGATCAGAAATCGATCGCGGTGATCGTGCGGTCGCAGCGGTCCGGCACGTTCGAGCAGTACCGCTATTTCGAGGATGGCGGCAAGACGGAGATCAAGGGACCCGAACAGATACCCTTTGATTTGAGTTAGCGTCCCTCGAGCAACCGGGTGTGAAGCCCGCCGAGGGTCAGTTGCGCGGTGATCGCGCCGGTCAGGGCCAGAAACATATCCCATTGGGTGTCCCAGACATCGCCCTGCGTGCCGAGGAAGGCGTACGCGTCGCCACCGCCGATCAGGGCGGCCCACCATTCGATCATTTCATAGAAAGCGCTGAAGGCGAGGCAGACGCAGCCCGTCAGGACGAACAGCCATTTGCCGGGCCGCAGTGGCGATTTTCGCAGCAGAATTTCACGGGCGAGAATGGCCGGGATAAATCCCTACGCGAAATGGCCAAGCCGGTCATAGTGGTTGCGTGACAAATCGAACGCTTCCTGAAACCATAATCCGGCGGGAACGTTGGCGTAGGTATAATGGCCGCCAACCATCAGAATGATGCCGTGAAGGACGATCAGCCAATACAGGAGCGCGGTAAGCGGAAATCTCCTGTAGGTCGCGATAAGCAGGATCAGGCCGATCGGGACGGGCGAAACCTCCAGCCACCAGGTCAGCCGGTCGTGCGGCGCGATCGCCGACCATATAAAGACACCAAGGGTAATCGCCAGCATGACGACCAATTCGATGGTCGGTCGATGGCTGGCGGAATAGGTTCGGTTTTCCATTCGATTATGCCTTTACCTCAAACCGGACAATTTCCGCATCATGCCGCGCGATCAGCCTGACCGGCTGGTTCTGGCACAGATCGACCGGCGGGCGCAGCGGCGCGACAGCCTGTTGCCAATGGGTCGGCGGCGCTTCGGGCCCGGTCGAGAGGGTGTTCCGGTTGTCGAGCCTCAGGGCGAACCAGAAGGCGACGGCGCCCGCTGTTCCGTCGGCCAGCGGGATAATTTTGTGGTCTGCTTCTTCAGGTGCGTCCGGCGTGTTTGCGAAATCGAAGGTGAAAACTTCCACCGGGCGGGCGAGTGGCTGCCAGGCGATCCGATGGAGATCGGCCTGCAGATGCAGGCGCGGCGCGATCTCTTCATAGGCCGATAAATCAAAACCCGAAGCCTCATCGCAGTGGAACATTGCCGTGACGCAGTCGCTTTCGATCGGCGCCGCGATCACAGTCGCGCCTTCGGGGATGATCCTTGCCCCCGGTTTCAACAATCGTTCTTTCGCGTCGGTGAAGCTCGACAGTACTCCTTCCGCCAGCAATCCCGCATCGACGATTTCCGCGACCAGCAAATCCGCCGCTTCCGGCATATCTTCGCCGATTTCGGCCGCCATGGACGATTTGTGCAGCACGGTAATACGCTCGGCCATACCATTATCGGCGATGATTTTCCGGGCGGTCTCTACCAGAACCCCGATCCGTTCTAAGGCGGTGACGTGGGCCGCCCCCGCCCGGACCGCCATCATTGCGAGCAACCCCGTGCCGGTGCCGATATCCAGTACCCGCATGCCCGGTTTGACGGCGCGGCGAATGGCGCCATCGAAGGCCGCGTTGCGGATGCCGTCATTCAGCATCGGTGTTTGCCAGGGTGGGATGGCCGCGGCAAGCGCGATTTCCAGCCCTTTTTCCGCCGCGTCGTCGCCCGGGTCGATGGAGAGCGCCCGGCGGTAATGGTCAATCGCGCCATCCAGCATGTTGGCGTAGCGCAACTCATCCGCCAGCCGCCTGTGCGCCTCGCCGTATCCCGGTTGCAGCAACGTCGCCCGCCGCAGCGCGTCTATCCCGCCGCTCAGATCGCCCAGCGCCGAGAGCGCGCGGCCGCGCAGGGCCGTGGCTTGCGGGGAATGGGGCGCAATCTCCAGCGCCGCGTCCGCCGCGGTGCGGCAGGTTTCCGAAAGGTCGAGGCTCAGCGACAAATCGGCGGCGAGGACAAGCGCCTCGTATGAGGCGCCGTGAAGGGCGATCAGCCTGTCCAGGTTTCTCGCTGAGAATTCTCTCGATTCCGGGGCCATCGCGGCAAGCAACAGACCGAAATCATCATCTTTCAGCAGGTGGGATGCTGACCAGTCATCGGATCGGGCTTGCGCAACCGCGTCCAGTACCGCGGCGCCGGCGGGTGTCCGGGCATGGCCGCTCTCCAGGAGCGCCGCCTCCATATCTTCGAGCAGAGCGGCTATCCGGTTTCGATCCACGGTTAATCCGTGGCCTGCCGCGTCAGGGCGAACAGCGCGACCGCGGCGGCATTGGAAACATTCAGGCTGTGTAACGGACCGGTTGCCTCAATACGGCAGAAATCGTCGCAACTCTCCCGCGTCAATCGGCGCAGGCCGGGACCTTCCGCGCCAAGCGCGATGGCCTGATAGGGAGAGGATTTGAGTGTTTCCAGTGACGCCCCGGCTTCCGAATCCAGCCCGATACACCAGTACCCGGCCTGTTTCAGCGATTCCATCGCGCGGACCAGATTGGTGACCCGTATCAGCGGTACGGATTCAATGGCACCGGAGGAGGATTTGGCCAGCGTTCCGGTCATCGGCGGGGCGTTCCGGTCGGGCAGAATAACCGCATCCGCTCCGAATACCGCCGCGGAGCGCAGTACCGCCCCGACATTATGCGGATCCGTCACCTGATCCAGAATGACGATCGTGGAGCGCGGCTTTTCCGCCGGAATGGCGCAGATATCTTCAATCGCTAGGTCGGGCAGGGGATCGGCGAGCAGGGCAATCCCCTGATGCACGGCGTCCGGCGGCAACAGGTCGGAGATTTCGTCTTTTCCGGCATTTTCCGGTGTCACCCCGGCGGGTATCGTCAGTTTATCCGCCTCGCCGGCGATCAGCAGTCTCTTGATCCGGCGCGCCGGGTTGGCCAGTGCCGCCTCGACCGGGTGCCGGCCCCATATCCAGCCGCCGTCGGGCACCGCGTTTTGCCGCCGTGGAGACCGCCGCCGCTTTTTTCCCCGCATATGATTGATCTCCTTGCTCTTTTTGCCGATACACTCTATAAAGCGCCCGGAAAGTTTTGGGAAACGCTTATCGACGCTTCGGAAAAATGAAAATTTCCGTGCGGCGGGTGCGTTTTCTGTTGTTTGGTGATTGACAAGCGGAGCCGGATTCCTTTATTTCGCACGTTCGATTTTCCGCCTGACGGGACCGTTTCCGGAGGGGTGCCCGAGTGGCTAAAGGGGACGGGCTGTAAACCCGTTGG
>CAZBKQ010000077.1:5387-8145 GCA_964492555.1 uncultured Rhodospirillaceae bacterium | reverse complement strand
AGCCGCGTGACGTCGCCGTCGTCTTTTTGTTGCTTGCCGTTTTCGATGCCGGCCTGTTCCTGCGCGAAGCGGATGATGCGTTCAAAGAAACTCATGAAGGTCTTGAGCGTCTCATTCCGTTCCTCGCGTTTTTCACGGCGCAGCTTTTCCTGTTCGGCGCGTTCGGCCTCCATCTCGCGCTGACGTTTCAACTCGGCGATATGGCGTTCACGTTCCAATTCCTTCGGGCTTGCCGTCGGCATGCGGGTCGCCTCGGTGCTCTTGGCGCAGACCATGCGGTCGCGTTCCAGCCCGCAGACCGAAATCTCACCCGTATGGGTGTCGAGCCGCCAGCTCTTGTCGCCATCCACTTTGATGATCTGATAGCGTTGGCCCGGCTGGAGATTGAGCGCGGTTTTCTTTTCCGCCGCCGGTGCCGGGGCGGGCGCGGTCACCGCCGCCTGTTGTGGGGCGGGGGGTGGCGTATCCGTGTCCAGATAGCTGGTACCAACAATGGCGAGCGCGACAACGGCGCTGCCCGCAAGAATGGCCTGGCTGGGGGTCATGAATTCCTCCCTTGATTTCTCAATCGGCCGGAATGACACGGCCACCCCTAATATGGGGGCTTAAGGCGTAAGCTTAAACCGATTTACAGGATGATAGGTATTCCTACGTAAGCTACACTTCCGTGACGCTATTTTCGGCGCGAAAATTTAGGAGCGAAAACAATGCTTTACATGTGTTACGGGGTGGATGGTCCGGACGGGCCCGCTTTGCGCGACACGGCGCGTGAGGCGCATTTCGAGTATCTTAAGGCGAACGCGGATATCATGGTGCTGGGCGGCGCGACTCTGGCCGATGACTCGGATGCGCGTATCGGCAGCTTGCTGATCATCAACGTGCCGGACCGGGCGGCGGCGGATGCGTTTGCGGCGGATGAGCCGCTCCGCAAGGCCGGAGTGTTTGAAAGCTATACCGTCAGCCGCATGCGGCGCGGTCAGTGGTATCCGGAAAACGCGCCTGCTTCGGCGGAGGGTGATTGAGTTGCACCGGACCATCGCGTTTCTGACGATCTTTCTGGTTGGCGGGACGGCCTATGCCGATGCCTGGGACGACGCCTATGACGCGGGTGCCAAGACCCGCTTCATACCG
Source organism: uncultured Rhodospirillaceae bacterium (assembly GCA_964492555.1). Lineage (GTDB taxonomy): Bacteria > Pseudomonadota > Alphaproteobacteria > MPNO01 > UBA2964. Next base: position 7,014 of record CAZBKQ010000077.1, on the reverse strand, counting down.
GTGGAACTCTGGACCGGCGCCAAGTGGGATGGCGATCGGTCACTGAAAATGACAAAGGCCGATCTGACTTTCGGCAGCCGAGATCACAAGACCATCAAGGGACCGGTTGGCTGGACCGATCCGGTCAACGGCACGCAATATGACGTCTATGAACGGTTTAACCGCAACAAGAAGCAGCTATTCACCGTGCGGCCCGACAAGGCCGGGATCGGACGGGTGTTCGATTCACGCGGAAAGCGGGTTTGCGAACCGGGGTTCAAATTTCCGCTTGGTCTCTGGAAGGAAGGTGAAAGCCGGAGCTTCAAGGTCAAATGCTGGCGGCGCGGCAAGTCCTTTATGCGGGAGATGAAAATCACCATCCTCAAGATCGATTTCGAGTTTGAGGGGGTCGCCCATTCGCTGCGCTATCACTGGATCGCCGATGGCGGCGGGAAAGAAGGGCTCGACAATGAATATGTCTATAGCCCGGGTTACGGCAACGTGGCCGTGGAAATGCGGTAGGGCGGGTCAGACGCCGAGGGCGCCGGCGCTTTTCATCGCCACCGCTACGCCGAGAATAACGGTTGCGAGACCGATAGCGCCCTGCAATCCGGAATTTGCCCAGGTCAGCGCCTTTGCAGACCAGGTAAGCGGGACGGCGATCAGCGCCGACAGCGCTGCCATCCCGAAGATGGATCCGATTCCGAACAGCACGACATAACCAAGGCCGAGCGGCACTGAATGGACGGTCGCCGCCGTCAGCACGACCAGAGCGGCCGACCCCGCCATGCCGTGCATCATGCCCACCAGCAGAGTGCGCACGGGCAATTTGTGTGAATGGGCATGGGCGTGCGCATCCGGATTATGCGGCGCGGTTTCGTCCCGGTGAGAATGAGCGTGGAAATGTCTGATTCCGTCATCATGGCGATGGCGGTGGAAATGAACCCGTTCCTTTATCAGCAGATAAACAAGATTGCCGCCAAGCCCGATCAGCATCACCCCGACGATCAGTTCCAGCCAACTCGCCAGTGTATCATTCAGCACGAAGCCGAATCCGATGATGCTGCCCGCGACCAGCATCAGCGTTACCGTATGGCCGATGCCCCAGACCGCGCCGTGGGTGACGATCTTGCGGATACTGCTCTGGCGCGCGGCGATGCTGGATACGGCGGCGACATGGTCGGCCTCAAGCGCATGCTGCATACCGATCATCAGCCCCAATAAGAGGATGCCAAAGCCGCTGCCTGCCAGAGATTCCAGCATGTTCGTTCCTGCCTGTTAAAAGGATCGCGGTGCCCGCAGGGCGCGCTATGTCCTTGGATATGGCCCTAAAATCGTGATTTCGGCAAGATCAGCTCCGGCGCGCCCGGCGTTTCCATTTATCGCCGACCAGGCAGAGAACCTTGGCGACAGTGAGGCGGTTGCGCAGCACATCACCGGAGCGCGCGAAATCCCGATCGTCCAGTTGCAGCGCCGGGCGGTCGGATGCGCCGATTCCCGCCCGGCTCAGCGCGGCCAGCAGGGTAGAGGGATCGGTTGAAAATGATCGTCCCCGGCGGGGAGAGCCCGCGACATGAACCCCGATCACCCGGCCTTGCGCATCGACCCAGGGGCCGCCGGAGATTCCGCCGAGATCGGTGCCGATATC
>CAZBKQ010000077.1:0-5287 GCA_964492555.1 uncultured Rhodospirillaceae bacterium | reverse complement strand
GCGGTCTGAAGAACGATCAGATCGCACCCGTCTGTCACGTGACGCGCCGTGACCCAGACGCCGTCGCCGACTGAAAAAGCGGTTCCGGTGGAGGATTGTTTCTGTGCATCGATTTCGACGGTAAAGGTAGGTGCGTTCCGGAATTCCGGCGGCAGCGTCGCCGTTTCCGGTGGCTTTGTCACAGTTTCCGGAGGCGCGAACTGGCCGGGATCGGGACGGCGTCCGGGATCGTCCGCGTCCGAGATAGCCTTGCTGACGATCGCCAGAACCACCAGAGCGATCAGCGCGAACTTGTCGAGAAACCGCATCAGCCCGCGATGGCAGCCGCGTTGATCAGAGCGACGGCGAGCTTGATGCCGACGATCAGAGTGGCAGCGCTCATTTCACCCGCGGTGATGCGGGCCGGCAGGTCGCGCAGCAGCACGTCGCCGATCCGGTAGGCGAGAAGCTGAATGACCAGCGTGACGCAGCCCCAGATCACGATGTCCCAGACATTGACGCTGCGCGCCATGCAGATGGCGAGCGGTATCGCCAGCCCGATCAGTGCGCCGGAAAAGGACACCGCCGCGGCGACATTGCCGCTGCGGATCAGGTTGAGCTCATGATAGGGGGTTATCAGGTGATAGATCACGGCGCCCGCCGCCAGCATGGCGAGCGTGACGGATAAATGCAGCAGCAGGATGGGAAATCCGGCCAGAAAGCTTTGTATGACGGGTTCCATTTTTTGAACTACTCCGTTGGTGTCGCGTCCGAAAGACTAGACTATCCGCTTTGCCGTTGCAGGGGAGGCGGTCAGAAATTTACTTCATAAACATTTCCCATCACTCCCCTTGATAAGGGGAGGGGAATTTCGTGGCGGCGGATGTCTCCTTCACCCTATCAGGGGGAAGGTCGGGATGGGGGTGGGAAATCAGAAAAGTGCGAAAGCCGGCCTTAAGCGTTCTCATAAAGACGGGTCTATGACCACCTTCCCACTGACCTTGCCGCCCTCAATCATATCGTATGCGTCGTGGAGTTCTTCAAGCGGCATCACGTGATCGATGGCGCAGGTGATCTTGCCGGTCTTCGCGAATTCCAGGGATTTTTCGACGTTTTGTGGTGTGCCGCCCGCCGCGCCCTTGATCTGCCAGCGGTTGAGATAGAGGTTCCGGACGTTCAGCGTCACTTCCGGCCCGCCATGCGCCCCCGCCGTCACCAGACGCCCGGCATAGGCGAGGCTCGCCAGCGCCTTGGGCCAGGTGGTTGGATCGGAGATGTTTTCATAAACCACGTCGACGCCGCGCCCGTCCGTGATGCGTTTGACCTCTTCGGTCAGATCGTGGGTGCGGTAATTCACGCCGTAATCCGCGCCGAGATCGAGCCCGAGTTGCACCCGTTCGTCCGCGCCTGCCGCTGCAATGACATTGGCGCCCATCAGCTTGGCAAGCTGTATGCCCGGCCCGCCGAGCCCGCCGCCCGCGCCCATGACCAGCACCCATTCACCGGGCTGCAATTGGCCCTTGTCGTCGAGCAATTGAAGCGCGGTCGGGCAGTGCCGCATGATCACCGCCGCTTCCGCGAATGAAATATTGTCGGGAACGGGAAAGACGGTCTGTTGCGGCACGGCGCAAAATTCCGCATAGCCGCCCCAGCGATGGATGCCGACGGAGGTCGCGTTGCGGCAATCGCCCATGCGTCCGGCCTGACAGAGCTTGCATTTGCCGCAGGCCATGCGGCCGCTGACCACCACCCGGTCGCCCACTTTCACATTGGTAACGTCCGTGCCGATCTCCACTACCTTACCCGCCGGGTCCTGACCGGTGACCAGCGGCAGGGCATCGGGATTATGCGGTTTGCCTTCGGCGATCAGCGTATCGCGTGTCCGATTGGCGGTGACCGCGTGAACCTCGATCAGGGCTTCATCCGCTCCGACGGAGGGTCGGTCTAGCTCCGCCATCCGCATGGTTTCGCGCCACGGGCCATAGGCCTTGATCAGATTGGCTTTCATGGGCGGATCAGTCTTCGGCCGGCCCGATGGCCCAGCGCCGGTTATCGATCTCCAGCACACCGTCGGCGAGCCGCAGATTAAGCGTCATCGTGCCTTCGTTGCGCTGCCAGGGGATCACCTCGATCTCGCGCTGGCCATATTTCGTATAGGGTTCCTGCATCGCCCATTCGGTGGCATCGGCGCGGTTTTTCGCGCGGAAGATCAGCAGCCCATGGCCGCGTTCCCACCCTTCGTCATCGCGCAGCGGACCGGCGGCAAACAGAATGCCGCGCCGTTCCATATCAACCAGATAGTCATGATGTTCCAGCCGCATTTCCGGTTGCGGGATCGGCGGTTCCGGCGGGTTTTCAGCCGGGCGCATCATGATCAGATAGCATTGTTCGCGCTGCAGTTTGGCCATGAGCGCCTGCGCCTGTTGTTCGGTGTCGGACATGTGTTTCTCCCTGTGCCCTCAAATATCGATATAGCGGAAACCGAAACTATCACCGCTCCCGACGACATGCCCGACCGTGTGGCCGGGGAAATGGATTGTCACAAGTTTGGTATCTGTATCCGCAATCTCTTCCAGAACGCGTCGGCGGCTGATGGCTGCCAGTTCGGGATCGGTATCGCGAAAGGTGCTCCAGTCCGGTTCGAAGATTTGCAGCGGGTGATGCATCACGTCGCCGGTAAACACCGCGCTTTCACCACCCGTGTGCAGATGAGCGCAGCATTGTCCCATCGTGTGGCCCGGCGCGGGGCTGAGATTGATCAGATCGTTAAGCTCGAAATCATCCTCCACCAGCATCGCCTGGCCGGCCTCGACGATGGGCAGCACGCATTCCTGAAAGGCCGGGCCGGAGGGGTGCGGCGGGTTGTTTTTGGTCCATTCATCCCACCACTCGAACTCCTTGCGCCCGATAATGTATTTGGCGTTGGGAAAGGTAGGCACCAGCCGGCCATCGATATGTTGCGTGTTCCACCCGACATGATCCACATGCAAATGAGTACAGAAAACATAATCGATGTCTTCGAAGGTCAGCCCCGACGCGGCGAATTCGTCCTTCCAGCGTTGTTTGGAATAAAGCAACCCTTCACGCCGGTTGCCATGTTCGCCGACGCAGGTATCTATCAGGATATTATGGTGCGGCGTTTTGAGGAGCCATGACTGAAAGGTGATAGAAAGCCGCCGCTCCACCGGGTCCCACGCCCAGTCCGGTAGTGCTTGCATATGGGTGTCGACCAGCGCATCGGTCGCCTTCGGCAGAAAGGTCAGAACCGGGTGATACGGCCCTTCGCGCTCGATAATCTGTGTAATCGTCGCGTCGCCGATCGGGTAATCTTTCAGATATTGCACGCCTGACCTCCCTTGTTTGGCTGAAGAGTAAGGGGCCGGGAAGATTTAGTCGAGCTATGGCCGGAACGATGTGACGGCTGCGTAAAAAGTTTCTATTGTTCATGGCGTCGGTAACAAGGAGGCCCACCATGCCACTCGATGGCGTTCTGTTTATTCCCTATCGCGAAACGCTGGATTTGCTCTCGGTCGAAGAGGCCATGCAGGTCTGTGAAGATGTCTATCGCATGCATGCCAACGGCACGGTGCAATGGTCCGCCCCGCCGAGCTGGAAGCTGGATGTCGCGGAGCCCTGGCATAATCACTGGCATGTCAAAGGCGCGTTTCTGCCGGAAATCCCGACCACCGGGGTGCGCATGTATAATTATTACGATGATGGGGTGAAAAACACGGTCGGGCAGCTCGAATGCGCCCGCTATATCATCCTGACCGATCCGGCGACCGGACAATCAAAGGCGATTGTCGAGGAACACTGGACCTACGCCATTCGCTCCACCGCCGCGGCGATCCTGCCGCTCAAATGGATGGCGCCGAAAAACCCGAAGGTACTGGGCCTTGTCGGGATCGGCACGATGGGGGTGAACTGCCTGCGTTGTCTTCTGCCGATGTTCGATTTCGAGAAAATCGTCTGTACCTCACGCCGGCCCGAAACGCGCCAGGCCTTCGCCGATAAATGGTCGGCGGAGCTCGGCATTCCGGTGGAACCGGTTGAGACCATCGAGGAAGTCGTGCGGTCCGCCGATATCGCGATAGGCGGCACCACCAGCGAGGACATCATAGCCCGCGAACACTGGGTGAAACCCGGCGCGACCTATATCTCGCTGGCGCGGCGGGAAATGGATCCGGCGGGCTGGGCCGCTTTTGACAAGGTGGTGATCGATGGCTGGGACGTGAACATCATCACCAAGGAATTCAAGGCGATGATCGATGAAGGCCAATTCAGCCGCGAACAACTTCATGGCGAGATTTGCGACGTTGTGACTGAAAAGGTGACGGGGCGTGAAAATGACGATGAACGTATCCTGATCCACACCACCGGACTGGTCAGCCAGGACATCGCCATGTGCCACTTCGTCTATGAGAAGGCGAAAGCCGCCGGGGTGGGGATATCCCTCCCGCCGACGGACGGGTAACTTTTTGACGACTGGACCCCGGCGCGGAGGCCGGGGTGCAATTGAAGTTTTCGTGCCTTTCTCATTGGGTCGGATTTCAAAAGGATTCGCCACCCCAGACAAGCGAAGCGCGATCCGGGGTCCTTTGTGCTGACATACAATCGGAGCCGGGTAGAGGTGACAGGTGATTGACGCCCCCGCCTGACCAGTCCTAACATTCCCCTGTGCCACAACTGGTTTGGGAGGGCCGGTCATGGATACCATTCAGGCAGGATTGCAGATCAATAAACTTGGCGAGGCGCTGGCGGCGGAGGCCGTGGGGGTTGATCTCGCAAAAATCAGCGACGCGGATTTCAAAATGCTGCGCGATGCGCTTCACGATAACGGCGTGCTGGTCGTGCGCGACCAGGCGCTCGATCCCGCGGAACAGACCGAATTCACCCGCAAGTTCGGCGAAATCCAGTATCATATCAATGATGAGTACAAGATGCCGGGCCAGCCGGAAGTGCTGATCCTGTCGACGGAGGTGGATGAGGAAGGAAATAACCTCGGCATCCCCGATGCGGGTAGCGACTGGCATTCTGATCATTCCTATGTCGATGTGCCTACCGCCTATACGCTGCTGCAATCGGTGATCATCCCTGAACATGGCGGCGATACGGAATGGATCGGCATGGTCGCGGCCTATGAGGCGCTGTCAGATGAAATGAAGGAACGGCTCGAGGGGCTGATCGGCATTCACAGCTTCAACCGGTTCCGTAATCCGCGCATGACGCGGCCCGACCGGCACGGCGATGGCGAGGCCTATTATGCCGAACGGTCCCCGCCCGATGCCTTCCACCCGATCGTGCGGAC
>CAZBKQ010000076.1:0-8362 GCA_964492555.1 uncultured Rhodospirillaceae bacterium | reverse complement strand
GCGTCGGCGCGCGCGTCGTTTTCCAGTCCGGCGATCAGACGCAATAGCGACGATTTGCCGACCCCGCTCTTGCCCAGCAGACAGGTCCAGCCACCCTCCGCGAGGTTCATATCGACACCGTCGAACAATACTTCCCCGTCATAGGAAAGGCGCGCGCCTTCGATATAGGTGGCGTTGGGGGGGAGTGTGGTCATCTACGTTACTTCGCGGCCAACCACGCCAGCCAGAACAGCCTGGGCGGCAGGGTAAGCGCGACACTCAACCCGATCACTTTTTTAAAGGGGAGGTGACTCACCGGCAATTGTTACTCCGCCGCCAACACACTCTCCCGCGGCTCATCGCCCCAACGGCGGATGAAACGGTTGAGCGCGGCGAAATCGGGCGGCACGCTCTCATCCGTATAGCCCGGGGTGAAGAGCAGCATGCGGATCAGATGGCGGCGGCGTTCCGGCTCGGGCCAGTCCTCGTAATCGGTGCGGCTATGCACCGTCAGGTGATTGTTGAGAAGCTGGATATCGCCCTGTTCGAACATCATGTCGAGGCGGATATCGTCGCGCGTCGCCAGTTCGTTGAAATAGGCCATGCCCTCCAGCTGCGCGTCGGTCAGGCGCGGCACGTCGTCATAGCGCTGTGCGCTTTCGACATATTTCATACCGAAGCGTGAGAAAAACCGGCCCTGATGGATGGCGAAGGTCGGCGCGATGTAATAAGGCGGCTCGCCGGGGAATTCCTCGCCCCGGTGATCGATGCAGAATTGCTGATACAGCGCCTCCAGCAGATCGGGCCGCGTGCGCAATATCTCGTCATGGATCGCGACGGCGGAGGAAATATTGCTGGAACCGCCTGATTTCGCCGTGTGCAGGCAGAGCAGCCCGACCACATCGGATTTGTCGCAATGGAACGGCAGATGCACCGTGGTCTGATAGCCGCGCACGTTATGGTTCTGATCCCAGTCATCGGCGGCGGCGGCCTGCACATGGCCGAGCAATTCGCCCATCATGTTCTGTGCAACGGCGGTACCAAGATGCTGGCCAATCCCCCAATAGATGGCTGTTGAATCTTCCTCGCCCCATTTGACGACGGGCAGCCCACGGATCAGCATCAACCCGCGCCCGATTTCAAGCTCCCGCTGGATCGTGGCCAGTGTTTCGCCGAAATCTTTCAGCGGAAAATCATCCCGCGTGATGTCATAAAGCGCCTTGCCGTTCGCCCGCGCGGTGGAAAGGGCGTTTTCCAGCTCCGCGATGTCGGCGTCCGAGACGCGGTAAATCCAGTCGTCCGCCCCCTGTATGTCGGGACCCTTCCAGGCGGCGGGGCCGCCGATGGGCGCGGTGGGCAGGCTGATCGTATCTGGCATGGCGTTTCTCCCATGAGATTGGCTGCATTGCCGATTATCGACCCCAAACCGGCCCTTGCGCAATAAGACCGCCGCCGCGATAAAGGGCGCGCATTTCTATGGGAAAGATAGTGTCCGATCTGAAATCCTTTTTCGCGCCACGCGGTGTTGCCGTTGTCGGCGCCTCCGCCACGCCGGGCAGGCCCGGCCGCACCGTTATCGAAAATCTTCAGGCCAACGGGTTCAGGGGCGGGATTCATCCCGTCAATCCGCGTGGTGGAGAAATTTGCGGCTATCCGGTCAGCAAATCCATCGCCGATCTGCCGGGCGGGGTGGATATGGGCATCGTCATGCTGCCCGCCGCCCAGACGCCGCAGGCGCTGGCCGATTGCGCGGCGGCGGGGATCAGCTCTGTCGTGCTCGCCGCCGGCGGGTTTGCGGAGGTCGATCAATCGGGTGAGGATTTGCAGGGCGATCTCGCCGCGGTAATCCGGGAAACCGGCATCCGCGTGCTTGGCCCCAACACCGCCGGTCATATCTCGACGCCGGCGAATTTCACCTCCAGCTTTTTTCCGCTGGGCGAAATCCCCAAGGGGCCGATTTCCTATATTGCCCAGACCGGCAATTTCACCGGCGCCATGATGCGCTCGATCATGACCGGGGAACATTACGGGGTGGCGCGTTGCGTCGGGCTGGGCAACGCGGTCGATATCGATGAGGCCGATATGCTGGACTATCTGGCGGATGATCCGGCGACCGAAACAATTTTCCTTTATCTGGAAAGCCTGCATAGGCCCCGGGAATTCCTGAAGACCGCCCGGCGGGTGACCCGTGAAAAACCGGTCATCATGCTGAAAGGCGGCGCGACGGAGGCCGGGGCAAAGGCCGCGCAATCCCATACCGCCTCGCTCGGCTCTGACGACAAGGTTCTGGATGGCGCGCTGGCCCAGGCCGGTGTGGTGCGGATCGATGAATTCACCCATCTGTTTACCACCGCCAAGGCCGCGGCGATGATGCCGGTGCCAAAGGGGCCGCGCGTCGGGTTTGTCTCGCCCTCCGGCGCGTTCATCGTGCATATTTCCGATATCTGCAAACAGCGGACGATCCTGGAATTTCCCAAACCGTCGCCCAGGACACAAAAGCGGCTGGAGGAGATCTCGCCGCCCTTCATCAATATCACCAACCCGGCGGATGTCTTTCCGTCCGCCACCGTCAACGGGATGGAGTTTGCCTGGCGCGAATCCATGCGGGCGCTTCTGGCCGATCCACGCGTCGATTCGGTGGTGACGATCCTGATCCTCGCCGACGAACTCGGCAAAATGAATCTCGAATTCATCCCCGAACTGGCGAAGGAGTTCCCGGAAAAGCCGATCTATGTGTCCTATTCCGGGGATGAAAACAGCAACCGGGAAGCCACCGCCTTCCTGGAGCCCGCGGGTATCCCGACCTTTCCGCGCATCGAAGACCCGTTCAAGGCGCTCGACATCATGGCCCGGGCGCGCCGCGCCCTGAAATGACCGTCGAGGCGCCTTTGAACCTCTGGCGGGAGGTCATCCTGCCCGACTGGATCGATCATAACGGTCATATGAATGTCGCCTATTATACGCTGATCTTCGATCACGCGGTCGATGCGCTCTGGGAATTCATCGGGGTGGGGGAGACGTACCGCTCAAACGGTACCGGGAGCACCTTCGCGGTCGAACAGCACATAACCTGGGACCGGGAGGTGATGGAAGGCGATCCCGTCCGCATCGAGAGCCGCATCCTCGGCTATGACGAAAAACGCATCCATCATTATCACGAGATGTTCCACGCTGATGACGGTTTCTGCGCCGCGACCAGCTCTTTCCTGTCGCTTCATGTCGATCTTTCCAGTCGCCGTGTCGCGCCCATGCCTGTAAGCGTCGGGGACCGGCTGGCCGAGATTTGGGAAACGCACAAGGATTTGCCCCGGCCGGCGAAGGCCGATAGCGCGATCCGGACACCGGTCCCGCCCGCCGGATAATCGCCGCTTTTCCATGGCTGAATCGCCCGGATAGGCGTAGGCTCGCTCCATTGTGTTTGGTGATCTGTGGCATCGCGTCAATTTGTTCGTGCGGCAATTGCTGCATAACGAACAGCTGCTGATGCTCGTCCTCGCGGTGGTGATGGGGGCGCTCGCCGCCTACGCCGCCATCGGGTTCCGTTTTCTCTATCTGCTGGTCCAGGGGCTGGGGCTCGGCACTTTCGCTGATACGCTCTATATCCACGCCGCTTCCTTGCCCGCCTGGCAGATCATTGCCGTGCCCGCCATCGGGGGGCTTTTTATCGGGCTGTTCATCCATTTCTTTATGCCCAACCGGCGGCCGCAAGGCGTTGCCGATGTGATGGAAGCCGCCGCCTTGCGCTCGGGCCGGATGACGCTGCGCGACGGGCTGGGCGCGGCGGTGGTCAGCGCCGCCTCTATCGGGGTCGGCGCGTCGGTCGGGCGCGAAGGGCCGGTGGTGCATCTCGGCGCCTCGCTCTGTTCCGCGCTCGCCCGCTCGCTGGGTCTTAGCCGATCGCTGGTGATCAATCTTCTGGGATGCGGCGTGGCGTCGGCCATTGCGGTGTCGTTCAACGCGCCGATCGCGGGAACGTTTTTCGCCCTCGAAGTCATTATCGGTCATTACGCCCTGACCGCCTTTGCCCCAATCGTGCTGGCGTCGGTCACGGGCACGGTCATCGCGCGCGTACAGTTCGGCGATTTCCCCGCCTTTGTCATTCCCGCCAACCCGATCGCGCACTGGCTGGAATTTCCCGCCTTCGTGCTGCTCGCCATTGTTTGCGCGATCACCGCCTGTATTTTGATGTGGAGTATTTCCTTCGCGCAGAAGACATCGGAAAAGGTACCTCTGCCGCGCTGGTCGCACGCGATGTTCGGCGGCGCGCTGGTCGGTGTCATCGCGCTGGCCTTCCCGCAGGTGCTCGGCGTCGGGTACGGCACTACCGACGCCGCGCTGAAGGGATCGCTGGAATTCGAGCTGCTGATCATGCTGATCGTCGCCAAGACTGCCGCCGTCGCCATCAGCCTCGGCAGCGGGTTCGGCGGCGGGGTGTTCAGCCCCTCCCTGTTTGTCGGTGCCATGCTGGGCGGGGCGTTCGGCATCGTGGCGACATCGTTTTTCCCGGATATGTCGTCCGGACACACGGCCTATACACTGGTCGGCATGGCGGCAGTGGCGGGCGCGGTGCTGGGTGCGCCCATTTCAACCTTCCTGATCGTGTTCGAACTGACGCGCGATTATCACGTCACCATCGCGGTGATGGTCGCCGTGGTTATCGCTTCCATGCTGACCCAGGCGATGTGGGGCGGGTCGTTTTTTACCTGGCAGCTGGAAAAGCGCGGGACCAGTCTCAAAAGAGGGCGGGAAGAGGGATTGCTTGCGGAAACCCATGTCGGGGACATCATGTCCGGTCTGTTTGTCACCGTCTCGCCCGCCGCCGGTCTGAAGGCCATTCGCAACGCGCTTCATTCCGCGCCGCATGCCCAGATTTTCGTCGTCGATACGGATGGAAAGCTGTTCGGGACCATTACGCTGGGCGATCTTTCTGATGCCGCGTTCGATCCCAATTGCGAAGACGTGATCAACGCCGCCGATGTCGCGCGGACCCACCCGCCGGTCCTGACCCCGGGGGTCGATCTCGACGGCGCACTCAAGCTGATGGAAGACAGCCATGAGGAACATATCGCCGTGGTGAAGGACCGCGACAGTATGGAGGTGCTGGGCGTCGTCCATGAGGTCGATGTGACGCTCGCCTATAACCGCGCCCTGATGCGCGCCCGCGCCGAGGAACACGGGGAATTATAACTTGTCACAGATGTGAAAGCCGCGTGGGCCGGCTTTCCTGCCTTTTCCATTCCCGATTCGGCCATTCCCCCCGAAAATCCCGAATTCCCTCAGCACGGCTGGTATAATCATATGGAAATGGCCGAGAATCCGATCACTCCGGCGCCTGACGCGCCGCCCGCCGCCATGGCGGAACCGCCTTATCTTGGTGCGCTGAACGACGCGCAGCGCGGCGCGGTGGAGGCGCTCGACGGGCCGGTTCTGGTGCTGGCGGGCGCGGGCACCGGCAAGACGCGTGTTCTCACCACGCGGCTCGCCCATATTCTGGTCAGCCGCCGCGCCTTTCCGGGCCAGATCCTCGCCGTCACCTTTACCAACAAGGCGGCGCGCGAAATGCGTGAACGGGTCGCCGGGCTGGTCGGGCCGGCGGCGGAGGACCTCTGGATCGGCACGTTTCATTCCGTTGCCGCGCGCATCCTGCGCCGCCACGCGGAAGCGGTGGGGCTTAAATCCAACTTCACCATTCTGGATACCGACGATCAGATTCGCCTGCTGAAACAGATCATGGAGGCGGAAAATATCGATTCCTCCCGCTGGCCGGCGCGGGCATTGCTCGGGATCATCCAGCGCTGGAAGGATCGGGGGCTGATGCCGGACAAGGTCTCGGCCTCGGAAGCCGGCGAATTCGCCAACGGGCGCGTGATTGAGCTCTACAAGGATTACCAGCAAAGGCTGAAGACACTGAATGCCTGCGATTTCGGCGATCTGCTGTTGCATAATCTGACGCTGTTCACATCGGATGAAACCATCCTGGCCGATTATCAGCGGCGTTTTCGATACGTGCTGGTGGATGAGTATCAGGACACCAACGTCGCGCAATATCTCTGGCTGCGGCTGCTGGCGATGCAGCACCGCAATATCTGCTGTGTCGGCGATGACGATCAGTCGATCTATAGCTGGCGCGGTGCGGAAATCGGCAACATTCTGAAATTCGAGAAGGATTTCGAGGGCGCGCAAACCGTCCGGCTGGAACAGAATTACCGCTCCACCCCGGAAATACTCGCCGCCGCCTCGGCGCTGATTTCCCATAATTCGGGCAGGCTGGGCAAGACGCTCTGGACAGAGGCCGATGGCGGCGACAAGGTCGCGGTGCGCGGCGTGTGGGACGGGGAAACCGAGGCGCGCGAAATCGGCGATGAGATCGAATCCCTGCAACGCAAGGAAATCTCGCTGGATGAGATGGCGGTTCTGGTGCGCGCCTCGTTTCAGATGCGGGAATTCGAGGAACGTTTTATCACCACCGGCATCCCCTATCGCGTGATCGGCGGGCCGCGCTTCTATGAACGGCAGGAAATCCGGGACGCGATCGCCTATCTGCGGGTCATCAACAGCCCCGATGACGGGTTGGCGTTCGAACGCATTGTGAATACGCCGCGCCGGGGCATCGGCACCGCCACCATGCAGACGGTTCATCATCTATCGCGCGGCGCGGATATTTCTATGATCGAGGCGGCGCGCCGTCTGGTCGAAACAGACGAGTTGCGGCCCCAGACCCGCCGCGCATTGACCAATCTCCTGGGTGATTTTGACCGCTGGCGGGCCATGGCGGCGGATACCGACCATGTGGAGCTGGCCGAAACCGTGCTGGATGAATCCGGCTATACCGAAATGTGGCAAAAGGACAAATCGCCCGAGGCGCCGGGCCGGCTGGAAAATCTGAAGGAGCTGATTTCCGCGCTGGAGGAGTTCGATACGCTGGGCGGCTTTCTGGAGCATGTTAGCCTGGTGATGGAGGCGGGTGAGGCCGATGGCGGCGATATGGTCAGCCTGATGACACTGCATGCAGCCAAGGGGCTGGAATTCGATCATGTCTTCCTGCCCGGCTGGGAAGAAGGCACCTTTCCGAACCAGCGTTCGATCGATGAAGGCGGCGCGGCGGCGCTCGAGGAAGAACGCCGTTTGGCCTATGTCGGGCTAACCCGCGCCAAGCAAAAGGCGCATGTGTCCTTTGCCGCCAACCGGCGCATCTATAATCAGTGGCAAAGCTGCATCCCCTCGCGCTTTGTCGAGGAATTGCCCGCAGAACATGTCGAAAGCGCGGCTGAGGCGGGGATTTACGGCGGATTGCCGTCCCAGGGCGGATACGCCGAATCCTTTCCCGGCGGGGTCGATTGGGACGGCAAGGAACGTGGGCCCGGCTTTAACCGCTGGCAACGCAACCGGCGCGAGACGCAAACCATTGAAGGCAAGGCCCGGGCGATAGAGGCCAGCGCGTCGTCCGGCGGCGTCGAGGTCGGCGTGCGGGTTTTTCACCAGAAGTTCGGCTATGGCAAGGTCCTGTCGGCGGATGGCGGCAAGCTTGAAATTGCGTTTGAAAAAGCCGGGACCAAGAAGGTCATGGAAAGCTTTGTGGAACCCGCCTGATGGCGGAAACCTGGTTTGTCTCGCTGATCGTTTCCGGTCCGGAAGAAGCCGGGATGGCGGAAGAAGCGGTTTCTGCTGACGCCCTCTCCATCATTGTGCGCGAATATGACGGTGGCCCGAAATGGGAGCTTTTGCTGCAATTCGATTATGAGTCGGACCGCGCCGGGGTGGTGGAAGCCTTGGCGGCGCTGCCCGGGTTTGGCGATTACGCGCTTTCCATTGAACAGGATTCAGGGACGGATTGGGTCGCCCGCTATCGACGCAACGCGCAACCGGTGCGCGCCGGGCGGTTTTTCGTCTACCCGTCCCATTTCGAAGGCGACCCGCCGCAAGACACCATACCGATCCGTATGGATGCCGGCCTTGCCTTCGGCACCGGTGATCACGCGACGACAACGGGCTGCCTGCGGGCACTGGACAGGCTGGCGGCGGATGGGTATGCCCCGCGCCGCGCCATCGATCTCGGCTGCGGCACCGGCATTCTTGCCATCGCCATGCGCAAGTTGTGGCCCGATCTGCCCATAACGGCGAGCGATATCGATCCGGTGGCGGTGGAAACCGCGCGGGAAAATCTGGCGCGCAATGGCGCGCTGGACGGGGTGGAGCTGGTTACCTGCGATGGCTGGCCGAAGAACGATGCCTGCGATCTCTGCGCGGCGAATATTCTGGCCGGTCCGTTGATCGCGCTGGCGCCAAAGGCGGCAGCGGGTATTTCACCCGGAGGGCGGGCGATATTATCCGGTATTCTGACTACCCAGGCCGATGATGTTGGCAGCGCCTGGCGGAAAAACGG
>CAZBKQ010000075.1:4225-8452 GCA_964492555.1 uncultured Rhodospirillaceae bacterium | reverse complement strand
GATGGTGGTATCGACGAATTTTATGGGCTGCTTTTCGCTCATGCCCCTGCCTCCCGAACCAGACACGTCCGAGGGCTATTCTAAACAGGAATTGGCAAGGGTCGAAAGGCGACCTCAAGACAGCGGCAAGCGCTTCCTTGCCGGTGCCGACGATTTCCACCTGATGACCAAGTTCCCCCAAAATGCTCCTGATAACCGCCTGATTGATCTTGTGATCCTCGGCGACCAGGATGCGCAGGGGCCGCCCTGGTCCCGTCCCCGTGGCCGGTTTCGCTTCGATTTCCGGACTCTTTTCCGCCGGGGCGGTCGTTACGGATTCCGGCAACCGCAAGATCGCGGTGGTTCCCTTGCCCTCCTCGCTCTCCAGCGTCAGCGTGCCGCCATGCAATTCAGCCAGCGCCCGGCTGATTGACAGCCCGATCCCGGTGCCGCCGCGTTTGCGCTGCAAACCACCTTCGACCTGGGCGAAGCGGTCAAAGACCTGTTCGAGATATTCTGCGGAAATCCCGATCCCGAAATCTTGAACCGAAAAGACCAGCCCGCTATCCTCAATGGTCGCCGAAACGATAATCGGTGAGCCGGAATCGCTGAATTTTTCGGCATTGGACATCAGGTTCAGAATAATCTGACGGAAGCAGCGTCGGTCGGCCATCAGGACCGTATCTTCCGAGATACCGTCGAGTTTGGTTTCGATGAGAAGACTGCGCGCGGCCGCCTGCGGTTCGATCAACCCGATGGAGTCCTCTAATTGGCCGCGGAGCGATATCCGCTCGGGTTCGATTTCGAACTCGCCCTTTTCAATTTTAGCCGAGTCCAGCAGGTCATTGATCATATCCAGCAAATGCTGGCCGCTGAGCAGAATATCGCCGGCGAAATCCCGGTAATCCTGTGAAATATCGTTTTCGCCGCCTTTGGAAAGCACGTCGGCGAACCCGATGATCGCGTTAAGCGGTGTGCGCAGCTCATGGCTCATATTGGTCAGGAATTCGGTCATTGCCGCATTCGCCTCAAGAGCTTCCTGCGCGCGGTAGGATTGTTCCACCAGCTCGCGTTCGGTCTCGCGCAATTCGGTAATGTCGGCGAAGGTCATGCCGATCGCGACGACCGCGTCATTTTCATCGGTGACCGGGAACTTTTGCATAAAGAAGCGTTTTGCACTTCCGTCTTTCAGCGTGGCATCGATTTCGCGCGTAATCGATGTCCGCCCTCCGATCACCTCTTCATCATGCCTGTCGAGGGATTCCTTTTCGATGCTTCCTGATTGGCCTCTGACGTCCAGGCCTTCCATCTCTTCGCCGGATTGATTGAACCATTCATGCCATTGTTTGTTTGCCAGAATATATTCGCCTTCCGGACGCCGCAGCAGGAATGCGGTTTGCGCGTTATCGAGGAACGCCCGGAACAGGCGCCGCGCCTTTTCGGCCTGGGATTCGCTCTGCGCCCGTTCCTCCAGAAGCCGGTCGCGCTCGATCAGATTATCGCGGAACCGCCGGAGACTATCCGCCATCACCGCGATTTCCGCTGGGGAATTTTCAGGGATCTCGGCGTTGCGGTAATCGTTGCTGACTTCAATGGTGGCCACAGCCAGCTCGCGCAGCGGGCGCGTTATCGACAGCAGGAAATAAAACGCGACGGCGAGGCCGATCAGGACGCCACCGATCAGAATGGCAAACCCGACCACACGCGCTTCCGAAATCTTTGTCTCAACGGTATTTTCAAGCGCATAAGCGTCGAACTCCGCCCGGGAAACAATCGCCTCCAGCAGCGCATCGATTTTGGCGATATGAATGCGCGCTGTGGACATATGGGAATTGCCCAGAACCCGCGTGTTGTTGGTATAGGCGTCTACCGCGAGGTAGGCCTGACGGATCATCACGTCGAGGCTGGTCCGCATCGCAAGCACCGTCTCCGCGTCATGGCGCGACAACTCATCCAGCTGGACCTTCAGATCGGCCTGCGCGTCCTTGGCGCGGCTTTCCGATTCCACCAGAAGGCTGACCGCGAGATCGCTCAGCCAGTATTTCAGTTCCCCGAACGTGCGTTGGGCGGAATTAGCGAGTTTTGCCTTCGAAACCAATTGAACGTTGCGCGCCTGATACTCCGCGACCTCGGCAATTTGCCGCGTCAGGAACATGGTCGACGCAAGTACGAGCAGGATCTGAAAGGCGCATAGAACGATCAGCCGGCGCCGGATAGAGCCCTTGTGTTTCTTACCGTCTTGTCCGGCGGGGGCGCTACCATCGGCCATGACGGGTTGCCGCAGCGATTGCGGTATCTGCTCAGGAGCGGAACGGGTGGTGGAAGCGCTCATCAGGAACCTGCTTGTCAAACCGGCATGTTCTCTCCGGCCAAATTTGCGGTGATGTACGGAGTAAAGAATACGATTCGAAGGTAAATCCTTGGTAAATGCGGCCGGCTTGACCCAACAGGAGGACAGCGCGAATTGAACAATTTCCGCACCGCGACAAACACCTTCCGCCATTACGGGGATTAGGGATTCCGGCTCGCTGACGTGAATGCACGGAAAAACCGTTATGCTATAAAACCGTCATGACCGATAACGAACACATCGTCATGGGCGGGCGCATCACGGGACCGGAGAGTTCCTTCGATCTGATGCCGGGCTTTAACAACCAGTTCGCGACCGAGGCGGTCGCGGGCGCGCTGCCGATCGGGCAAAACTCGCCGCAGGAAGGGCCACTGGGGCTCTATGCCGAGCAGATCAGCGGCACCGCCTTTACCGCGCCAAACGCGCAAAACCGGCGCAGCTGGCTCTATCGTATCCGCCCGTCCGTCCGCCATATCGCAAAGCTGACGGAGATCGATAGCGGCCAGATCCGCACCGCGCCCTGTTTCGATGAAAACATCCTGCCCGCCGGGCAGATGCGCTGGCACCCGGCGGCGATGCCGGAAGACCCCACCGACCTGATCGACGGGCTGGCGACCATGGCGAGCGGCGGCGATGCCAGAGCCCAAACCGGCATGGCCGCGCATCTCTATCGTGTCACCGCGCCGATGACGAATCGATATTTCTGCAATGGGGATGGCGACATGCTGTTCGTGCCGGAAAGCGGCGCGATGCGGTTTGTCACCGAATATGGCGTTTTGGCCGCCGCGCCGGGAGAAATCGTGGTGATCCCGCGCGGGGTGAAATTCCGCGCCGATCCGGTTGAGGGCGAGGCGCGCGGCTATGTCTGCGAAAATTACGGCCAGGGTTTCACCTTGCCGGAGCGCGGCCCGATCGGCGCCAATATGCTGGCCAATGAACGGGACTTCCTTTACCCGGCGGCGGCTTATGAAGACATCGAAGAACCTTGCGAGATGGTGTTCAAATCTATGGGGCGGCTTTACGCGGCGGAGATCGGCCATTCACCGCTCGACGTCGTCGCCTGGCACGGCAATCATGCGCCCTTCAAATATGATCTCGCGCGCTTTGCGGCGGTCAACACCGTCACCTTCGACCATGCCGACCCGTCGATCTTTACCGTGCTGACCGCGCCGTCCGACACGCCGGGCATCGCCAATGTGGATTTCGTGATCTTCCCCGCGCGCTGGTCGGTCGCCGAGCACAGTTTCCGTCCGCCCTGGTATCACATGAACGCGATGAGCGAATTCATGGGGCTGGTCAAAGGGGTCTATGACGCCAAGCCGGGCGGCTTCAAACCCGGCGGCGCCAGCCTGCATAACGCCATGGTGCCGCACGGGCCGGATGCGAAGGCCTTCGCCAAGGCAAGCAAGACCGGGCTGAAACCGGAACGGTTGCGCAACACGCTGGCGGTGATGTTCGAGACCCGCTACCCGATGGCGCCCACCGCCTTTGCCTGCGACCCTGCTTTGATCGATGCCGAATATTCCGATTGCTGGGCCGGGCTGGAACGCCATTTCCCGAAAAACCCATGAATGACGCGCCGCTCTGGCAGCCATCGGCGGCGCGGCGAAACGGCACGCTGCTCGCCCGCTTTATGGCGCAAGTCCGGCGCGATCACGGGATAGAGGCGGCGGATTACGCGGCGTTGCATTCCTGGTCTGTGAAGGAATCCGAACAGTTCTGGCAAAGTCTGTGGGATTTCGGCGGCGTCATCGCCGAAACGCAAGGGCATACTGTGCTGCGCGACGCGGACAGGATGCCGGGCGCGGCGTTCTTTCCGGACGCGAAACTCAATTTCGCCGAAAATCTGCTGAGGCGGCGGGACGATGCGCCGGCGATTTTCTTCCGGGGCGAAAACG
>CAZBKQ010000075.1:2156-4125 GCA_964492555.1 uncultured Rhodospirillaceae bacterium | reverse complement strand
AATCTGCTGAGGCGGCGGGACGATGCGCCGGCGATTTTCTTCCGGGGCGAAAACGGCACGCGCCGGACGCTCGGTTTCAACGATTTGTACGATCTGGTCTCGCGCCTGCGTCAGGCAATGATTGCGGCGGGCATCGGCAAAGGCGACCGGGTCGCCGCCATCCTGCCCAATATGCCTGAAGCGGTCGCCTGTATGCTGGCCGCCGCCAGTATCGGCGCGGTCTGGTCGAGCTGTTCGCCGGATTTCGGCCATCAGGGGGTGCTCGACCGGTTCGGCCAGATTGAACCGAAAATGCTGATCGGCATCGACCGCTATTTCTATAATGGCAGGGAATTCGACTGCCGCGAAAAGATTGCCGCGATCCGCGCGGATTTACCGTCGGTCGAACAAACCGTAATTCTTCCTTACGACCCCGACGACCCGCTGGAGGCCGACGACGCGCTGGCCGGTTTCATTGCGCCCTATACCGCCGCCGGGATCGATTTTCCGCAACTTCCCTTCAACCACCCGCTTTATATCCTGTTTTCCAGCGGCACGACCGGGGTTCCGAAATGCATCGTTCACGGGGCGGGCGGAACGTTGTTGCAGCATCTGAAGGAACACCTGCTGCAGACCGACACAAAGCGCAATGACCGGGTGTTCTATTTCACCACGCTCGGCTGGATGATGTGGAACTGGCTGGTTTCCGCCCTGGCGGCGGAGGCGGCACTGGTCCTCTATGACGGCGCGCCGTTTCATCCGGATGGAAACATATTGTTCGATTTCGCGGATGAAGCCGCGATCACCCATTTCGGGACATCGGCGAAATTTATTGATGCGGCGAAGAAAGCGGGCGTCAGACCGGCGGCGACGCATGATCTTTCTTCCGTCAGGACAATCCTGTCGACGGGGTCGCCACTGGCGCCGGAAAGCTTCGATTATGTCTATCGCGACATCAAACAGGATGTCTGCCTGTCCTCGATCTCCGGCGGCACGGATATCGTCGGCTGTTTCGCCGCCGGTAACCCTGTCGGCCCGGTGTGGCGCGGCGAGTTGCAGGCGCCCTGTCTCGGCATGGATGTCGCGGTGTTCGATCCGGACGGCAAGGCGCTCTCCGCTGAAAAGGGAGAACTGGTCTGCCGCAACGCCTTTCCTTCCATGCCCGTCGGGTTCTGGAATGATCCCGGCGATGCGCGGTTCCGCGCCGCCTATTTCGAACGCTTTCCCGGCGTCTGGCATCATGGCGACTGGGCCGAATTCACACGGCATGGCGGGCTGGTGATCTATGGGCGGTCGGACGCGACGCTCAACCCCGGCGGGGTGCGCATCGGCACGGCGGAAATTTACCGTCAGGTCGAGCAGCTTTCCGAAATCGAGGAAGCCATCGCGGTCGGGCAGGACATGCCGGACGGCGATGTCCGGATAATCCTTTTCGTACGGATGCGCGGCGATGCGGTGCTCGATGACAGTCTGCGCGATACCATACGGGCCCGTATCCGGTCGGGCGCCTCGCCGCGTCATGTGCCTTCGGTGATCCTGGATGTCCCCGATATCCCGCGCACCAAATCAGGCAAGATAACGGAACTCGCCGTGCGCGACGTGATCCACGGTCGGGCGGTCGGAAACAAGGAAGCGCTGGCCAATCCAGAGGCGCTCGACCATTTCCTGGGCCGCGATGAACTGTCGATCACCGTTAAATGAATTTCAAATCCGGCGGCCCCGCGCTAGGGTTCGGTCACGCAACACGGGAACAGGACAGATGATCAGGAAATTCTTTATGGCAATCGCCGCCCTGGCGGTTTTTTGCGCGCCCGCCGCGCAGGCTCAGGATATTACGCCCGATCAGAAAAAAGCCTTTGAGAAGGTGATCCGGGACTATCTGATCCAGAACCCGACCATTATCCGGGAGGCGTTGACGGCGCTGCAAGCCCGGGAAGAGGCGGAGAAACAGGCCCGGCAGAAACAGGCACTGCAAAACCGCAAAGCCGAA
>CAZBKQ010000075.1:0-2056 GCA_964492555.1 uncultured Rhodospirillaceae bacterium | reverse complement strand
CTGGAGTTTCATACCGAATTGATGCGCGCGCGGGGTATCAATGACCGCGCGATAGACGCGATCGCGAAGAAGCTGGGGCTCGATGTCAAAAAGCTGCGCGCCGATATGAAGCGCCCGGAGATCGAGGCAGCGCTGCAAAAGAATTATCGGCTGGCAGAAGATCTGGGAATCAACGGCACCCCCGCCTTTGTCATCGGGGACACCATGGTGCCGGGCGCCATCGGACCGGAACAGCTTGCCGCGATGATCGCCGCCGAACGGGCGAAAAAGAAATAGCTTCCGGCGCCACACCGCCTTTTCAGCTTCGCGCCCTCCGTGGTCTAATATCCACACGGAATATTCAGGGAGGACGTCATGAAAGGCATTACGTTTCTGGGAGAGCGCAAGGTAGAGCTGCGCGAATTCCCCGACCCCACCCCCGGCCCGCGCGATGTGGTGCTGGAGATTAAGGCATCCGGCATGTGCGGCACCGACCTGCACGCCTATCGCCGCCCCTATAACGGCAAGGGATATTACATCGCCGGCCATGAACCCTGCGGCGTGGTGGCCGAGGTCGGCGCGCATATTTCCGAAGATCAGATACGCGTCGGCGACCGGGTGATGGTGCATCACTATGACGGCTGCGGAAAATGCCGCCATTGCATCGAGGGCTGGTCGCAGCTTTGCGACGAAGGTCCGGAGGTTTACGGCTCAGGCCAGGGGCATGGCGGCCATGCGCGCTATATGCGGGCGGCCGCGCACACGCTGGTGCCGCTGCCAGACGACCTGTCCTTTCTGACCGGGGCGGCGATTTCCTGCGGGACGGGTACCGCCTATGGCGCGCTGAAGCGTCTGGGCGTGGAGGGCGACGAGACCGTCGCCGTCTTCGGGATGGGGCCGGTGGGTCTGTCCGCCGCGCAGTTCGGATCGGAAATGGGCGCGCGGATCATCGCGGTCGAAACATCGCCCGAACGGCGCGCGCTGGCGCTGGAAAAAGGCGCGGATGCGGTCATCGACCCGACGGCGGCCGATCCGGTCGAGGCGATCCGCGATCTCACCCATGGCGAAGGGGCGCATAAGACAATCGAGACGGCGGGCGTTCAACCGGCGCGCGCGGCGGCGGTCCAGTCAGTGCGTAAATGGGGCACGGCCTGTTTTGTCGCGAGCGGCGGCGAGGTCACGTTGAATGTCGGACCGGACCTCACCTTCCGCCAGGTCTCCGTCATGGGGCACTGGACCTTTTCAAAGACCGGCCAGGCCGATTGCGCGCGCTTTGTCGCCGATCGCAAGATCGATGTGGATTCCCTCTTTACCGAGAAATGGACGCTCGATCAGGCGGAAGAGGCCTATGGGCTGCTCGATCAGCAGAAAACCGGCAAGGGGGTTTTCCTGCCGGCCTAGATATCCGGCCAGTATGCGATAGGCAGGCCGGTGTGATTTTCCGCATAGAGTTTTTGCGGGGTTTCATCGCTGACCAGATAGCGCAGCTGCGCCTCCTTCATCCGCCGTTCAAAGGGGCTGTCATCGGGATATTGATGGTAGACCGCCGTATTCGCCCAGGAAAAACGCTGCACCTGCCAGTTCCGTTCCAGCGCCACATCCGAATAGCGTTTCAGAAGGGAGTCATCATCCTTTTTGAAAAAATCGATCAACGCCGCGGACAGGACGCTGACATCGGCGACCGCCGAATTCAGCCCTTTCGCCCCGGTCGGCGGCACTACATGAGCGGCATCGCCCGCCAGGAATAGCCGCCCATGCTGCATCGGTTCGGAGAAAAAACTGCGCAGCGGCGTGACCTCTTTCTGGATAATGGGGCCCCGCACCAGCGTCCATCCCGGCGCGCCGAGCCTTACATCGAGCTCATCCCAGATCCGGTCGTCCGACCATTTCGTCAAATCCTCATCCGGCGCGCATTGCAGATAAAGGCGGCTGATAGACGGCGAACGCATCGACAATAGCGCGAAGCCGTTCTCATGATGTGAGAAGAGCGCCACCTCTTTCGACGGCGGGGCTTCCGCCAGAACGCCCAGCCAGCCGAACGGATAGACCATTTCATAGGTCCTCAGCACATCGGCGG
>CAZBKQ010000074.1:5321-9428 GCA_964492555.1 uncultured Rhodospirillaceae bacterium | reverse complement strand
TGTCGGCTTTTCCGGATGGAGCGGCGCTGCACGAACCGACCTTTAGCGGTAACGAGTGGAACTACGTCAAAGACTGCCTCGATACAGGATGGGTTTCGAGCGTCGGGGGTTATGTCGACCGGTTCGAGGAAATGCTATGCGATGTCACTGGTCGTGAGGCGGCGGTCGCGACCGTGAACGGTACAGCCGCCATGCATCTTTTACTGGTGGCGCTCGGTGTGCGTCACGGCGACGAAATCATAATGCCGGCGCTGACTTTCGTGGCTACCGCAAACGCCGCTGTTCATGCAGGGGCGCATCCGCATTTCGTCGATGTGGAGACGACAACGCTCGGTCTCGATCCAGGGGCGCTGGAACGGCGACTGCACGATATCGGCGAACAGCGCGACGGAGTCCTGATGAACAGGGAAACAGGCGCCAGGATCCGGGCAGTAGTTGGCGTGGACGTTTTCGGACACCCGTGCGACGCGCCTGCGCTCGCGAAAGTCGCTGATGATTTCGGCATCACCTATCTGCAAGACTCCGCGGAATCACTTGGTTCCCTCCGTGGAAGCAAACCCGCTGCCGCCGGCGGGTTGGCCGCGATCCTTAGCTTTAACGGCAATAAGACGGTGACGACAGGCGGCGGCGGGGCGGTCGTCACGGACGACGAAGCCCTGGCCGCCCGTCTGAGGCACCTCGGAACAACGGCCAAGGAGCCGCATCGGTGGGCATATCGCCATGATGCGACCGGATACAATTACCGCCTCCCAAATATCAACGCGGCGCTGGGTTGCGCGCAGCTTGAACAGCTTGACCGTTTCGTCGCGCGGAAACGCAGGCTTGCCGAATGGTACCGGTCGGCGTTCGCCGGGCCGAAACACATTCAGTTCGTGGACGAGCCTCCGGCTTGCGAGAGCAATTTCTGGCTGAACGCGGTTCTGATACCCGATGCCGCAGAACGGGACGCGGTGCTGGAGCGCGCCAATACCGCCAGGACCCAGCTGCGGCCGGCATGGGAACCCATGCATCGTCTACCAATGTTTAACAATTGCGCGCGTGGCGAGCTGGCGGTGACGGAAGACATCTGCAACCGACTCGTCAACTTACCCAGCGGCATTGCCGCGGCGAATTTGGTGCTGGAGACTCAATGAGGGTTCTGACCGTTAGCGGATCACGCGCCGATTACGGACTGCTTTCCGGCCCGATGAGGGCGATGGCCGCGGAGCCCGCTCTTGACCCTCGTCTGGTTTTGACCGGGGGTCATGTGGATTCGCGATTCGGTGGAACGCGATCAGAAATTGAAGCGGACGGTTTTTCGATCCATGGCGAAATAGCGCTGGGGTTCGACTCGGATACGCCGCGCGGTATAGCCGAAGCCTGCGGTCGGGTTCTTACGGCGGCGGCGCAAGTCATTGATGAGCTCGCACCGGATATCTTGCTTTTGCTCGGCGACCGCTACGAAATTTTCGCCGTGGCAGCGGCAGCGGCGCTGATGGGCGTACCGATCGCCCATGTCCACGGTGGCGAAGCCACATATGGCGCGATCGACGATTCGCTCCGCCACGCAATTAGCAAACTTTCGAATCTGCATTTCGCCGCTGCCGAGGTCTATCGGCGACGGCTTATCCAGATGGGGGAACTCCCGAGTCTTGTGCACACGGTGGGAGCACCAGGCGTGGAGCTCGCGTTGAAATCGAAAATCGCGACGTCGGCCGAATTGTGGGAAAGGGTGGGAACCAACCTCCCAGAGCCGCTTGGTATTGTTACCTATCATCCCGAAACGACCGGCGCGCCCGACCCCGCCCGCGATATCGCACAGCTTCTCGATGCCCTCGACTCCTCGGACCTCGCCGGACTTCTTTTTACCGGCGTGAATGCGGATGCGCGACGCGACGAGGTCGACGATGCAATTTCGAAATTCGTTGATGCCCGTCCCGGCCGCACGGCTGCAGTCGGCAATCTCGGTCAGCGGTTGTACTGGACGGCGATGCGGCTCAGCGTCGCTGTGATCGGAAATTCATCCAGCGGCATCATTGAGGCGCCTTCTTTGAAGGTGCCAACAATCAATATAGGAACAAGACAGGCGGGACGGTTGCGCGCAAAATCCATTGTCGACTGCGCGGCCGACAGCAGTGAAATCGGCGTCGCCATCAAGCGGGTGCTCGCCGGAAAAGTTCATCCCGATGAAACGCCGCCGTACGAAGGGAACGACACGTCACTCCGGATCGCCAATATCCTTGCCGGAACAGACCCAAGCGCCCTTTTACCGAAGCCCTTTGCCGACCTGGACTTCGGGAGCGTTGCCGCATGAGCCGCACCTTTGTGATCGCGGAAGCCGGCGTAAACCACAACGGGGATATCGGGCTCGCAGTGGAGCTTGTTGCCGCGGCGGCGGAGGCTGGCGCCGATGCCGTTAAATTTCAGACCTTCAACGCCGATGCCCTCGCGACAGCGAATGCACCGAAAGCGGCTTATCAGGAAAAAGGCACGGCTACCTATCAGACCCAACGTGAAATGTTGAAGGCGTTGGAACTGCCGCGGGACGCCTATGGCGAGTTGAAGAACGCTGCGGATTCGGTCGGGCTCGAATTTGTTTCAACACCGTTCGATTCCGACAGTTTATCGTTTCTCGTGGACAACGTAGGTGTGAAAACGCTCAAGATCGGTTCGGGCGATCTGACCGACGGCCCATTGCTGCTCGCTGCCGCGAAAACCGGACTGCCCTTGATCGTTTCCACCGGCATGTCGAGCCTCGACGAAATCGCCGAAGCGCTGGATGTTATAACTTTCGGCAAATTGAATGAGGGACTTCCGTCCGGCAGCGACGATTTCTCCGGATTGCACGATACCGATCCAGGGCGGCGGGCACTGATCGGCGGTGTAACGCTGCTCCACTGCACCAGCCTGTATCCTGCCCCGGCGGATCTGGCAAACCTCAGGGCGATGCAAACGATAGCCGACCGTTTCGGATTGCCGATCGGTTACAGCGATCACACGGAGGGGACGGCGGTGTCGCTTGCGGCCGTCGCGCTGGGTGCGGTGACGATAGAAAAACATCTGACCCTGGATCGCACTATGGACGGGCCGGACCACGCAGCTTCGATGGAGCCGGAAAGTTTTGCGGATCTGGTTGCCGGAATCCGAACGATTGGCGAGGCCCTCGGAACGTCGGAGAAAGCGCCGGAGCAAGGCGAGGCCGAAATGCAGTCTCGAGCACGGAAAAGCCTCTTCGCGGCCGGGCCGGTTGCGGCCGGTGCCTCGTTCCGCAATACCGACCTCGCCGCGAAAAGGCCGGGCGGAGGCCTGAGCCCGATGCGTTTTTGGGACATTATCGGTTCAACAGCAGGGCGCGATTACAAGGCCGACGAAAGAATCGACCCTTGAAACCCGTTGTTGTCCTGGGCGCCGGGGGACACGCGGCGGTCGTCATAGATACCCTTCGGGCGCAAGGCATGGATATTGTCGGCGCTTTGGACGCCGATGAAAAACTTCATGGCTCGGAGAACCTGGAAATCACGGTCCTTGGCGGTGACCACCTGCTTTCAGACTGGCCGCCCGTGGACGCCGACCTCGCAAACGGCCTTGGCGGCGCGAACGACCTTCGGCCGCGGACGACAATATTCGTGAAACACAGAGACAAGGGATACCGGTTCGCATCCCTTCTTCATCCCTCGGCGGTAATCGGCGCTGGATGCACGCTTGGCGAAGGCGTTCAAATTATGGCAGGCGCGGTGTTGCAGCCACGGTCCGGTCTCGGCGAGAACGTTATTATCAACACCGGGGCGTCGGTCGATCATGATTGCGTTATTAGCGCGCATGCCCATGTCGCGCCCGGCGCGACGCTGGGCGGCGGGGTGTCCGTCGGGACCGGGGCGTTGATCGGAATCGGCGCCAGCATCCTGCCCGGGGTAAAAATCGGCAACCACGCCATCGTTGCCGCGGGTGCAACGGTCATCGCAGATGTGCCGGATGATGTGACCGTCGCCGGCACGCCCGCCAGGGAATTGTCTCCATGACCGAACGGTGGCAGCAAGCGGTCGTTGGGGAGACGGCAAGCATTCGCGATGCCATGGCTGCGATTGATCGCGGCTCAATCCAGATGTGCCTTATCACCGACGAGTCACA
>CAZBKQ010000074.1:0-5221 GCA_964492555.1 uncultured Rhodospirillaceae bacterium | reverse complement strand
ATGGCCGGTGGCCGCGGCACGCGGTTAATGCCGTTGACCGATGAAACGCCAAAACCAATGCTCGAAATCGGCGGTCGGCCGATTCTCGAAACAATTATTTCGCGTTTCGTGGACCAGGGTTTCCAGAGTTTCCGCATTTCGCTGAACTATCGCGGCGACATGATCCGCGATTATTTCGGCGATGGCGACCGGCTGGGTGCTCGGATCGAGTATCTATACGAAGATGCGCCAATGGGAACTGCGGGCGCGCTCAGCCTGCTGGAGACCGCGCCGACCGAGCCGGTGATCGTGATGAACGGCGACGTGCTGACCCAGGTAGATTTCAGAAGCCTCCTTGCGTATCACGAAGAGCACGATGCGGCAGCCACCATGGCGCTGCGGGAATTCGGCATTCAGGTACCGTTCGGTGTCGTCGACGTACGAGACCACCGCGTAACAGCCATCAGTGAGAAGCCGAAACGCCAGTTTCTGGTTAATGCCGGGATTTACGTTCTCTCCGGCCGGGCGCTCGACGCCGTCCCGGCGGACGAGCCAAGCGATATGACGGATCTCTTCCAGATTCTCATCGACCGCGACGAAACCGTCGCGGCTTTTCCCGTCCATGAATACTGGACCGATGTTGGCAGACATGACGACCTCCAAAAGGCGTCCGAAGATTATGCGCGCGTTTTCGAATAACGCTGATCCCGACAGGAACAGCCGCACCGATGCGTCAGAGCGATCGGTTGTTTATCTCACCAATGTTCCGTTTTCCAGACGTGACTATGACAGATACGGGCTTCCCCATTGGCTCGCCGAAGGATACAGGGTCTGCGTTTTGGACGTTGGCCCTGTCATCTTTGCGCAGCGCGAACAATCTTGGGAATACTCAATTTATCGGGACGAGACATTCAGGCTGGAAATTGCCAAGAACACGGCAGACCTGCGGAAACTACAGCCCTTACTGGACGGCGCTGAGCTGATCGTAGATCTGGTGACGGCACACGGTCATTCTCGCTGGAACCTCCCGGTTCTGCGAGCGGTCGCCAAATCCGGAAGGCCAAGTCTCGTGATGTCTGTAAATGCCTATCCCGGATACGATCTGCCCGTAGATGCGCTGACGGGTATCATTGCGCGGTTAAAACATTTCGGAAAACGCCTCGCCGCGGCAGATCCATTAAATTCAGTCATCGCCCGTCTTCCATTCAGATGGTTCGGCATCCACCCAGCCACGGCAGTCGTCTATGGCGGGCGACGAAGTCACCGGGCTATTTCCACCGTCACGAACGACACGCTGGTTATCAACGGCCACCATATGGATTTTGACGGCTTCCTCGCGAGCGATCTGGAATCGTCCGAAGGAGATTACGCGGTATTCATCGATCAGGGCCTGGACGGGCATCGGGAGTTCGTCGAAAACCGCGCCTTTCGGCAAATCGATATCGGAGCTTATTATCACCAGTTAAGAAACCTTTTTGCCCGGGTCGAGGCAAAATTCGGGCTCGACGTCGTTATTGCGAAACACCCACATGGATTATCCGATTCTCTTGAACGGCACCTGCCTGGCCGGCGTATCGTATCCGGCGAAACCGCGAAACTGATCGCAGGGAGCAGCCTCGTGATCGTTCATAATTCGTCGGCAATGACGATAGCCGTTTTGCGCCGAAAGCCGCTGCTGGTCGTCTTCAGCAAGGACTATATCGAAGCTTCGCCATGGAATCCGGTATGTCACTATCCATTGCTGGATGCATTGCATCGTCGGTGTCTTTATCTGGAAGAGCTCAATACATACACCGATGATGAACTGTTCGTCGATCTAACGTCCGGTTTTCAGGACTATATCAACGACTACGTGACCCTGGAGCCGCAGAGAAAAGAAAAACTCTGGCCGCTTATCTCGAGGGTTTTGCGGGAAAACCAGCTTATAGACGCTCCACCATCAACGTCGGCGACCTCAAACATTCAAACTCTGGAGGCCCATTGAACCGAGACCCAAAAAATTCTATCGCGCAAAACGACGAAAAGCCGGAGCCAAAATACGGCCTGCCGGCTGAAATCGTTTTTTGCACCCGCTGCGTCATGTCGAACCAGCGGCCGAATTCGACGTCGGAATTTCAGCACAAATCCGACTCGATAAAGGAAACGCTGCGGATTGACGACGACGGCGTCTGCGACGCCTGCCGGGTTGCCGAGCAGAAAGAAAGGGGGATCGACTGGGATGCGCGGGAAAAGGAACTGCGCGATCTTTGCGATCGGTTCCGGCGGACCGACGGCGAGTATGACTGCATCGTTCCCGGATCCGGGGGGAAGGACAGCTTCTATGCGGCCCACCGACTAAAATATGACTATGGAATGCATCCGCTCACAGTTACCTGGGCGCCTCACATTCATACCGACTGGGGGTGGAGTAATTTCCAGTCCTGGATTCATGCCGGTTTCGACAATCTTCTGATGACGCCGAACGGGCGAGTTCATCGCCTGCTGACGCGGCTGGCGACCGAACGTTTGTTCCATCCTTTCCAGCCGTTCATCTTCGGACAAAAGGCGCTAGCGCCGAAAATGTCCGCGTTGTACCGCATTCCGCTCGTCTTCTATGGCGAAAACGAAGCGGAATACGGCAATCCGCAATCGGACACCCGCAATGCGCTCCGCGACTGGAAATATTTCACGGCGAACAACCCGTCGGACATCTATCTGGGCGGTACATCGATCCGCGAACTGACCGACGATTTCGGTGTCGACCCGGTCGAACTTCAACCTTATCTCCCCGCCGACCCGGATCGCCTGACCGCGGTAGGCACCGAGGTCCACTATCTGGGGTATTATCTGAAGTGGCACCCGCAGGGGGCCTATTACTATTCCCAGGAACACGGCGGTTTTAAGGCGGCCCCGGAACGCACGCCGGGGACCTACTCGAAATACAACAGCATCGACGACAAGGTCGACGACTTCCACTACTACACCACCTTCATCAAGTTCGGGATCGGACGAGCCACGTACGATGCGTCGCAGGAAATTCGGAACGACGAAATCGACCGGGAAGAAGGCGTCGCCCTGGTCCGCCGGTTTGACGGCGAGTTCCCAGAACGCTTCGCGGACGAAATTCTTGAATACCTGAGCATCCCGGAGGACGAATTCCCGGTTGCGGCGCAGGCATTCGATCATCCGCTGATGGACCGCGACTATTTTAGGGAACTCGAGGACCGGTTCAGATCGCCGCATATCTGGCAGTATGAAAACGGCACCTGGGCGCTGACCAGCGCGGTCTGGCATGACGATGTCTGAAACCGCCACCGCCCAAGATTGGTCGCCGGCATTTGCCCCGGCCGAGAATGTCCGGCTGATCGCACGGCTGGATGTCAAAGGCGAAAACCTGATCAAGGGTGTCCACCTTGAAGGGCTCCGCAAACTCGGTGATCCGCGGGAATTCGCGCGGCGCTATTACGAACAGGGCATCGACGAGCTGATCTACATAGATGTCGTGGCCAGCCTGTACGGTCGCAACAATCTGGTCGACGTCGTCCGGCACACGTCGGAAAATGTTTTCATTCCGATTACCGTTGGCGGCGGCATCCGGTCTGTCGAGGATGCCCGGACCCTGCTGTTGTCGGGCGCCGACAAGGTCGCAGTCAACACCGCTGCTGTCGCCCGGCCGGAGCTGATAAACGAGCTTGCCGCCGCGTTCGGATCGCAATGCGTCGTCCTATCGGTCGAGGCGATCCGACAGACCGATGGCAGATGGAAAGCCCATACGGATAACGGCCGTGAAAAGACCGGCCGCGATGTGATCGAGTGGGTGACCGAGGCGGCGGAGCGAGGAGCCGGCGAAGTGCTGGTGACGTCGGTGGACAAGGAAGGAACGCAGACAGGTTTCGACACAGCGTTGATCAGGGAGGTGACGGACGCGGTCGGAATACCGGCGATCGCCTCCGGCGGCATGGGCAGCGTTGCCCACCTGATAGAAGCGGTTCGCGATGCGAATGCGGATGCCGTTGCGATGGCGCATGTTCTGCACTACGGCAAACTCGAAATCGGCGAGATCCGGGACGCCGCCGGTGCCGCCGGGGTGGGCGTTAGACAGGCATGACCGTTCCGATTCCTACCGTCACCGTGGTAGATTACGGCCGCGGCAACCTTTTCAGCATTCGCCGCGCATTCGAGGAAGTCGGGGCGAAGGTTGTGCTGACCGACAATCCGCAAACGATTGCGGAAGCTCCGCGTCTTGTTCTCCCCGGCGTCGGGGCATTCGGCGATGCGATGGCCGAACTCGGCCGGCGAGAACTTCTGCCGGTGCTCAAAGCGTATGCGGCGAGCGGCAAGCCGTTGCTGGGGATCTGCGTCGGGATGCAGATCCTTTTCGACGCCGGAGAGGAATTCGGGGAACACGACGGTCTCGGCTTGCTGCCGGGCCGTGTGTCGCCGATCCCCGATCGCGATGAGGCCGGCCGGCGTCTCAAGGTTCCCCATATCGGATGGAACCGCTTGTCAATCGGGTCTGGCGCGGCCGATCCGCTACTGGCCGGTCTGGGCCATGATTCGCAATGTTACTTCGTTCATTCATTCGCCGCGCGACCCGGCGATCTTTCCAATTGCCTTGCCGAAACGGAATACGGCGGTCATCGTCTGACCGCGGCGGTCAGACGCGATAATGTCTGGGGCTTTCAGTTTCATCCCGAAAAAAGCGGGCCGACGGGTCTCTCGATCGTCTCTAACTTCTCCGCTCTGGAAGCCGCATGATCAAGGATGTGCCGGTCACCGCGATCGTCGCGGGGCGCGGCGGCTCCAAGGGGCTGCAGGGGAAAAATCTCGCGGATCTCGGCGGCCGACCTCTGGTCGCGTGGAGCGTCGCCGCGGCGGCGGAGTCCCGCTACGTCGATCATATCGCCGTTTCATCAGACGATCCGGATATTCTGGCGGCGGCAGGGGGCGCGGGAAATGTCGTTCAAATCGAAAGGCCTGCCGATCTCGCCACCGATACCGCGTCTATCCACGATGCCATTATTCATGCGCTGGATGTGATCGACTGTTTCGCGGGCTTTGTGGTTCTTTTGCAGTCAACGTCTCCATTGCGGACGGCCGGCGATATTGACGCCTGCATTGCGGCGGCTGCCGAGGCTCACGCGCCCGCAGTAACGGTTGCGCCAGCGGCGAAACCGCCCCAGTGGATGTATCGGCTGGGAGAAAACCGAAGCTTGTCGCCTTTCATACAGGCCGAAGGCGGGCGGCGGCAGGAATTCGAAAC
>CAZBKQ010000073.1:0-9510 GCA_964492555.1 uncultured Rhodospirillaceae bacterium | reverse complement strand
GATCCCGCACGATCTGCTCGACATCACGCCCGACATAGCCGACCTCGGTGAATTTGGTGGCCTCGACCTTGATAAAGGGCGCCTGGGCCAGCCGCGCCAACCGCCGCGCGATCTCCGTCTTGCCGACCCCCGTCGGGCCGATCATCAGGATGTTCTTGGGCAGGACTTCTTCGCGCAAATCCTCTTCCAGCTGCTGGCGCCGCCAGCGGTTACGCAACGCTACGGCGACGGCGCGCTTGGCGTCATTCTGGCCGACGATATAACGGTCGAGTTCGGAAACGATTTCCCGCGGGCTGAAACTAGTCACTGGTATTCAGGCTTTCGATTGTCAGGTTGGTGTTGGTATAGACACAGATATCCGCGGCGATGGCCATTGCCTTGCGCGCCACCGCTTCGGCGTCCAGCCCGTCGACATCGATCAGCGCGCGCGCGGCGGCCAGCGCGTAGGAGCCGCCGGACCCGATACCGATAATGCCGTCATCAGGCTCCAGCACGTCACCGGTTCCGGTGAGGACCAGCGATTCATCTTTATCGATCACCGCCATCATGGCTTCGAGCCGGCGCAAATACCGGTCGGTGCGCCAGTCCTTGGCCAACTCCACGCAGGCGCGGCGCAATTGGCCCGGATGTTCCTCAAGCTTGCCTTCCAACCGTTCGAACAGGGTAAAGGCGTCCGCGGTCGCGCCGGCAAACCCGGCAATGACCGATCCGTCGCCGATCGCCCGGACCTTGCGGGCCGTGCCCTTGATGACGGTTGCGCCAAGAGTAACCTGGCCGTCGCCCGCGATGACGACCTTGCCGCCTTTCCGGACGGCCAGGATCGTCGTTCCATACCAGGTATCCTGATTTTTGTGCTGATCCAAGAATGACTCCGCGATTATATTCCGCCCGCCGTGGCGGCGGGCAGCCGGTCCAGAGAATGTGGGCGCGGACCGCCCCGGGTCAAGGGCGGACATTGCCGGAGGGTTTACGGTATCCGGCAGATAAAGCGAAATGGCGAAACTTCCCGCCCGGCGATAATCTCATGGTCGCCTGATTCCAGGATCGCGCGAAAGGCGGATTTCTCCGCGCCGAGCAATTCCCCGTCGACCAGCGTGCCGTGATGGCTGCCGCAATCGGAAATGCTGAAATAGCCCCGCCGGAGATCGAACATGAAATGCCGCCGGGACAGATGAAACGGTTTTTCATCAGATAGCGCGAGGTTCAGGGAATTTTCTTCGCCTTCTTCATGGCGGCCGATAAAGAACGGAAATTCCCTGATAATAATCGGCGCGGCGCCAAGCTGCTGAATTAATGCGTTGCTTTCGGCAATCAGGACCAACCGGTCCGGACCGGTTTCCAGCGCAAAACTGTTATCGTGACCGGGCGTGTCGCCGCCGTTCCGCCCCGCCTGCTGGTAGGTCTGCTGGGTTGCCAGCGCCTGGGAAATCTCCGCCGGGGAAAACGCCGAGAGCTCGGTATGGCCGACAGCGGTTGCCTGCGCCGCGCGCGCCAGCCCGGCCAGCAATTCATCGGCACCGAACAATGCGCCCTCGCTCTTGATCTCTTCGCGGACGCCGCCGTCTTCTTCAGGGGTTCTAAGGGAGATCTGACCGGAATTGACGATATAGATCTCTTCGGACCGGTCGCCCTGCCGGAACAGAATATCGCCGTCTTCAAGAACACATTCACGCATAAAAAAAGCCGCCCGTTTTTCTTTCCCTAACGGTGGCCCCTCGACAACCGGCATTTTCCGAAATGGCGGCCAATATTGCAACCTTAATCCGCAAACCGCGCAACGGGCTTCATTCGGCGCGGGAAATAGTCTAAAAGGCCGGGAACAAAGAAGGAATTCGCTATGCGCGACGCATCCATTACCCGCGAAACGCGGGAAACAAGCATTGAGGCGCGTGTCAATCTTGACGGCGCCGGCGCCTATGACGTGGATACCGGGATCGGTTTTCTCGATCACATGCTGGAGCAGCTGTCGCGGCACGGGCTGATCGATCTCTATGTCCGCGCCAAGGGCGACCTGCATATCGATTACCACCACACGACAGAGGATACCGGTATCGTGATCGGTCAGGCCGTGGCGAAAGCGCTGGGCGATATGCGCGGCATTACCCGCTATGGCACTGCCCACATCCCCATGGATGAAACGTTGAGCCGGGTGGCGCTGGATATTTCCGGCCGGCCCTATCTGGTCTGGCGGGTCGATTTCACGCGTCCGAAGCTGGGCGATATGGATACCGAACTGTTCAGGGAATGGTTCCAGGCCTTCGCGCAAGCCGCGGGGATCACGCTGCATGTCGAAACGCTTTATGGCGAGAATAATCACCATATCGTCGAATCCTGCTTCAAGGGTCTGGCGCGCGCGTTGCGCACGGCGATCGCCATCGATCCCCGCAGCGTCGCTGAAATTCCCTCGACCAAGGGCACGCTGGGCGACGCGGGCTGAGCGGGGCGGGAAGATTCCTGTGCGAATTTTTACCGTTCATCTCGCCCCCGGCGGCGCGGACGCCGACAGTCAGCCTGTTCTGATCCGTGAGGGGTTCTCCCTCTGGGCGTTTGTCTTCGGTGTTTTCTGGGCGCTTTATCATCGGTGCTGGATCGCGGCGGCCGGCATTCTCGCGGCGGAGCTGGCGTTGTCGGCGGCGCTGCTCTGGGCGGAGGCGGGGTCCGATATCGGGGCACTCAGCCAGATCGGCCTCTCCGTGCTGATCGGGTTTCACGCCAATGACTGGCGGCGCGCGGCGCTGGAACGCGCCGGATGGCGCACCGAGGCCATCGTCGCGGGGGCGAACGCGGATGCCGCGCTGGTGCGATGGCTTGATGATGAATTTGCCAGCCCGCCGGGCGGGCTATTGCTGCCGGGGCGGGCGTGAGGCGGACGACCAAAATGAAAATTCTGGTTATCGATTACGGCTCTGGAAATTTGCGGTCGGCCGCCAAGGCGGTGGAAACCGCCGCGCGCGATAGCGCCGGCGCGGTTTCCGTCACGGTCAGCGCCGACGCCGGCGATCTGCGGGATGCGGACCGGATCGTCCTGCCGGGGCAGGGTGCGTTCGGCGATTGCATGGCCGGTCTCGCGGGTCTCGACGGCATGCTGGAGTCGCTGAATGACGCGGTCCTGAACCGCGCGGTGCCGTTTCTTGGTATCTGTGTCGGGATGCAGCTGATGGCGGCGCACGGGATTGAACATGGCGATCACACCGGGCTCGGCTGGTTTCCCGGCACGGTGCGGCGGCTAACCCCGTCTGATCCCGCCTGTAAAATTCCCCATATGGGGTGGAACGATCTGGTTGTGGATAAACCGCATCCCGTGTTGGACGGGCTGCCGACCGGTTCCCATCTGTATTTCGTACACTCTTATGCGTATGACGCGATACGGGACGACGAGGTCATCGCCCATGTCGATTACGGCGGGTTCGTTACTGCGGCGATTGGACGGGATAATATGATCGGAACCCAGTTTCATCCAGATAAGAGCCAGGCCGCCGGGCTGCGCCTGCTGGCGAATTTTATCGGCTGGCGGCCCTGATTGATGGCGGAGACCAAAAAACCGCCGCCCACAAGCATCGACCAACCCGATGTACTGGACGATACCGACCTGGCGGATCTGTGTGAGGCCGCGGAAACCGCGATCATCGACGGCGGCGGGTTCGGCTGGCTGAAACCGCCCCCGCGCAAGACGCTTGAGGCCTTCTGGCGCGGTGTTCTGCTGGTGCCCGACCGGACGCTTTTTATCGCGCGCACCGATGGCCGGGTCGCCGGATCGGCGATCCTGTCGCGCTTTCCCCGCAATAACGAGGCGCAACGCCACACGGCAACGATTTCCACCATTTTCGTGGCGCCCTGGGCGCGCGGGCGCGGTCTCGCGCGCGGCCTGGTGCGCGCCTGCGAGCTGTTCGCCCGCAAACAGGGCGTC
Organism: uncultured Rhodospirillaceae bacterium; assembly: GCA_964492555.1. GTDB lineage: Bacteria > Pseudomonadota > Alphaproteobacteria > MPNO01 > UBA2964. The sequence continues at coordinate 5,603 of CAZBKQ010000073.1, read as the reverse complement.
CGCTATATCAATCTGGATGTCCGCGCGACTCAGGAAGCGGCGATCAGGCTTTATGAAAAGCTCGGCTATGAACGTTGGGGCGAGAACCCGCATTACGCGCTGGTCAATGGTGACCCGGTAACCGGCTATTATTATACCAAACCGCTGAAGGCCCACCCGAAACGGGCGGCGAAGCGCGCCAAACCCAGAAAAGATAAAAAGGATAATAAAGCGAAATGATCCTGTTTCCCGCGATCGATCTGAAGGACGGGGTTTGCGTGCGGCTGCTGCGCGGCGATCTCAATCGCGCAACCGTTTTCAATGTGGAGCCCGCCGAACAGGCCCGCGAATTCCAAGAGCAGGGGTTTGAATGGCTGCATCTGGTCGATCTTAACGGTGCGATCGAGGGCCGGTCGGTGAATGCCGACGCCGTCTCCGCCGTTATCGCGGCGACCGATATGCCGGTGCAACTCGGCGGCGGGATCCGCAACCGGGAAATGCTGGATCGTTGGATCGATGCCGGAGTAGGGCGGGTGGTACTGGGCACCGCGGCGCTGGCTGATCCGGAATTCGTGCTCAAGGCTTGCGCGGACTACCCGGATCGTGTCGTCATCGCGATCGATGCGCGCGACGGCAATGTCTCGGTCGAGGGCTGGACAAAGGATTCCGGCGTCCGCGCGCTCGACCTCGCGCTCAAGTTCGAAAATAGCGGCGCGGCGGCGGTGCTTTATACCGACATCAACCGGGACGGCGCCATGGCCGGCGTGAATGTCGAGGCGACGGTTGATCTGGCCTTTGCGCTGACCACCCCGGTGATCGCCTCGGGCGGGGTTTCCTCCATCCAGGATCTGGTGGAGTTGAAATCGCACGAATCCGCCGGGCTCGAAGGGGTCATCAGCGGCCGCGCGCTCTATGACGGCAGGATCGATCCGGCGGCGGCGCTCGCCGTCTGCAAGGGATAACGGGCAATGCTGAAAATGCGGGTCATCCCCTGCCTGGATGTAAAGGACGGGCGCACGGTAAAGGGCGTCAATTTCGTCGATCTGATCGATGCCGGCGATCCGGTTGAGCAGGCGCGCCTTTATGACGAGGCCGGGGCGGACGAGCTTTGCTTTCTCGATATCACCGCGTCATCGGATAATCGCGACACGCTGTTCGATGTGGTCGCGCGCACGGCCGAACAATGTTTCATGCCGCTGACCGTCGGCGGCGGGGTGCGCACGGTGGAGGATATAAGAAAGCTTCTGCTGGCCGGCGCCGACAAGGTCTCGATCAATACCGCAGCGGTGCATAACCCCGAATTCGTGGGCGAGGCGGCGGCCAAATTCGGCTCGCAATGCATTGTCGTCGCCATCGACGCCAAATCGACCGGGCCGGGCAAATGGGAAATCTTCACCCATGGCGGGCGTGAACCGACCGGGATCGACGCGGTCGACTGGGCGGCAAAGATGGAGCACTTCGGCGCCGGGGAAATCCTGCTGACCTCCATGGACCGGGACGGCACGCGCGCCGGGTTCGATATCGAACTGACCCGCGCGGTGGCCGACCGGGTGGGTATCCCGGTGATTGCGTCAGGCGGTGTCGGCACGCTGGATCACATGGTGGACGGCATCCGCGACGGGCATGCGACGGCCGTGCTGGCCGCCTCGATCTTTCATTTCGGCGATTATTCGATTGGCGAGGCCAAGGCGCGCCTGGCCGAAGCCGGGGTCGCGGTGCGCCCTGTTTCCTGACCGCCCGTGACTTGGCCGCCGCGATCTGCTATCGGGTCGGGGTGCCGATTAGGGGGGCGAAAAGATGGCCGAAAATCCGACGAACAATGCCGAAGTGCTGGACCGGCTCTTTGCCGTGATCGAATCCCGCCGGGGCGCGTCGCCCGATAGCTCCTATACCGCGAAACTGTTTTCCGACGGCGCGCCGGTGATCGCTCGCAAGCTGGGCGAGGAAGCGGTCGAATGCCTGATCGCCTCGCTTGGCGGCAAGAAAGAAGAAACCATCGCGGAAAGCGCGGATGTGCTCTATCACCTGCTGGTGCTGTGGGCCGAGGCCGGGATCGCGCCCGGGGAAGTCTGGGACGCGCTCGCCCGGCGAGAGGGCACATCGGGGATCGCCGAAAAGGCGTCGCGTGGGAAATAGAAAAGGGCCGGGGGGTTATGTCCGCTTACGATCAGAATAATATTTTCGCAAAAATCCTCAGGGGCGAGATTCCCTGCGACAAGGTGCATGAGACCGATCACGCGCTGTCCTTCAAAGACATCAATCCGCAGGCACCGGTTCATGTGCTGGTCATCCCCAAGGGGCCGTATGTCTCAATGGATGATTTCACCCGTGACGCGTCGGCGGAAGAGATCGAGGGGCTGTGGCGCGCGGTGGGCGAAACCGCCCGTGCGCTGAATTTGCCCGATGCCGGATACCGCGTGCTGGCCAATTGCGGCGGCCACGCCCATCAGGAAGTGCCGCATCTGCATATCCATATTCTGGCGGGCCGCCCGCTGGGTCCGATGCTCGAAGGCGGCGACGTGCCGCCCGACGGTTCCTATAGCCGCGGCTGAAACCGATGATCCGCGCGCGCCTCTCTCTCCTTGCCGCGGCGGTGTCGCTGGCCCCGGTATTGGCGGGCGCGCAACCTTTTGTGCAGACCGAACGCGGCCCGGCGATGGAACAGGCGCGCGGCGCGGTGCTGGTTTATGACGCGCGGCCCGGCCCCGCGCTCCAACCGATGGCGATGCCGCCGGTTTCGCAAGCCTATCTGCGGGCGCAGAAGGTTCCGGTTCTGCCACAGCTCGGCCCCGCCCCGGGGCAACCCGCCGCGCCGGTTGCCCTGCCGCAGGGCTGGCCGCGATACGCGCCAACAACGCCCGCGCCCGTGCCGGTATTCGCGACGCCCGCGCCGGTCGCCGCCAACCCGTACCTCCGCCCCGTCGCGCCGCAACCGGTCTGGCAGCCGCAACCCGTAGCGCAACAACGCGGCACGCAATCCCGCCGGGCCGCGCCCGTTATGGAACGGCGGCGCGCGCCTTCCGGCGACGGGCGTTATGTCGATGGCATCTATGCCATCAAGAAAGACTATTTGCTGAGCTGGCCTGAAAATGTATGGCGCATTGTTTCCGCGCCCGCGCGCTGGGACCGCAATGACTGGCTGACCGCGGGCGCCATTGCCGGGGTGACCGGCGCGCTGATCGCGGTCGACAAGAACATTAAGAATTTCTGGCAGGCGGATGTGCGCTCCTCCGGCACGGATGATTTCTTCGATATATTCGAACCGCTGGGCGATTTCGATCTGATGCTGGCGGGCTCGATGGGCTCTTATCTGGTGTCTGAACTGTTTGACGCCAGACGCGAAAAGGCGGCGTCCCTGATGCTGTTCCAGGCGGTCGCCATCGGCGGCGCGCTGGGCGAGGGGTTCAAACATTTCGCCGGGCGCACCCGGCCCGAAGGCACGTTGGCCGAACCCAATCCGGGCGCGACGAAATTCAATGGGTTCGATGGCGGGGATAACGATTCCTTCCCCTCCGGCCACGCAATTGTCGGCTTCGCCACCGCGACGGTGATCGCGGAAACCTATGCCCCGACCAACCCGTGGGTCCCGTGGGTCGCCTATCCCACCGCCACGCTGGTCGCGATGCAGCGCATCAACAAGAACCGGCACTGGGCGTCCGATACGGTGCTCGGCGCGGCGCTCGGCCATTTCATCGCCAGGCTGATCGTCGATAACAACCCGTTCCTGATGCGGAACAATATCGCGCTCCGCCCGATGGATGTGAAAGACGGGCGCGGCGTCACGGTCAGTATGAAGTACTGATTATGGTCGCTGCTGGAATCAGCCCCCCAACCCCACCCGTCTCCAGCTGAGCGCCTCGGCGATGTGAATCCGCGCGACGGTGTCGGCATGGTCAAGATCGGCGAGCGTGCGGGCGACGCGCAGCACCCGGTGATAGGCCCGGGCCGAGAGGCGCAGCCGCTCGGCGGCATCGGCCAGCAGCTTGCGTCCGGCTTCTTCCGGCGCGGCGATTTCCTCCAGCAATTTGCCGTCGGCGTCCGCATTGGTGCGCACCGGCCGTTTGCCATCGGTGAGGCCGGCGAACCGCCCTGTCTGAATATCGCGGGCGGCCAGTACGCGCGCGGCGACATCGACCGTTCCTTCCGCCGGCGGCGGCAGGGACAGATCGGCCGGGCTGACGGCGGGGACATCGATATGAATATCGATCCGGTCAAACAACGGCCCTGAAATCTTCGCCTGATAATCCTGTCCGCAGCGCGGCACGCGGGAACAGGCCTGCGCCGGATCGTCGAGATAGCCGCAGCGGCACGGGTTCATCGCCGCGATCAGCTGAAACCGCGCAGGGTAGGACAGATGCGCATTGGCGCGGGCGACCACGGCGCGCCCGGTCTCCATCGGCTGACGCAAACTTTCCAGCGTCGGGCGGGCGAATTCCGGCAGCTCGTCCAGGAACAGCACGCCGTTATGCGCCAGTGAGACCTCCCCCGGCCTGGCGCGCATGCCGCCCCCGACCAAAGCGGGCAGGCTCGCCGAATGGTGCGGATCGCGGAACGGGCGCCGGTTCAACAGCCGCCCGCCGGAGAGCTCCCCCGCCACCGAATGGATCATGCTGGTCTCCAGCGCCTCCACCGGGGATAACGGCGGCAATATACCGGGCAGCCGCGCCGCCATCATCGATTTTCCCGCCCCCGGCGGGCCGCACATCAGCAGGTTATGCCCGCCCGCCGCGGCGATCTCCAACGCGCGTTTGGCGCCTTCCTGCCCCTTGATATCGGCGAGGTCCGGCACCGCGCCGTCGGCCAGCGCCAGTTTCGGCTCCGGCCGGGTCAGCACCTGTGTGCCCTTGAAATGGTTGATAAGCGATAGCAGCGAGGCCGCGGCCAGTACCTCGATCTCACCGGCCCAGGCGGCCTCCCCGCCGCATTGTTCGGGACAGATGATACCGCGCACGGCTTCTTCCGCGCTTGCCCCGATGGCGGCTGGTAGGACCCCCGCGACCGGGGCCAGCCGCCCGTCGAGCCCGAGCTCACCCAGCGCGCAAAACCCGTCGAGCGCCCCTTGCGGGATCACCCCCATGGCGGAGAGCAGCGCCAGCGCGATCGGCAGATCGAAATGGCTGCCCTCTTTCAACAGATCGGCCGGGGCGAGATTGACGGTGATCCGTTTGGGCGGCAGGGCCAGCCCGATGGCGCCCAGCGCCGCGCGAACGCGTTCGCGGCTCTCCCCCACCGCCTTGTCCGGCAGCCCGACAATGGTAAAGGCGGGCAGCCCCGATCCCATCTGCACCTGCACATCGATGGGCAGCACGTCGATCCCGGCAAAGGCGACGGTGGACACCCGCGCGATCATGCGCTCGGCATTGTTGCCCGCGCCCGTTCCGGCCCCATAGTCATCTTCATGCCCGGTCATGAAACCGCCGCCATCCGCCGCAACCATCGCGAAACCTCCGCTATCATCACACAACGGATGTTCGCATTTTGTTCCTTTGGTTGCAAGAGGGAGATTCTGCTAGCGAACTGGTCTATAACATCTTCCGCATTTCGATCACGAATGGCTTTTGGGGAGCCCAGTGCAATGAAACGCGTCATTCGCCGAATTTCCGGCCAACGAAAAGTTCTTCTTA
>CAZBKQ010000072.1:4212-10192 GCA_964492555.1 uncultured Rhodospirillaceae bacterium | reverse complement strand
ATGGATGCCCGGCGCGACTGACGACGTCAGGTTGCCTTACCTCAAAGCTTGAAGTGGTGGCGGACCTCTTCGGGGAACAGATCATCGGTGGTGAGCTGTTTATGCAGCGTGCCCTGTTCCCAGGCGAATTGCAGGAAGGCATCCAGCGTCGTCTTGTTGGGTTCGATCCCGTAGGGCCAGAAATCGCCGTTGAACAGCTTCTTGTTGGCCTCAATCCCGTCGTGATAGAGCCACGGCACCGGATAGTGAGAGACGGTAAAGCCCTCCATCCGCTTGCGGGAAAGCTCCTTCGCTTCCTCGAACGCGGTAATCATGTTCTGCGCGACCCACGGGTTTTCGTCCCACACATCCTTGCGGATGGCGACCGTGTGCATGATCGGAAAAATGCCAGTTTCCTCGAAATATTGTTCCTCGGCCTCGCGGAATTCAGGATACATCTGGATGACGCGCGGATCGCCGGCCAGGAATTCATTCGGCGGCCGGGCGGAAAAGGCGCAGTCGAGATCGCCGTCGAACATCATCTGCATCAATGACCGGTCGGTGACGATTTCCAGATTGACGTCGTCCGGCAGGTTGAGGGTGGAGGCTTCCTGACGGCCCGGATCGTTGATGCCGGACTGAACCCAGCTGACCTCATCCAGCCCGACGCCCGCGGAATGCACCATCCAGCCCCGGGTATAGATACCGGCGGTCTGGCCCCATTCGGGAACGCCGATGCGCTTGCCCTTCAGATCGTCCGGCGTCTTCACCGGCCCGTCTTTCAGCATATAGACCGAGGAGTGGCGGAAAACGCGCGACGGGAATATCGGGATCAGCACAAAGGGCGCGTCCCCCATCGACAGGCGCGAGGTACTCATCCCCATGGAGATTTCGGAAATCTGCCATTCGAGGCTGAACAGGAAGCGGTGGAAGATTTCTTCCGGCCCATGATTGATGACCGTGAGGTCGATGCCTTCGGGCTTTACGCGTCCCGTCGCCATGTCCTGCACATGGTCGTAATGGTTCATCGCCATTGTCAGGTGAAGGTCAGCCATTTTTCTCTCCGAAATTGCGAATTTACTGTCGATAGGGTTCTAGCGCCTGATCCGCCCGCTGGCGACCCGGCGCGGTTATTTTTTTGCCGCCTGGATCGCTTCCCATATGCGTTTGGGCGTCGCCGGGGTCTGGATATCGGTCACGCCAAGCGGGCCGAGCGCATCCAGCACCGCGTTGATCACGCAGGGCGTGGCGCCGACCGTGCCGCCTTCGCCCGCGCCCTTGACGCCGAGCGGGTTCGACCGGCACAGCACCTCGTTCATGCCGATTTCCAGATGCGGAAAATCATCCGCCCGCGGCATGCCGTAATCCATAAACGACCCGGTCAGCACCTGGCCGGACTCGCGGTCATAGATCATGTCTTCCAGCAGCGCCTGGCCGACGCCTTGCGCCACCCCGCCGTGAATCTGGCCATGCGCCAGAAGCGGGTTCAACACCCGCCCGATATCGTCCACCACCGTATAGCGGACGATTTCCGTTGCGCCCGTATCGGGATCGATCTCCAGCTCGCAGATCTGGCAGCCATTCGGGAAGCTGGGCGAGGTGATGCCGAACGTGCCCACGCCATGCAGCCCGATGCCGAGTTCGTCCGGGTTGCCCACCGGCGCGAAGGACCGCCGGACCACCGCTTCCAACGTCATTTCGCGGTCGGTGCCGGCGATGCGGAATGTCCCGTCCCCGAATTCGATATCGCCGGGATCGGCCTCCATATAAAGGGCGGCGAATTTCTTGCCGTTTTCGATAATATTGTCCGCCGCCGCGATCAGCGCGTTGCCGCCGACCGTCATCGACCGGCTGGCATAGGTGCCGCGCCCGATCGGTACCTGATCGGTGTCGCCCTGCACGAAATTGACCTGTTCCGGTTCCACCCCCAGCTTGTCGCAGACCATCTGGGTAAAGACGGTTTCATGCCCTTGCCCGTGGGACAGGTTGCCGGATTTGAGTGTGATGCCGCCGCTCGGGTCGAAATGCAGCTCCATCCGCTCATTAAAATTGCCGCAATTATCGATGTAATAGATGACGCCGAGCCCGCGCAACTTGCCGTTTGCTTCCGATTCCGCGCGGCGCGCCCCGAAATTTTCGATGTCGGACAGCGCCAGGCATTTATCCATCGTCGCGGCGAATTCGCCCGAATCGTAATTGAACCCGGTCGCCGTTACGTGGGGGAATTTCTCCGGCGCGATATAGTTTCTCTTGCGCAGTTCGATCCGGTCGATACCGGTCTCCCTGGCCGCCAGATCGATCAGCCGTTCCATGCAGAACACGGCTTCCGGCCGGCCGGCCCCGCGATAGGGTGCCATCGGGGCGGTGTTGGTAAAGACCAGCTTTTGCGCAACATGGGTCGCCGGTATGTCATAGACGGTGGGCGCCAGCTTCGCCGAATGGGCGATCGGAATATTGCCGGAATTGGCCAGATAGGCGCCGGCGTTGTAATAGCCGCGCCAGCGCAGCCCGGTGAACTTGCCGTCCTTGCTCAGCCCCAGCTCCGCCGTCACCACCTGATCGCGCCCCTGATCGTCGCCGATATGGCCTTCCGACCGGGTGGAAATCCATTTCACCGGACGCCCGATGCGGCGGGACGCCCACAGCACCAGCGCCTCTTCCTGATGCACCGAATGTTTCATGCCAAACCCGCCCCCGACATCGCGGGCGATCACCCGCAGACGGGATTCCGGAATGCGGAATACATGCTGGGCCAGGAACATGCGCAGCCCGTGAATATTCTGGGTGCTGCTCCAGATCGTGAAGTGATCCTGCGCCGGATCGTACTGGCCGATACAGCCGCGCGGTTCCATGGCGTTGGTGGTGATCCGGTTATTATAGATTTCCAGCGTCACCACATGATCGGCCGCGGCCAGGCCAGCTTCCGCCGCCGCCGCGTCGCCCATCTGCAGTTCGTAACAGACGTTGGACCCGGCTTCGTCATGCACCAGCGGCGCGCCGTCCTGCGCCGCTGTTTCAGAGAATACCGCCGGGGTTTCAATCTCCAGATCGACCATGATGGCTTCCGCCGCGTCGCGCGCCTGGGCCTCGGTTTCCGCCACGACGAAGGCGATCCGGTCGCCGACGAATTTGGATTGGCGTTGGGCCAGCACCGGCCGCACCGCGCGATAGCCTTCCGGCCCGCCCATATCGGCCGGCATGAAGGCGGGGGGCAGGAACCCGACATTATCGGCCTCCACATCCGCGCCGGTCAGAATATCAAGAACGCCCGGCATCTGGCGGGCCGCACTTGTATCTACCGATTTGATGGTCGCCTTCGCGACCTGGGCGTAGACCACCGCGCCATGCGCCATGCGCGGCAGGTCGATATCATCCACATAGGTGCCGCGCCCGGTAAGAAAGCGCGGGTCCTCAAGCCGGTGAACCGGCTGGCCAATGCCGAAACTCATCTGAAAAATCCGTTCGTCGTCTGGGTTTTCATGGGCTGAAAATAGACCATGAAAACTTTCGGCGCGCTACGTCTCGCTGGGCCGGACAACGCCCCGCATCAGCTCGCGGATGGTCCGGCTGCGTAAAACCGCTTCTTCTAGCTCCACGAATTCCGCCTCGATGAATTTCGCGGTGATCGATGGCAAGAGGCTGCGGTTCGTCAAGGATCGCGTCATAGAGGATGGAGAACCGGTCGCGGCCGAATTCCCGGAATTCTTCCGGCGGGATGTGTAACCCGACTTCTTCCGCCAGTTCACGTGACGCGGTGAGGCGCGGATCGTCATTTCGCCTGATGTTGCCGCCGGGAATGGTCAGGCCGGGGCGGTAGGAATGGCGGACCATCAGCACGCGTCCCTCGGACCAGATGACCATGCCCACGCCCTTTGGTTTGGTGCGGCGCAAGCGCCACCAGCGCCATGCGACCCTGTACCCCGCGCGGTAGATGCGCTGGATAACCCGATCGGCGATACGGCGGCCGAAAGACCTTGTATCGGAAACACTGTCGGGTGGGGGTGTCATTCGGCTACTATGCGCGGGAAGAACAAATTTGTCCGTAACTTTTCCACGGGGGAGACAATCATGGACGGCGTAACAACGGGCCCGGCGCCCGGTTTTCTCAAGAACCCCGCCAAGCTGCTGGAGCTTGTGCCGAGCCCGCGCCGCGTGCGGGTCGATTTCAACGGGGAATGCGTGGCGGATACGACAAATGCGCTGGTGATGCGCGAAGGCGGCCATACGCCTGTCTATTATTTCCCCAAAGCCGACGTCCGGATGGATCTGTTTTCCCCGACCGATCACGCGACCAACTGTCCCTATAAGGGCGATGCCAGCTACTGGAACGTCACGGTGGCGGGCGTGACCGGCGAGAACGTCATGTGGGGCTATGAGACGCCCTATGACGAGATGGCGGAACTTTCCGATTATGTTGCGTTCTATTGGGAGCGTATGGAACGCTGGCGCGAGGAAGACGAGGAAATCTTCAAACATGCCCGCGACCCGTTCAAACGCGTCGATGCGATCCTGTCCCACCGGCCGGTCAAATGCTTGCTCGGCGGGGAAGTCGTGGCGGAAACCACCGATGGGGTCTTTGTGTTCGAGACCGGTCACCCGGTCCGTTATTACATTCCGCGTGAAGACGTAAAGATGGATTTGTTGAGCCGGACGGAAACGGAATCGGTTTGTCCCTATAAAGGAACGGCGACTTATTTCAGCGCCAGAATCGGTGGCGAGCTGTTTGAGGATATCGCCTGGTCATATGAACGCCCCATCGCCGAATGTCCCAGGATCCGGGACCTGATCTGTTTCTATGCGGAGAATATCGACGCCACCTTCGTTGATGAGGTGGAGGTCGAAAAGCCCGAGACGAAGTGGAAGAAATAGCGGCGGGCGCGCTCGCCAGACTTACCGATCGGGTCTAGAATTTTCGCCTTGTGTTTTTATCTGCCGAGTAAATTCCGGTCATGATCGATTTTGCCGCCCTGCGCGCGCGTCTGCCTTTTATGGGCCGCGCCCTTCTTGTCGGTGTGCCGGCGGGTGCGTTGCTCGACTGGCTGGATACGCCGATCCCCTGGATGATCGGGCCGATGGTCGCGGTGGCGATCCTCAATCTGTGCGGCATCCGCGCGCTGTCGATTCCCTATGGACGCCAGACGGGGCAGATTATTCTGGGTTCCGCCGTTTCGATCTATTTCACCCCGCCGGTGGTCGCCGCCCTCGGCGCCAATACCGGGCTGATCCTTCTCGCGACCCTGTCGGCCTTCCTGATCGGCGGGCTTGGCGCCTTCGTGATGAACAAGGTCTCCGGCGTCAATCCGAAATCAGCCTTCTTTGCCTCGATCCCCGGCGGGTCGATGGCAATGGCCAATCTGGCGGACAAGTACAACGCCCAGATTCCGCCGGTGGCGGTTGCCCATTCGCTGCGCGTCTCGATCCTGGTGATCGTCATTCCCTATTTCATGACCTATGGCGGGGTGCCGATAGAAATCCTGCCCTACAAGCCCCATTTGCCGGTCGATTACGGGGTGATCGCGATCTGGCTTCTGGCCGGCGGAATATTGGGAGAGCTGTCGGAACGTGTCGGGTTCCACAATGGCTGCTTCATGACGCCGATTCTGGTCGGGGCGGGGCTCACCATGTACGGGGTGGAACTGTCGCTCATTCCCGGCTGGATGGCGGATTTCGCGCAGCTGATGTTCGGGTTGATATTGGGCGAACGCTATGAGCGCGCTTTCTTCGCCCGGCACAAGCTGTTTATCCCCTTCGCCATCGTGAACGCGTTTTTCATCATCCTCGCCTCGGTCGGGGTGGCGCTGCTGATCGCCTGGGCGTCCGATATTCCGCTATCGACCCTGATCATCGCGACCGCGCCGGGCGGGCTCGCCGAAATGACCATTGTCGCGCAGGCGCTGCAGGTCGGCGTGCCGCTGGTCATCGCCTTTCACATGGCGCGCATCATCGTGGTGAATATCGGCACGCAATATATCTATCTCGGCGCGATGCGGGTGCTGGGCAA
>CAZBKQ010000072.1:0-4112 GCA_964492555.1 uncultured Rhodospirillaceae bacterium | reverse complement strand
TGGTGAATATCGGCACGCAATATATCTATCTCGGCGCGATGCGGGTGCTGGGCAAACCGCCCGATGAGGAATATCGCGAGCCTGCCAAGGACTGACGGCGTCAGCCGCCGTGCTTGCCGACCTCCCAGCCGCCGGGGGCCAGGTGTTTTTCGCCGAACGCCATCGGGCGTTGTTCCAGATCGGTCGCCATCGTGTCGTTAAACCGGTTGAGCCAGCCGAACAGGCAGATCACGGCGACGATCTCGACGATCTGATCCTCATCGAAATGGGTTTTGAGGGCGTCCATATCGGGATCCGTCACCAAGTTGGGGGTCTGCCCGGCGGCCTGGGCGAGCGCCAGCGCGGCGCGTTCGGCATCTGAAAACAGATCGCTGCGCTCATAGTCGAATATCGCCTCAATCTTTTCCGGTGCCACGCCGTCCATTTCCGCCGCGCTTTCGGCCGTATGCGCCATGCAGTACTGGCACCCGGCGGAGCGGCTGGCGATGTGGGCGACCATGCGTTTGAGATCCATCGGCACCTTGCCCGGCACGCCGATGACCTCCCGCGCGAGGCGGGAAAAGGCGCGCATCAGATCCGGGTTGCGGCCCATGATGTAAAAGCTGTTGGGGACGAAGCCGAGCGCCTGTTCCGCCCGTTCGAATACGTCCTTGAGTTCCGAGAGCCGCTCCGGCGGGGCCGGGGATATACGTGCCATTATAAATTCTCCAGGTTTGACCGGATGAGAGCTTGCCTCCGCAATTCGCGCGCGGCAAGAATGGGACAGGCGATTGACGAGGGAAAATGCCTTATCTGTCGGACGAGGATTTGCGGCGCATCACCGGATTTCACGATACCGGTGAGTACGAGCTCGATCTGCGCGGGCTGGATATGCCGCATGGGGTGGCGAGCGTCGAGCGCATGCTGGAACGGAGCCGTTTCCGTCCGCCGCGCACGGTCGCCGTCCGCATCGACCCGGCGACCGAGACCAGCGGCGAGACCCTGTTTCAACCGGTCGGGCGGATGCTGCTGGAGGCGATGAAAGCCGGGCTGGTGCGGAAATGCCATCCGCTGCCCGACGCCGGGACCGGGTTCTGGATCAGCCTGACCGGCAATCCGGACGCGAAGGAAGAGCCCGAAGCGGACGAGGGTCAGGAAAGCTCGTAGGGGATCTGCCGCGGCCCGCCATTGGCGGAGATCGCGCCGTCTTCCGGATCGAAGCGGTACTGTTCGAACGTGCCGGAGCGTTGCGAGCGGACGATAAAGCCGATGGTGCGGTGATCGCCGTTGGTTTCCTGATGAATTTGCCAGGGCGGCACCATGTCGATATAGCCGGGCGTCACATCGAACGCGCCGTCTTCGGCCAGCGCTGCCGGGCCGGTATCCTTCGGTCCGTCATCGGTGCGTTTCCAGCGCCTTATATGTTCGCCGCCTTCCAGCACGCCATAAAGCGTCCAGCTCTTGCCGTGATCATGGATGTTGGTCTCGGCCAGCGGTTTCTTGACCAGCGCGTTGAGGACGAATTTGTAATCCGGGTCTTCGTAAAACAGCAGATTTCCTGCCGGGCCGTTGCCTTCCTTGGTATCCGGCCAGCCCTTGCAATGTTCCTTGAGCGCCGGGTCGCCGAGCAGCTCTTTCAGGTCCTCCGCCGCCCGTTCCCACAGCGCGGCTTCCGCCATCCCACCGGCGAAATAGCCGCGCACGCGGTCAACGAATTCCTGGACTGGCGGCAACAGGGTCTGCGGCATGATCGATTCTCCTGATTGGCGGTGCGATGCGTTTCCGTCCCGAATTTGTCCAATGGCGGGAGAATTCCGTCAAGCGGGCCAAAATTTTTCTAAAAACCCGTGCCGCGAAAAAATACAAAGAAATCTAAGTATTTACTTGTCACCAATCTGATTTTCCCCGGTTTTATCGGGGGTTGCGGGGATTTTCGTATTCAATAGGGGCTTGCATTCGGGGCCGCCGACACGTACAAACCCCCCTGTCGCGGACCGGGTTCGTCCTGTCCCGGCCGCAAGAGTTTTTGTCTGATAACGACGTTACAACCGCTATTGGGAGACAATCATGGCTACTGCCAGGGATGAATTAAAGCCGCAGCCCCAGACCGACGCGCTGCGCGATTTGCGGGCCACGCTCGACTTTCTGAAACAGGAAGGCGATCTGCTCGAAACCGATGTGGAGGTCAATCCCGACCTCGAAATCACCGGCGTTCAGAAGCATCTGGACGGTTCCTGTCCGATCCTTTTCAACAATGTCGTGGGCAAGCCGAACCATCGCTGCGTTACCAACCTGTTCTCCGAGGACGGGGTGATGTGCAAGATGTTCGGCGTCAAGGACAAGAAAGAGCTGACGCTGGCGATCGCCAACGCGATCCGTAATCCGCTGCCCCCGGTGGTCGTTGATTCCAAGGATGCGGCGAGCCATGAGGTCATCATCGAAAACCCGGCGGAGGTCAACGATTACATGGTGCCGATCCGGCACACGACTTATGAATCCGAACTGACCGTCGGTTCCGGCCAGCGCCTGTTCGCCGGCGAATATTTCCAGGGCGGCACGGACATGGCCTATAACCGGATGAACTTCCGCTGGGGCAATGTCGGCACGTTCCAGATCTCGCCGGGCTCCCATGGCTGGCAGGTCATGGCCAAGCATTACCGCGATGACGAGCCGATCCCGCTGACCATGAATTTCGGCATCCCCTACGGGCCGAACCTGCTGGCCGGCGCCGGTTTCGACTATGTCATCCTGCCGACCGGCTGTGACGAACTCGGCGTTGCCGGCCGTCTGGCGGGTGAACCCGTCCGCATGGTCGAGGCCAAGACCATCCCCGGCGCCTATGCGCTGGCCGATGCGGAAATCACTCTGGAAGGCTATCTCCATCCGCGCGACCGCCGCTATGAAACGGCGGAATCGGAAGAAGCCGGCGTTCAGGGCCGCTTCCACTTCCATCCCGAATGGGCCGGCTACATGGGCAAGGCGTACAAGGCGCCGACCTTCCATGTCACCTGCGTCACCATGCGGGCGCCGGAGAGCAAGCCGATCGTCTTCCCGCTCGGCGTGCACACGATGGACTGTCAGAACATCGACACCACGGTGCGCGAAGCGGCGTTGTTCGAGCTCTGCGAGCGCATGCAGCCGGGCATCATCCAGGATTGCAACATCCCCTATCCGATGACGGACTGGGGCGGGGCGATCATCCAGGTCAAGAAGCGCAGCCAGATCGATGAAGGCTGGCAGCGCAACTTCCTCTCCGCCATCCTGTCCTGTTCGCAGGGGGCGCGTCTCGCCATCGCCATGTCGGAAGACACCGACATTTACGATATGGATGACGTGATCTGGAACCTGACCACCCGCGTCAATCCGCAGACCGACATCCTGAACCCGATCCCGGGCGGCCGTGGCCAGACCTTTATGCCGGCCGAACGCATGACCGCGGGCGGCAAGGAATGGACCGCGTCCAACACGCTGTTTGAAGGCGGGATGGGCATCGATGCGACGGTGCCGTTCGGTTACGAGAGCGACTTCCTGCGCCCGGTCTACCCGGTCGATACTGTCCATCTGGAGAAGTTCTTCGATGAAGCGCAGATCCAGAAGGGCAAGGATTACATGAACAACAAGGGTTGGGTGCACAGCCTGGCCCGGACCGGAAGGTAAGTTTCTTATAGACGGCGCCAGCCCTCTCCCCCTTCCGGCCACCCAGCGAGAGTATCCTTGGGGTGGCCGGGAGGGGGAGAGGGCTGGAACCGGAATTTCACAAGGGCGGCCTTCGGGCCGCCCTTTTTTTGACTGGTTTCCGGATCGCGCTGCGCTTGTCCGGGATGACAAATCTTTTTAAGGCGACGGCGTGAGATCATTCGCGCGTAAAAACGGCGCTATGTCCCGGCTATTTCCATCCACCGTTCCGTCAGGCTCTTGCGGTCGAGCTTGCCCCGGTCGTTACTGGGCAGGGCGTCGATGAAAAACACCTGTTTCGGCGTCTTGAAGGGGGCGAGGTCCTTGCCGCAATGGGCGATCACGTCGTCTGCCGATAAATCCGCGCCGGGCTTCGGCACGACCCAGGCGATGACCTCTTCTTCATAGACCGCATCGGGCACGCCGCAGGCGGCAGCTTCGGCGATATCCGGATAGCG
>CAZBKQ010000071.1:0-10315 GCA_964492555.1 uncultured Rhodospirillaceae bacterium | reverse complement strand
AGGGGTGGCGCCTCCCCATCGGGCGCGCCGGGTTCTAGTCGCCTGCCGGCGCGTCACAGACCTCTGGCGCAACCGGCGATAACCCGCTATCACTCCTGCGACTGTCGTGAAGCGGGGCAAGAATAGTGAGCGAACATCGCATTCCCATAACGCTGGGTGAGTTGGCCGAAGCAATCGGCGCGCGTCTGGTGGGGGACGGGTCGATCGAATTGCGGCGCGTTGTTCATCCGGCGGAAGCGGAAAGCGGGAGCGATCTCGCCCTCGCCATGGAAAAGCGTTTTCTGGATCTTTTGCCAGAATCAAAGGCCGCCGCCGCCGTGGTAAAGAACGAACGGGCGGCCACCGGGCCGCAGCGCGGCTTTCTGGTCGTCGACCGGTCGCGCTATGCAATGGCGAAGCTGATCGAGATATTCACGGCGCCGCCCCGGCAAACCCCTGGCATTCATCCCTCCGCCTTTGTCGATGACAGCGCGGAGATTGGCGCCGGCGTTTCCGTCGGCCCTCTGACCAGTGTCGGCCCTGGTGCGCGCATCGGCGCGCGCACGACGCTGCTGGATAATGTGACGGTCGGCGCGGGCGCGTCTGTCGGTGAGGATTGCCTGATCCACCCCGGTGTGCGGATCGGCGAACGGGTCATCCTCGGTGATCGCGTCATCTGCCAGCCGAACGGGGTTATCGGGTCGGACGGGTTCAGCTATGTCACCCCCGATCCCGGCAGCGTCGAATCCGCAAAGGCCAGCGGCCGAGTGGAAAACATCAATACACAGATTGTCCGGATCAATTCGCTCGGCACTGTGATTATCGAGGACGATGTGGAGCTCGGCGCCAACGTCACCATCGACCGGGGCACGGTTTCGGCCACCCGGATCGGCAAGAATTCGAAACTCGATAATCAGGTCCATGTCGCCCACAATGTCGTAGTTGGCGAAAACTGCATGTTATGCGGCCAGGTCGGCATCGCCGGCAGTTCGGTCATCGGCGACCGGGTCGTGATGGCGGGGCAGGCCGGTGTGTCCGATCATGTCACCGTCGGCAGCGATTCCGTTATTGCCGGCAAGTCGGGCGTGGGGCGCAATCTGGATCCGAAATCGGTGGTCGCCGGTTATCCGGCCCGCGACAAGGCGGTGGCGTTTCAGGAAATCGCCACGCTGCGCCGGCTCGGTTCCTTTATGGAGGATATCAAGCAGGTGAAGGCCCGGTTAAAGGCGCTGGAAGACGGCGAGAAGGAAAATTAGAATAAACCGGGTTTCCCGCGACGCGCTCTTTGTGCGATAGAGAGTGTAAGGAGTTTATAAAGTGTCAGACGCACGAGAAAACATAGTCGATATCATTGCTTCCTTTTCAGCGGTCGATCGCGAAAAGATCACCCTCGAATCGAATTTGCGGGAGATCGAAATCGAATCGCTCGAATTCGTTGAGCTGGTATTCAAGCTCGAAGAGGAATTCGACATCTCGATTCCGTATAACGCCAATGAGGCGGAGGAATTCCAGAAGGTCGAGGACGTGGTGGTCGCGGTCGAAAAGATCATTGAGGATCAAAAGGGCTGAGCGGGCCGCCCATCGCGTTAAGAGCCCACCCATTTACTGTCGGGATTTGCCATGCGCCGCGTCGTCATAACCGGAATCGGCGTTATATCGCCTGTTGGAAACACCAGAGACGATTTCTGGAAAGCGCTGGTTGGCGGTAAATCCGGTATCGCGCCGATTGAGCAGTTCGACACTGAAAAGCTGACCGTCAAGATCGGGGCCGAGGTCAAGAATTTCGACGGCGCCGATCATTTCGCCAAATCGCAGCACGCCTTGCTCGACCGGTTTTCGCAATTCGCGGTGGTTGCCGCGCGCGAGGCGGTGGCCGATTCAGGAATCGAGATCACCGAGGAACTGTCGCTCAGGACCGCGGCGATCATGGGGACCGGGGTCGGCGGGCAGAATACGCAGGACGATAATTACCGCCGGATCTATGCCGAAGGCGCGCAACGGCTGCACCCCTTCACCATTCCGCGCCTGATGATGAATTCCGCCGTCAGCCACGTGACGATGGATCTCGGCATTCGCGGACCGTCTTACGCGATCGCCAGCGCCTGCGCCTCGGCCAGCCATGCGATCGGTCAGGCGTTGCAATATGTGCGCTCGGGCGCGGCGGAAATGGCGCTGACCGGCGGGGCGGAATCCTGCATCACCTTTGGGACCATGAAAGGGTGGGAGGCGCTGCGCGTCATGGCGCCCGACGCCTGCCGCCCGTTTTCCGCCGACCGGCGCGGCATGGTGCTGGGCGAAGGTTCGGCGGTGTTTGTACTCGAAACACTGGAAAACGCGCAGGCCCGCGGCGCGAAGATATACGCGGAACTCGCCGGATCGGGGATGAGCGCCGATGCCGGCGATATCGTGGAGCCGTCGGTCGATGGCGCGTCGCGCGCCATCCGGGGCGCATTGGCGGAAGCGGGGCTCGCGCCGGAAGACATCGATTATGTCAATGCGCACGGCACCGCGACCCAGGCAAACGACATTACGGAGACAAAGGCGCTGCACGAATCCTTTGGCGATCACGCTAAGAATCTTGCCGTTTCCTCGACCAAATCCATGCATGGTCACGCGATGGGCGCGGCGGGCGCGATCGAATGCGCGGCGACGGCGCTGGCGGTCCGCGACGGCGTTATTCCACCGACCATCAATTTCACCGAACCGGGCGACGGGTGCGATCTCGATTACACGCCGAATGCGGCGCGGGAAATGCCGATCCGCGCGGCGATCTGCAATTCCTTCGCCTTTGGCGGGCTGAACGCGGTTCTGGCGTTGCGCAAGGCGGAGGGCTGAGACGGTCATGGAAAAAATCGAGATCCAATTCACATTATTTTCGGCCTTTTATGCGCCGCTGATTGCGGTCATGGGGGCGGGCTTCCTGAAGGAAGAAGGGATTGAGGCAAGCTGGTCGGTTTCGCCGCCCGGCCTGTCCGCGATTAAGGCGCTGGAGGACGGCACCGCGCAGGTTATTCAGACCGCGCCCAGCCAGGCCTTTGGCGAGCTGGCGGCTGGCAAGACCCCGTCAGCGGTGCATTTTGCGCAGATCAATGAAATGGACGGATTTTTTCTGACCGGCCGGGCGCCGGATCCCGGTTTCGACTGGAAAAAGCTCGAAGGCGCAGATGTGATTACCTTTGGCGGCGGACAGCCGCGCGCCATGTTCGAATATGCCTGTCACAAGGCGGGGATCGATTTTTCGAAGGTCAATGTGCTGACGCCCGGCGGCGTGGCGGCGATGGATCAGGCCTTCCGCGATGGTGAGGGCGCCTATGTCCAGCAGCAGGGGCCGTATCCGCAACAGCTGGAGGCCGACGGTATCGGTCATATCGTCGCGCAATCCGGTCCGCTGATCGGTCCGAACGCCTTTTCAAGCGTGGCGGCGACGCGCGAATGGCTGACGACCGACGCGGCGAAAGCCTTCACCCGCGCCTATGCCAGGACCCGCGTCTGGATGAACGAAACGCCGGCGGATGAAATCGCATCCTGTCTGCAATCCTATTTTCCCGAAACCGATCCGGCGGCGCTGACCGCCTGCATTGCGTCCTATCAGAAGCTCGGCTGCTGGACGCCGCATGTCGAGATCACGCCGGAAGCGCTCGATGTCGTCTATGACGTGTTCGATCATTTCGGCACGCTCAAGGAACGCTACCCCTGGGACAAGGTCTGCGCCGCGCCACCGGCGTGACGTCCGGTTCCAATTGCCCGCCGTCGGATATTCTGGTTTATTCCCGGTGATCATCGCGTAAGTCACGGATATGAGGCCGGTTTTGCCGAAATTTTCTTTGTTCGATCGCATTTGCCGGTCCGTAGGTGCCGCCTCGATTCTGGCCCTTTTTTCCGCCGCGCCTGCCGCCGCGCAGCAGCTTTACGATTTCTCGCGCCTGTTGGCGGAACCGCATCCCTTTACCGTTGCGGCACCCGCCCCGGTGCCGTTGCCCGCGGGTACGGCGCCCTTGCCCGGTCAGGCCGTCCCGATGCCGGCACAGCGCGCTATTTATCCGTCCTATCCGGCGTATCCGTCATACCCGGTGGCGCAACCGGTTTATCCGAACACGCCCTATCCCGTGGCGCAGAACGCGCCGGCCCGCCGCACCGCGCCGCAACCTGCCGTCGCCATGCAAGAGCCCGAGCGGATGCTGGGCGAAAAGACACGTCATTACGATCCGCTTTGGGGCTGGATTTCGGAGATTCGCATCGGCGCGTCGGCACATAATTACGGACCGTTCGCGGGACAGGTCGAAGGCGGCGTCGATGCCGATTTCGAAATCCTGCTGGATGAGATCACCTGGTTCGATCACTACATCAAGACGCCGGGAAAATTCTGGGAATGGTTCCTGCGGCCCCGTCCCCATTTCGGGTTGCATTACAACAGCGCCGGTCTGACCCACCAGTTCTGGGGCGGGTTCGCCTGGACCTATCTGTTTAACAAGCGCTGGTTTGGCGAAATTACGTTCGGACTGGATGTCCATACCGGCAAGCTGACCGATCCGACCGAAAACCGTCGTGAGTTGGGCTCCCGCATCTTGTTCCGGGAGTCGCTGGCGATCGGTTATATGTTCGGCAGCGGCCGCAACCACAATATCTCCATCTATATCGACCATATTTCGCACGGCGGTCTGTTCGCCAGCGAGAATGAAGGGATGGATAATATCGGCGCGCGCTACGGCTACCGGTTCTGACCGGGTGGTCCGTCCGGTCCGGCGGTACGCCTCTAGAAGTCGTAAATTATCCCGATAACCAGGTCGTGAGAGACATATTTGTCCGCCGCGATCTTTTCGCCGCCGACATGCGGTCCGCTCGATACCTCGCCAAGAGCGATATAGCGATAGCGCAGATCGAGCGTCCAGTTCGATCGCGGGCGAATGCGCCATAACGCGCCCAGCCCGACATTCCAGGCCAGACCCGTTTTGCTGTCCGTTCGGGAAGTTTTCGCGCCGGTCGTGAGGTTGACCCGGTCGACCGATGAGGAATTTTGCGCCATCCCGATACCGGCGCCGCCATAAACCGTCCAGCGCGGGCTCAGCACCCAGTCATAATAGAGATTAAAGAGGACGACGTGAGAGGCGAGATCGTTTTCATAGCCGGGCGTTCCCGCCGTTCCCGTGTCCCGCGCGTCGAAATCCATCCGGACCCGGTAGTGATATTCCAACTCGCTGCGTAGCGGCAGACCGGAAAGCTTGCTCCATTCATAGCCCAGCGCGATGCCGAAGGCCGCTACGATGTCGGAATCGTTATTGATCGTCAGAGGACCGCCGCCGGTGATAGAAACATCATCGACCGTGCCATAGGAACCGATCAGATTGAACGCGCCATAGAAATCGCTCAGCGCATTTTCCGGCGGCCGCCGCTCAAAGGCGGGTCTTGCGGGTGCGCGCCGGGGCGGAGGCGATGCTTTTGGCGCGCCCGGCCTTGATTGAACGACGCGCGACGCCGGGCTCGGCGCCATGCGCGCCGGGGTGGGAACGAATTGCGGACGATAGGCCGGCGGCGGGGAAGGATAGGCTGCGTTTGCCCGGCCGACCGAAAACGGGTGCGGTTCAGTGAAGAACCGGTTGAAATCATATAGTTGGGCGGCGGCGCTCTCCGGCACCGGAACAAAAAACGCCGCGAGGAGAGCGATCATGCTCAGCCCCCTTCGGGTCTTCATTCCTGCCGCATTCCGGCTTGGCATTGTCATCCTGCGTCGTCTGCCTTTGCCCGTAGCTGATGCTTGTGGATAGAAGCAGATTCCGGGCGGGGATACAATTGCGGGATGGGGCCCGCCCTATTGTCTCGCAAGGGGAAGCCGCCTGAGCCGCCGCCCTTCCCTGAGGGCTCCCGCCGGCATTTCCGCCGCAAGGCGCGCCGCCTGTTTCCGTCCCCATTGATGGCCGGAGGCCGCTGCCCGGTCATACCAGGCCCAGGCGAGTGGCAGGTTTCGATTCACCCCGGCGCCAAGTTCATACAGTTCCGCCAGATTGATCTGCGCTACCAGGTTACCCGCCCGCGCCGCAAGCCGATACCAGCGGGCGGCTTTCGCCGGATCGGGGCGGCGGCCTTCACCCTGGCGGTACATATTGGCGATAGCGATTTGCGCCCCGGCATGCCCGTCCCGCGCAAGCGTTATCCATTCGCCATAGGCCGCGGCATAGTCGCCGCTGTCATAGGCTTCAGCGCCTATGGCGAAATCGGCGGCGGTCACCGAGCGTGCGACTAGCGCCATCAGACAGGCGGTGGCCGCCAGGGACAGCGTCCGTTTCAATTTTCCGGAGAAGGCAGAGAGTCGAGCCGCGCCTTGATCTTCGCATATTGCGGACTGGCAGGGTCGAGGACCGTCAGCAGTTTTTGCCAGTGCGCGCGTGCGCCCGCGATATCGCCGCTGGCGGCGCGGGCGAGGCCCGAAAACCACAACGCGCCGCCATGGGTCGGCTCAAGCTTCAATATTTTTTCGCTGATTTCGATCAGGGCCGGGGGCAAGGGCGCGCCATCCGGCGTCGCCCGGGTGACCGCGGCGGCATAGGCGCTCAACGTTTCGACATCTCCGGGTTTCAGCGCGGCGGCCTTCGCCCAGGCATCGCGGGATTGTTCGTGTTCTTCCAGAACCGCATAAGAGCGTGCCAGCCGGATCCATCCCTCGGCATCGCCCGGGTTTTCCGCCATCCGCGCCGCCAGACGCGCGACCATGGAACGGATCATTGCCGATCTGTCCTCGGCGGACATTTCTTGCGCCGCCTCCATTTCTTCCTGGCTCGGACCGCGCGGTGCGGCATTGGCGTTCGCTCGTGTCCGCATCTCCGCAAGTCTGTCCGCCGGGATGCCGGCATCCGCCGCCAGTTTTTCGATGCGCCTTTCAAGAATATTGGCCCAGGGCGCGTCGGCCGGGGAGTCCGCCATCAGGGAAATCCAGGTAATCAGCGCCCGGTCCACATCGCCCGCCTGAGACGCCGCCAGCCCCGCATAATAGCGCGCGCGCGGATTGGCGGGGTCGCGCTTGAGTGTCTCGACCAGGGCCCCTCGCGCCTCGGCAGTGACGCTTCCCTTTGCCGCGTAGATCAGTGATTCGGCGAGCGCGGCATAAAGTCCTGGATCGTCTGGTGCAAGCGAGGCGGCGCGCCGATAGGCAGCGGCGGCCTCTTCATATCGCTGGAGTGAATACAGCCCCTTTGCATAGAGCCGCCATCCGGCGAGATCGCCGGACCGGGTGCGAAGCTTTTCGCCAAGCTGCGCGACAAGGCGGGTCGTCTCTTCCTGGCGCTCAGCGGCGGCTACGCGTTCCGATGCGGGCTGGCCGGGAAGATGGGGCGATCCGATTATGAGATACAGCCCGGCCGCCGCCGCCGGAATCGCGGCGGCCAGATAGGCGGCGGTGAATTTCGCGGGCCCGTCGGGTGCCGCCGCTTTCCCGGCGTCCTCATTCTCCAGTGCCAGCAGCCGCCGGGCGATTTCGGTTCTGGCAGACTCTGCGGCCTCAGAAGAAATCAATCCCTGTTCGGCTTCGCGTTCGATTTCATTCAGCTGGTCGATATAAATTTTCTGGTCGTGGGCGGCGCGACCGCTTTCCTGGTTCTGCCGGGACCGTGCCAGCGGCACGATGGTGAAGGCCGTCGCCGCCAGCGCGATCATTGAGAGTACGATCCATATCGTCATGGCGCGTCACCCTTGCGGATTTCGGCCAGCCGGGCCTCTTCTTCACGGGAAAGCGGTTTGGCGGTTTCAATCCCGCGTCTGCGCCGGAAATACAGCACCAGCCCGAGCGCACCCGCCAGCAGGATCAGGGCGGGCCCGCCCCATAAGATCGCGGTCGATTTATTGACCGGCGGGCGCAGCAATACAAAATCGCCATAGCGCGAAACTATATAGGAAATAACCTGATCGTCGCTGTCTCCGGCCGTCAGTCTCTCGCGCACCAGCACGCGCAGATCGCGCGCCAGATCGGCGTCGGAGTCGTCAATGGACTGGTTCTGGCAAACCAGGCAGCGCAATTCCTTGCTGATGGTCCGCGCCCGCTCTTCCAACACCGGGTCTTTCAGAATTTCCCCCGGTTCGACCGCCGCCAAGGGGCAGGGCAGAAAAAGCAGGACGGACAGTAAAATCGCCGCGCGTGTCATTGCCGCAGCCTTTTCAGAAGCGGCAGGATTTTTTCCGTCAGGTCCTCGCCGCGCAGCGGTCCGACATGGCGATAGCGGATACGCCCCGCCTTATCGACGACGAAGGTCTCCGGATAGCCATAGACCCCCCAATCGATGGCGGTCCGGCCGGTCCGGTCCGCGCCGATGGCGCGAAACGGATTGCCGAGGTCTTTCAGAAAACCCAATGCTTCCTCCGGCTTGTCCTTGTAATTGATGCCGTAAATCGTCACACCTTCCCGGGCAAGCCGCATCAGGAGCGGATGCTCCACCCGGCAGGGCGGGCACCAGCTCGCCCAGATATTGACCAGGCTGACCCGGCTTTTGAGCATCGCGCTCGAAAATCCCGCGCCGCCCTCCAGGATCGGCGGCAGGTTGAATTCCGGCGCCGGTTTATCGATCAATGCCGATGGCAAATCGCTGATGTTTTTTTCTCCCGATCCGATCTGCCACAGATACAGCCCGAAAACGGTGCCCAAACCGGCGAGAAAGAGGATCGGAGTAAGAAAGGCGCGGCGCATGCTATTCGGCTGACGCTACGGCGTGTTTCGACGCCCGTTTCGGCGCGCCGACGCGCAGCCGCCGGTCGGTCAGGGAAATCATGCCGCCCAACGCCATAAAAAGCGCACCCGCCCATATCCATGCGACAAGCGGATTGAAATAAATGCGGGTGCTCCACGCCTCGTTCTCCGACGGATCGCCAAGCACGGCATAAAGATCACCGCCGATGGTGGTCAGGATGCCGGCCTCGGTAGTGCTGTCGCCTTCCGCCGGGTAGCGCCGCTTTTCGGGCCGCAAAACCGTGACCTCGTTTCCGTCGCGCGTGACGGTGAATTGGCCCTGTATCCCTTCGTAATTGGGGCCCTTGATCGGAACGGCGCCGCTAAAGGTAAGGGTGTAACCGCCCGCGGAAACGGTTTCTCCGGGCTTCATCAACTGAATCATTTCTACCCGCCAGGCCGACGACGCGGTAATACCGATGACCAGGATCCCGAGCGCGCCATGCGCAACCGCCATGCCCCAGGCGGCGCGCGGCAGACCGGCGGCCCGGCTGAGCGATTGCGTGAGCGGCCCCCGGAACAGTGCGATCCGTTCGGCGATTTCGACCGCGCTGCCGACGATCAGCCATGCCGCGACCCCCAATGCCAGCGCCGCCAGCACATCGCCTGTGCCTTTGCGCCAGACAATCAGCAGGACGACAAACAGCGCGGCCAGCGCGGCCGCTTTCAACCGTCCCAGCACACCGGCAAGATCGGCGCGTTTCCAACTCAGCATCGCGCCGACAGTGCAGGCCAGCAGCGCCGGCACCATCAGCGGGACGAAGGTCGCGTTGAAAAACGGCGCGCCCACCGACACCTTGCCGCCGCCGACCGCGTCGAGAATCAGGGGATAGAGCGTGCCAAGCAGCACGACCGCCGCGCCGGTGGTCAGCAGCAGATTATTGAGTACCAGCGCGCCCTCGCGTGAAATCGGCGCGAACAACCCGCCGCCCTTGAGCGACGGCGCGCGGATGGCGTAAAGCGTCAGCGCGCCTCCCGTGACCGCCAGAAAGAGCGCCAGGATAAAGACGCCTCTTTCCGGATCGGTGGCGAAGGCATGGACGGATGTCAGAACGCCCGATCGCACCAGAAACGTGCCGAGCAACGACATGGAAAAGGCGAGGATGGCGAGCAGGATGGTCCAGCTTTTCAGCGCGTCGCGTTTCTCAACCACGATTGCCGAATGCAGCAGCGCCGTGCCGACCAGCCAAGGGATGAAAGAGGCATTCTCCACCGGGTCCCAGAACCACCAGCCGCCCCAGCCAAGCTCGTAATAGGCCCACCAGCTTCCCAATGCGATGCCGGCGGTCAGCGCGCACCAGGCGGCCAGCGTCCACGGCCGGACCCAGCGCGCCCAGGCGGGATCGACCCGGCCTTCTATCAGCGCGGCGACGGCGAAGGAAAACGCCATCGAAAACCCGACATAGCCGAGATAGAGAAAGGGCGGGTGAAAGGCGAGGCCGGGATCCTGCAGGATGGGGTTAAGCCCGTTTCCCTGTAACGGCGCCGGATCGAGCCGGAGAAACGGGTTCGAGGTAAACAGGATAAAGGCGATGAAAGCCGCGCCGATCAGCCCCTGAATGGCCAGGACGCGTGCGCGCAGACTGTCCGGCAGGTTGTTACCGAAGGCGGCGACCGCCATGCCGAACA
>CAZBKQ010000070.1:6821-10648 GCA_964492555.1 uncultured Rhodospirillaceae bacterium | reverse complement strand
TCATATGAATGGGCGAGAATGCCGACCGAGCGCGACAGGCAGAACAGCCCGCGCGCCAGCATCGGCGGGCAGCCGAGTTCGGCATAAATCACCGCCGTCGCGCCATCGATATTCATCGGCAACGGCACGCCTTTTTCCGCGGCCAGCGCGTCTTCCACCGCGCGGCCGATTTCCGCGAACCGGCCGGAGACGGCTTCTTCCTCCACCGCCCGGTCGACAAGTTCCAGCAGGCGCGGGGAACGCGGGTCCTGCTGTTTATGAAAGCGGTGGCCGTATCCGGGGATGAATTTGCCGCGTGTTTCCCGCCAGTCCGCCAGCGCATCCAGCAGCGCCTGGTTCGGGTCATCACCCGCATCCAGCCGGTCCGCGATATCGGTAAAGAGCTCCACCGCCTGTTCGCCAGCGCCCCCGTGGACGTCGCCCAGCATGTTCACGCCCGACGCCAGCGCATTATTGATACCGACGCCGCAGCTGATCGCCATGCGCGCGGCGGCGACCGCCGGGGCCTGCGGACCGTGATCGACGGCGGCGACCAAAGCGGATTCAAGCAGCATTTCGCGCCAGCCGGTGATCAGCTCACCCGTCGTCATCAGCCAGACCATCTGAGGAAAGCTCATCGTACCGATCAGCTTTTCGATCTCATGGCCGCGGATGGAAATCCGGTTGGGTGCCATATCGATGATGGAGGTCGTCCACCATGCCGTGACATCGGCGCCCGGCGCCTGTTTCTTCTTGCGGGCTTTCTTCGCCGGTTTCTTTGCTTTCTTCTTGTCGCTCATATCACACCGTCTTTCTTGAGTTCTTCCAGCGCCGCCGCATCCAGCCCCAGCGCACCCAATAGCTCGGCATTATGCTCGCCAAGCTCGGGGGGCGGGCTCGAAACCGCGGGCGCCACGCCATTCACCTTTGTCCCGGTGCGCACCGTCCGGATATCGCGCCCTACGCCCGGCACGTTTTCAAAATCCGCCAGCAGCCCGCGCCCGGCAACCACCGGATGATCGAGGATTTCGGGGACCGTCATCACCGCCCCGGCCGGTACGCCGAGCGCGGTGAGTTCGTCTGC
The DNA here is from genome assembly GCA_964492555.1 of uncultured Rhodospirillaceae bacterium. Lineage (GTDB taxonomy): Bacteria > Pseudomonadota > Alphaproteobacteria > MPNO01 > UBA2964. The sequence goes on along the minus strand of CAZBKQ010000070.1, from coordinate 9,585 downwards.
CAGTTCCGCCGCGCGGCGGTTCGCGATGGCGCGCTCGATCTCCGCCCGCAGCGCCACGCGGTTGCGTTTCCGGTCCTCGCGCGTCGCGTAATCGGGGTTTTCCAGCAGATCCTCGCGCCCGATATGGCGGGCGAGAACATCCCACTGTTCGTCCTTGTTGGCGGCGATATTGATCGGCGCGTCACCCGCCCGGAAGGTGCCCGACGGGGCGGAGGTCGGGTTCTCATTGCCCTGCGGCCCCGGTCTCTGCCCGGCGATCAGCCAGTTCGACACCACCCAGCCGGTGGTCACCAGCACCGATTCCAGCATGGAGACATCGATGAATGTGGCCTCACCCTTGTTCAGCGCGGCGCAGATCGCGAATGAAGCGGTCAGCCCGCCGATCGTGTCGCCGATGGGATAGCCGACACGGAGCGGCGCGGAGGCCTCATCCCCGGTAATCGACATCACGCCGGACAGCCCCTGCACGATCTGGTCATAGGCGGGCTTGTCCGCCCATGGCCCGTCCTGGCCGAAACCCGATATCGCGCAATAGACCAGCTTCGGGTTGGTTTCTTTCAGTGTTTCAAAGGAAAGGTCGAGGCGCTGCATTACGCCGGGGCGGAAATTTTCCACCACCACATCGGCGCTTTCCACCAGCTTCAGAAACAGATCGCGCCCGCGCGGGTCTTTCAGATTCAGCGTGACCGACTTCTTCCCCGCATTCTGCGCCAGGAAGGACACGCCCATATTTTTTGCATTCAGGTCCGCATCGGCGCCCAACTGCCGCGCCAGATCGCCCCGCCCCGGCGCCTCGATCTTGATCACATCCGCCCCGAAATGGACCAGCTGATGACAGCAGAACGGCCCCGCCAGCACATTGGTGAGATCAAGAACGCGTATCCCGGCGAGAAGGTCGGTCATGGGCTCCGGGGAATTTCCAACGCGTTGCGGGTTCTAATTGATCGACACGTGCCAGGCGCCGTTGATATGGAGCGTCTGTCCAGAGGTGTAGCGCGAATGCGGCCCGCACAGAAAGCGGACGGTCTCGGCGAATTCAACCGGATCGCCCTCGCGCCCCGCCGGGATGCCGTTGGCGAAATGGGGCGAGATTTCCTTGCCCGGCTGGCGAAACCGGCCGGGGGCGACGCAATTCACCGTAATGTTCCGGTCCGCCAGCTCCACCGCCAGCGACCCGGTCAGCCCGGCCAGACCCATCTTGGCCGCGACATCGACACTGCGTTCCGGATTGCCGGTATGGGCGGATGACGCGCCGACATTGATGATCGCCCCGCGCCCGCCCGCCGCCAGATGCGGGATGGCGTGCTTGATGGTCAGGAAACAGGCGTCAAGCTTGGTCGCCATGATGCGCCGCCAGTCCGCATAATCGATGTCGGTAACCGGGCCACGGTTCGCGGGCCCGACATTATTGACCAGAATATCCAGCCGGCCGAACGCGGCGGCGGCCGCCGCAATCATGCCCTTGACCGCGTCCTCATCCGTCACATCCGCCATATGAACAATGGCGCGGCCGCCTTCGGCCTCGATCTCGGCAACGATTTCCGCGGCCTTTTCCCCGGATGTGCGCCCGTTGATCAGGACCCCGGCGCCGCCCCGGGCCAGTGCCTTTGCCGTGGCGCTGCCCAGATTACCGGTGCTGCCCGTGACAATGGCGCCGAGCCCGTCGAGCTCGCCCGGCGTCATTTATCGATGCCGCCCCAGATTTCAGTCGCCAACTCGACGATCATGCCGAGCTTGTCGAACTGTTCCTGTTCGGAAATGACATTGCCGATGGCGTTCGACGAAAAACCGCATTGCGGCGACAGGCAAAGCTGGTTGATATCAACGAATTTGGAAGCCTCTTCGATACGCTGCTTGATTTCGTCCCGGCTTTCCATCTCGCCGCGCTTGGTGGTCACCAACCCCAACACGATCTTCTTGTTGCCTTTGGGCACAAAGCGCAGCGGCTCAAACCCGCCGGAGCGCTCATCGTCATATTCAAGGAAGAACCCGTCAACATCTGTCAGATTAAACAGATTATCGGCGATCGGCTCGTAATCCCCTTCGGCGAACCAGAGGCTCCGCGCATTGCCCCGGCAGAGATGCACGCAGGCGGCCATATCATCGGGCCGGCCCCTGATGCATTCATTGATCAGCGCGGCATAGGTGCGCGGCAGCTCTTCCGGGTCTTCGCCCCGGTCGCGCGCGTCCTGACGCATTTTCGAATCGCAGAGATAGGCAAGGTTGGTGTCGTCGAACTGGATATATTTGCAACCGGCCTCCGCCAGCATGCCGATCTCCTGACGGTACATGCCGGCAAGATCGTTAAAGAACCTGTCCATATCGGGATAGGCTTCCTTGCTGATCGCGTCCCGCCCGCCCCGGAAGTGAGTCATGGTGGGGGACGGCATGGTCATCTTGGGCACGCTGCCAGACCCGGCAACGGCATGCAGATACCGATAATTATGAATGTTGATGCCCTTATGCGGCAGCACCATCCGGTCTTTGATCTCGACCGTCAGCGGCACCATCTTTTCGCCGCCGGCCCTGGTCTTTTCGCCCTGCTCGAAAGCACCTTTCAGGGTGAAATTTGTTTCTATCCCGATGATCTGGTCGATGAAGTCGAAATGAAAGCTCTCACGCCGGAATTCACCGTCAGTCACCGATTTGATGCCGATCGCCTCCTGCTTTTTAACGATGTCGGCGATGCATTTGTCTTCGAACCGGCGCAATGCGCCAATCGAAATCTTGTCCTGCTTCCATTCCTCGCGTTTTTCCAGAAGCG
>CAZBKQ010000070.1:0-6721 GCA_964492555.1 uncultured Rhodospirillaceae bacterium | reverse complement strand
GCCCTGAAACGCGAGGCGGCCACCGCCGAGGATATCGCCGAAATGCGGCGGCTGACCGAGGAAGGCATCCGCGCGGGCGCGCTCGGCTTTACCACCTCGCGCACGCAGAACCATCGCACGCTGGCGGGAGAGCTGATCCCCTGTTACGACGCCGCGCCGGAAGAGCTTGCCGGAGTCGCTGCCGGGCTGCGCGATGCCGGCGCGGGCGTGCTGCAGCTGATCTCGGACCTCACCCCGGAACGGCGGCCCGGCGAATACCGGATGATGCGCGCCATGATGGAGTCCTCGGGCCGGCCGCTTTCCATCACCATTTTGCAGCAAAACCGCGATCCCGACGGCTGGCGCGATTTCATGAACATGATCGACGAGGCCGTGGCTGACGAGCTGGACATGCGGGCCCAGGTCGCGCCGCGCCCGATCGGCACGCTGTTCGGGCTCGATCTCGGGCGGCACGGGCTGGTCTATCACCCGTCCTACAAGAAAATCGCCGACAAAAGCGTGGAAGAACGCGTCAAGATCATGCGCGATCCGGAATTCCGCCGCCGGCTTCTGTCGGAACAACCGGAACATCACATCGAACAGCAGATGCGCCGGGTGCGGAACTTCCAGTGGCAGTTCCCCTTCGGCGATCCGCCCGATTACGCCCCACCCGCGGAGAACTCTATTCAGGCAACCGCCGACCGGACCGGCAGATCGGTGGATGAAATCACTTACGATCTGCTCCTGGAAGACGATGGCTGGCAGATGATCTTCAGCCCCAACAATAATTTCGCCGATTACACGCTGAACGCCTGCAAGGAGTTGATGGAGCATCCGCGCACCGTGGTGTCGCTGTCCGATGGCGGCGCGCATATGGGCCATATTTGCGATGTCAGCTATTCGACATTCCTGCTGACCTATTGGGCGCGCGACCGCAAGGAAGGGACGCTGGACACAAGCTGGCTGATCAAGCGGATGACCGGCGATGCGGCCGCCGCCGTGGGGCTTCTGGATCGCGGAATACTCGCCCCGGGATACAAGGCGGACATCAACGTCATCGATCATGACCGGCTGACCATCCGCAAACCCGAAATGCGGCACGATCTGCCGCTTGGCGCCAAGCGGCTGGTGCAGAAGGCCGACGGCTATGTCGCCACCGTGAAAGCAGGCGAAATCACCTGGCGCGAAGGCGAAGCGACAGATGCCCTGCCCGGCCGCCTGGTGCGCGGCGCGCAATCCGCGCCAAAAGTGGCATAACTGATTTAACCAGCAAACAGGAAGCCATCAAATGCGATATTGCCGCTTTAATCACGACCGGCTGGGCGAAAACAGATTCGGCGTGGTTCAGGGTGACACCATCCATGACGTAACATCCGCGTTGGACGCGCTGCCCGCCTACCACTACCCGCTGCCGCTCGGGGATCAGTTGATCGCCAATCTGGAGACATTGCGCCCGGCGATGGAGGCGGCGGTGGAGGGCGCCGAAACCATTCCGGTCGCCGACGCCCGTTTCCTGAGCCCGGTCGCCAACCCGACCAAGATCATCGGTGTGCCGCAGAACTATGAGGAACACGCGCTGGAAGCGGCCGCCGATCACGGCATCTCCCAAGGCAATCCGCGCCGCAAGATGGAAGATCAGGGGCTGTTCCTGAAAGCCAATTCTGCGCTGATCGGCCCATCAGAAGGCGTCGCCGTGCGGTTTTCCGACCGGCGCACCGATCACGAGGCCGAACTGGGCGTCGTCATCGGCAAGAAAGGCAGTGATATCCCCTATGAGAATGCGTTGGACTATGTCGCCGGATACGCCATCGCCATGGATATGGTGGTGCGCGGCCCGGAGGACCGGTCCTTCCGCAAATCGGTGGATACATACGCCATCCTCGGCCCCTGGCTGGTGACGGCGGATGAAATCGCCGATCCCGGGAATCTGGATTTTCACCTCTCCGTCGGCGGAGAGACGCGCCAGAAGAACAACACCCGGAACCTGATCCTCGATCTGCCGGGGCAGATCGCCTGGGCATCGAAATTCTATTCGCTGCATCCCGGCGACATCATCATGTCAGGCACCTGCGCGGGGGTAACCCGGGTGGTGCCGGGCGATGTGATGCATCTGGAATTTGAAGGCATCGGCGAAATGGACGTGCCGGTCCGGGCGCACGACGCGTATTAGACACCGGGGCAATCGGATAAAAAAAGGCCGGTAATTGCCGGCCTTTTTTACGTTTGGGGGCTCTTGCGTCTAGTGCTTGCCCGCCGCCGACATTGACGGGCGGATACGCTGTTCCTCCGGCAGGGGGATGCCGTCGACCAGATGCCATTCGGAGAACCGGTTCACCCGGTAATTATGCGGCTTCCAGTCCGCCGTCACATAATCGGAATCGGTATAATATTCGACCGCGCCCTCGCAGGGATTCTTGAAATACCAGAAATAGGCGGATGAGATGGGATGTCGGCCCGGTCCGACCTCCGTCTGCCATCCCTTGCGGTCGAACGCGACGCCGCCACCGAAGACCTCATGAAAATCGCGCACCTCATAGGCGGTGTGATGATGTTTGGTAATGCCGGCCTCGCTCCAGATCATGAACAAATTATGGTGCTGCGATTCAGCGGCGCAGCGCAGGAAGAACGCCGCGCCCCCGACATAACGGTCCGATAACCAGAACCCCAGCCGTTCGCGATAGAATTTCTCTTCCGCCTGCAGGTCGGGAACCAGAAACCCGATATGCCCCATGCGAAGCGGGATTGCCTGTTCATAGACCGCGCCGATCTCATCGACCCGTTCGGTCCTGTCATAGGAATTGATCGGCGATCGGCTGGTCTTGGCGTTGGCTTTCGGCGGGTTCCACACCCGGAAGCCGAGCCCGATTCCCGCCGGGTCGTGGGTATGAATGGAGCCGTCCTTATCGACCGTGACCTTGCGGTCTTTTTCCAGCTCTTTCCTGATTTGCGCCAGATGGGTCCTGGAGGAAACGCCCCAGACCATTTCGCGGAAATTCATGCCCTCCACAGCCGGTTCGGGCAGCATCTTGCTGCCTTCGGGCCGAAGAATGACCTGACAACCGAGAGAAGTTTCGAAAACAACGCCGGACTTGCCGTCCTTGACCTTTTTGAGCCCCCAATCGGCGAAGAACTTTTTCGCTTCCTTCATATCGGGCGCGCAATAGGTCGTGCTGAACAATCCAGTAAAGGTCATGATCTTTCCAGTCGCTGAGACGTCACCAAAAGAATAGGCAGGGGTCGTCCGGGAAACAAGGCCGCTCTCTGATCGCCGGCGCCCTTCTGCGTCACGGTGCCACGGTAGCGACAGGCCTTTCGTCGGCTATCGTGTCTCTCACCCGATCTTCCGGGTTCCGCCGACGGAACCTGATCAGCCGCCGGTCAGCAGCCAGGCGAGAATCAGCGGCAGGGTGACGGCGGTTATCGCGGTGGAAATCAGTACCATCCCCGCGACCTCCACCGGTTCGCGCTTGTGAATCAGGGCGAACATATAGTTCGACACCGCAACCGGCATGGCGGCCTGCAAGATCAGGATCGCGCGCGCGACCCCGGTCAGGCCGAACAGTTCCGCCACCCCGACGCCCAGCGCAAATCCCACCGCCAGCTTGGTCACGGCGAGCGTCACCGCCCGGCCGAGCGAACCGACGCGGAATTGCGCCAGCGAACCGCCGAGCGATATGAGCTGCAACGGTATGGCGATCCCGCCCAATAGCCATGTCGTATTGATTAACCATTCCGGCAAGGTCCATCCGGTCCAGAGCAGCCCGACCGCCAGCACCGCCGCCCAGATCGCCGGTTCACGGATCAGCTTGTCGAGTGACATGCGCCCGGCGGCGATGGCCGCGCCGATCGTGAAGGTGCCGATGGAGGTGACGGTGAAAAATACCAGCCCGTGCGCCAGACCTTCCTCGCCATAGGCGAAGAGACAGACCGGGAGCCCCATACTGCCGACCAGCGAAAACGTCATGGCGGGCAGATAGGACGGGAACGGCAGTTTGGCGATTTTCAGCACGATCGCCCCGATCACACCGCCCGCCGCCAGCACAGTGATCGAGGCGAGCCCCAGCGTGCCGACCGCTTCGGGTGTCAGTTCGACCTTGGCAAAGGTCGCGATAATCAGGCAGGGCACGGAGATCTTGTAGACCAGTGTCGCCACCAGATCGGAATCAAGCGCGCGTCCGCTGCGTGTCCAGAAAAACCCGATCGCGGCGCAGAGGAACACCGGCAGAACGATAGCGGAAAGTTGGGAAAGCAACGCCATCAGCCGAACCCGTGAATGACGGCGTAAAGCAGCAGCGGCAAGGTGGCGAGCGACAGGAAGGTAGAGCCGACCACAAGCCCGGCGACCTCGCCCGGTTCGCGGTCATAGCGCGCCGCGATGATATAATTCAGCACCGCCGCCGGCATGGCGCATTGCAGGATCAGAACGCCCCGCGCGGCCCCTTCGAGGCCGAACAACCAGGAAAGCGCAAGACCGGCGCAAAACCCGAACCCGATACGATACGCGCCCAGAAAGAGGCTTTGCCCGACGGAGCTGACCTTTAGCCGGGCCAGCGAAACGCCAAGCGCCAGCAACATCAACGGGATCGACATACCGCCAATGATGCGCGTCGTGTTGGCGAGCCAGCCGGGCGGATCGACCCCGGCGAACAGAAAACCCAACGCCGCAAACACGACATAGAGATGCGGCGCGGTGATGGTTTCCTTAAACGACATCCGGCCAGACACAAAGGACACGCCGAGCAGGAAATTCGTTGTCGCGGAGACGACAAAGATACTGATGCCGAGCGCCAGGCCCTCTTCCCCAAAGGCGAAGAGACAGAGCGGCAAGCCCATATTGCCGTTATTGGCGAAAACCGTGGCGGGCAGAAAGGCGCCGACATCGCGCTTGAGCGCCCTCAACAGCACGGCGGATACCAGGATATTCGCCCCGACAGCGATGGAAAACACGCCCGCCGCCGCGCCGAAATCGGATATCGAGACCTGAAGCCGGGTAAGGGTCGAAAAGATCAGGCAGGGCACGGCGAAGTTGACCACAAGCCCGCCGATCATATTTGTATCGAATGGCCGCCCGGAACGCCCCCAGACGAATCCGATCCCGGCGATCACAAAAAGTGGCGCGATGATCGTTGCGATTTCAAACAGGACGGACAAGAGTAGGGCTTTCGGATTGACGGGTGCGAAACTCTATCAGATGGGGTACGCAGGCGTCACACCCGGCAAACGGCATCGGAAACAGGGAGAAGACAATGGAACTCAGTATCGCGCTTAACCGTTATGACCGGCATGTACCGTTTTTCAACGAAACCGTGACGCCGCCCACGGGATTCACGCTTAAACCCTATGAGGTCGGCGAAAGCCTGCCCTTTCGCGACGGTGCCGACCGGCATGACCGGATTTTGTATGATCTGGAATACGATATCGGCGAGATGGGCTTGTCCGGCTGGATCATGGCCATTGCCCGCAATCCCGACCTGCCGCTGGTCGGCGTCCCGATCTTTCCGCGCCGGTTCTTCAGCTTCGGCCAGATATACGTCAATCCGAATGCCGGGATCGAAAAACCCGCAGACCTGCAAGGCAAAAGGATCGGGCTGCATGCCTGGCAGACCACGCTGTCGGTTCTGGCCAAGGGTGATCTGCGGATGGAATACGGGTTCGACTGGCGCGAATCCGAATGGGTCTGTATGCGCGAAGAACCGGTGCCGGTGAATTTCACCGACGACATGAAGGTCTCGCTGATGCCTGAGGGCAAGGATATGGGCGTCATGCTGACGGAAGGAGAGATCGACGCGTTGTTCTCGCCGCAGCCGCGCCGCTCCATGCTGGCCGAGCCCGACCGGTACCGCCGGCTGTTTCCGGCGAATGGGGAGGCCGACGCCGCCTATTTTCGCAAATATGGCTACTATCCGATCATGCATCTGATGGTGATGAAGCGCGAACTGGCCGAGAAACACCCCGAACTGCCGCGCGAGGTGATGCGCATGTGCGACGAGGCCTACGATCTGGCGCGGTCCTATTACGACGATTCCAACTATTCGCTGCTCGTTTGGGGACGGAATGCGCTGGAACAGCAGAAAGAAGCGCTGGGCGCCGATCCCTGGACCAGCGGGTTCGCGGCCAACAAAAAGAATCTGGATCAGTTTATCGAGTATTCCCACGATCAGCGTCTGATTGATGAGATGTACCCCTGCGAAAAGCTGTTCCACGACTCCGTTCTGGACACATAACAGCGGCGCCGCATGAATCGGGTCTGGATCTATCTCGGCATCGGAGCCGCCGCGACGGTGGCCCTGATCTTATGGTTGTCCGGCGAACGGCCGGGAGCGCTGGATGACCGGGACTCACAGATCGGGCTGGTACACAGTCTGCTTCTTCTCGTGCTGGTGGGATCGGCCTTGCTGGTTCGGCGGCACCTTCCGTCCGGCATGGAGGTGCTGCGCAACGGCATAATCTGGATCGTTATCGGGCTGGTGCTGGTCCTTGGTTATAGCTATCGCGACTCATTTTCCCGAAGCTGGAATCGCGTCGTCGCGGAGCTGATGCCGGGACACGCCGTGCGGACGGGCGACGGTGAGGTGCTGATCCGGGCGCAAGGGAAACATTTCGTTGTCGATGCCATGGTTGACGGCACGCAGATTCCGCTGCTGCTCGATACCGGGGCGACGGATGTCACACTGTCCCGGCGCGACGCGCGGCGGATCGGAATCGATGTCGGACGGCTCAATTTTTCGCAAGTAACACGGAC
>CAZBKQ010000069.1:0-10825 GCA_964492555.1 uncultured Rhodospirillaceae bacterium | reverse complement strand
CGGGACCGCGGTGAGACGCTGAAATTCACTGTTATGAAGGTGCCCGAACTCGCCGGCGCGTTGCTGGCGGCGGTCGTTGGAAACGCGCTCGGGGCGGTCAGCGTTTCCTTTCTCGACCATTTTACCCTGTTCGATTACGCGTTCCGGTTTTCGGGGACGGGCACGCTGCTGATTTCAGCGCTCTGTGTCGTGACCTGTCTGGTCGCCGCAATTTATCCGTCACTTGTGGCGCTACGAAGCTCGTCGGCGGAATCGTTGCATTACGAATAGGCGGCCACCTGCCGAAGGGCCGCCGGCAAGTCAAAAAAAGATGAAATCAGCACGTCGGCGCCAATTTTTTCCGGCGCCAGTGCGGTGTAGCCGAAATCGACCGCGATTACCGGGAGGCCCGCATTGCGGGCGGCCCCGACATCGGTTTCGCTGTCGCCGATCATCACGGTTTTGTCCAATGGAACATCCATCAAACGGATAACTTCCTTTAAATGCGCCGCGTCGGGTTTGCGAACGGGCAGGGAGTCGCCGCCAAGTACGGCCTCGCCGAAATAATCCGCGATTTTCATTTCCCCGATAATCTGCCGGGTCAGCCCGATGGGCTTGTTCGTGCAGATGCCCATCTTTACCCCGGCGTCGGAAAAGGCGGCGAGACAATCTTCTATGCCCGGAAAAAATGTGGAGCGGATCGCCGGTTTTTCCTCATAATAGCGGATAAACCGGTCGAAAGCCGGGTCGATGCGCGGGTCATCGGCATTGGCCCCGATGGCCGCAAATGCCTTTTCGATCAGGTTGTGCGCGCCACCCCCGACAAAGGTGCGGCCTTCCTCGTAATCAATCTGCCGCAACCCTTCTTCAGACATGACACGGTTCAGGGCGGCGAGGATATCGGGCAGGGTATCGATCAGCGTACCGTCGAGATCGAAAACAACGCCGCTGAAAAGGCTGAAATCGTCGCTGTTCAGCGGTGCGTTCATAATGGCGGGACGCTATTTCTTGCGTTGGGTTCCGCCGCGGATGAGCGTGCCCGCGCCGTGTTCGGTGAAGATTTCGAGTATCAGCGCGTGCGGCACGCGCCCGTCCAGAATGACGGCGGCGTCGACCCCGCCCTTGACCGCGTCGAGACAGGTATCCACCTTGGGAATCATGCCGCCATGGATGGTGCCGACCTTTTTTCGCGCCGCCGCCTGCGCCCGCGTCATTTCGGGGATCAGTTCCCCCTTCTTGTTCAGAACACCAGCGACATCGGTCAGCATCAGAAGCCGTTCCGCGCCGATCGCGGCGGCGACGGCGCCCGCTGCCGTGTCGGCGTTGATGTTATAGGTCGTGGAATTCGCGCCTACGCCGAGCGGCGCAACCACCGGAATGATGCCTGATTCGGTGAGCGCGGTGATCACATCTGCGTTCACCTTTGACGGCTCGCCGACAAAACCCAGATCGATGACTTTTTCGATATTGGATTCCGGATCGCGGGTCTTGCGTCTCAGCTTCTTGGCTTCGATCAGCCGTCCGTCCTTGCCGGACAGTCCGATCGCCGTGCCACCGGCCTCGTTGATCGCGGAGACGACCTGTTTGTTGATGCTGCCCGCCAGCACCATTTCCACGATCTCCACCGTCTCCTTGTCCGTGACCCGGAGCCCGTCGATAAAGGAGCTCTTGATGCGGAGCCTCTTGAGCATATCGCCGATCTGGGGACCGCCGCCGTGAACGATGACGGGTTTGATGCCGACATGCTTCATCAACACGACGTCATTGGCGAACAACCGCGCCAGGTTTTCGTCGCCCATCGCGTGGCCGCCATATTTGATGACGAACGTCTTGCCCGCATATTCCTGCAGATAGGGCAGCGCTTCGGACAGCGTCGCGGCCTGCGCCAGCCAACGCGCCCGGGCCGCATCGCTTACCGGCTTTTTCCGGTTTTTCGGTTCCTTGCTCATGGCGCGGACTTTATCCGAATTACGCGGGCGCAGCCAGCGCCGCCAGTTCGGCCCGTAAGCCAGCGATGCCATCGCCGTTTTGCGCGCTGGTCTGGTGAACGACAGTATGGGCGGCGGGATGTCGCGGAAAGCTCTCGGCCAGCCTGTCGATGATCTGTTGCCGTTTGCCGGTTCCGGATTTATCGCACTTGGTCAGCACAATCTGATAAACCACCGCGGATTCGTCCAGTTCCGCCATCAGCGCCATATCGTTCGATTTGAGTCCATGGCGGGAATCGACCAGCAGGCAAACCCGCATCAGGTTGGGGCGCCCCTTCAGATAGGCGTGGATCAGCGCATTCCATTCCCCGACCTTGGTGCGCGATGCGCGCGCATAGCCGTACCCCGGCAAATCGACCAGCATCAGCCGCCCGCCCAGATCGAAGAAATTGATTTGCTGAGTGCGGCCCGGGGTCTGCGAGGTACGGGCCAGCTTTGCCTGCCGCGTCAGGGCGTTGATCAGGCTGGATTTGCCGACATTCGACCGTCCGGCAAAGGCGACTTCCGGCAAGGTGCCGGGCGGCAGCGCCGCTTCATTCGTCGCGCCGGCGATAAAACCGCACTCCCGTTCGAACAGAAGCCGTCCCTCTTCGATCAGCGCGGCATCGTCCGCATCGTTTTCACTGGGGCCGGACATGGCGGGGCGCGGCGGATCAGCCGCCGATCTTGACGCCCATCCGGCGCATGATCACCCATTGCTGGGCGATAGAAAGAATATTGTTCCACGCCCAGTAGATCACCAGGCCGGCGGGGAAGGTCGCCAGCATGAAGGTAAAGATGATCGGCAAAAACATGAAAATCTTTTGCTGGATGGGGTCCGCCGGTGCCGGGTTCAGCTTTTGCTGCAGCCACATGGAGCCGCCCATAATCAATGGCCATATACCGATCATAAGAAATTCCGGCGGCTGCCACGGGATCAGGCCGAACAGATTGAATATCGAGGTCGGGTCGGCCGCCGACAAATCCTGGACCCAGCCGTAAAACGGCGCGTGACGCATTTCGATGGAGACGAATAGCACCTTGTACAGCGCGAAAAATACAGGGATCTGAATCAGGATGGGCAGACAGCCCGCCGCCGGGTTGACCTTTTCCTCCCGGTAAAGCCGCATCATGGATTCGTTGAGTTTCTGCTTGTCGTCCGGATAGCGCTCGCGCAGCTTCATCATCTTGGGCTGGAGCTGTTTCATGCGGCTCATCGCGCGGTATGACTTATTGGCGAGCGGGAAGAAGGCCAGTTTGATCAGGACCGTCAGCAGCAGGATGCCGAGGCCGAAATTCCCCAGAAGCCGGTAAAAATATTCCAGAACGTAGAAAATCGGTTTGGTCAGAAAGTAGAACCAGCCGAAATCGACAGCCAGATCGAACCGGACAATGCCGTGTTCCTCACCATAGCGGTCCAGAAGTCTGACCTCCTTGGCACCGGCAAATATCCGGTTGGACGCGCTTGCCGATCCGTTTGCCGGTATGATCCGTCCCTGACCGACATAGTCGACCTGAAACTTATGGCGATTGCCGGAGAGGTTGTGCCGGAAAGTGCCGGTGAATTTTTCTTTCTGATTGGGGATCAGCGCCATCAGCCAGTATTTGTCGGTAATTCCCAGCCAACCGCCGGTAGAGCTGCGGGTTTCGGTCTTGGTGTCTTCCAGATCGTCGTAATCGAGCTCTTCCAGATTGCCGTCGAATACGCCGATCAACCCTTCATGCAGGATAAAGAATCCGAGCGTTTCCGGCACGTCCGTACGCGAAACCAGACCGTAAGGGTAAAGCGTGACCGGTTTGGCGGTCCGGTTTTCCACCGTTTGAGTGACGTTGAAAAGATAATTCTCGTCGACGCTGATCGTGCGTTTGAACACCAGCCCCTGGCCGTTATCCCAGCTCAGCGTTACTGGAGATTCCGCGGTCAGCGTTTCCCGGTCCGCCCGCCAGACCGTATCGTCATTGGGCAGGGGTATGGTCTTGTCCAGCGCCGTCCAGCCGAACTGCGCATAATAAGGCTTGGGCGCGCCCACCGGCGACAGGAGTGTTATTTCAGGACTGTCGGGTTCAACGGTTTCGCGATAGCCGTGGAGCGTCAGATCGTCCAGCCTGCCGCCATTGAGCGCGATTGATCCCTTAACGCGCGGCGCTTCTATCTTGAGACGCTTGCCGGTCGATACCGCGGCGGTTCTCAAGGCCGTGGCGGACGGTCCCTGCAGCGTCGGCGCGCCGGGTCCCGGTACCTGGGCGGTGCCGCCCGTCGGGGCCGGTGCGACGCTGGCGTTCGGTTGCGGGATATTGCCCTGTTGGACGGGAGCGGGGGTTTGGGTGGCCCCCGGTTGGCCGCCGCCTGCCGCCTGCTGTTCCTTCTGCAGCTCAGCCTGGCGGGCCTGCTCCGCGCGCTGGCGTTCCATACGCGGCATTTCATACAGAAACTGCCAGACGAGAAGAATGCCGATCGAAAGAATGGCGGCGAGGATCAGGTTGCGTTGTTCCATCTTTTTCCCGTCTTACAAATCTGTTTGCCGTGTCCCGGACTGGTTGCCGGGAACCGGGTCATAGCCCGAACCGCCCCAAGGGTGGCACCGGCAGATGCGTTTTACAGAAAGACCGAGCCCCCGGATAGGGCCATGACGGGTAATCGCTTCTGCCGCGTAATGCGAGCAACTTGGCGAAAACCGGCAGGTCATGGGGAAGAGTGGCGAGATCAGCCATTGATATATCCGGATAACGGCGAGGAAGGGAAAACGGACCAGTTGTCGGAGCATGTTTGCCGCCGCTATTTGTCGTCGCCGTTCCTGCTGGCGCCGACGCGCCGCAGCGCCTCGGTAAGGTCGGCTGTCAGGTCTTCATACCGCCTGTTCCGCGTTCCGGCGCGTCCGATCAATACCAGGTCGAACCCTTGCCGGGCATGGGTAGGGACGATTTCGGCGGCCGCCGCGCGCAACCGGCGCCGCACACGGTTCCGGATAACCGCGTTGCCGACCTTGCGCGTGACGGTAAACCCCACCCTTACGGACTCATCATTTGGCTGGCCGGCGGCATCGCCGGTGCGGTCCAAAGCCTGCAAAACGAGCCCCGGCGCGGCGAACTTGCGGCCGTTGCCGGCGACATTCAGGAACTCACGCCGCCGCCTGAGACGCTGCAGCGTTTGCGCCATGATCAGGCAGAAAGGCGTTTGCGGCCCCTGGAACGCCGGTTGGCAAGCACGCGGCGTCCGCCGACAGTTGCCTTTCGGGCACGAAATCCGTGGCGTCTTTTGCGGACCAGAACGCTGGGCTGATAGGTGCGTTTCACAACAAATCTCCGATAGGCGAGAAGTAAATCTGGGGCTGTATAAGGATTTGCGGCGTATAAGTCAATCTTTCCGGCCATTCCGCCAGGCTTCCCGGCTTCATCACATTTAGTTGCGGTGGCGTTGATTGGTGCCAGGGATGGGGAGCGGTTAAATCATGGACAAGGCATACTTGGCCGCCCCATGCTTGGCGGTCGCCAGAAAATGACAGGTAAAAGGAGAAACAGGTGAACCCCGCAGAAAACAGTGTGACCGACGGGAAAACCGGCCTGACAGCAAAGAAAATCCTGCCGCTGCTGATATTGGCGGCCGGGCTGGCGGCATTCTTTGCTTTCGGGCTGGATGATTATATTTCGTTGGACGCGTTGAAGGAAAACCGGACCGAACTGGCCGGATGGGTGGCGGCGAACGGCGCGTTGGCCTTCATCGTCTATATGGCGCTTTATACACTCGTGGTGGCTTTTTCCATCCCCGGCGGCGCCATCATGACCATTGCCGGCGGATTTCTGTTCGGCCCGATCCTCGGGACGGTTCTCACGGTCATCGGTGCGACTGTCGGGGCGGCGGTCGTGTTTCTTGCCGCGCGCTATGCCTTTGCCGATCTGTTGCGCGCCCGGGCCGGCGCCGCCATCGCGCGTATGAGCGACGGGTTCCGGCGTAACGCCTTCAGCTACATGTTGTTCCTGCGGCTGATTCCCGTTTTTCCGTTCTTTATCGTTAATCTGGCGCCCGCGTTTCTCGGGGTCCGTTTCATGACCTATGTAGTCGGCACTCTCATCGGCATCATTCCCGGCACGCTTGTCTATGCGCTTCTGGGCGACGGGTTCAGCGCGGTCGTGGAACAGGGGGGCGATAACGATCTGGGTATAATCTTCGCGCCGCGTTTTCTCTTGCCGATTGTCGGATTGGCGCTGCTGGCGCTGCTGCCCATCGCCTATCAGAAGTTCAGGGACGGGAAAGGCGCGGCGCGTTAATTTGGCACACCAGAACGGGACCCGATCCATGACGGAAAAAATCAACACGGATATATGCATTGTCGGCGCGGGGTCGGGCGGTCTTTCGGTCGCCGCCGGCGCGGCGCAAATGGGCGCCGATGTTGTATTGCTGGAACGCGGCGAAATGGGAGGAGATTGCCTCAATTACGGGTGTGTGCCGTCAAAGGCGCTGATCGCCGCCGGCCACGCCGCTCACCAGATGCGGCATGTGTCCCGGTTCGGCATAGCCGATGTTGAGCCCGTTGTGGACTGGTCCGGTGTCCGCGACCACGTAAATGGCGTGGTGGAGACCATTGCCCACCATGATTCCCAGGAGCGGTTCGAGGGGTTCGGCGTGCGGGTCATCCGCCAGGCGGGGACATTCACCGGACGCGGGACGGTTCGGGCCGGCGAAACGGAGATCACCGCCAGGCGGTTTGTCGTCGCCACCGGCTCTTCGCCGGTTGTGCCGCCGATCGACGGCTTGGCCGACACGCCTTTCTTTACCAATGAGACGATTTTTGAGAATTCCGAAAAAATCGATCATCTGATCGTTGTCGGCGGTGGACCGATAGGGCTTGAACTAGCGCAGGCCGCGCACCGGCTGGGAGCGCGGGTTACCGTCCTTGAGGCGATGAAGGCATTGGCAAATGACGATCCCGATCTGGCCGCCGTGGTAAAGGAGCGCCTGTCCGCGGAAGGGCTTGACCTTCGCGAGGGGGCGTTCGTCAAATCAGTCTCCGGCACGGCCGGAAACGTTTCCGTCGTGGCGGAAATTGACGGATCGCAAACGAATTTCTCCGGGAGCCATCTTCTGATCGCGATCGGCCGTTCACCGAATTTGGCGGGGCTTGGGCTCGAAGAGGCGGGAATAAAGACCGGCCGGGGCGGTATTCTCGTCGATGACCGGCTCCGCACCACCAATCGGCGCGTTTTTGCCATCGGGGACGTGGCGGAAGGGTTCAAATTCACCCACGCCGCCGGATATCAGGCGGGTATCGTCATCCGGAACGTATTATTCCGTATGCCGGCGAAGGTCGATTACAGGGCGTTTCCCTGGGTCACATATACCTCGCCCGAGCTGGCCCAGATCGGAATGACGGAGAAGGCGGCGCGTGAGAAATTCGGCGACATCAAGGTCATCACGGCGCCATTCTTCGAAAATGACCGGGCGCAGGCTGAACGGGAAACCCATGGCATGCTCAAGGTCGTGACCTCCAAAAGCGGCGTTATTCTCGGCGCGGGCATGGTCGGCGAAAAGGCTGGGGAGGTCATCCAGTCCTGGGCGTTGCCCATCGCTAAAAAAATGAAGATGAAGGACATCGCCGGATTGATTTTGCCCTATCCGACGCTTGGCGAAATCAACAAGCGCGCCGCGGGCGCCTATTTTACGCCGGCGCTGTTCAGCGACCGCACGAAAAAAATCGTGAGATTTCTGCTTCGGTTCGGCTGAATGTCTTCCCTCGACCCACGATGACCGCAGAGCCACGATAAGTTGAGGTCTGGTGATCAGGGTTTTAATTGGCGATCCCCGGGGCCGTGCTTAAGTACACATTGCTTAACGGCATCCGGTTCGTCCGGACTTAACTCACAGACCCTGGAGGGAATACCAAAATGGATATGAAGAAAACCGTCACCGTTCTCAGCGTTGCCGCTCTTGCCGCCGCGACGTCGGCCATGCCGGCTGCCGCCGCCGATTACAGCGCTAGAAAGCCGGTCCAGATTGCGGCCTGTAACCCGTGTGCCGCGAAGAAGGGCGGCTGCAACCCGTGCGCCGCCAAGAAGGGCTGCAATCCCTGCGCCGCGAAGAAGAAATAACAGCCTGATCGGCTGTTTAGGGGAAACGCCGTCCGGATCGCCGGGCGGCGTTTTTCATTTCCGCCCGGCGAATAATTGCGTATATGCGGTGGAAGGGGACATATTCTCCCTGTTGATCGAAACCCGACAAGGCACAGATGGCGACTGATCCGACAGCGCGAAAAAGGCGACCCATCCGGTTCGGGCTCTCCGCCCGGCTGCTGGTGCTGACCATTTCCTTCGTGATGTTGAGCGAAGTTCTGATCTATGCGCCATCCATCGGGCGTTTTCGGCAAAGCTATCTCGAACAGAAGGTGGCGGCCTCTCATCTTGCCAGTCTCGCCCTGCTGGTGCCCGAGGACCAGATGGTCGGTAAGGAAATGCGGGCGGCATTGCTAGATCATGCCGGCGTGCTGGCGATTTCGCTGCGCCGCGCGGGCAGGAAAGAGCTGATCCTCGAAGGCGATATGCCGTCGCGTGTCGACAAGACCGTCAATCTGGCCGGAAGCGGATTCTTCATGTCGATCCTGCAGGCCTTTGAAACCATGATGGGCGGCGGCAATCGAAAATTGCGCGTTATGGGGCCGTCGCCGAAAAATGCCGAAGTGATGGTTGAGATCGTCGTCGACGAGGCACCGCTTTATGCCGCCATGATCGAATTCTCAATCCGGATTCTGGCCCTGTCGCTGATGATATCGTTTATCACTGCGTTGCTGGTGTTTCTGAGCCTGCAATGGTTGTTCGTACGGCCGATGCGGGACCTGACCGCCAGTATTATCGCCTTTCGCGATAATCCCGATGACGGGCGGCGGCTTATCGTTCCCGGCAAGAGATCGGACGAGCTGGGGCTTGCCCGGCGCGAACTGGCGGGTATGCAGCGCGGTTTGCGGCGCGCCCTGATCCAGCGCACCCGGTTGGCCGCGATCGGCACGGCGGTGACAAAGATCAACCACGATTTGCGCAATATTCTGGCGACCGCGCAGCTGGTCTCGGACCATCTGGAGACAACGCAGGATCCGCAGGTCCGGCGCGTGGCGCCGACCCTGCTTGGCGCGATAGACCGGGCGGTATCGCTTTGTAAGAAGATTCTCGGTTTTGTGCAGGAGGGCAATACATCGCTGGAGATGACCCGGTTTCATCTGCGCCCCCTGCTTGACGAGGTATCGGAAGTCAGCG
This sequence comes from uncultured Rhodospirillaceae bacterium, assembly GCA_964492555.1. GTDB lineage: Bacteria > Pseudomonadota > Alphaproteobacteria > MPNO01 > UBA2964. The sequence continues at coordinate 1,640 of CAZBKQ010000069.1, read as the reverse complement.
CCGCCTTTCGGGATGGCGCCACCGTGCTTGATTACCGCGTCGATGCGGCCTTCGAACTTCACGCCGACCGTGATCAGATTTACCGGGTTCTCGCCAATCTTTTCCGCAATGCCGCCGAAGCCGGCGCGGAAAGGGTTACGGTAAAGGCGACCTCAAGAGAGGATGAGGCGGTCATCGAAATCGCCGATGACGGTCCGGGACTGCCCGAAACCGTGCGGGAAACCCTGTTTCAGCCCTTCAGCGGGTCGACGCGCACCGGCGGATCGGGCCTCGGGCTTGCGATCGCGCGCGACCTGATGCGCGGTCATGGCGGGGATGTCGCTCTGCGTCACAGCGGCCCGGAGGGAACGACTTTCGTTCTGACCCTGCCGGTCGAAACGCAAGAGGCCGCGCGCGTGGGCGTTGCCCTGTTTCGCGGCTAACCCGCGCCAAGTTGCCAATCCGGCCCCAGTCGGTATAGAAATATTTGCAGGCCGCCGCGCTTGGGGGGCGGCATCGCTTCCATCAACAGGGAACCGAACGAAAATGGATAATCTTGGAAACTGGGTTATGGGCGGGGTGATGCTCGTCCTTGCGGTCTGCGGGCTTTTCGTCGCCAGCGTCGCCGGTCACGGTATCGGATATTGGGGCGGGTTGCTGTTCTTCGCGTTCGCGATCTGGTTCATTTTCCGTCTGATTCAGGTCAGCTTCGATCACGCGGAAGAGTGAGCGCCCTTCGTGACGGCGCCATCCGCCACTGACACGCTGCGCGCCCTGCTGTCTGACGGCAAGGCCCATCCGACACCTGCCTGTTACGACGCGCTTTCCGCGCGGTTGGTGGAACGCGCCGGTTTTGATGTTTCCTTCATGAGCGGGTTCGCGGTTTCCGCCGCGCGGCTCGGCATGCCCGATACCGGCCTGATCTCCTACGCGGAAATGCTCGATCAGGGGCGCAATATCTGCAACGCCGTGTCGATTCCCGTGATTGGCGACGCCGATACCGGATATGGTAATGCGTTGAATGTCCGCCGCACGATTGAGGGTTTCGCCCAGGCCGGGTTCGCTTGCGCGATGGTCGAAGATCAGCTCGCGCCCAAGCGGTGCGGCCATACGCGCGGCAAGGCGGTGGTCGGCCGTGATGAGGCTCTCCTGCGTATCCGTGCCGCCGTCGATGCGCGGGAAGACGGCGCCGATATTCTGATCATGGCGCGGACCGATGCGCGCGCGACCGACGGGTTCGACGAGGCGATGTGGCGCATCAAGGCCTTCGCGGATGCCGGCGCCGATCTTCTGTTTCTGGAAGCGCCGCAATCGGAGGCCGAAATGCAGGCCTTTTGCGAGGGCGTTTCCGGACCGAAGATGGCGAACCTGGTGGAGCAGGGCGACACGCCGCTTCTCCCCGTCGATACGTTGGGCGAGATGGGGTTCAGCATCGTCCTGTATCCGCTGACCCTGCTGAATTCCGCGATGACGGCAATGGAAAACGCGCTGGCATCGCTGGGCGCCGGAAAAACGCCGAAGGGGCTCTCTGAATTCGCCCATCTGCGCAATGTCGTCGGGTTCGACGATTATTACGAAGCGGAAAAACGCTATTCGGGCGGCTGACCCCTCCTTATTCAAGCCCTTGCATGATGTGTTCCTGAAAGGCCGGGCGTTCGGCC
>CAZBKQ010000068.1:4013-11272 GCA_964492555.1 uncultured Rhodospirillaceae bacterium | reverse complement strand
GATGTGCAAATCATCCAGCGTCACGCGCGCCTCTTCCTCAAAACCGGGATAGACGAACGCCACCGTCGGGTCGGGGAAGACCTGGCCGAGCCCTTCGAGGATGCCGCCGGGTACGCCTTCGTAATAATCCTCCCGGAAGATTTTCTGGAAACCCTCCACGCCCGTGACGATGCCGACCGGCCGGGCTGTGTAGCGCGAGAGATATTGCCGCACCCGGAAATAGCGGAAAAATTCCGAAATCAGCACGTAAAACCCGTTTTCGCAAAATTCCGTCACGCGCGTCAGGAACTTGCCCGTATCGATCTGCTCGTCATTGGCCAGTTCGGACATGGTGATCTCGGCGAGCGGCAGTGGCTCGCTCTGCGTATCATCCGTTATGGCTTTAAACCGCTCTCCGGCATCCCGGAAAATCGCCAGATCAGCCTCCAGCAACTGTTCGGACTCGCTGCGAAGGGCAAGGACGCTGCGTTTATAGAGCGCATCGGCGGGGATGACGACATTTCCTTCCGGGTCGAACATCACGGCGCGGGTCAGGCTCGCCTTCACCAGTTCGAGCGCCATCAGCCTGTTATCAAGCGCGTCAAAAGTCGGCCCCCGCAAATCGACCAGATCGAGCTCGACATGGCCCCATTTCAGATTATCCATCAGGCTGCGAAGCAGCTTTTCCGGATCATCGCGATACAGGAACGCCCCATAAATCAGGTTGACCCCCAGAATGCCCAGCGCTTCCTGCTGTTCCAGATTGGTGTCGTCCAACAACCGCGCATGCAGGATAATCTCATCCGGCTCGGATTTCGGCGAACCCTGCAGCCGCACGCCCATCCAGCCGTGGCACTCCTCGCGCTTCTTGTAGCCGAGTGTGGAGACAGTGTTCGCGAAGGCGAAAAAGGTCGAGTCGTCCGGGCGATGATCCTCGACGCGGGAGACGACCAGATCGAATTCCTGCGCCAGCATGTCTTCGAGCCTCTGACGCGACACATAGCGCCGGCCCGGCGCGGCGCCGTATATTTCGTCGCTGAAATTCATGTCATAGGCGGACATGGTCTTGGCGACGGTGCCCGCCGCGGCCCCGGCCTGAAAGAACCAGCGCGTAACCTCCTGCCCGGCGCCGATTTCGACGATCGTGCCGTATTTCAGCGGGTCGAGATTGAGGGTCAGGGCCTTTTCGATAGTGGTCGGGGGCAGTTCAAGCATTGTTGGATCATGTTGTTGGGGTCATGGCCCAGCTTAACAGAGCCCGCGCCATTTGCGATCTGCTGATAACATATTTGCCATCCGGCTTGTGCGCGTCCCGCGAACGCGCGAAACAATGGCACACCGCGTCAAACACCGCGATAAGGATTGTTTCAGATGAGTATCAGCAAAATTTCCATCACGCCGCTCTCCCCGCATGCCGGGGCGGAGATTGGAAATGTCGATCTGACGTCACCGCTGTCCAACCTGGCTGTTTCCGAAATTCATGCTGCCATCCTGACCCACGGCGTTGTGTTTTTCCGCGACCAGAATCTGGATCCGGAGTCGCATGAACGGTTGATCCGCTATTTCGGCGAACCGCATGTTCATGTCGGGGCTGGCAATATCGCCTCCGAAGGCGTTCCCGGCCATCCGGCCCTGATCAAACAAGCCTATGACAGGCATTCCCCGCGGGTTTCCGGCGAAGTCTGGCATTCGGACCAGAGCTGCGCGGCGATCCCGCCCGCCTATAGCGTTCTCTATCAGGAAATTATCCCGCCCGATGGCGGGGGCGATACGTTGTTTTTTTCTGCCGCCAAAGCATATGAGGAATTGAGCCCCGGCATGAAGACCTATCTGGAGGGCAAGACCGCGACGCATAGCGCGGCGAAAGGCTTTGATAAGCAGAACCGCAACCCCGATCTGATCGTGGAACATCCGGTGGTAGTCCTGCATCCTGAAAACGGCCGCAAGGTATTGTTCGTCAATCCCAACTTCACAACCCATATCAACGGCATTCCGGAGGATGAGAGCCGGCATATTCTCGCCTTCCTGTATCAGCACATGCAGCGCCCGAACTGGACCATGCGTTTCCGCTGGACACCGCATTCGGTGGCATTATGGGATAACCGCGCGGTCCAGCATCAGGCGATCTGGGATTACTGGCCGAATGAACGTGTCGGCTATCGTATGTTTGTTGCCGGCACAGAACGACCGCGGGTGGGGTGAACCAGATTCCCCGTTCAGGGAAACTGTTTTCGAAATCGCACTTGTGCGCGCCGCAAAAGGCGAAATAATCGTGGTTGAGAAAAGCTTTTCTGGAAGGATTGGTCTGATGAGAAATGACAGCATCACCGTGACGCCGTCTTCCCCGCATGTCGGGGCGGAAATCGGCAATGTGGATTTGACCGCGCCGCTGAATGAAAGCCAGGTATCGGATATCCGCGACGCGATAAACGCCCATGGGGTGGTGTTTTTCCGCGACCAGAAGCTAGATCCGGAATCGCATGACCGGTTTGTCCGCTATTTCGGTGAACCGCATGTTCATTCGGGTGGCAAGAGCACCGCCTCGAAGCCGGTGGATGGGTATCCCGCGCTCCGCAAACAATATTTCGACAAGAATTCCGCGCGCATTTCGGGCGAGACCTGGCATTCGGATCAGAGTTGCGCGGAGATCCCGCCGAAATACAGTGTCCTCTATCAGGAAATCATCCCGCCGAATAATGGCGGCAATACCATGTTCCTGTCCGCCGCCAAGGCCTATGACGAGTTAAGCCCGGGGATGAAGGCTTATCTTGAGGGCAAGACCGCGACCCATAATGCGAACAAGGCCTTCGATGCGAAACTGACCAAGGATAATAAGGAGACACACCTTATTGCGGAGCACCCGATTGTGACGGTGCATCCGGAAAGCGGGCGCAAGGTTTTGTTCGTCAATCCCAACTTTACCAGCCACATCAACGACGTCCCTGAGGATGAAAGCCGCCATATGCTGGAATTCCTGTATCAGCATATTCAGCGGCCCAACTGGATGATGCGGTTTAACTGGACCAATCATTCGGTTGCGTGCTGGGACAACCGCTCCGTTCAGCATTACGCCATCTGGGATTACTGGCCGAATGAACGTCTGGGGTATCGCATGTTTGTCGGCGGCACCGAGCGGCCAAGCGCGGCCTAGCCCGCCAGATCCGTTACAGGGCGATTTCTTCACCCTGTTCGGGGACATGACAATTCCAGCCGAGCTCTTCCTGAATCCGGAGCCTCAACGCGTCGCTCGCGCCGGGTTCACCATGGGCGATGAAAGTGGTTTTCGGGGCTTCACGGAATTGGCCTAGCCAATCAAGAATACCGTCCGCATCGGCGTGGGCGGAAAGCATGTCGAGTGACTTCACGTCGGCCCGTATCGGTATATGGCGGCCGTGAATCTTTACGGATGCCGCGCCCTGCATCATTGCGTGTCCCCTTGTGCCGCCGGCCTGGAATCCCGTGAACAGGATGGTGTTGCGCGGATCGGGGGCGTAGCTCCGGAGATGGTGCAGGATGCGCCCGCCCGTTGCCATGCCGCTGGCCGAGACAATGACTTTCGGCATCGGGTTTTCGTCAAGCGCCTTTGATTCCTCCGGGTCGCGCACAAAATGCGCGACGCTGCAGGCCGCGGCGCATGCATCATCGGACAATTTATGGTCGGCCTTGTGGCGCGCGAATATTTCCGTCGCGTTCTGGGCCATCGGGCTGTCGAGGAATATCGGCAGTTCCGGGATACGTTTTTTCGCCTTGAGGCGCGACAGGTAGTAGAGCAGTAATTGCGTCCGTCCCACCGCGAAGGCGGGGACGATTACGGTGCCGCCCCTTTGCGCCGTTTTGGTGATGATATCGGCAAGCGCCTCTTCCGCATCCGCCGGGTCATGCAGGCGGTCGCCATAGGTGGATTCGACAACCAGATAATCCGCTGCCTCGATTGTCGCCGGGTCGGGCATAACCGGTCCGTTCGCCCTGCCCAGATCGCCTGAAAATACGATGGATTGCCCCTCGATATTCACGCGAACCACGGCGGCCCCGAGAATATGCCCGGCGGGTTGAAAGAAAACGGAAGCCGCGTCGCCCAGCTTGTGTTCGGTGTTGAACCCGATTTCCGTGAACCGGGTAAGGGATTTCTCCGCGTCATCGACCGTGTAAAGAGGCAGGGCCGGTTTATGTTTCGAATATCCCTGACGGTTGGCGAATTCCGCGTCCTTTTCGAACAGATGGGCACAGTCGCGCAGCAATATGCCGCAAAGGTCGCTGGTCGCGGGGGTGCTGAGAACACGCCCCTTAAAGCCCTGCTTTACCAAAAGAGGCAGATAACCCGAATGATCGAGATGGGCATGGGTCAGGACAACGGTGTCGATGTCGCCGGGGCGCACCGGAAAGGGTGCCCAATTGCGGAGCCGCAACTGCTTGTAGCCCTGGAACAGACCGCAATCCACCAGCAGTGCGATGTCATGGCTTTTCAAAAGAAACTTTGAACCGGTAACGGTGCCAACGCCGCCGAGAAATCTGAGTGAAAGCGGCAATTCGACCTGTTTACCTTTTCCCATGCCCGTTTCGCGGGGGTGTGTTGGTTTCCCGGCTGTAACGGAAATACAGCCAGAATTTCTGCACTTTAGTGTCCGAATGAAGGGCTCGGCAAGCGCCTGTTTTTCGTGCCCGGGTTGCCGGAACGAAAATTCGGGAATATTCCGGCGTCACGCAGTGGATATTCCCGGGAACACATCATGACTTCACCGACGCTCAAATTTATCGGACATCTGAAAACGCCCTACAAGACGCCGGCGGATTGTCCGGGTCAGGCGCGGCCGGAAAACGGGGTGACGCAGATTGTCGTCGATGAGGCCTATGCCGATGGCCTGACCGGCTTGAAGGAGGGCGGGCATATCCAGGTCATGTATTGGTTCGACCGGGCGGACCGGACATCGATAAAGCGCGTGCCCAAATGGTCCAGGAATGGCGAGGAACGGGGCGTCTTTTCCATCCGTTCGCCACACCGGCCAAACCCGATCGCGCTCAGTACCGTGGAAATCCATAAGATCGAGAGGAATATGTTGACCGTGACCGCCATGGACGCGGTCGACGGCACGGCGCTCCTGGATATTAAACCCTATCTCAACCAGCTGGCGCCGAAGTCCTAGCCGTCGCGCCGCCGTCCCTCGAAATCGATGTGATGCATCAGGTAGCACAGGCAGTCGAGCCGTACCGCTTCGGGATCGCGGGTCAGCATGGCCGGGATCGCCTCCTGTCTGAGCCGGATTGTATCGTCTGAATAATCGAAATATTCGGCGACCGGGGCGTCCGCTTCAATGTCCAGCAAAAGCCGTCCGTCGCAGCCGTCCGCGCGCTCGCCGAATTCTGTCCCGGATTCCAGCGCGCCGAAATTGAGATGATCGATATCCGGACGGAAACGGAATGACGCGTCGCCGCCGTCGAATGAAAAGGTCGCCTCCGGCGGGACTTTCACAACGGCGAATGTCCGCAACAGGTCGAAATCGGCGGGGTTCGGCGGGTGATCCGGGAAACCGTTCTGCGATAAACAGGCCTCGATAAATTCGGCGGCGTGATCGATGGCGGAGCGATCGCCGGTTTTGCCGCATTCGACCGTTACCGCCGGACAGATTTCCGCCATCGCCATTGATTGCACCCCGACAGGCTTTTCGAAATAGACCACAGTGCGGCTGAACAGCCGGGCAAGATGAAGAAATTCCGGCTCCAGCCTGTTCAGGCAGCCATAGTGCGGATTCAGCCCCGTATTGTTGTGAATGTCGATGCTGGCGTATGGCTTGGCCTCGGTGGCGAGATCGACGACTTGCCGCATCAGCGTCGCTTCCGGCCGGTCGGGGGACAGGGTGCCAGGCCAGGCGCGGTTGAAATCGAGCTGGTCCGGCAGGGTGCGAACACCCGCCGCCGCGGCCGCGATATTCCCGACAAACAACAACAGGCGGCGTGGCAGACCCTGTGCCTGATGCCGCCGCAAAACCTCCTGCATGGCGAGCAGGCCGGTATCTTCATTGCCGTGAAGCAACACGGATACGAACAGCGGTTCGTCATGCCGCCCCGGCAGGTCGATCAGAGCCGGGCCGGGCAGGGTGCCGCCCAGGCCGGTTATCGGGGCGTCAAGAAACCCTTTGGGGAGTTGATCGAGAATATGCAGTTTCATGCGGGCTACAAATCCCACTCATGAACCGGCGCGCCGCTTCTTTGCCGCTCGCAGTAATCCGATATCATTTCGAAAAAATCGCCTCCCCGTCGGTCCAGTGCGGCACGTTGCCATGCGGCGCCGGTCTGGCCGCTTCGGACACGGGCTTCGAATATCCCGAGATAGAGATCGCGGTCGCCGGCATCTATGTTGAATGCCTCTAGTCCCCGATGCGCCGCCGGAATTAACGCATCCAGCAGCAGATCCCGCGCGGCCATCAGGCCCACGCCCGGCCATGCCAGTTCGGCATCCATCCCGTATTTGGCGGCTTCATAGAAATTGCGCCGGGCGTCCATGAAGGACAGGCCGTCTTCCCGGTCGAAACCGCTATCGACCATGTGACGTACCAGCCCGAAATAGCAGGCGGGATTGGCGATCATGTCGATCATCGTCGGCCCGGCGGGCAGGGTACGGTGTTCAACCCGGAAATGCGGCGTGCCATCCGCCTCAAACCCGACGAGAGGGCGGTTCCAGCGCCAGATCGTGCCGTTGTGAAACCGCACGTGGCGGAATGCTTCGGCGTTATCGTCGAATACCATCGGCAGCAAAACCGGATAGGCCTGCTGGTTTTCCGCCAAGGCCTCGAATAGCGATGCGTCGAGATAACCCGAGCCGAATGTGACCCGCCCGTTCCGCCCCGCATAATCGGTCAGCGCGACCGATTGTTCGAACAACGGTATACGCGTTTCCTGCCACAAGGACCGGCCGAACAGGAACAGCGCGTTGACGCATGCGGCGAGGAGCGGCGCGGAAGCCATGATGGAGGCGTTGTAATAGCGGCGCGCGACCGCCGCCGGTGTTTTCAGGTGAACCTGAAAAGAGGTGGTGGCCGCTTCCAGCATTACGTCGAGGTGTTCGCTGTAAAGATGTTCATCGCCCGAGATATCGACCACCAGCGGCTTTCCTTCGCGTTGGCGCAGAATTTCCGTGTTGAGCGCCCTATAACGCTCCTGCGGCGACATGTTAGCCATGTTCAGGTCTTCATCGCGAATGATCGGCAGGGTTCCGATCATCACCATATTGGTGTCGAGCCCATGCGCGATCCCGTTGCAATGAGTCCAGAGCCCCGAGAATTCTG
>CAZBKQ010000068.1:0-3913 GCA_964492555.1 uncultured Rhodospirillaceae bacterium | reverse complement strand
GCCTCGCCGAAAAACGATCGAAGCTGGCGGGATCGAAATGCGATTTGGAAATTTCTTCGCCCATGCGGTCTTAATATCAGGAAAAACTCTTCAATTCATTGGCCGGCCGGTTGGCAATTCGCCGCGGTCAGGTGTTACTCTTGGAACTGAAATTATCGGCTGTACAAGAACGGACAAGAACCATGAACCATCATCATCGTAAAATTCTGCATGCGATCTTTGCGCACCCGATCAACGCCAACCTCAAGTCCAAAGACGTCATGCATGTATTCGGAGAGCTCGGCGCGGAGATTAAGGAAGCCCATTCGGGCAAGACGCATGTGAACCTCAACGGCCATAGCGCAAATTTCTCTCACGCGCATCACAGTATCCCGAAAGAAGAGGTCGTCCAGATCCGTAAATTTATTGAGAATTGCGGCGTAGACCCGGAGCGGGATTACCCGCTTTAAATGCGCCTCTTTTTCCAGAGGGGATATCCATGCGCGCGGTAGGGTTTTCTGAATTCGGCGGACCCGAGGTCCTGCGGATTATCGATGTGCCGGAGGTTCATGCGGGGGCCGGTGAAGTCCGCATCCGGAATCTCGCGGCAACGGTGAATCCGACCGACCTGATAGCGCGCAACGGTGGGCGCGCCGAGGCGATGGGCGAAGACCCGCCGCCCTATGTGCCCGGTATGGAAGTCGCCGGCATTGTCGATGAAGTCGGAGAGGGCGTGGAAACCGGCGTCGCGGTCGGCGACAGGGTTCTGGGCATCGTTGTCACCAAAGCAGCCCATGGCGGCTATCGCGAACAGATCGCGCTGGATGCCCGGTCGGTCGTGCCTGTTCCCGATGGGGTGTCCTTTGCCGAGGCCTGTACCTTGCCGATGAACGGGCTCACGGCGCGCCAGGTGCTGGACCGGCTCGCGCTGACGCCGGGCGAAACGCTTGCCGTTACCGGTGCCGCCGGGGCATTCGGCGGCTATGTCATACAGCTGGCGAAAGCCGATGGGCTGACCGTTATCGCCGATGCGGCGGACGCGGACCGGGTGCTGGTGGACTCCTTCGGGCCGGAAATCATTGTGCCGCGCGGCGATGAATTTGCAGCCGAAGTCCGCAAACATGTCCCTGACGGCGTCGATGGTTTGGCGGACGGCGCGGTATTACGGGAGAAGGCCGTGCCGGCAGTAAAGGACGGTGGCGCGTTCAGTTCTGTTCGTGGCTGGGCCGGCAATGGCGCGCGCGATATCCGGTTTGAGACGACGTCGGTTCGCGCCTATGCCTTCGAACATGAAAAGCTCGATAGGCTGCGCCAGCAGGTGGAAGACGGCGTGCTGACCTTGCGGCTCGCCGCGACTTACAGCCCCGAGGACGCCGCCGAGGCCCATCGCCGTTTGGAAGCAGGCGGCACGAGAGGCCGGCTGGTTATCGAGTTTTAGATACTGCCCGGGACATCAATCAATGTCAGCGTTTTCGTTCATCAAATCCAAATTGGCGTATGAGCTTAAGCGCGCAAAGGCACTAGCAACCTATAAAGTCCACGAGGACGCGCTTGTGGCGGCGCTGTCCCAAACCATGCCGAACGTCGCAATTGAGCTCACGAACATCTGCAACGCGAATTGCACATTTTGCGCCTATCAGTTTCAGAGTCGTCCACAAGGTGTGATGAGCGAGGAGACCTATCGTAAGGTCATAAATGAATTCGCGGGTTGTGGGGGGGGGCATGTTCACATGGTTCCGACCGTCGGGGATTCCTTTGTTGACCCTGATCTGGTCGACAGAATCCGGTACGCGACTGAAAAAGAGAACATTCGCTCGGTCGGGATTATAAGCAATATGATCAGCATGGGACGGCACGGGGCTGGAGAGTTAATCAACAGCGGCCTTACCGACCTGCATGTTTCCATCTCTGGGCTGGATGAACGGATGTACGAACGCGTATATCGTTCAAAACAATATCGCCGGGTCATTTCGAATATCAAAGAATTCGCGGCGGCCAATAATGAAGCGGGCCGTCCTGTAAATTTCAAACTCAGCCTCAGGGTGGACCGCTCTTTGCGAGAGGCGTTCCAATATCCCGATCACAAGGAGATTGAGGCCCTTGTCGGGAAGAGAAATATATCAGCGAATCTTTTTTTCGATAATTGGGCCGGAAAAATTTCCGCTGATATGTTGACCGGAACAATGAAGCTCCGAAATTCCAGGAATATTTTTCGGCCCAGGAATTCACCCTGCAGTGAATTGTTCTCGGGGCCCATGGTGGCTTGGGACGGGCGGGTAAGCGCCTGCGGATGCCGGGATGTGGATATTTCCGAGCTAGTGATTGGAGATGTGACGACGCAACATCTCGGGGAAATCTGGTTCGGAGAAGAAATCAGAAAATTGCGCGATGAATTTTTGACAAATCGAATTCAGCCGATTTGCGATAGCTGTACGCACTATTCAATTGTGTCGCATTATCTTCTCGACGGTAGTGACAGATACCGTGCGATGTGGGCGTCGCCATATCTCAGAAAAAATTCATAGAGCGGGTTTCATCGTTCGACGTAGTTCGGACGGAAATGAGATTTTTCAACCCAACACCCCCACCTTGCGGGCGATGTCGACCGCTTGCACATGTTCCTCGACAATGGCGGGCATGGTTTCCGGTTCGAGCCGGCCGAACCCGCAATAGGCGGACAGGCCGAATTTCGGCAGGAATTTCTGCGCCGTTTTCAGCCGCGTTTCCAATGTATCCATACTGTGAATGGCGCCGAGGAATATCCGGGCGTCCCCCGTATCAAGATTTACCAGCGGCGCAAAAAACGCCTCATCGGTGGTGTCGAGCGTAGGGATATTGATCCAGTCTATCCTGCGTCCGGCGGCTTTCGCGGCCGCGTTGGCGAAATCGACAGTTGGACCAAGCGTCTCCGGCGCGAAACGGGGCCAGCCGCCGAACGTTCCGAAACAGAAATGAAACCCCAGCGAGACCGCTTCGGGCACCGATGCGGAGAGCCGTTCAATCTGGCCCGTATTGCGTTCGATCGCGCCGTCCGGCGGTTCGCCGGGAATTCCGCCATTTACGTCTGTGATTTCGTGCGAACAGTCATATTGAATGGCGAGGTCGTCATTCGGGATATTGGCGACGATGTTTTCCAACTCGGCCTTTACCGCGTCTTCATAGCCGGAGCGCACGCGCTCCAGATCGCCGGGTTCGGTAAAGGTGGATTTTCTGACGACGCTGTTGACCAGCGGCATCGATAACTGAAAGCGGATATCGGGCGGCAACAGACCCTCCGCGCGCAGGGTCTTGAACACGAAATAGGAATTCAGCGCGTCGCGGGCGAAGCCGAGCCGCCAGCCGCGGTCGCCGAAACGGACATGATCGACGCCGTCGCGCACCTTGAAGGTCCACATATCCGAGCGGTCGCGCGGTATTAGCCGTTCCACCCCATTGTCGCGCGCGGGGCGGGAGAGGATTTCCAGATCGGGATGGGTGTTGAACACTTGGAAGGAGAGACGCACGACCCACCAGCGGCGGTCGCCGATTTCGCCATCCGGCATGGCGTGCAGATACCGGCCGAGCGGCGGGCCGAACATACGAATGACATCTTCAGCAGTGGTCAGCGGTATGCTGCCGACGAGCAATAGTTCCTTGTTCATATGGCATCTCCCCTGGTCAATTCCCTATGGCCACCCGACAGCCTTTGCGATGAGGCGCAGCGACAACAGCGTCAGGATAATCTGAAATGTGATGCGGAACAGCCGTTCCGGGATACGGTCGAGGACAGGCCGCCCAAGAAATATGCCAATCCATGAGGTGAGGATCATGGCGGCGACCAGCGGTGCATAGGAACCGAACTCCACGCCCAGTATTCCGAATGCCACCAGCTTGGCGATATGGACGATCGACATCAGCCCGCCGAGCGTCGCGATATGGTTGCGGCGATCCGGCG
>CAZBKQ010000067.1:0-11614 GCA_964492555.1 uncultured Rhodospirillaceae bacterium | reverse complement strand
TCTTCCAGCATGGCCTTGCGGCGATCGCCGAAGCCCGGGGCCTTGACGGCCGCGACCTTCATGCCGCCACGCAGCTTGTTGACCACCAGCGTGGCCAGCACTTCGCCTTCGACGTCTTCCGCGATGATGACGAGCGGCTTGCCCGACTGCACGACCGATTCCAGCAGCGGCAGCAGCGGCTGCAGGCTGGACAGCTTGGATTCGTGCAGAAGGATGAGCGGATCATCCATTTCGCAGATCATCTTTTCCGGGTTGGTGACGAAATAGGGCGAGAGATAACCGCGGTCGAACTGCATGCCTTCGACGACTTCCAGCTCGGTGGTGAGCGCCTTGCCCTCTTCGACGGTGATCACGCCTTCCTTGCCGACCTTCTGCATGGCCTGGGAGATCATGTTGCCGACTTCCGCGTCGCCATTGGCCGAAATGGTGCCGACCTGGGCGATTTCGTTCTCGTCCTTGACCTTCTTGGCCTTGGATTTGAGATCGGCGACAACGGCCTCGACAGCCGCGTCGACGCCGCGCTTCAGATCCATCGGGTTCATGCCCGCCGCGACGGCCTTGCAGCCTTCGCGGACGATGGCCTGAGCCAGAACAGTCGCGGTGGTGGTGCCGTCGCCGGCTTCGTCGTTGGTCTTCGACGCCACTTCGCGCACCATCTGGGCGCCCATGTTTTCGAACTTGTCCTCAAGGGTGATGTCCTTGGCGACCGTCACACCGTCCTTGGTGATGCGCGGGGCGCCGAAGGATTTGTCCAGAACCACGTTGCGGCCCTTGGGACCCAGCGTGACCTTGACCGCATTGGCCAGGGTGTCGACGCCCGCGAGCATCTTGTTCCGGGCTTCGGTATCGAATTTTACTTCTTTAGCCATTGGTATCAGGCCTCCTTACTCGATAATGCCCATGATGTCGGATTCCTTCATGATCAGGTAATCCTTGCCATCGATTTTCACTTCGGTGCCGGACCATTTGCCGTAAAGGATCCGGTCGCCCTTCTTGACGTCCATCTTGATCAGATTGCCGTCACCGTCGCGCGCCCCGGCGCCCGTCGAGATAACCTTACCTTCCTGCGGCTTTTCCTGAGCCGTATCCGGAAGAATGACCCCGCCCGCGGTCTTGGCTTCGGCCTCGGAGGCCTCTACCAGTACGCGGTCGTGAAGAGGCCGAAATTTAGTAGCCATTCCTACACTCCCATCTAGTTGAAAAACAAAGAAAAAAGAGCGCCTGCTAGCACTCCCCTCATACGAGTGCCAGACATATAGGGAGACGCAGCCACCCTGTCAACAAGCGCGCTGCAAAAAATGCGGTATTTTGGCGCAAAGAGGGTTATTGCTTGCGAATATCCGGTAAAATCCCTATCAGGCTCATATGGTTAACGGAAATTCCCCCGCGCCGCGCCGGCGTGTTTCTGTCGGTATCTGGCTGGCAATCTGCAGTTTTCTGGTCGCCGCGATGGTTTTGCTGGGTGGCGCGACCCGCCTGACGGACAGCGGTCTCTCCATCGTCGACTGGAAACCGCTCACCGGCTGGATTCCGCCGCTGACGGATGCCGCATGGCAAAAGCTGTTTGATGCCTATAAACAGACCTCCGAATTTCAGAAACAGAATTTCTGGATGACGGCGACGGATTTCCGGTCGATCTACTGGCTGGAATATCTGCACCGCGTGCTGGGCCGGGTCATCGGCATCGTGTTTTTCCTGCCCTTCCTGTGGTTTCTGATCCGGGGACAGCTGGGTGGCGGTCTCTGGTGGCGTTGTCTGCTGGTTTTCCTGCTGGGCGGCGCGCAGGGCTATCTCGGCTGGTACATGGTGCAATCGGGGCTGGTCGATCGCACTGATGTCAGCCAGTACCGGCTGGCCGCGCATCTTTCCCTGGCCGTTATCATCTATATGGCTCTGCTCTGGCTTACTCTCCGCTGTCTGCGGCCGCGCCCCACCGGCGGGCGGAAACGTCTCGGGTTTCACACAGGGTTTCTGGTGCTGCTGGTTTTTTTGACCATGGCCGCCGGGGCCTTCGTCGCCGGGATCGACGCGGGGCTCGCCTATAACAGCTTTCCGCTGATGGACGGTCGTTATATCCCGCAAGGCTGGCTGCAGATGTCTCCCGTCTGGCTGAATTTCTTTGAAAACACCGCGACCGTGCAGTTCGTCCATCGCCAGCTCGGCCTGCTGGTGGTCGCCATCGCCTTGCTGTTATGGCTGCGATCACGCTGGGCCGGACCGGGCCGGGCGGCGTGCCGGGCCATAGACCTGACCTTCGCCTTCGCAATCCTGCAGATGTGTCTCGGCATCGCGACGTTGCTGGCGGAAGTGCCGATCCTGTTTGGCATCCTGCATCAGGCGGGCGCGATGTGCGTGCTAACCTTCGCGCTGTGGTCGCTTTATGAGCTGGCGGCCATAGACGGGCGGCGGGCGAACAGGACCGCGCCGAGAATGTAACCGGCGGTGCAGATCAAAAGCCCGTAAAGATTGACGCCGAGATCATCGGCGTATTTCCCCGCCCCGATCGACATCCAGCCGGGCAGGATCCCCGCCGACATCGCGCCCTCGACCGTCTTGATCACCCCGAAGGCGAGACCCGGCCAGAACGCCAGATGGAAACTGACCGCCCCCGCCGACGGAAAAACCAGCGCCAGCAGGAATATCGGGGCAAGCCCCATGACCATGGTGCCGCTGATGGTTGTCGCGGCGATGATCGCGGGGCCGATCCCATCACCCAGATAAAAACTCAGCAGCGGCAAATTCCCGGCCACGGCGATGAAAATCATGCCGCGCCGGCCAAGAATCTGCTGCCGGGCTTCGGGTGCGTCCCGCCGGTCGGGCCAGTCGATAGCGGTGAGCTTCGCCGTGCTGGCAAAAGTGGAATCGATGGTCGATCCGGCGCTGGTCAGCATGATCGCATTGAACACCAGCAACATCGGCAGGCCGAACGCCATCGGCACGGCGACGGTGGCCGCGCCGCTCAACCCCTCCGACCGGGCATAGAGCCCGACAGCGCCGAACAGCAGGATGAACCCGCCCGCGATCAGCCCCGCGGTCAGGAAGGCCTTCACCATGGTTTTTGGATCGGTGAGGAAGGCGCGATCTGTCAGCACCGGATCGTGAAACGGGTAGGACAGCACCTGAATGGCGGCCAGTCCGATAAAGGTAACGCCCGCCATGTGAAGCGCGGACGGCACCTCCGGCAGGCCCCGTTCCAGCAAGGGCGGGAAGACCGCGATCAGCACGACGACCAGCAAAACCGCCGCCAGAAGCATCTGCCCGGCATCGGTCAGCAAGGAGGACCGCAATCCGCCGCGCCAGGCATAGAACAGGGTAAAACCGGTGACCGCCACGGCGGCGGCCCAATAGGCGGCGCTGCCTTCCGGACCGAAATAAAGCGCGGAGACCTTGGTATTTGACCAGACCTCGTTAAACAGGCGGATGCCGATGGCGATGAGAAACAGCCGCGCGCAGAAAGCGCCGTATTTGGCGGTGAGAAAATTCGCCAGCGAATAAAACCCGCCTTTCGTGCGGATGAAATAGATCGTCACGGCGGCAACCGCGAAGCTGAGATAATAGGTCGCGTAACCGATCACGCCGGTTATGCCGAAGGCTTGACCCAGCAGCGCCGAATTCGCCAGGGACTTCGCAAAAAGCCAGGTGATCGCCGCACTGAACACCAGCACCCAGAAACCGGGCGCGCCGACCCCGTCGCCCCCACCGCCGAAGAACTGCGTGGCGGAAACGTCTTTCGGGCTGAACAACCAGACCAGCCCGCAATAGGCGGCCAACACAAACCAGGGGACGATCAACAATAATGTTTCGGACATTCTCTTTCTTTTCCAACCCGTCACTTGTTGGAGCTTGGCCTCTTTTATTGGAGATCGGGGGGCTGATTCATAGGGATAAATCCCGATCCGTGCTTCACAAAATCGGCAACACGGGTTGAACGGATGCTTGACGCCGCGCGCCGGCGGCAGTATGTAGCCCGCATCATGTGGTGATTTGAGCCCGACCGGCTTGCGGCCACGTAAAACAAGCAGCTAAAAGGTCGGAGCTTGCCAGGCCCTGACCTTATCCGGTCGGGGTTTTGTTTTATGGTGGCATGGCCTGAAGGCGGCCGGGAGACGAAAATGACGGTTCAGGATTTTGAAAAGGTCTGGCGGCCCCAGACACGGCTGGTGCGCGGCGGATTGCGGCGCAGCCCGTTCGAAGAAACGGCGGAGGCGATCTACGCCACCTCGGGCTTTGTCTATGAGACGGCGGAAGCGGCGGAAGCGGCGTTCAAGAACGAAATCGACCGCTTTATCTATTCGCGCTACGGCAACCCGACGGTGGAGATGTTTCAGGACCGGCTTTGCCTGCTGGAAGGCGCCGAGACCTGCCGGGCGACCGCCAGCGGCATGGGGGCGGTATTTGCCTCCCTCGCCTGCCAGGTAAAGGCCGGCGATCATGTCGTGGGCTCACGGGCCCTGTTCGGATCCTGTCAGTATATCCTGACCGAAATCCTGCCGGGCTATGGCGTGGAAACGACCATCGTCGACGGCACCGACCTGGATCAATGGGAAAAGGCGTTGTCCCGCCCGACCAAGGCGGTATTCATGGAAACGCCAAGCAATCCCGGGCTGGAGATTATCGATCTGCCGGCGGTCAGCGAAATGGCCCACAAGGCCGGCGCCAGCGTGATTGTCGATAACGTGTTCGCGACGCCTGTCCTGCAGCATCCGCTAGAGCTCGGCGCCGACATCGTCGTCTATTCCGCGACCAAGCATATCGACGGTCAGGGCCGCGTCATGGGCGGCGCCATTCTGGGCACCGAGGAATTCATTGAAGTCCTCAGCCCGTTTTACCGCCACACCGGGCCGTCATTGAGCCCGTTTAACGCCTGGGTTCTGCTGAAAGGTCTGGAGACGCTGGAGCTGCGCGTCGAACGCCATTGCCGCAACGCCGCCGCCATCGCCGATTTTCTGAGCGCGCGAAAGGACGTATCCCGGGTTCTCTATCCGGGGCTGGAATCGCACCCGCAGCATGCGCTTGCGAAAAAACAGATGTCGGATTTCGGCACCGTGGTCTGTCTGGACCTCAACGGCGACAAGGGACGCGCCTTCTCCTTCATGAACGCGCTCAACCTGATCGATATTTCCAACAATCTTGGCGACACCAAGAGCATCGCGACCCATCCGGCGACCACGACCCATCAGCGGATTTCCGAAGAAGAGCGCGCCCATCTGGGTATCACCGACGGGTTCGTGCGGATTTCCGTAGGGCTTGAGGACGCCGAGGATTTGAAAGAGGATATCGAACAGGCTTTGAACAAGGCAGGCTGATCCGCACCGGATTGGCCACCGTACCACGGCATATCGCATGGACGGGCCGACACGCAACCTGCGGACCAATTATCATCATGTATTCAGCGACCACAAAAGCGATCCGTGTCACCGTAGAGCCGACTTTTCTGGAGGATCAGTCGGCTCCATCGGATGACCATTATGTCTGGGCCTATCAGGTCACCATCGAAAACACCGGCGGCGACACGGTTCAGCTGATCAACCGGCATTGGCGGATTACAGACGCGATGGGCCGCATGCAGGAAGTAAAAGGCGAAGGCGTCGTCGGCGAGCAGCCGCGCCTCGCCCCGGGAGAACAGTTCGAATATACCAGCGGCACGCCATTGGGCACGCCGTCCGGTATTATGATGGGGACGTATGAAATGGAGGATGAGGCCGGCGCCCGGTTTGAAATCGATATCCCTGCCTTTTCGCTCGACAGCCCCTACCAGGCCCGCCGGCTCAACTAAGCGGCCGGGTCGATCACGGAGTCACAGGAGGCCAAATTGGGGACAAACAGAAAATTCGACGGACCGAAAGCAGGCGAGGACACCTTGCCCGCCAAGCCTTCCCGGAAAGAAGCGGAAGACGCTGTTCGCGTGTTGCTGCGCTGGGCGGGCGAAGATCCAACCCGCGAAGGGCTGGTCGACACGCCCAAACGCTACGTCAAGGCGTTCGAGGAATGGTTCGCCGGATACGCCGACGATCCCGCCGACATCCTGTCGCGCACCTTCGAGGAGGTCGAGGGGTATGACGAGATGGTCATCTTGCGCAATGTGCGGTTCGAGTCCCACTGCGAACACCATATCGCGCCGATTATCGGCAACGCCCATGTCGCCTACCTGCCCGACAAGCGCGTGGTCGGGATCAGCAAGCTGGCCCGTCTGGTCGATCTTTATTCCAAGCGGCTGCAAATTCAGGAACGGCTGACCGCACAGATCGCGACGACATTGAATGAGGTGCTGCAGCCCAAGGGCGTCGGCGTCGTGGTTGAGGCAAGCCACGGCTGTATGACGACACGCGGGGTGGAAAAAACGGGCCTTACCATGGTCACCAGCCAGATGATGGGCGCGTTTCGCGATGATTCCTCGACCCGCCGTGAGTTCCTGTCCGGCATCGGCAATCCGACCTCGGGCTCACGCAACATCATCTGATCTTTCTCGGAGAGTCTGATGCTGGACTTCCGCCCGGCGCTATTCGTCATCGGTATTCTTCTGGTTACCCTGGCGCTCGCCATGCTGGCGCCCTTCGCGGTCGATCTGGCGGCGGGCAACCTCGACTGGCAGGTATTCGCGAGCGCCGGGCTCTTGACCCTGTTTGTCGGCGGGGTCCTGGTTCTGACCAACCGGGCGCCGGTTTCGCATCTTACCATTCGGCAGACCTTTATCCTGACCGCGGCAAGCTGGCTGGTCCTGACGATGTTCGCCGCCCTGCCCTTTTTGTTCTCGGAACTGGAGATGAGCTATACGGACGCGTTTTTCGAAGCGATGTCCGGCATCACCACCACCGGCTCAACCGTCATAACCACCATCGATACCGCGCCGCACGGCATATTGCTGTGGCGCGCCCTGCTGCAATGGCTGGGCGGGATCGGGATTATCGTCATGGCGGTCGCGGTCCTGCCGATGCTGCGGGTCGGGGGCATGCAGCTTTTCCGGGTCGAGGCGTTCGACACGCTTGAGAAGGCCCTGCCGCGCGCGGGGCAGATCGCCATCGGCATCGGCGGCGTTTATGTCGGGCTGACGATTATCTGGTGGCTCGGCCTCTGGATGCTGGGGATGGGCGAATTCGACGCCGCGGTCCACGCCATGACGACAATCGCGACCGGCGGTTTTTCAAGCGCAGACGCCTCTATCGGGTTCTTCGATAACCGCGGGATCGAGGTTTTCATCATCTTCGGCATGATCGTGGGATCGGTGCCGTTTATTTTTTATCTGCAATTCGTCCGCACGGGCTCTTATGCGTTGGTGAAGGACTCTCAGGTGCGCTATTTCCTCGCCATCGCGGCGCTGGCATCCACCCTCGTGACGATCTGGCTGTGGCGGACCAATGACGATTTCTCGCTCGCCAACGCGATAGCGGGGGTGTTCAACACCATCTCCATCATGACGGGCACCGGCTATTCGGTGGGTGATTATCAGGCATGGGGCGCGTTTCCGTTGATTATCCTGTTCTTCCTGATGTTCGTCGGAGGCTGCGCGGGCTCGACCTCATGCGGAATCAAGGTGTTCCGGTTTCAGGTGCTGGGCTCGATCGTGCGCAATCAGTTTCTCAGGATGCTACATCCCCACGGCATCTTCGTGCCGCATTACAATCACCGGCCGGTCGATAACGAGATCATCCTGTCGGTCATGAATTTCTTTTTCCTGTTCATGCTGTCATTTGTCGTGCTGGCGCTGGCGCTGGGCGCGCTGGGGCTGGATTACATGACCGCGATCACCGGCGCGGCGACGGCAATCTGCAATGTCGGACCCGCCATGGGACCGGTGATCGGACCGACGGGCACGTTCGAACCGTTGCCGGATGCGGCCAAATGGATACTTTCCGCCGGTATGCTGCTCGGGCGGCTGGAGCTGTTCACCGTGCTGATGCTTCTGGTGCCGTCTTTCTGGCGCGGTTGAGGCGAACGCGGAGAGTCCTGATTCGGATCTGGCGTCAACGCCGCCATTCGGCGAAATGTTTGCCGATCTGCTGCTCCAGCGCCCGGTTCAGATCATTCATCATCGCCTCGGTGATGCGGAACCAGATATCCTCCCGTTCGGAAAGAGTGACGTCCTCCGCGACCGTGCGCGTCCGCGTTGCCCGCGAACTGACCATCGCCCGCCGCGTCCCGTTTGGCGCAAAAATTTCCAGCCGGACCTCCAGCTCCCCGTCATAGCGTTCCGACTGATCCGTGGTGAAAGCCCCGCGAATGCCCGTCGTGCGTTTCAGCGGTACTTCGACGACACCGCCTTTCGTGACGGTGGCCCGCAGCCGGTCCGGCCCGCCCCGTGCGCGAATACGGTCCTGGACCCAGCGCTCCGCGGCCACCGCGGGTTTGACCGGGAATTCATGCTCTACATTAGGCGCCTTGCCCGGTGATACGTAAACCGTTCTGACCTCAACCGAATTGACGGCGAGACCGATGGGGTCGAGATGGCTGTATCTCAGCTCGGGAAAATTCTTTCCGGGTGGTGTCTGAACACAGGCCGCGGACAGAAAGGCGAGGCAAACACAGACTAGAATTCGGCTGGCGGAATTTTTCATCGGACTCCTCTTCGCATCGAGGCAAGAGAAACACGCCCCGCCGGAAACAGGCAAGATAAACCGGCAAATCAGGCAAAAATGTGATCGATATCGGCGGGCGTGAACCTGTATTCCCGATTACAAAATTCGCAATTCACCACGACATCATCGCCGATCTTCATCTGCGCGATCTCGCTTTTCGGGAAATTCCCGAGAACTTCCTGCACCCGGCCACGCGAACAGCGGCATTCCATGCGCAACGCCTCCGTCCGAAACACCCGGACACCGTCTTCGTTGAACAGACGGTAAAGCAGGTCGTGCGGATGCAGCCCGCCCGACAGCAGCTCATCGTTTGTGCAGCTTCCCATCAGGACCACCGCGCGGCGCCAGGCCTCATCGACATCGACAATATCGGCATCGCCCGATTGAAGCTGATACCCCTTGCGGGCAAGCCTCTGCAGCATCAACCCACCGGCGCGCCATCCATCTTCACCTCGACCGACCGCGATCTTGAAAGCCGCTTCGGACTGAACCGACTGGCGGAAATAGGCCTGCGCGCATTCGGCCAGCGTGCCGCCTTCCAGAGGGACAATCCCCTGATAGGGACGCTGTGAACCACCATGATTGAGGGTAAAGACCAGCCGCCCGCCTCCCAGCAGACGCGGCACGGGCAGTGATTCCCTACTGTCATCGCCGCTCGTCAATTCCGCGACCGCCGCCTCATCGAACCGGGCGTAGCCGCGTATTTTGCCATCATGCGTCAGATCGGCGACCAGCAGTCGGATCGCATCATCGCCATGTGCCTGGATCGTCAGGATGCCCTTGCGTTTGAGCGTGCCGGAGAGCATCGCGCCGACAACCATCAATTCGCCGAGCAGGTGCGCGACCGGAGCGGGATAGCTGTGCGCGGAAAGGATGGCGTCTATCGCCGCGCCAAGCCGTACAAGACGGCCCTGAGCCGCCATGGATTCAACCTGAAAGGGCTGGACGAGATCGTCCGGCGCGGTCATCGGGTCAGGCACCACATAAGGATGCCCTTCTGCGCATGAAGGCGGTTTTCCGCTTCGTCCCAGACCACGGATTGCGGACCGTCGAGTACGGCGGCGGTGACTTCCTCGCCCCTGTGGGCGGGCAGGCAGTGCATGAAAATCGCGCCGGGGCCGGCCTGATTCATCAACGCCTCATCCACCCGATATGGCTCCAGCAGGCGCTGGCGGCGTTCGCCCGGCTGATCGCCCATCGACACCCAGGTATCCGTCACCACGCAATCCGCGCCGGCGACCGCTTCCGCCGGGTCCTCGGTCGCCAGAACCCTTGCGCCGGCGGCCCTGGCGCGCTCGATTTCCTGGCCGTTGACCGCGAACTCCGCCGGGCATGCCAGCCGTAAATCGAACCCGAACGCAGCAGCGGCCTGTAGCCAGGTCGCCGCCATATTATTGCCGTCGCCGCACCACGCGACACGGGCGCCCGAAATCGGCCCGACATGTTCTTCATAGGTCAGAACATCTGCGAGAAGCTGCACCGGGTGGGACCGGTCGGTCAGCCCGTTGATTACCGGCACGGTCGCGTTTTGCGCCAGTTCCGACAGCTTGTCGGGATGGTTCGTCCTCAGCAGGATCGCGTCGACATAGCGGCTCAACACCCGCGCGGTATCGGCGATGGTCTCGCCCCGTCCGATCTGCAAATCGCCCTGGTTTAACGCGACGACATCGCCGCCCAGCTGTTTCATCCCGACCTCGAACGAAACGCGGGTCCGGGTTGACGGTTTCTCGAAAATCATCGCGAGCGTTTTCCCCGCGAGCGGGTCGGCAGGTCCGTCACCGCGTTTGAAGGAGGCGCCGGAATCGATCATCCGCCGGAGTTCGTCCACGCCGATCGAATCAAGATCAAGGAAATGTTTCGGCGCGCTCATGACGACAGGCTCCGGCAGGCTGTCTCGATCATCTCCACCGCTTCGGCGACATGGGACTCATCGATAATCAGCGGCGGCAACAAGCGCACGACATTGTCACCGGCGGGCACCGTCAGCAAACCGGCGTCGCGGCAGGCGGTTACCATATCGCCCGCCGGCACCACGCATTTCATGCCGATCATCATTCCCGCGCCGCGGACCTCTTCGATCAGACCGGGATGGGCGGCTGCGACCGCACCGGCCTTTTCCGCGAGAAGCGCGCCTGTTTTCCGGGTCCGTTCGAGAAATCCATCCTCCAGAAGCACATCGAGAACCGCGTTGGCAACCGACATCGCCAGCGGATTACCGCCGAAGGTGCTGCCATGGGTGCCGGCAGTCATGCCCGCGGCCGCTTCCGACGTCGCAAGGCACGCGCCCACGGGAAACCCGCCACCGAGCCCCTTGGCGAGCGCGATAACATCCGGCGCCACGCCCGATGCCTGATAAGCGAACAGATGCCCGGTCCGCCCGATGCCCGTTTGGACCTCATCGAAAAACAACAAGAGCCCGAATTCGTCGCAGGCTGCCCGCAATGCCTTGAGGAATTCCGGGTCCGCCGGGCGGATGCCGCCTTCGCCCTGAACCGGCTCGACAAGGATAGCCGCCGTCTCCGGCGTGACCGCACCGCGCAGCTCGTTCAGATTGCCGAACGGCACCGTATCGAACCCATCAACCATCGGTCCGAACCCGGCCTGATGTGCCTCATTGGCGGCGGCTGAAATCGTCGTCAGTGTCCGCCCGTGGAAACTGCCGTTGAAGGTGATGACCCGGTAGCGTTCGGGATGGCCGTTGGCGCTGTGAAATTTCCGCACCAGCTTGAGCCCCGCCTCAACAGCCTCCGCACCCGAATTACAGAAAAAGGCGGTATCGGCGAAACTGTTTTCGACGAGCTTCCGCGCCACCGCTTCCTGTTCGGGAATACGATAGAGATTGGAGCAATGCCAAAGCTTCGACGCCTGATCGGTGAGCGCGGCGACCAGCTTTGGATGGCTGTGGCCAAGCGCGTTGACCGCGACACCCGATCCGAAATCGAGATAGCGCGCGCCGTCGGCGGTATACAGATAGGGACCCTCACCACGTTCAAACGCGATGTCGATCCGGGCATAGGTCGGCATGACTTCGGAAATCACGG
>CAZBKQ010000066.1:0-11929 GCA_964492555.1 uncultured Rhodospirillaceae bacterium | reverse complement strand
CCCGCCGGCTCGCGAAACGGTTGGGGGTTATCGCGCTGGTCGATTTGGCGAAAAAATCTTTCCGGTATATCGGTCGCACGCTCCTTCGTCTGAACCGCGGAACCGTTGGCAAACCCCGCATTCCAACCGGCCGCTTTCCGGTGGCGGCGGGGCTTGAATCGCGGTTCCACCCGATTTTGGCGATCGTCAATAATCTTATGCGGCGGATCGGCTATCCAGTCGCAGATCGGGCGCGGCTCAAACGGGCTTTCGGCAGAATTTTGTTAACTGCGGACACGCTGGAGCGCTGGGAATACAGCACACGGGCACCGAAACTGATCGGCAGCCTTGACCGGCTCAACCCGGATCTCGCGGCGGTGACAAAAGCGCTTGATGAGGACACTCTGTCTGATTCAGGCATCAAATTTAACAAGGACGAGGCGGTCAGCGGCCACGCTCCCCGCGATAAGGCGCTGCTCGCGTCAACCGGCGGCAGAAGAACCCGAAAAAATTCGTCTCCACCGGCTGAATAAACTGCCCCGTTCGGGTTCGCCGCCGAGCGCACCTATAAATGTTTGTTCGAGATGGCCTGACGACTGGCGGCCTTCTGTGATTGAAAAATCGATTCTGGGTTTATTAGCGCGCGCGCTTCTCATTGCGGCAAGATTTTTCGCGAGGGTTTCCGGGAAATACTCTCTGAACTCATTGATTTTTTTATAATATTCCGGGTCTTCGACCAGGCATTTGTTCAGTGCCCCGTCATGAATTCTGGAAATAAAATAGTACCAGTCCTTCAAGAGTTGGCGGATTTCTTCGCGGCTGCCCCGGGTTTTCAGAACTGGTAAAGCCTTGTCGATATTCCGGACAAAGAAAGTGGGATCAAGTGTCCCCGCGGAATAATAAGTATCGAGAATTTCATCAGCCAGCGCATCCGAAATCTGTGTCTGGGTTTTCTGATATTCAACAAGCACTTCAAATGCCCGTCGTGCTAGATGAGGATTATCGGGATAGGACCGGTAGGCATCCCGGAATCCGTCCACGGCGGCGGACGGACCGCTTGTCATATAATCCATTTCGGCGAGGATGCCTTTAACCGTCCCGAGAATGATGCGCCGCATACTGTCCAACTCATGCGGGGCATTTCCACCGATATCTCTGTTATTGCGAACGCAGTAAGAAACCGCAAGAGAGCCGTAGTCCCAATAGGGAAAAATCGGGTCATATTCATGCAGCGACATCACACCGATATCGGCGGCGCGCGGGTCAAACTCCATATCTTCAAAAGTCTCGATAAACCGTTTCCCGTAATCGCGAATCGACGGTTCCAGATCGGCAAATAAGTCACCGTCCACCCCGGCCTGTTCGGGATAGCGGCGCGCCAGCACGCTCAGCAGATAGAAACGCCAGTGAATATTATTGAACAGCAGCAACGCCGAGGCGGGGTTACGCTCTAGGCCCGTCCGAAGGATTCGGAAGGCCCGTTTCATAAAAGTGTCTATCAGTTCGATGCTTGAATAGGTATCCCCGTCAATGTCGATCGGAACACTTTCCGAATTACTAAAACCGCGCCTGTGGCCCAGCATGATGCCAAGAATTAACCAGTTAGCGGCGAGATTGTTCAGGTCCTTTTCATCCTCGTGATAATCATCGTTGGTAACAGCCTCGGTAAGCGCCGCCATCTTGTGAATACAGTTTTCCTCGCCGAACACCTCGAAATCGAGCCCGGGCAGCTGCCAGACGATGCGGTGCCGGCGCTCGAGCCCGTCTTTCCGCCGGGCCCGGGTTTTGTAATCACGGAATTTTGTCAGGAACGCAGCGTTTCTGTAAAACCGTTCCATACGGTTGTCGCGATCAGTTGCGTTGAACGCGAATTTTTCCATCGCATCTGACAGGATTTCGGTCGCCTGATAGCCCTTGATATCATCCGCCTGAGCGCGCAGGTGCCTTAGAAAATCTTCGGGGAATTTTTCATCGTTGCGATGGGGAAAGGCACCGACCGCGATCTTGTCGTACATCGTGCCTTCCGGATAAATCAACAATGCCCCCTGCACCAGCGGGTCCCGCCAGCGCGGTGACGGGTTGCCGCACATCCGGCTCGGAATCGGCATGCTCTTCGCTTGCCCGGCAAGGTCGACATATTCATCGCGTGGCAAATGCCCATTAACCACAGTCAACGAAATATCATCGCCAAGCCGCGAGAGCTGGAAAGCAAAACTGGATTTGTCGCGAAAAAACGACTCAAGCGTGCCGCCACCGGTTATCAGCACATCAATTTTCTTTTCAACGATCGATGACCGCTGTTTCGGCATGCTGAACGGGACGCCGAAAACATCAGAGTAATGATGGGTCGCGACGAACCCACCGAAGATCTGCGAGAGTTCGAAATGTTCCTGCGACGTGCAGGCTATGTTCACATCATAAGCAAAATAATTGTCGTAGAACCGGTGAATAAACAGGTCGTGATCGTGGTGCCAGAGGACCCTGGGGATATCGATCTTGTCAAAATCGCGCGGTGTCAGCCATTGCGATACCAGGCTCATCGTGAATTCCGGCCGCTCATTCTCGGGCAGGCTTTCTATGAATTCGGCGAATGACTGGTCATGAGTATAGGGGTACGCGTTTTCCTCAAGCTGAGTCCCGACATTTTTTATATAGAACTGGCCGAGTTCATATTCCGGATCGTGATAGCGGTCCCGCCCATCGACGCCCAGCATCGGATAGTTGGGTGTCGCGGCTGTACAGAACACGTCTATCCGGTCACGGCCGATCATCGCTTCAATCTGGTCGGCAAGGACGCCATCTCTCCCGGTGCGCGGCACATCCTTCAGGATATCCAGAGCCTGAGAGCGATCATCGGAATACCAAGCGGCGTGTGCCCTGACGATCTGCGCCAAGGGCGACGGATTGGACAACTTATCGAGGATTTCGGCGCCTTTCGGCACCAGCCCGGTCAGAACAAAGGAAATTCCCTGAATCTCCGATCCGTCCTCGGCATCCTGGCCAGCGAGGTTAAAATCGCAGGCCTCGAAAGCGCCGTCGGCGGAGCCGTAATGGGTACGGATTTCGTCCGTCGTAAAGCGATATCCGTATCTTGGTTCGATCTTTCGCATTCAAGGATCCGGTAAGAGGCCAACCCGGAAACGATAAAACTCAAATATCGCTTCTTATTGTTTCAGAATTACAGACGCAACTTAGTCACGGGTATAATGGACGATGTGACTGCCTTTGTCCTCAAATTCGAATGGAACGTTCAGATAACCATCGATCTGGCCCAGGAAATGCTCCCGCTTTTCCGGCTCGACGAAAAATACCATGAACCCGCCGCCACCGGCGCCCAGCAGCTTCCCACCGATCGCGCCCGCACTGCGTCCGAGATCATACAGATCGTTCACCTCGCCGGTACTGATTTCCGGTGTGATCGAGCGCTTGAGCTCCCATCCTTCGTGAAGCAGTTCTCCGAATTCGCGAATATCCCGGTCACCGACCATCAGCTCGACACCCTCATCGACCATGGCCGCCATTCGCTTCAGCACGTCTTCCTTGCTGCCGAACGCGGCTACCTGTTTTTCGGCGACCGTCGAGGCGGTACGCGAAACACCGGTAAACACCAGCACCAGATGGTCGTTAAGTAACCTG
The DNA here is from genome assembly GCA_964492555.1 of uncultured Rhodospirillaceae bacterium. Taxonomy (GTDB): domain Bacteria; phylum Pseudomonadota; class Alphaproteobacteria; order MPNO01; family UBA2964. The sequence goes on along the minus strand of CAZBKQ010000066.1, from coordinate 8,314 downwards.
AGACGGGATTTTGATACCAGCAACGGGTTAACGGTAAAACGCCCGTCCTTTTCGAACTCGATCCGGTTGAACCCGCCAAACGCGGCGGCGATCTGGTCCTGAACCCCGACCATCTCCGCGACGATTTCCTGCTCGACCAAAACCGCCTCGCGGGCCAGCTCTTCCTTGCCGACGATCTTGCCGGTCAAACCGTGAAGCGCGAGCAAAATACCAACCGTAAAGGACGAGCTGCTACCCAGCCCCGACCGCGCCGGCAAATCGCCAAAATGATGAATTTCCATCCCTTCTTCGATGCCGAAATGCTGAACCGCGGCGCGGACGATGGGGTGATCGATTTCGCTGGATTCAATCGGGGTTTCGATTTTTGACCAGACGACGCGGTATTTATGCCGAAAAAACGGCGGTAGATAGCGCGCCTGAATATTGCAGTATCGATTGATGGTGGTGGAAAGGACGGCGCCGCCATGTTTTTGATACCATGCGGGATAATCCGTACCGCCGCCAAAGAAGGAAATACGATAGGGAGTTGCAGAAATTATCATTATTTTTCAATAAATTATTGCGGCGGAATGGCGTCTGGAAATCCGGAGCTAGCGCCAGCCGACGATGGAGCGGTCACATCTCTATCTAAATCATTTTTTTAATTGAAGAAACCCTCCGAAAAGCACTCCCGAATCGTCTCCCGTGACATTCGGAAACACCCTCAAAAACAAATTTTCACCATCCTTCGGAACCGGCACCTCCACTCAGCACGAGGTCCAGCCAACTTTTTCGAGATCGCAGTACCGATAATGCGTGTTCCAGTGGCTTTGAGATTCGACGACAAACAGCATTCTGTCACTGGGTTTTTCTTTACTTGGCTTTGCGATCGCCGCAAAAATGGAACTATCTGAATTTTCCGGGGAAATAAGTGCCTTGGGCAATTCCACAACGATGCCATTCTGATTTCGGGGTTTCGGCGGCAAGGACAATCCGTTTTTCCGTAACCGCAACAGCGGCGCCATTAAACCATTGATGACTTCGTCACTCTGAGCGGTTGAACTTCCCACATCAGTCGCGAGCGGCATGCGACGAGTGTCCCGGTATATCCTGAGAACGTTATCCGTCGAGATAGCTGGACGAACATTGGCAAAGAATGACCGGGGCAATCCATTCGATTCGTCCAACACACCGTAAGGTTTTTCCCATTTTGGTATTGCGGGAAGAATTTCCGCGATTCCATCGACAATCAATCCCGTCCCGTCGCCGACAATATTGGACGACTTCTTACTAATCAGAACTTTGTGGATCGTGAGATCAACACCCTCTTGTTCCACTGGTCCAACAATCAAATTTTCACAAAATTGGGAAACGGGATAGTCGGCTAACTTGTTAACATGGAGAAATACCGGGTAGGCGAGATCATTGACGCCATCAAACGTCAATATGGAATGCAATGAGCGATTAAATGACTTCAAAAACGGGCGCACATGGCTTTCATACCGGAAACGATAATCAGACACCTTGTCGCCGGGTTGCCCGAGATTGAAGACCAGAAATCTGCCCGGAAATTCTTCTTCCAGAAAATGAGCGAGATAAGAAGGCCACCCCCAGGAAAAGGCCGTCGTGGAACCGCCCAGCGCAAGTATTATTTCACGGTTTTTCGATTGACTGGCCAGAGCAGACCAGAAACTTTCTTTTTCAGAGTAGCTATATATGTCTCTGAATTTCCGGAAATTTACGATGGACAAACTATTGGATCGCGTGGTTTCCAGTACATGTAGGGTGCTGCCTATATAATAGGACAGGGAAACTATCGACTTTTGGTCATGAGAAATCGGCAACGCGATTTCAGTCGTGACGTCATCAAGAGCTTTGAGTGAGAGAATTTCCTGCGCACTGACATTGAAATTCGCAGGCACCCGTTCAGAAAAAACGCGGTTCGCCAGCTTTTTTTGGGGACCGGCCCCAGTGGTCCAGACAAAAAAACATGCAAGCTCTGCCGCTACCAGAAGGGCCAACAACATCAGCAGGTTAACCGCAACTAATTTGATACCGCCAAGAATTTTTTTTCATCTGAAAAAGCTCATGGTAGGTGAACAGATTTCTATTCGTCATATTTAAAAACGATATGCGAAACGCGCCGTCCTTTGCGGCTCAATCTACTCTCATCACCCCATCGCCCGCTCATAGAGCCGCAATGTCGAAGATATAACCGTTTTCTGGTCAAACCGGTTTTCCACGCGCACCCGCGCCGCGGCACCCATTTCCCGGCGCTTCTCCGCATCCAGCATGAGTTCTTCCAGCGCATTGGCGAGATTGCGCCAGTCATTCGGTTCCACCAGATAGCCGTTAAAGCCGTGTTCGACCAGTTCCTCGCAACCTTGCACCCGGGTAGAAACCAGCGGACGACCGCTGGCGGAGGCTTCCAGCAGCGACATCGGCATGCCTTCGCGATAGGACGGCAGCACCGCGATATTGGTTTCGCGCCAGACAGCATCCACATCGTCGCGGTACCCAAGCCAGCTGATGAATTCTTCACTGTCCCATTCCCGCAGCTCTTCTTCGGAAATATGGGTTGGATTGCCCGGATCAGTCCCGCCGACAAGCCTCAATTCGAAATCATAGCGGCGCTGTTTCAGCTCGTGCGCCGCGCGGACAAGATCCTCCACCCCCTTGTCACGCAGCATTCGACCGACATAGGTGATCCGGACCGCGCCTTGAGGTTCGGGCGAGGGACAAAATTCCGCCGTATCGACGCCCGATCCGAATATGGTCAGCGTCCTTTCCTTCGCGGCGATGCCGCCATTCAGCAAATCCGCCGCATCGCGTTTGTTCTGCGTGATCAGATAGGATTTCCTGCGGTGAAGCGCGCGCTTCAGCATCCATTTGATCAGGGTCCGGATGACACGAACATCGAATTTGGCAGAGGTGAAAATATAACCCATCCCGGTCAGTGCGTTGACGGTAACGGGCCGGGGCAGAAGAACCGTTGCCAGCCAACCGAAAATTACCGGCTTCAACCCGACAAGATGCATGACGGCTGGCTTTTCCCGTCTGATGACGCAAGCAAGCTGCAGGACGGTCAGGATTTCATGCCAAAACGCGGACAGGCTGATGGCGCCCCGCGTCATACGGCTCGGAATAAGGTGAATATTGTGCGACTTAATCGCATCGTCATGGGCGTTAACCCGGGTGGCCACGCTGACCCGCCAACCGTCTGCGATACAGGCCTTGGCCAGCGCCAGACGATGAGAATAGAAAAACCAGTCCTCATTTACGATAAAAAGGATGCGCTTTTCCTGATCCTGATCCTGTTCCGGCACCATTCACGCAATACTCCAATCAGAAAACCCACCTATTCCGCCCCGGCCACCCGGCAAGGAATTTCCGCAAAAATTTGACTTCGGGCGGCTGCGTTTTCGTCCGGATTATAGTAAAAACCGGCAATTGCAAGTGGCGAAGCCCCCGCGCCCCGGGGGCCAACAATACAGGAGAATGATGATTATGACGGATGTCCGAAACCCGGCGGGGACACCCCCCGTACTCGGCGTTATCGGCGGCAGCGGCCTTTATGACATTGACGGGCTGGAGAATGTCCGCGAGGAAGCGGTCAATTCGCCTTTCGGACAACCCTCCGACTCGCTGATCATCGGTGAGCTGGCTGGCCAGAAAATCGTCTTCCTGCCGCGTCACGGGCGCGGCCACCGCATCCCGCCTTCGGGCCTCAATTTCCGTGCCAATATCGACGTGCTGAAACGCGCGGGTTGCACGGAAATCGTCTCGCTGTCCGCCGTGGGCTCGCTGAAAGAAGAGCTTCCGCCCGGCACTTTCGTCATCGTCGATCAGTTTATCGACCGCACCTTCGCCCGCGAAAAAAGCTTTTTCGGCGAAGGGCTGGTCGCGCATGTCTCATTGGCCGATCCGGTGTGTGGCCGGCTGGGCACCCTCATCGAACAGGCGGGCGGCAGCATTTCCGCGCCCATGGTCCGCGGCGGCACATATCTGGTGATGGAAGGGCCGCAATTCTCCACCCGGGCCGAAAGCGAGCTTTATCGAACCTGGGGCTGCGACGTCATCGGCATGACCAACATGCCGGAAGCCAAGCTCGCCCGCGAGGCGGAGATGTGTTACGCGACCGTCGCGATGGTGACCGATTACGATTGCTGGCACGACGATCATGACGACGTCAATGTCGAGACCATTCTGCAAGTGCTGCAGAGGAATGCGGTAGAGGCGAAAAGCCTGGTTGCGGCGCTCGCCCCGATGATCTCGAATCGCGAAACAATGTGCGAGGCGGGCTGTCATATCGCGCTCGATACCGCAATTATCACCGCGCCCGAGGCGCGCGATCCCGGCATGGTGCAACGGCTCGATGCCGTCGCCGCGCGAGTGCTCTAGGATAACCCCATGAAAGTCGACGGCGTTCCCTACCGCACGATCTGGCTCGAAGAAGACGGGGAAACTGTCGGCATCATCGACCAGACCCGCCTGCCCCATGAATTCGTCACCGTCGCGCTGAAAACCAGCGACGATGCGGCGCATGCGATCAACGCCATGCTGGTGCGCGGCGCGCCATTGATCGGGGCCACCGCCGCCTGGGGGGCCTTTCTGGCGGCAAAGGAAGATTCCTCAGATGACGGGCTCAAGGCATCCTTTGCGAAATTGCTGGCGACGCGCCCGACCGCGGTAAATTTGCGCTGGGCGCTGGAACGGGCGGCGGAAACGCTGCTGAAACTGCCCGCCAATGACCGTATCGCGGCGGCAAAGACACTCGCCGAACAGGTTTGTGATGAAGACGTCGCGATCTGCCGGTCGATCGGCGATCATGGGGTCGCCCTGATCCGTAATATCTGGGAGGCCAGCGGCAAATCGCGCCCGGTTAATATCATGACCCACTGCAACGCCGGCTGGCTCGCCACCGTCGATTGGGGCACAGCCACCGCGCCGATTTACGTCGCCGACGAACAGGGCATTCCGGTTCATGTCTGGGTGGATGAGACCCGCCCGCGCAACCAGGGCGCCAGTCTGACGGCCTGGGAACTGGCCGGGCATGGCGTGCCGCATACGCTGGTCGCGGATAATGCGGGCGGCCATCTGATGCGCGACGGCAAGGTCGATATTCTGATCACCGGCACCGACCGGACCACCGCCAATGGCGATGTCGCCAACAAGATCGGCACCTATCTGAAGGCGCTGGCGGCGCACGACAATGACATCCCGTTTTATGTCGGGCTGCCGGGCCCGACCATCGACTGGACCTGTCATGACGGGCGCGAAATTCCGATCGAGGAACGCGGCCAGGACGAGGTATTGAAACTGACCGGCCGAACAGGTAGCGGGGCGATTGAGACCATTTCAATTGCGCCCGAATCCACCCCGGCGGCCAATCCGGCCTTCGACGTGACGCCTTCCCGGCTGGTCACCGGGCTGATCACCGAACGCGGTATCTGCCCGGCCTCCGAAGACGGGCTGAAATCACTTTACCCCGAACAGAAATAGGAACACCGCAGCATGGAAAACCGTTGGTCCGACGCGGAAGCGGAAAACTATATCGACCGATTCGCCTCCAACAGCTCGAACGCCGATGTGGCACTCCGGGTCTATAGTTCACGCCTGCTGGGTCAGGAGGCGCGGCTGGTACTGCATGGCGGGGGCAATACGTCGGTCAAGACCACCCTTCCGGACATGGTCGGCAAGGATACGGACGTGCTGTGCGTAAAAGGCAGCGGCTGGGACCTCGGCGACATCGAACCGCCGGGCCTGCCCGCCGTCCGGCTTGATAATATCCGTGAGCTCGCCTCTCTCGACGCGCTATCAGATGAGGACATGGTGAATGCGCAGCGCATCAACCTGCTCGACGCCTCCGCGCCCAACCCGTCGGTCGAAACGCTGCTGCACGCTTTCCTGCCGCATAAATTCATCGACCACACCCATGCGAATGCGGTGCTCGCTTTGACCGATCAGGAAGGCGGCGACGATCTCTGCCGCGAGGTCTTCGGCAAGCGCATGGGCTATGTGCCCTATATCATGCCGGGCTTCGCGCTCGCCAGGAAAGCCAAGGAGGTTTTCGAGCAGGACACGAATGTCGACGGGTTGATCCTGCTGAAACACGGCATCTTCACTTTCGGAGAGACCGCGAAGGACGCCTATGACCGGATGATCGAGATGACGACGATGGCCGAGGACACCATCGCGAAACGACGCTCCTCCACCATCGTTCCGGCCAAAGTTCCCGCCGCGACGGCAAGTGTCGCCGAGATCGCTCCGATCCTGCGCGGGCTTTGCGCCATTGATGGCAAGAAACCCATGTTGATGGATTTCCGCACCAGCGAGCAAATTCGCGCTTACGTGAACGGCAAGGAAATTGACCGTTACAGCCAGCAGGGCACGGTGACGCCGGATCACGTCATCCGCACCAAGCCAAACCCGCTGATCGTGCCGCCGCCGATATCGGGCGATCTTGACGGCTTCGCGGCGGGCGCCAAAGCGGCGTTGGAGCAATACCAGGCCGATTATCACGCTTATTTCGAGCGCAATAACGCGACCCAGGAAACGCCCAAAACAGAACTGGACCCGATGCCGCGCGTCATCCTGGTGCCGGGTGTCGGGCTGTTCGGGCTGGGCAACAACCGGGGCGCCGCCGCCGTCGCCGCCGATCTGGCCGAAACCAATATCGAGGTGATTTCGGATGTCGAGGCGATGGGTACCTATGAGGTGATTCCGGAGCCGGATATTTTCGATATCGAATACTGGTCGCTGGAACAGGCAAAGCTCGGCAAGGCGGCGGAGAAACCGCTGGCGCGCAGGACCGTCGCTATTACCGGCGGCGGCTCCGGCATCGGGGCGGCAGCCGCCAAACGTTTCGCGGCAGAAGGCGCGGCAGTCGCGGTGATTGATCTCGACGGCGACGCGGCGGACGCGGTCGCCAAGCCGCTCGGCGGAATCGGCATCGGCTGCGACGTCACGGACGCGCAGGCGCTGAATGCCGCGTTCGATCATATCGTCGAGACCTTCGGCGGGCTGGATATTCTGATTTCCAACGCAGGCGCGGCCTGGCAGGGGCGTATCGGCGAGGTCGAACCTGAATTGCTGCGCAAGAGCTTCGAGCTCAATTTCTTCGCCCATCAGACCGCGGCGCAGGCCGCCGTGCGTATTTTCCAGGCCCAGGGTATCGGCGGGTGTCTATTGTTCAACACCTCCAAACAGGCGGTCAATCCGGGCAAGGATTTCGGCCCCTACGGATTACCCAAGGCGGCGACGATGTTCCTGATGAAGCAATATGCGCTGGATTACGGGCGCGACGGCATACGGTCTTCCGCCGTGAATGCCGACCGCATCCGTTCCGGCCTGCTGACCGACCGGATGATTTCGGAACGGTCGAAGGCGCGCGGGCTGTCGGAAGAAGACTACATGTCCGGCAATCTGCTGGGACGCGAGGTCACCGCCGAGGATGTCGCGCAGGCCTTCTTCGACCTGGCAATCGCGGAAAAAACCACGGCGGCGATCCTGACCGTCGATGGCGGCAATATCGAAGCCTCATTGAGATAGGAAATTCTGATGGACCTTAGCGGAAAAATCGCCCTGATCACCGGAGCCTCGCGCGGGCTGGGCCGCGAAATGGCCGTCGCCTTCGCCGAAGCGGGTATTGGCGGCATAACGATTACCGCGGCCCCCGCATCGGACGAACAAAATTCCGGGATCGAAGCCGAACTGAATGAAACGAAATCGCTGGTCGAGGCGGCGGGCGCAAAAGCCCATTGCGTGCAGGCCGATGTCACATCGGAAGAAGATTGCGCGCGCGCCGTCGCGGAAACCATCGAACAGTTCGGAGCGCTGCATATTCTGGTCAATAACGCCGGCAAGGCGGGGCGCTACGTCCATCATGGCGACGGGTCGCTGCAGCTTTGGGATGTCGACCCGCAAGGCTTCCGGGAAGTCATCGACACCAACGTGCTCGGCCCCTATCTGATGGCGCATGCGGCGGGCCGGTATCTGGCCGAAGCCGGATGGGGGCGCATCATCAACATCTCCAAACGCACGGATTCGATGCACCGCAAGGCGATTACGCCTTATGGGCCTTCGAAGGCCGCGCTGGACGCGGCGACGGTCGCCTGGGCGGAATGGCTGTTCGATACCGGCATCACCGTGAATACGCTGAGCCCCGGCGGCGCGGTTGATACCAAGTTCGGCACCGGCGCCGTGGAAGGGCGCGGACTCGACCCGAAGGTGATCAGGAAACCAGCCGTCTGGCTGGCCTCGCCCGCCTCTGACGGGGTAACGGGATGCCGCTATGTCGCCGAACGGTGGGACGATAACCTGCCGCCGGACGAGG
>CAZBKQ010000065.1:1859-12599 GCA_964492555.1 uncultured Rhodospirillaceae bacterium | reverse complement strand
GCATCGCCTTCAACCTGATGTTCCGGCGTTATGGCGAAACCCAGAGCCAGCCGCGCTTTTCAGGCGCGTTCTGAGAGGGCTGATTTTCAGGGAAAGAGTGGTGCCGCCTGCGTGACTCGAACACGCGACCCCCGCATTACGAATGCGATGCTCTACCAACTGAGCTAAGGCGGCACGGCCACGCGCTGTTTACTCCCGTTGGGGCTTGCTCGTCAATGATTCCGCGACTCCGCCGCTATTCACCACCGGCGCTTCGATCACAGCGGGCGGGTTGATGTCCCCCGCCCCGTCTTGCGCCCCCGGCGCGGACAACACCGCCGGATCGGGAGCCGCGCCCCATTCCAGCGTGCCGAGCGCGCCGCAGCCCGGGCAATCGGGCGAAAATTCCGAGAACTGCCCGCCGCACGCATCGCATTGCCAGCCGGGATCGGGTTTTGCCTCCGCCGCCCTGCGGAGGCAGCGGTTGGCGGCGTCGATATCTTTATTCTCACCCTCTTCCAGCCGCGCCATCAGGCGGCAGATTTCAACCGTCTCGCCCTCGGCGGCAGCTTTTTCCAGATGGGTTCGCGCGCTGCCCCAGAGATCGGCGTCCAGCATAGCGCGGGCGAGGGCGATCTGGCTTTGCGGATGACCGGCATTGCCGGCGACCAGCTTTTCGATCTGTTGAACGCGCTTTACCGCGTCGCCTTCCGGGAGCGCGCGGCGATAAATTTCGGCAAGGGCGGGGTGCGAGTGCCCGGCCCAGCTTCTTTCGATCAGCCGGAGCGCGTTTCGGTTTTTGCCGCCATCGGCCAGGGCGGCGGCCTCGGCAATGATCGCGGGCAGCCAGCCTGACGCGGATTTGAAGGCCTCTTTCGCCGCGACGGCACGCGCCCGGTCATCGCCATTGGATCTTGCGTCTTCAGCGCGGAGGAGCGCCAGCGCCGCGCGTCGCCGGCCGGCGACATCGCCGTTGATGGCCCTTGACTTCGCCAGACCGTCGAGCAGACCGGCGGCCGAACGCCAATCCTTTTCCGCGACATGCAGATCATAGAGCGTGCCGAGCACCCAGGGAGTCTTGGGCTGAAGCCGCCGGGCACGCTCGGCGAGGCGCATCGCCTCCGCCCGGTCGCCGTCTTTCTGCGCCTGTATCAGCAGACCGCGCAGCCCGAGAAAGGCGGTTTCCTCCCGCTCCAGCATCGCGGTGAAGTAACGTTTCGCCGCCTGCTCATCACCGTTCAACTGTGCCGTCTGGGCGGAAAGCAACATGGTCAGAGGCGGTTCATTCAGCAACACATCGGCGCGTTTCGCCTGGCGCCTTGCCTCTTGCGCGTCACCGGCGGCGACCGCGACCATTCCCTGCGTCAGGGCGCGATAGCCCCGTTCGCGCCGGGCCCGGCGATGGGCCGCGACGATGACGCCGGGGGTCCGGGTAAAGCCGCGCCAGATGCGGTAAATCAGCACGGAGATCGCGGCGAATAGAATAAGAGCGAGAACGAGCAGCGGCGCGGGAAGAACGATGCGCCAACCTTGCCAGTCGAACGCGACCTCTCCCGGAATATCGGCGATCTGCAGCGCGGCGAGAACCAGCAGCCCCGCAAGCGCCAGATACAGGAATGTCCGGATCATCCGCCCGACCGTTCGCCGGAAATGGCAAGCGCCGCCGACTGTGCCGCGCCCAGGGCCTTATTCACGGCGGCGCGGGCATGGGCGCGGTCGAGCCAGGGTTTGGCGGCCTCCGTCGCCTTACCAGTCAGTCCGGACAGCGCCCTGATCGCGGCGGCCAGATCGCCGCGCGCCAGAGCGAGTTCCGCCCGCGCCACCAGCGCGGCGGGACCGTCACCAGTGGACGCATCAGCGCCGGTGCGCCGGATGGTCACCAGCGCGGTAATCCGGGCAATCGTTCGATCGATCCAGCTATCGCCCTTTGGCGCGCCGAAAGAACGCGCCACCGCGTCTGCAACGGCGGGAAAATCCCGGCGCAGCGCATCCAGTGTGGGAGTGCCGTTTTCCGCATGGGGCTTCAGAGCGGCCAGCGCGGCAGTCAGATCGGGATCGTCGGCCGCCAGCACGGAAACCGTTTTCCATTCTTCCTGAAATTCCGCATCGCCGCCCGCCGCGTCTTTCAGATTGGCGACGGCGAGCATCAGAACGCCCGCGCTGCCGTTTCCGGATTCGGGCGCGGCGGCGATGGGTTTGCGGGTTTCGAGCGCAAGGACCCGGCGCTGCAACGCGGCGACCGTTTTCGAAAGCTGTTCGTTTTCCGCCTCAAGTGATTGGAGCCGGTAGGATGTGCCCTGATCCGGTTTGGTTTCGGCGCTGGCGACCGGGCCGGACGGCGCCGGCGTGGGCGCGGGACGGTTTTCAATCCGCCGCAACCGTCCATCGATTGCATTCAGCCGGATTTCGATATCGGGCAGTTTGGCGAGCGCCCCGCTGCCCGCGGCGATTTCGGCGAATTTTTGTTCAAGATCTTTCAGCCGTGTTTCCTGACCCGCCGTGGTGGTGGCAAGCGTCCGGTTCGCCAGCCCGTCGCGCAGCGTATTCAACCCGGTCTCAATATCTTTCAGTTTTTGCGCTTGTTCGGCGGTGGACGATGAATGGCTGCGTGTCATCAACCCCTGGCGCAATTGTTCGACGCCGGCCTCAAGTGCGGCAACCCGATCCTTCAAAGACACCACGTCTTTGGCAACCGGATTGGTGCGCCCGGCCTCCATGATGGGAGACAGAACCGCCTGTAGCCATGAGGGCGCAAAACCCCCCCAGAGCGGCCAGGTGAACCAGGCGGCGAAAAGAATGATCGCCAGCCAGACAAGGCGCCGAATGGAGAAGACCTTGCGGCGTGGGCCGGCGGACACCGTCTTATCCGGAGAAGCCGCCGGTTTAACCTTTTCTCCGGGCTCTTTGACGTCATTTTGAGCCCCATCCGATTTCGTTTCGGAAACGGAATTTTTTTCTTCTGGCACGGGTTATGATCCTCGGCTGACAGGAATGGCATCTTTCAGGGCGGCGATCATAGCGTCGGTTTGCGGCGATTTTGCGGCAATCACTGTTCTCCACGGCAGATTCCGGACCGACCCCGCCACCGCCGGTGAGAGGCAGAGCGCCATCATGCCTCCGCATTTTTCCGTAAGTCCCGCCATGCCGATCAGATTAGCAAAGGTTTCCCCGGTTCGGGGAGAGAAAAACAATATCGCGGTGATTTTATCGTCTTTTATCGCTGCCACGGTTTTTGGCGAAATTTCCGTCGCCGCGTCTGCCCGGTAAACGATCTCTCTTCGGTAGTCAAAACCGCCTTCGTCGAGGATTCCGGCCGGATTTCCGCGTATGGTTTCGCCGGAAACATGGAGAACCGAACCGTTTTGCGGATCACAAAGACGGATAATATCCCGCGCCACCGCATCCGCGCCGCTGTCGCCGGTGTGGATTTCCCGAAAACCCGCTTTCCGCAATGCCGCCGCACTTGCCGCACCGACCGCGAAAACCGGCAGATCGCGTTCCGCATTGGCCGCGCAAAACGGCCCCACAGCATTGGCGCTGGTAAAGAGAAGCGCCTGAATTCCCGAAGAATCTAATTGTTTCGAGATCGGAATGATATTGAGCAGCGGGTCGATAAAGGGCGCATAACCAAGGTTTCGAAGAGTCTTGGCAAGCGCCTCGCTTTGCCCGGCGGGCCGGGTCAGCAACACGCCTGGATCGGCGGCGCGATCAGCCGTCATCGAAAAATCCGGGCCCGGCGCGATCGCGGAGTTGCCCGCCCAAAGCAGTGCCGAGTGCCGCAGCTTCGGTGATCGGCGCGGCATTTTCCGCCGCCAGGGTTTCGCTGCCATCCGGCCGGATAATCAGACCGCGCAAAGATATATTTTCGTCTTCGATGCGGGCGAGACCCGCGATCGGCGTGCGGCAGGACCCGTCCAGCGCGGCAAGAAAGGCGCGTTCCGCGGTTGCCGCGATGCGGGACTCCCGATCGTCAATGGCGGCGAGAAATTCCCGCGTGGTTTGGTCGTCTTCGCGGCATTCGATACCGATGATCCCCTGACAGATTGCGGGCAGCATCTCATCGGGCGAGAGGATCGCCGATGCCTCGTTCAGCATGCCAAGCCGTGTCAGACCGGCGGCGGCAAGGAGCGTTGCGTCAAAATCGCCTTCCGCCACCCGTTTGAGCCGCGTATTCACATTGCCGCGCAGCGTTTCGATGATCAGATCCGGGCGCAGGCTCTTGAGGATGGCCTGACGCCGCAAAGAGGCGGTGCCGACGCGCGCGCCCATCGGCAAATCCTCAAGCGATTGCGCGCCGCCGATCAGCGCATCGCGAAAATCCGCGCGCGGCAAATAGGCGGCAATCATCAGACCTGCCGGCAGTTCGGTCGGCATGTCCTTCATGGAATGCACCGCGATATCGGCGTCGGTGTCGAGAAGCGCCTGCTCGATTTCCTTGGTAAACAGCCCTTTTCCGCCGGCTTCGGCCAGCGTCCCGGTTTGCAGCCTGTCCCCCGTTGTGCGGTAGGTCTGAAAGGCGATGGCCGCGTCATCGGCAAGCGCGGTATGGGCGGCGCGCAAACGATCCGCGGCTTCGTGCGCCTGGGCGAGCGCCAGCGGGCTGCCGCGCGTCGCAATACGCAATTGGATGCCGGTTTCGGGTGTCATGAAAAATCTGTAGCGCGGATCGGTGCGATTCGCCAGCGCCTGGAAAGATTGGGCGCGGCGCGGCGCGATGGGTTATTGTCCCGCCATGATTGTTCTCGGCATTGAAACAAGCTGCGACGAGACTGCGGCCGCAATCGTCAGTGACGACCGGCGAATTCTCTCCAACATTGTGCGTTCGCAAATCGCGGATCACGCGCCCTATGGCGGCGTAGTGCCGGAAATCGCCGCGCGCGCTCATATCGAGGCGATCGACGGCATTATCGCAAACGCCATGGCGGCGGCGGATATCGGTTTCGAGGCGCTGGACGGGGTCGCGGCCACGTGTGGGCCCGGGCTGATCGGCGGGGTGATCGTGGGCGCGATGACGGGGAAGGCTATCGCGGCGGCGCGCGCTCTCCCCTTTATCGCCGCGAACCATCTGGAAGGGCATGCCCTGACCGCGCGGCTGACGGACGATATCGGCTTTCCCTATCTTTTGCTGCTGGTATCGGGCGGGCACACGCAATTTATCGCGGTCGAAGGGGTCGGCCGGTACCGGCGGATCGGCGGCACGATAGACGACGCGCTGGGCGAAGCCTTTGACAAGACGGCGAAGATGCTTGGACTGGGTTTTCCGGGCGGGCCGGCGGTGGAAAAGACCGCGGCGAGGGGTACGACGGGGCGATTCAACCTGCCACGCCCGCTGAAAGGCCGTGAAGGCGCGGATTTTTCCTTTTCCGGCCTCAAAACCGCCGTTCGCCATGCAATCGAGGCCCTGCCGCCCGGTGCGGTGTCGGACAGCGACGCTACCGATCTCTGTGCCGATTTCCAACAAGCGGCGGCGGAAGTGGTCGCCAATCGGACCTCTCATGCCATTGATATATTTAAAGAAATCCATCCTGAGGGTGGAGTTCTGGTGGTCGCGGGCGGGGTCGCGGCTAACCGGGCCATCCGTTCAGCGCTTGATGAGGCCGCCGCGGCCCGGGGCTTCGACTTCATTGCCCCGCCCCCCGCACTTTGTACCGATAATGGCGCCATGATCGCCTGGGCCGGCATAGAGAGGCTGCGGCTGGGACTGACGGACGGGCTGGATTTCAAACCGCGTCCGCGCTGGCCGCTCGACGAGATCGCGGCGGCGTGAAATGGTATTCCGGAAAGCGTAATATGATATTCCTTACCCCCGTCCGGAAGGCGGATTTTCGCGGTTTCCCCCGAACAGGGATTCGCGATAGATTTTCCGGCGTCTCTTACCCACTGATCAGGAGCGGCCGCGCCGCCGGAGCCACATGAATATCGACAGTATCGGGATTATCGGCGCCGGGGCATGGGGCACCGCGCTTGCCCAGGCGGTGGCGGGAACGGGCCATCACACGGTTCTTTGGGCGCATGAGGCCGACGTCGCGGAATCAATAAATAAATCACGGGAAAACCCGCTTTACCTGCCGGAAGTGGCGCTGAATCCCGCGATCCGGGCGACCGCGGTGATTGAGGAAGCCGCCGATTCCGATGCGGTTCTGCTGGTGACGCCGGCGCAGTTCCTGCGCAGTGTGGCGCAAAATCTGGCGCCGGCGCTGCCGCCCGGCGCGCCCGTGGTGATCTGCGCCAAGGGGATCGAGCAGGAAAGCGGCGCGCTGATGACGGAAATCGCCGCCCATGTTCTGAGCGGCCACCCCATCGCGGTACTGTCCGGCCCGACTTTCGCGGCGGAGGTAGCGCGCGGACTGCCGACCGCCGTGACACTGGCGGCGCGCGAAAAACCGGTGGGCGAGGCGCTGGTCACCGCGATCGGCAGCCAGACATTCCGGCCCTATCTCAATGATGATGTGCTTGGCGCGGAAATCGGCGGCGCGGTGAAGAACGTGCTGGCGATTGCTTGTGGTATCGCCGAGGGCAAGCGTTTCGGTGACAATGCGCGGGCGGCACTGATCACGCGCGGCCTGGCGGAAATGACCCGGCTCTGCGTTGCCAAGGGCGGTCGCGCGGAAACCATGATGGGGCTGAGTGGGCTTGGCGATCTCACGCTCACCTGCACCAGTACCCAGTCGCGGAATTATTCACTGGGCGTGGCGCTGGGCGAAGGGCGCACACTGGACGACATCATGGCCGAGCGGCGTTCCGTCGCCGAAGGGGTGTTTTCCGCCGCAGCCGTCGCCATGCTGGCGTCGAAACTAAAAATCGACATGCCGATATCGGACGGGATCGACGCCATCGTCAATCGCGGCGCGGAGGTCGAGGACATCATCAAGTCGTTGCTGGCGCGGCCATTCCGGGTTGAACGCGAATCGCGGCGTTAGTATCGGGTGGTCAAGGCCGCGCGCCGGAACCGACACTAGAGGAGAAAAAGATGCAATATTGGCTGTTCAAATCCGAACCCGGCGCCTGGTCGTGGGACGATCAGGTCAAAAAGGGTACCGAACATTGGGACGGCGTCCGCAACTATCAGGCCAATAATAATATGAAGGCCATGAAAAAGGGCGATAAGGGATTCTTTTATCACTCGGTCAATGAAAAGCGCATCGTCGGCGTGGTGGAAGTCGTCAAGGAACATTACCCCGATCACACCGATGAAAGCGGGCGGTTCGGCATGGTCGATGTGAAGGCGTTATACCCGGTGGAAAATCCGGTGACGCTGGCCGAAATAAAGGCCGAACCCAAACTCGCCGATCTCGCCCTGGTGAAACAGTCGCGCCTCTCCGTCGTGCCGGTCGCCACAAATGAATGGAAAATCCTGTGCAAAATGTGTGGGATCAAACCGTAAAGCCGATGCGTGAATATGGCGACGATCCGAAGATCGAGGATACCGGGCTGGGAACGGTTCTCTGCGCGCTGACCGATCTCGACGACCCGGGGTCGAAGGGATTCAAGGTCGGGCGCCGCCCGCGCCTGTTCGTGGTGCGCCGGGGCGACGACGTCTTCGGCTATATCAATCTCTGCCCGCATCAGGGAACTCCGCTCGACTGGAAGCCGGATGCCTTTCTGACGGTGGAGGAAGACGCCATCATGTGCGCAACGCACGGGGCGCTGTTCAATATCGAAGACGGCGTCTGTACCTGGGGCCCCTGTCAGGGGATGAAGCTCGCCCCGGTTCCGGTCCGGGTCGAGGACGGGCTGGTGAAACTCGCGGGCTAATCACCCGTCTTTCTGGCCGAACGCATACCCCATGGCGCCGGCGATGATCGCCGCCGCCTCGCCCCCCAGCGCGTTATTGAGGGCCAGGATCGCGGCCACCGGAATGGCGATGGCCAGCACTGTATAGCGGATAAACTGCCAGCCGATCCCCCTCGCCTTTTCGCCGTCCCCGCCCCTGCGGTTGAGATAACCCAGCCACAGCACCAGCGGCACCGCGCTCGCGAGAATGATCGAAACGATCATTTGTCCGGACATTATTCCCTCCCTTCATTCGCCTGCAATCTTGCCTGTTTATTTTCGATTGGCCATAGTCTGGGAAAATTTCGAACGCACGCCGCCCTGCGGCAGATAAGGGGAGAATAAAATGTCCGACAGCGATCTGTATCCGGTACCCGCCGAATGGGCTGAAAAAGCCTGGGCCGACAATGACAAATATCTGGAGATGTATCAGGCCTCGATCGACGACCCGGAAGCGTTCTGGGGCGAGCAGGGCAAGCGGATCAACTGGATAAAGCCGTACACAAAGGTCAAGGATGTCTCTTTCGCCAAGGAAGACCTGCACATCCGCTGGTATTATGACGGCACGCTGAACGCGTCCGCCAACTGTCTCGACCGGCATCTTTCGACCCGGGGCGATCAGGTCGCGATCATCTGGGAAGGCGACGAGCCCGATGTCGACAAGAAGATCACCTATCGCGAACTGCACGAAGAGGTCTGCAAATTCGCCAATGCGATGAAAGGCCTCGGCGTCAAGAAGGGCGACCGTGTCACGATCTATCTGCCGATGATCCCGGAAATCGCCGTCGCGGTGCTGGCCTGCGCCCGCATCGGCGCGATCCATTCGGTCATTTTCGGCGGGTTCTCACCGGACGCCATCGCCGGGCGCATTCAGGATTGTGAGTCCGAATATGTCATTACCTCCGACGAAGGCGTGCGCGGCGGACGGCCGATTCCACTGAAAGGAAATACCGACGCCGCGCTGGAACAATGTCCGGGCGTCAAGAACTGCATCGTCGTCAACCGCACGGGCGGCGACATCAACTGGGTCGAGGGGCGCGATGTCTGGTGGCACGAGCTGATGGCGGATGCCTCCCCCGATTGCCCGCCGGAGGAAATGGACGCGGAGGACCCGCTGTTCATTCTCTATACCTCCGGTTCGACCGGAAAGCCCAAGGGCGTGCTGCACACCACCGGCGGCTATATGGTGTTCGCGTCGATGACGCACCAATATGTCTTCGATTATCACGACGGCGATATTTACTGGTGCACGGCGGATGTCGGCTGGGTCACCGGCCATTCCTATATTCTCTATGGGCCGCTGGCGAACGGCGCGACCACCATCATGTTTGAAGGCGTGCCGACCTATCCCGACTCGGGCCGGTTCTGGCAGGTCTGCGACAAGCATGATGTGAATATATTCTACACCGCGCCGACGGCGATCCGGGCCCTGATGCGCGAAGGCGACGCGCCGGTCACGGCGACAAAACGGTCGGCGCTGCGTCTGCTAGGCACGGTGGGTGAACCGATCAACCCCGAAGCCTGGAAATGGTACTACGACGTCGTGGGCGACGGGCGATGCCCCATTGTCGATACCTGGTGGCAGACGGAAACAGGCGGCATCCTGATTTCGCCGCTGCCGGGCGCGACGGCGCTGAAACCCGGATCGGCGACCCGGCCGTTTTTCGGCATCAAGGCGGAGCTTTGCCATCATGACGGTTCCCCCATCGAAGGCGAAGGCGTCGGCAATCTCTGCATGACGGATTCATGGCCGGGCCAGATGCGCACCGTTTTCCGCGATCACGACCGGTTCTTTGAAACCTATTTCTCTCAATTTCCCGGCAAATATTTCTCCGGCGACGGATGCCGCCGCGACGAAGACGGCTATTACTGGATCACCGGCCGGGTTGATGACGTCATCAATGTTTCCGGCCATCGCATCGGCACGGCGGAGGTCGAAAGCGCGCTGGTCGCCCACGCCAAGGTGGCGGAAGCCGCCGTCGTCGGTTTCCCGCATGATATCAAGGGCCAGGGGATTTACGCCTATGTCACGCTGATGCAGGGCGAGGACCCGTCGGAGGATTTGCGCGGTGAGCTGGTCCAGTGGGTGCGCACGCAGATCGGGCCGATCGCCAGCCCCGATGCGATCCAGTGGGCGCCCGGCCTGCCCAAGACCCGGTCCGGAAAAATCATGCGGCGTATTTTGCGCAAGATCGCGGCCGAGGAATTCGAGGATCTGGGCGATACCACGACGCTGGCCGATCCGGCGGTGGTCGATGATCTGAAGGAAAACCGGTAGAATAACTCAAGGCGGGACCGCGCGGTTCCGCCTTGAACACCCGCCGATCAGAAATCGATACAGCGGCCGTTCTTTTCCCAGTCGCCGAAGCGGGTCGGGTCGGGACCATCGCGACCACCGACTTCCTTCGGCTCCTTCGCCGGGGTCTCATCCTTTTCGACGCTGTCTGTTTCCGGCTTTGCCGGTTTTTCGTTTGGTTTGGTCATAAGGCAATCCTGCCACAGATGGGGACAAATCCAAACGCGTCAAGCGCTTGCCGGGAGGCCGGTCAAATCCCACATATGACGCAATTTCAAATGTGGTGATGACGCGATGAATATCCTGCGTACAGGAATCCTTCTGGCGGCAATGACGGCGCTGTTTCTCGCCATTGGCGCGATGCTGGGCGGCGAAGCCGGAATGTTGATCGCACTCGCCGTCGCGCTGGCGATGAACGTTTTCGCCTACTGGAATTCGGACCGGATGGTCCTGTCCATGTATGGCGCGCGGCAGGTCACTGAGCGCGATGCGCCGAGCTATTACCGGCTGGTGCGCCAGCTCGCCGACCGGGCGAATCTGCCGATGCCACGCGTCTATATCATTGAGAACGACCAGCCGAACGCATTCGCCACCGGACGAAATCCGGAAAACGCGGCGGTCGCGGCGACCACCGGCCTGTTGCGGATATTGAGCCATGAGGAAATCGCCGGCGTCATGGCGCATGAGCTGGC
>CAZBKQ010000065.1:0-1759 GCA_964492555.1 uncultured Rhodospirillaceae bacterium | reverse complement strand
GCGATCTGCGGCCACCCGCTCTGGCTGGCCTCCGCGCTCGCCAAGCTGGAACAGGGCGCGGAGACAATCGACAATGAAGAAGCAGAGGCCAATCCCGCCACCGCGCATATGTTTATCATCAACCCGCTGCATGGCCGATCGATGGATAATCTGTTTTCGACCCACCCGAACACGGCGAACCGAATCGCGGCGCTGAGAGAACTGGCAGGCGAACGGGCCGGGCCGTGGGGCTGAGGGCGGCGGGGCCGGTTTCACCAAATCGCCAAAGGCTCTAGTTTTTCCCTATGACGGAATCACCTCCAGCCGCGGGGCTGAAATCGCGCGAGATCGCGCTCTCGCTCCTCGCCGAAATCACGGGCGGCAAGGCAACTCTTGATGACGCGCTGGCCGGCAATGACGACTTCGCGGCGCTGGACACCCGCGACCGGGCTTTTGTCCGCCTGCTGCTTGCCACCACATTGCGCCGGCGAGGACAGCTGGATGCGCTGATAAAGACCTATCTGCGACATCCCTTGCCGAAGCGCGCCAATGCGGTGCGCGCCATTCTGCAACTCGGCGCGGCGCAACTCCTGTTTCTGAAATCGCCACCCCATGCCGTGGTCGATATGGCGGTGCGGATGTGCCGCCGGTTTCCCGGACAGAAGGGGCTCGTCAATGCCGTGCTGCGCCGGATATCGGAAACCGGCCCGGAACGGCTCGCGGAAATCGATGAAAGGCTGAACACCCCGAAATGGCTTTGGGAAAGCTGGGTGGCGCAATATGGAGAGGAAACGGCGCGCAACATCTGCCGCGCCCATATGACGGAACCGCCGCTTGATCTCACGGTGGCGGAAAATCCCGAAGAATGGGCGGAAAAACTCGGCGGCGCGGTGATCTCAGGCAACACGGTCCGGCTGAAACAGGCGGGGGATATCACCGCCCTGCCGGGCTATGACGACGGCGCCTGGTGGGTGCAGGATTTTGCAGCGTCCCTGCCCGCGCGGATCTTGTTGTCGTTGCTGCCAGAGGGCGGAAAAGGCGCGCGGATCATCGATCTCTGCGCCGCGCCCGGCGGAAAGACTGCGCAGCTGGCCACGGCCGGCGCGATTGTCACCGCGGTCGACCGGTCGAAACGGCGCATGGAAATCCTTGAAAAGAACATGGCGCGGCTGGCCCTCTCGGTAGAGACGGTAATCGCCGATATACGCCGCTGGAATCCGGATACGCCGCCCGACGCCATCTTGCTCGACGCGCCTTGTTCCGCCACCGGAACGATCCGCCGTCATCCCGATTTGCCCTTTGCCAAAAAACCGGATGATGTGTCGAGGATGGCGCGCCTCCAGACTGAGCTGGCGAAATCGGCGCTTTCCATGCTGAAACCGGGTGGTTTGCTGGTCTACAGCGTCTGTTCCCTGCAGGAGGAAGAAGGCGAAAAGATAGTCGGTATGATTCTTGCTACTCTTCAAGATATAGAATCTGTCACGGTTGGTTTCGCGGACGCCGGCACACCGGCTCCGATCGGTGGAGCGGACGCGGGTTTGCGGATCACGCCAGGCGATTTGGCAAAGCAGGGCGGGGCAGACGGTTTCTTTCTTTTTGTATTTCGCCGCACCTGACTTTGTCGCGGCAACGAAATGTTGAATCGACGCGATTTTTCCCGTAAGAGCACCCCGAACCCTCCTTTCCGAAAGCGCACTGATGGCAGAAAAGCCGGCGACACACGAAAGTTTCACCCGCGACGAAGAGATCAAGGGGTCATCCGATCGCGGTTTCGGCATCG
>CAZBKQ010000064.1:0-12763 GCA_964492555.1 uncultured Rhodospirillaceae bacterium | reverse complement strand
CTCTTGGACGTCGTCTCATAATGGGGTCTCGGGCGCACACTGACAAGATGCGCGAGATTGCCGCAGGGTTCTCCCTACCCCTCCATCGGGTGTTCGGGGACCAGCTTGCCGTCCTCATGCGCGACGCAGGTGCCGCTGGTTTCCATGGAAAGCTGCGCCACCAGAACGAAGGCGTTTTCCAACACATCAGGCGCGGGCATGCGGCTCTTGGCTTCGTCGGACGCGTCTTCGGTCGCGATGGCATAACGCGGCGAGAAAGTGACGACGCAGATATTATCGTCGCGGACTTCTTCGGCGACATAGCGGGTGAAGGTGCGGATCCCGTTCTTGGTCACCATATAGGCGAGCGCGCCGGGCGGTGTCGGCCCGCCGCCGCCGAACAGATTGACGATATGGCCGCCGCCGCGCGCCTTCATATGCGGAATGGCGTGCTTGGTCCCCAGAAACGTGCCGTAGAGGTTGGTGCGGATCACCCGGTCCCAGAAATCCTCCGGCATGTCCTCGACATGCGGCCAGCGGGTCAGCCCCCATCGGAAATGCGGCACGATGCCCGCGTTATTGACCAGAATGTCGATCCCGCCGAGTTTTCCGGCCACCGTCGCAAAGGCGGATTTCACCGCGCCCTCGTCCCGCACATCCACCGGCAGCGGGATCGTCTCCGATATCGCGCCGAGCTCCGCCGCCGTGGCTTCCGCCGTTTCGGGGTTGAGATCCGCGACGGCGATTTTCGCCCCGGCCTCAGCCAGCGTCTTCGCGGCGTGCCTGCCGATCCCCTGCCCGCCACCGGTAACAATCGCGACTTTTCCGTCGAGCATTTTATCTCTCCTTTTTGTTATCGTCGCGGATAAAATCAGGCGTCATGCCGACTCCGTCATCCTCAATCTCTATAACCGCCTCGCCCCCAAGCCGCCGCGATACGATCTTGATCGCGCCATCTTCGTCGATTGCTTCCAAGGCATTATTGACCAGATGCGACAAGACCGCGCTCAAGCGGTTTTCGTCCGCGATCACCACGACCTCTTCAACCTCGGGCTCCAGAGAGATGGAAACCCGCACGCCATTCTTTTGTCCAACCACCCCTCGCAACAGATTGGCCAGCTCCACAGGCTTTACCGCTGACGCCTCCCGGCCGCCTTCGTGGATCCTGACCATAAGCTGATTGAGCTTGTCCACCGATTCCCGGACAGTCGCAAGCATATCTTCCTGAAACTCCGGATTTCCTCTGAATTTCTCCGAATTCTGCAACATAAGGGATAGCTGACTCACAAGATTTTTTACATCGTGCAATACAAACGCGAAACGACGGTTAAATTCGTCAAACTGTTTGGATTCGGCCAGCGCACGAGCCGATTGCTGCTCCGTCAGATAGCTGGCCGCCTGTCTGCCGACCGTTTTCAGAAGGACGAAATCCTCATCGTCGAGATTGCGACTCGCGCGCGGCCGGGCTAGCAGAATGAACCCGAGAAGCCGGCTGCTGTTTCGCGGGGCACGGCGACGAGCCCGTCAGCCATTGACTTCAGAACCGCGTCACCGGCGTCTGGGGGCCGCGCTCCGATATAGCCGCAGAGACCGGGCATGGCGGTCAGACCAGAAGTTCAGCGGGCGGCGCATGGCTCAGAAACGCCGTCGGGCTGGCCGTCAGCCCGTATGCGCCCGACTGGAACACCGCGATAAGGTCCCCTGCCCGCGCGGCAGGCAGCGCGACCTTGGCGCCGAGAATGTCCAGCGGCGTGCAAAGCGGGCCAACGACATTGACCGGTTTCCCGGCGGGCGCCCCCATCCGGTTGGCCACGGCGACGGGATAATTCCGGCGCAGCACCTGACCGAAATTCCCGGAGGCGGCAAGATGATGATGCAGCCCGCCATCGGTAATCAGAAACGTCTCGCCCCGGCTGATCTTTTTCTCCAGAACCCGGCAGATATAAACGCCCGCCTCGCCCACGATATAGCGCCCGAGCTCCACCACCAGCCGGGCCCCGGCCAGTTCCGATTTCGCCTTGCGGGCCAGACCCGCCAGCGCCTTGCCGATGGGCGCGGGATTGAGCGGTTTTTCTCCGGGAAAATAGGGAATGCCCAGCCCGCCGCCAATATTAACGTGGTCGAGACGAAGACCTGCCGGCACGGCCAGCGCGATAGCGAGATCGACCGCCCGCGTCATGGTCTCGATAATGGCCTCGGCATTTAAATTCTGAGATCCGCTGAAAATATGAAATCCGGCCAGATCGACATCGGCGGCAACGATCTTTTTCAGCAGCGCCGGGACCTTTTCGGAATCGACACCAAATTGCTGTGGTCCGCCACCCATCTGCATCCCGGACGATTTGAGCGCGAAATCGGGATTGACCCGAACCGCGATCCGCGGCCGCTTCCCTACCGCGCTTCCCGCCCGGACAACGTGACGGAACTGTGCTTCGGATTCGACATTGATGGTGACCCCGGCCGCCACTGCGCGGGCGATTTCCGCCTCTGTCTTTCCAGGACCGGCAAAACTGATTCTCGATCCTGTCATGCCCGCTTGCAGGGCGACCTCCATCTCACCGGCGGAAGCGACATCAAGCCCATCGACCAACCCGGCGACATAGTCGACCAGCGCGGGCATCGGATTGGCTTTCACCGCGTAATGCAAATCGACGGAAGGCGGCAAGACACCGCGCAGCGCCTTGATGCGCGCCACTATCAGTGCCCGGTCATAGGCGTAAAAGGGCGTCCGTCCGGCGCGGTTCGCCAGTGCGGTTACCGGCACGCCGTTAATCAGAAGCAAGCCGTCCCGGGCCTTGTAAAGCTCAATCGCGGGCGCGGCCGTCTGTGTGTTGTTCGTCATGTGTCCGACCCCTCATCCTGGGGAAAATGCGCCGCCACAACCGCTTTCCGGTCGATCTTGCCGTTTGGGTTACGCGGCAGGTCCGTCGCAAACGCCACACTGCGCGGCACCATATATTGCGGCAGACGGCTCCGACAAACATCAATCACGGCTTTTTCATCTCCATCGCCCCCATGGGGCGGCACGGCGACGGCGACGATGGCCTGGCCCAGCACCACATCCGGCACACCGGCAACGATCGCCTCCCGCACATATCCGGAATTCAGAATGATTTCTTCCACTTCCGTCGGGCTGACCCGATAGCCGGACGTCTTGATCATGTCGTCCCGGCGCCCGACAAAATAGAGATATCCGTCATCGTCCAGCCGGACCGTATCGCCGGACCAGACCGCCATTTCGGGCAATGGCAGCGCCGGTTCATGGCCGGGGGCGGGCCGGAACCGTTCCGCAGTGCGCGCCGGATCGTTCCAGTATCCCATGGAAACCAGCGCACCGCGATGGACCAGCTCGCCTTCCTCTCCCGGCCCGCAAATATGTCCGTCATCCGCCACGACCATGATTTCCGCGTTGGGGATCGCCTTGCCGATAGAATCAGGGCGGCTGTCGATGTCCGCCGGCGGCAGATAGGTGGAGCGGAAGGCCTCGGTCAGCCCGTACATCAGATAGGGCGCGGCCCCGGGACATATCCCACGCAATTTTTCCAGCAGGGTCCGGCTCATATGCCCGCCGGTATTCGTGAAATAGCGCAGCGACCTTACCGCTTCTTCCGGCCAGTCGATGGCGGCCAGTTGATGCCAGAGCGGCGGCACCCCGCCAATGCCGGTCGCACCCCACCGCGCCGCCGCCCGGGCGACATCGCGCGGCAGCAGATAATCGATCAGCCCGACGGCCGCCCCCGCATAGCAGGCGGTGGTGATCTGCGACAGACCGGCATCGAAACTGAGCGGCAGGATCGAAAGAATCACATCATCCGGCGTGTTTTCCAGATAGGTCGCGACGCTTTCCGCCCCGGCGACGAGATTGCGATGCGACAGCACGACGCCCTTCGGCGCGCCGGTGCTGCCGGAGGTATACAAAATCGCCGTCATATCCGTGTCGATGGCGCGATGGCCTTCGGCGGCGTCGGTCAATGCAGCGAATGACTCAACGCCGATCCGCTCGGGCAAATCTTCCGCCGGCGCGCCGTCATCGACCAGGACGACAGAATGCAGATCGGCGCAAGCCGGCAGAACATCGCCAAGCTGTGCCAGCCGCGCGGAGGAGGTCACCAGACAGCGTACATTGCAATCGGTCATGATGTGACGCAGCTGATGCGGCAGCAAAAGCGGGTTGAGCGGTACGAAGACCAACCCGGCAGCGGCGGCGGCGAACAGCGAAATAACCATTTCAGGCCGTTTTTCGAGCCAGATTCCGACCCGGTCCCGGGGGCCCAAACCAAGCCCGGCCAGACCGGAGGCAACGCGGCGCATTTCGCTGTCGAGCATGCCGTAGCTCAACGCGGTTTCCTTATGCAGCAGCGCGGTCGCATCGGGAGCGCGCGCCGCCGCCCGCTCGACCAATCGGTGAAACAAGTCAGCCATGTTCTGGGGTATTATCCTGAAAGGCCTCGAATTTGCCGTTAAAACACTGTGTTTATATAAGATTTTGCAGCGCTGCGGGACAAATTCATGCCATAGTGCGGCGCTGTATGAAACGTCTCTTTCCGGCTCTGGTCCGGAATCGATCGGTCGCATCGGATGACATTGCGAAAATTTTCGGGAACTGACGACCTGCCGGACGGCTTTGCCGCCCTGCTGGATGATGCAGGGGACGAAAATCTGTTTCTACGGCGCGACTGGTTCGATCTTCTCGAACGCACCGCATTGCCGGAAGATCAGGAGGCGTTTTATCTCGGGCTGGAAATCGACGGGGCGCCAGCCGCGCTGTTGCCCCTGAGACGCGATATTGCGCCGCCGCGTTGGCCGCGGCTCCGCCTTCTTTCCGCCCATGCCAATTTCTACTCAATGGATTTCGCCCCGATCGTGGCCCCGGGCATGCAAGACACCGCTGTTCTGGCACGGCTTTTTTTCCGAGATGCGACAATCATTCCCCGGCTGGGATGCAATCCGGCTGGGTCCGCTGAACGCGGGCGGCGGCGCAATCGAGGGCCTTCTTTCCGCGATGCGTGCCGCCGGGCTGAGCGCTCGGGAATTTTTCGAATTCGGCAACTGGTATGAACCGGTCCCGGAGGGTGGGTTCGAGGCATTTGTCGCCGCGCGCCCGTCTCAATTGCGCAATACCTGGAAGCGGCGCTTGCGCAAACTGGAACGCGACACCGAATTTGAAATGACCATCGCCGGCTCGGATGGCGGGCTGGAGGCCGCGCTCGACGCCTATCAACGCATCTATTCCGAAAGCTGGAAGGACCCCGAAATCTCTCCCTCTTTCATCCCCGCGATGGTCCGGAGATATGGCGCGAAAGACCTGTTGCGCCTCGGCACGTTGATCATCGACGGCCGTCCGGCCGCCGCCCAAATCTGGCTGCGCGACGGTCATCGCGCGATTATCTACAAGCTCGCCTATGACGAGACGATGCGCGAATATTCCGCCGGGACGATTCTTACGATGCATATGGCGAAACACGCCATTGAGGTCGACAGGGTTAGCGAAATCGATTACGGAAGCGGCGACGATCCCTATAAGCGGGACTGGATGTCGAAAAGGCCGGAACGCCGGGGCGTCATCGGCTATAACCCTTCGACCCTGCGCGGACGCGCCGGCGGGCTCAGGGAACGGGTTGCGGCAATGTTGAACAGAGGCACCACGCCTGAAACGGCACAGGAAAGTTAAACAGGTAAGATCAGTGAATACGCTTGAATCGATCAAATTAATCCTCAGCGAAACGCTGCAGCTTGGCGACAAGGGCGCTTCATTGCAGGCGGGCACGCCCATGTTCGGCAGTATTCCGGAATTCGATTCAGCCGCTGTGGTTTTTGTGCTGACGGCGATCGAGGAACAATTCGACGTCATTATCGAAGACGATGACATTTCCGCGGAAACCTTCGAAACCGTGGGCAGTCTTGCCGATTTTGTCGAAAGAAAGCGCGCCGCCGCCTAAACAACCGGGGAGCGCGAATTGACGCGGGAACCGCTTTTCATAGATGCCGAGGACCGGCGCCTGTTCGCCATATTGCACGGGGCTTCCGGCGGCGGAGCGCCAACACATACCGTTGTCTGGTTTTCCCCGTTTGCCGAGGAAATGAACCGGTCCCGCCGTATGGCGACCCTGCTGGGAGAACGGTTGGCGGCGAACGGTATCGCCCTTTTGGTCTTCGACTATTCGGGAACGGGAGACAGCGGCGGCGAATTCGCCGATGCGCGCTGGGAAGACTGGATAGCCGACGGAAATGCCGCCTGTCGATGGGCGCGGGACCGGCTTGGCGGCAGGATTACGGCCGTCGGATTACGGCTAGGCGTTCATATCGCGATGCAATGCGCCGAGCGCGATCCGGGTCTGATCGAACGGCTGGTTTTCTGGCAGCCTGTCGCGACCGGAAAAACCTTTCTGACCCAGTTCCTGCGCCAGCGTACGGTCGCGGCCCTGTCCGCGGGGCGCGAGGGCGAAAGCACCGAACAGCTTTTCCGGATGCTGGAGGCGGGCGAAACGGTCGAGGTGGCGGGTTATGAGCTGACCGGCGGGATGGCGGACAAAATCGGCGCGCTTCGGCTTGGAGACACGCCGCCACCCAAGCCGCCGGTCCACTGGATGGAACTTTCATCGACCGGGGCGCTATCGCCGGCAACATCGAATATCGTTGATCGTTGGCAAGAGACGGGGGCGCGCATTCACACCACGGCGCTGGAGGGACCCGCCTTCTGGTCGATCCAGGAAACCACCACCGCACCCGCGCTGATCGAAACCACGGCGGCGGCACTGGAAGGTGACGCATGAGCGCGGCTGCTGAGCAACCCGTCGTTTTCGCCTGCGGTGAAGCGGAGCTGATCGGTATCCTGCACCAGACCCCCGGCATGGCGTCGGATATCGGCGTCGTGATCGTCGTCGGCGGTCCGCAATACCGCGCCGGCAGCCAAAGACAATTCGTCCAGACCGCGCGGTTTCTCGCCCAGAACGGCTATCCCGTCCTGCGCTTCGATATCCGCGGCATGGGCGACAGCGGCGGCGCCTATCCGGGTTTCGAGTCCGAAGACGACGATATCCGATCCGCGATCGATACGCTGTTGGACCGGCACCCCGGCGTCGGGCGCGTTATCCTGTGGGGCTTGTGCGATGCGGCGTCGGCTATCCTGTTATACGCGCCGGCCGACCACCGTGTCGCCGGGGCAATCCTGGTAAACCCCTGGGTAAGACAGGAAGAAACCCACGCACGGTCACAAATCAGGCATTATTACGGGGGCCGCTGGACCAGCGGCGTTTTCTGGCGGCGGCTGCTTTCCGGCGAGGTTGATATCGCCAAGGCGTTATCGGGCTGGATCAAGACCCTCCGCCGCGCCGCCGCGCCGCGGGATGATGAACCGGAGGATTTTACTGTCCGCATGGAACGTGGTCTTCAGGATTTTTCCGGACAGGTTCTGCTCCTGACCAGCGGAAACGATCTGACGGCGCAGGAATTTATCGACCTCACCTCGGAAAATCCCGGCTGGACCGGTCTTCTGGGTAAGAGCAACATTTCCTGCCAACATCTGGCGCTGGCCGATCATACATTTTCGTCGCGGGCGCACCGGGAAGAAGCGGACAGGCGCACCATCGACTGGCTGCGCGCAAATTTCTGACCCTTATTTCGAGAATTCAAATGGCCCGATATCGAGCCGTTTGTCGACAGGACGGTCCCGCTTTCCCAGAGGATGAACATATTCCGAGATGGGCATCAGCGGCACGCCCTGGCCGTAACCCGGCGCGGCCCCCGCATCGATCGCGGGCGAGCCGCCGCGGATCATTAAATCGTCTCGTGACGGATCGAAACCGCCGCCGGATGGAAGAGCCAAATTGCCGTCCTCCGTCCGCGCCGGTGCAAAATCGCCGCCCGACGCCAGCTCGCGTAAACGCGTAACCGCGCCGCGCGTCCCGGATAGAATGTTATTCCGGATATCGCCTACGCCCGAAAGCAGGCTCCCGGTCCCCCGGAAAACATTATTGATGACCACGGTTCGGCCGCTGGAAACGCGCCGGATAAAAATCCCGTCGATATAGCCGTTGTGAAATGAATTATTAACGACAAAAAGATTCTGCGAGGGGTGCAGCGCATGGGTTGCAGAGCCGAAATTGATAGAGATCATGCCGGCGGCCTTAGCGCCTTTTCGAAAAATATTGCCGACCAGAATCGAACGGCCGCCATTAGGGATGTCGATCAGATAGCTCGATTGGCCCGCGGGCCCGTCCTCTATCAGATTGTATTGGATGATATTGGTGACCGCCCTGCTCTTGATATTGTGCCCTGCAACAGCGCCGTGAAACCAGTTGAATCGGGCGATAAAGCGTTTCTGACGTCCGATATAAATATTATGACCGGGTTCGCGCCAGCGTTCATAATCAACCGTATTGGCGAAAAACTCGGAATGCTCCACGCGGATTTCGCCACGCGGATTTCGTCCCGCCAATATCCCCATCTCGTTGTCGCGAAAAACGCAATGGCGGACGGTCAGATTGGTTCCTTCCTGCCGGATCCCCGCGCCGTTATGGTCGGGCACGACCGCGCCGGAGAAGTTAATATTTTCAACCAGAGTATTGTCACCCGCGATAACCCAGATTGCTTTACGCCCGGCGGTCTTGCCCGCAGACTCCATATGCACGCGCCCACCCACGCCCCGGATTGTCAAGTTGGAGGCCCGCCAGATCGCAACATCGCCGCGATACACCCCCGCCGTGATCTCTATGATATCGCCGTTCCGGGCGATTTCGGCTGCCGCGCTGGGTGCACGCAATGTCTTCCCCGGCCCGACTTCCAGCACACGCGCATCGCAGACCGGCGAAACAGCGCCGATTATAAAGGCCGCTATTAACGCGGAATAGCGACAGAATCTTGAAATCCGACGAGGGTATGCATACTGTCTCTGCATGAGAATTATCGCTACCGGAACTGTGGTCTTTTCGATCCTTTGCGCCTTTGCCGCGCCGGGCTGGGCCGCAGGCAAGCCGTCTCAGGGCTTATACAATAAAAAAGTTTATAACCCGGAGACCAAATCATATTTTGAACTTTACAGCCCGGACGCGAGTGATCCGAAGTGGAAGGATAACGTTCGGGATTTCGGCCATATTAAGTGGCAACAGGCCAACGAACTGGTCCGGAAACGCTGGTTCAAGGGTGTCCGCGGCCGTCTCGCCGTGGTCAAGTCGCGTCAGACACACGAATTCCTGAAAAAAAACTTTCACCCGAACGGGCCAGCACGGATCGGATTGCGTTATTGGTGCCGGTTCCGAGAGCTCCAATGGGTCACCGGGGAAATTCACAAGTTGAATGCCTTTCAGGCATGGGGGCCGGTCTGGAACATCGCGGGAGCCGCCCCGCACAAAAACAAAGGGATCGCGGGTTGCAGCGCGGCCAAGCGAGATTTCCTGCCGGTGCATTACTGGCGTATGCAGGATGGCTTTTTCTGGAATGCCAATGCCCGGCTCAAGGAATGGAACCAGGTCTTCATAGAATATCCGACGGGCAAGGAATAAAATGCGACTGGCTTCTATTCGCCACCGCTAAGATAGGAAACAGCCGGAAACCCGAATGAAGATCCATCTGATAGCCGCGGCGCGCCCCAACTTTATGAAAGTTGCGCCGGTCTGGCATGAGTTATCGGCGGCGGACTGGTGCGAACCGGTGCTGATCCATACCGGCCAGCATTACGACGCGAACATGTCTGATTCCTTTTTTAACGATCTGCGCCTGCCCGCGCCGCGCTACAATCTCGGGGTCGGAAGCGGGTCGCACGCGGAACAGACCGCAGGCGTGATGACGGCGTATGAGAAAATTCTTATTGAGGACGCGCCGGACTGGACAATCGTGGTCGGCGATGTGAATTCGACACTCGCCTGTACGCTGGCGGCCAAGAAACTATGCCTGCCGGTGGCCCATCTGGAAGCCGGGTTGCGGTCGGGCGACCGCACCATGCCCGAGGAAATCAACCGGATCGTCACCGATTCCATTGCCGATGTCTTGTGGACGCCGTCATCCGACGCGGATGAGAATCTGCGGCGCGAAGGCGTCAAACCGGACCGCATCGCCATGATCGGCAATATTATGATCGATTCCTTCGAATTGATGCGAAGCCGGATCGAAGATGAAAATTGCACCGAGGAATTCGGGCTTGCCGAAGGCACATACGGCGTGGTGACCCTCCACCGTCCGAGCAATGTCGACGATCCGGCTTTATTATCCGATATCGTCGATACATTGACCTCGGCGGCGGCGGATATGCCTCTCCTCTTCGCCCTCCATCCGCGAACGCGCAAGAATCTCACAACTTTTGGCCTGCTGGAGAGGCTGGAAAACGCGGCGGGCATTACGGTGACCGAGCCGATGTCCTATATACGCTTTATGAATCTGGTCTTGCGGTCGAAACTGGTGATTACGGATTCGGGCGGCATCCAGGAGGAAACGACCTATCTTGGCATTCCCTGCCTGACCCTGCGCGAGAACACCGAGAGACCGATCACTATCGAGCAAGGCACGAACCGACTGGCGACGGCATATTCCCTCAAAGGAATGATCAGCGAAATTATCGCGGGCACGAAAAGCGCTCCTCAATGCCCTCCCTTGTGGGACGGCCGCACGGCCGCCCGGCTCGCCGCAGACCTGAAAAACCGTAGCGCCTGACCCAGGCCCTATTTCTTGCGGGCGATCACGAGAAGTTGCGACGCAAGGTTGGGAATGCCGCTGAGATAGGCAAGATAGTCATAAAGCAGCCCGATCAGGAAAAACGGCGCGAAAAAATCGAGATAAAGCGATTGGTAATAGCGGCGTTCGATCGCGACGACCTCAAACCCGTTTTCCTCCAGCATTGATTTCATGGCGCTGTAATAGCAGCGGTCGTAATAAGGTTTGAACCCGCACGGTTCCCGAAACTGGGGATGAAAAAAATAGAGAATTCGGCGCGCCACGGCATCGGGGAGCAATCTGTTGATTATGGCAAAGGGCGCGTATCGTCCCGGGAACAGATGGATGAACATGCCGCCGGGTTTGAGAATTTCCCCCGCCGAGCGGATAAAGGCGGCGTTGTCATGGAGATGTTCGACGACAGAGCGCGACACCAGAAAATCGACACTTTGCTCGGCGAAAACACGGCTTTGCGCGACATCGCAGACAACCTTCAGATCGAGATCCGGATTTACCGCGATCTCGGCAGGGTCAATATCCACCCCGACCAACCTTGGCGCGACGTCCTCGGAAATCCGGTCGATAAAATGAGATTCCTTGCCCGCGCCGATATCGACGACGACCGGCTGCCGGGCCTCATTCAAATATGCGCTGACGGTTTCGACATAGCGGACGTTGAAACTGCGGACAAACCTGTCAGGCAGACGCCTTTCCATCCAGTGGCGGACCCGCCTGTTGGCGTCAAAAAAACGGCCGATAATTCCCATCGTTATTCCGGTATTCAGGTTCTGCGGAAAGTACGGCGCCCGTCACCGGCGTTCTTTTGTTCCGCTTTTTCACCGCCGGATCGCAGAAAAGACTTACGCCTTTGCGGTTCCCGCCCGGCAATCGAAGACCCGTAAACAGGTTCGGGCACCGGGGGCACGGCATCGGAAACAGCACGGTATTCACCGCCGGCTTCAGCAGCCAGCTCTTCCGGCGATTTTGCAATTTCTTTTTTCACGATCTCTCGCACGATTATCGGGATGGCGACGATATGCCAGAACAAATCGAAAAAAGCGAGGTTGAGGAAGGCGCCGCCCGTCGCGAAGCCGATCAGGCTCACCTGGCACATCGCGGAGAGGTCCCGCGCCCAGTTCAGATCTTCCCGTCCCTTGCACCGGTTAATAACCCAGTTGCCGCTGAAAAAGGTCACGATGCAGGTCATCAGGAACAGGCCAAGTCCGACAAATCCCTGCATCGCCATCAGCTCGAAATAGACGCTGTGGGCATTGTGTATAACGGCGTTAGGATCTGCCGAGTATTGTGCCCACACGCTCGGCAAATAAAGCACATCAAACCCGCCGCCCAGGATCGGATTATCGAGCGCGAACCGGTAAGCCAGCAGCCACACATTGATGCGCGACATCGCGGACTGGTCCTCGTCATAATTCTGAATGGTTTCAAGCCGCTCAAAATACTCCGGAGGCATAACGCTAAGGGCGCCCGCGACCAGAATGATCATCCCGACCCCGATGGCGAATTTAGATTTGGATTTCCACCAGAGGAAAATACTCATCATGCCGATCGCCAGGAACGCGCCGCGGGATTGTGACGCCAGCGCGGAAATAAACATGACCGGCATGGCAAAGAGAAGAAAACGGCGGACCCATTTATTTTTCGCATGCATGCGGATGTAATTGATCAAGGGCAACACCATGACGGTCGCAAGGCCGAGCGCGTTGTTTTCCTCGATCCGGGAATCGGGCGGACCCCAAACGGTGTAACCGCCGCCCGTAGCAATCGAGAAGAGACCGCCTTTAAACGCGAAATAGCCGATCGATCCCGCGATCACATAAACCAGGATATCGATGCGTTGCCGGTCGCGCATGAGCATGATCGTCATCAGGGTGATGACCATGACTTTCATCGTGTCGATCCATGTCGTCGTGGCTTTCGGATTCATAGACCTCGTTGCCGCCATAATCGGTATGTCCGCCACCGTGGAAATAAAGTTTTCCGCCCTTCTGATCGAATGCCGCGCCGCTCCAATTCGTGACGACCGCGGCAGGGCCGGTACGGCCGCGCACCGCGCGCGGCTGGCCGGTCGGAAATACGTCCCGGATGCGCGCCCCGTCCAACGCGCACCAACCAGGCGTCT
>CAZBKQ010000063.1:0-13261 GCA_964492555.1 uncultured Rhodospirillaceae bacterium | reverse complement strand
GCCCTCAGCCCGGGCGGAGATCGGCGGCGCGGATGCCGCCCAGCATCGTCAGAAGCCGGTCGATATCGGCCTTGAGCGTTTCCAGCCCGTCCGTTGGTCTGATCTTGTCCTCATCCATATACAGCCCGCGATTGATCTCAATCTGCAGCGCGTGCAGCCCCTCGCGCGGGCGTCCGTAATGGCGCGTGGTGAAGCCGCCGGCGAACGGGCGGTTGCGTTCGACCGAGTAGCCCATGTCCGCGAAACATTCCGATACCAGAACCGCCAGATGCGCCCCGCAGGCATTGCCGAAACAATCGCCCAGGATGATATCGGCGCGCTGGCGTCCGGCGTCGGGATCGTAGGGACCGCCGATTGACGGCATGGAATGACAGTCGATCAGGAAAAAGCCGCCAAACGCCTTGCGCGTTTCCGCCAGCAGATGGCGCAGTGACCGGTGATAGGGGCGGTAATGCCGGTTGATGCGCTCCGCCGCGTCGGCGAATTTCAGCTTGCCGGCGTAAATATCCTGACCGGAGGAGACCACCCGCGCGATGGTGCCGAGCCCCGCCGCGACCCGGCTCGACCGTGTATTGGCGTATTCCGGCAGCGCGTCTTCGAACATGGCGGGGTCGAGTTCGAACGGCTCGCGGTTGGGGTCGATATAGGCGCGCGGGAACCGCGCCCGCAACAGCGGCAAGCCGTGCGCCGGGCCGTTCGCGAACAGCTCATCCACGAAACTGTCCTCCGACCGGCGGAGCGACAGCAGATCCAGCTTCGACGCGGCAACAAAATCGCCGGGATAATCGGTGCCGCTATGGGGCGAGGCGAGGATCACCGGCGCGCTGCGGCGCGCGGGGGCAAAAACATCGTGGCTCGCGGTGGTTGCGGTTTCCGGCGCGGGGGTTTCCAGCATGAATGAAGACTATACGGGTTATTTGGCTCGACAAACTGCCTAATGTGCCGCGCCGCGCGCGCCCGCGCCAGTCAAAAATGCCGTGCCGTTAACCATTGGCAAAACAACCGGCGCTATAGTATGCGCAAACAGCGTATGGCCGCCGCGTTTGCGGGGCCCAAACCGGGATAATTGTGACATGGCCGAAATTCTGCTTGCCGAAGACGATGAATCGCTCAGAACCTTCCTCGCCAAGGCGCTGACGCGCGCGGGACATTCCGTGGTGCAGTGCGGCGATGGTGAGGAGGCGCTGACCTGGGTGGAATCGCGCGGCGCCGATTTCGATCTGCTGCTGGCCGATATCGTCATGCCCGGCGTCGACGGGATAGAGCTCGCCCGCCGCGCGGCGGAGCTGATCCCGGGCTTGCGCGTGCTGTTTATCACCGGGTTCGCGGCGGTGGCGCTGCATGCCCAGCGTTCCAGCCCCGCCAGCGCGGAGGCGCGGGTGCTGTCCAAGCCGTTCTATCTGAACGAGCTGGTCGATCAGATCGATAATATGCTGGCGGCGTAAGGCCGTGGGCGCCGTGCCCGCGTCAATCCGCTCTTGCCTTACCGGCCCATTCAAGTGTAAAAACCCGGCCTCACCTCTAAATGGTATAGGGCGCGTAGCTCAGCGGGAGAGCACTACGTTGACATCGTAGGGGTCGCTGGTTCAATCCCAGCCGCGCCCACCATTTTCGCGAACCGTCCGCGAAGCGGGCGTAAGTCGCGAAAATCCCCCGGAGGGACCATCTGAAATTGCGGGCTCCTGCCTGCGCGAAGCCATGGCGTCGCTTCGGCGGGCAGGTCGGGTGGCAGGCCACCCAAGCGTTAGCGCCGGGTGGAAAAACACCCGAACAGCAATTATTTGATTGACCCGCGGCGCTCTACTTGATTTCTGGGGCGCTCAATCGCGCTTCGGCGCATCCGGTCAAAATTCCAGCAAGACAGGTGATAGGGTGATAGACGCACTCCGGTTCCGGCCGAGGCAATTTCTGGGGACCATGGGTCCCGGCATTCTGATCTGTCTGATCATCGCGGCGGCGGCGCAGTTCCTCAGCGGGCATTACGGCGCGCCGCAGATGCTGTTCGCCCTGCTGCTCGGCATGGCGGTTAATTTCCTGATGGAAGACACGAAATGCGCGGCCGGGGTGGAATTCTGCGCCGCCTCCGTGCTGCGTTTCGGGGTCGCGCTGCTGGGTCTGCGCATCAGTTTCGACCAGGTCTCCTCGCTCGGGCTATACCCCATAGTGTGGATCGCGGGGGGCGTCGCGCTGACCATCCTCGCCGGTAATTTACTCGGTCGGATTACCGGCTGGGGCGGGCGTTACGGCATGTTGAGCGGGGGCGCCGTCGGGATTTGCGGGGCGTCCGCCGCGCTGGCGATTTCCTCGGTCCTGCCGCCGGACCGTGACCGCGAACGCAACACGGTCTTTACCGTCGTCGTGGTCACCACCATGTCGACCATCGCCATGGTGGCCTATCCGATTATCGCGACCGGGCTCAATCTCAATACCACCGAAATCGGCCTGTTTCTTGGCGGCACCATCCACGATGTCGCCCAGGTCGTCGGGGCGGGCTATTCCATCTCGAATGAGGCCGGCGATAATTCCACCATCGTAAAGCTGTTTCGCGTCGCCTTGCTGATGCCGGTGGTGCTGACGATCGGGCTGATTTACCGGGCGCGGGCGCGTGCTGCCCGAAACGGCGCGCCGGGCATGGAGACCCGCCCGGCCATCCTGCCCTTCTTTGTCGCCGGGTTTTGCGCCCTGGTCGCGCTCAACAGCGCCGATCTCCTCACGCCCGCGCAAAAACAGCCCTTTATCGATGCGTCGCGCTGGTGCCTGGTGACGGCGATCGCCGCGCTGGGCGTCAAGACCTCGCTCAAATCGCTGATGGAGGTGGGGATCGCCCCGCTCGCCGTGATGCTGCTGGAAACGGTCTTTATCGCCGGCTGGGTGCTGCTCGGGATATTGTTTGTTCTGTAAGGGACACCTTAATCTCTGGTCATCTCCAGATGCCGGGCCAGCGTGTCGCGCTTGAGGAATGCCCAGACCCAGAGCGCGATGCACAGAACCGCGCCGGTGATGACGGAAAGCTGTAGCCCGACGATCTCGGCAAAGCCTCCGGCGGCCAGCGCGCCGATTGACGGGCAGCCGCGCGCGATCAGCGTATAGAAGCTGAGGATGCGCCCGCGCATGGCGTTATCGACCGCCGATTGCAGCAGCGTCTGTTCGATTACCCCGATCATCACGATGGCGATGCCGCCAAAGAAGGTACAGACCAGCGCGAAGCCGTAGATCGAGGTGCCGCCGAACCCGATCACGGCGAGGGAGAGCAGCAGCACGTTCATGATCAGCAGCCGGGTGAGCCCGCCGACCCCGCTGCGCCTTGCGAGAAACAGGCTGCCGACGATGGAGCCGATGCCGAGGACCGAGGTCAGCGTCGCCAGCCCGTTCACCCCCTGGCCGAAAATTTCGTCGGCGAAGGCGGGGAACAGCTCGATAAAGGGCCGGCCGCAGATCGAATAAAAGGCGAGGATGATCAGCAACGGTCCGATCCCCGGATGGCCGCCGACATATCTGAAGCCCTCGACGATATCGGTCCAGACATTGGTGGCCGGTTTTTCCTTTTTGGTATCGGCTGTGCCTTGCCCGACCTGCACCAGATAGAGCATCACGACGAAGACCAGATCGGCAAAGACGGTGAACCCGACGGCGAAGCCGATTCCCAGCAGGCTGATCAGCATGCCGGAAAGGGCGGGTCCGCCGATGCGCGCGATATTGAAGGCGATGGCGTTGATGCTGATCGCCGTGGTCAGGGAATCGTGCCGCACCAGCGCGTGAATGATCGAGAGCCGGACGGGAAAGTTGAACGACATGGTGATGCCGTTGGCGAGCACCAGCAGCAGCAATATCTCGATGGTGATCAGATCGGTAATGACCAGCGCGGCGACGGTCGCCGAAATCGCCGCCGAAATCGACATATAAAGCCGGATGGCGCGCAGCCGGTCGATCCGGTCGGCCAGCGCCCCGGCCAGCGGGGCGAGGAAGATATTCGGCATGAAATCGGCCATCGCCATGACGCCGAGCCAGACCGGCGATCTGGTCAGCTCCCAGGTCAGCCAGGCGATGGCGATGCGCTGCACCCACATGCCGAGCTGCGAGGCAAAATTGCCGATCGTATAATTCCGGTAATTGGCAATGCCCAGCACCTTTCCGATGGCGCCGAGCCCCGTGACGTCTGACATGGTTTTCCTGATGCGGCGTGCCGGGTCATTCCGGCGGCGGACTTCTTACAGCCTACGCCCGCCTCTGGATAACAGGCAAGGCGGGGCGGGGTTGTGGATTGTTTCACCCTGTTTCCCCGCATAAATTGCCGCTGCCCGGACCCAGCGCAACCGCCGGGCGCAAAACGGCAAAAAAACAATGGTTGTCAGTAATAACCGGTTTGCTTCTTCACGGAGTCGTGAGCATCTGACAGGCAGGGGTTGGCGTCATTGCTGATCGCGCCGGGATTGATCGGAAGCGTATTTTCCGGATTTCCCGGGCGGTGACAGATGGAGCCATGGGATGAAGTCCACGGATATTTCACGTTTCGGTACGCGGTTGGCGACGACCACCGCGCTTGTCTCGCTCGCCTTTGCCTATGGCGCGCGTAACACCGCGCGCGCCGGTGTCTGCGTGCCGGGCGGCGGCGGCACCTATAGCTGCGTCGGGCCGGCCGGGCCGGATGTAACCCAGAGTTTCAGCAACACCGGCATATCGGTCACGACGACGCCAGGTTTCGGATTATCCACTGGTGGCGGTCAACTGGGCTTTTCGATTTTCAGTACCGGGGCTGCGGGGCTTAGTTTCGATGATAGCGGCAACCCGGCGGGATCCGCGATCACATCGGGATATGAAGCGATCCGCGCGGTCTCTACTGGCGGCGGGCCAATCAGTATTAACACTGGTGGACCGGTCAGTAGTACCTATAACTATTCAGGAAACGCCGCACACGGTATTGTTGCCATTAACTCCACTGGCAGCAGTGACGTCACCATCACGACGAATGGGACCGTAAACTCCAATTCGGGTTCGGCGATTTACACCAATACCTTCGGTTCATCCGGCGACACGGTGATCACCACCAACGCGGCAGTCAGTTCCGGCGGCGGCTATAATGGCAGCTACCGGACGGTTTATGCCTTCGCCTATTCGACGACGTCGGACATCACGATCAGCACAAGTGATGTCACCAACCAGCGGGCCAACAGCCGCGGCATCTATGCGGTGAACAACGCCAACGGCAACACAAACGTGGACATTACCGTGTCCGGCGCGGTGTCCATCGGCGCGGGCAGCACCATCGGGTACGGCGTCGCGGTCCAGAAGCAGGGTAGCGGCACGATCAACGTGACGCTTGATGCCGGGGCGGATGTTTCCGGCGGCGGCGACGCGATCCTGTTCGGCGGCGCGTCTTCGGCCAACACGCTGACGGTCAATGCGGGTGGCGGGTTTACCGGCAGCGCGCGTATGTTCGGCGCATCCAACGATGTCGTCATCAATGGCGGCGATATGTCGAACGTCACCACGATTACCGCCAATTTGGCGAATGACGCCGTGACCATCGGGGCCGGTACGACGACCGTTTCGGGCAGCCAGTTCGTCAATTTCGAGACCTTTACCGTCGGGGCCGGCGGCACGGCGAATCTCAACGGTACCCTTAATGTCAATACGGTATCGGTCGATGCCGGCGGCACGCTCAGCGCGGGCGCCTCGCCCGGCCAGGCGAATATTGTCGGCGATCTCGATCTCGGCGCGGGCGCGACGACGCTGGTTGAACTCGCCGGTCTTATCGCCGGCACGCAGTACGATCAGATCGATGTCAGCGGGGGCACCGCTTCGCTGGCCTCGGGTTCCACTTTTGATGTCGATTTCTTCGGCGGGTTTACCGCCGGTCTCGGCGACAGTTTCGATATCCTCGTCGCCGATTCGATCAGCGTCGTGGATTTCAATACGATAACGTTCGATTTCTCCGGCGCGTTGCTGGGGGCGGGGCTCGGCTGGCATGTCGAGCTGATCGACAGTACGCGCGATACGCTGCAGATCAGCGTCGTGGAGGAAAGCGCCGAATTGCCCGAACCATCGATGCTGCTGTTGTTCGGCGCGGGCGCGCTCGGCATCATCGGCATGCGGCGGCGGCGCAAGACGTCCTAGACCGGCCCGATCAGTGAATAAAAAAGGCGGCCGGTTGGCCGCCTTTTCTTTTGTGCAGGGTGAGGGCCGGGCCTACGCCTCATCCCCCTTCCAGTTGGTGTTGTGTTTGGGGAACCATTCCCGGCCTTTCAGCATATAGCGCCAATACATGATCGGCAGGCCGGTTTTCTTGATCCACCAGCCGGTCCAGCGTTCGACCGCCGGATCCCAGGGGAAGCTCGGCGTGACTTTGCCGCCATAGATGAACTCGGCGATGATTGCCTTGCCATAGGCGGTGGTCAGCGGGCAGGAGGCATAGCCGTCATAGCCCGCCTCCATCGCCGCGCCCTTGCGCGCATTGAGGATATTCCGCACCACCACCGGGGCCTGCTTGCGCACCGCCGCCGCGGTCTTGGAATTGGCGGTGGAGCACACATCGCCCAGTGAGAAGATGTTGGGATATTTTGTGCTCTGCATCGTGTTGGCGTCGACATCGACCCAGCCGCCCTCATTGGCGAGCGGGCTGTCGGCGATAAAGCCGGGCGGGCCCTGCGGCGGGGTGACATGCAGCATGTCGTAGTCGAGCTCGATCTTCTGGCCTTTGTCGTCGCCGTCGACCACCTCGAATGTCGCCTTTTTTGCCGCGCCGTCGACCGCCACCAGATTATGCGACAGCCCGACCGTGATGCCGTAATTCGCCGCCACCTTGGTCAGCGCCCTGGCATAGTAAGGCACGCCGAAAATGCCCGGCGTCGCGGTGTGGAACTGCACGTCGCAATCGCCAAGGATGCCTTTCTTGCGCAAATGATCGGCGGTCAGATAGGCGATTTTCTGAGGCGCGCCCGGGCATTTGAACGGCATCGGCGGCTGGGTGCAGACGATTTTGGATCCCGCCCCAAGGCCCTGGATGCACTGCCACGTATATTCCACCTGATCGGGTGCGTAATTGCTGCACACGCCCCCCTTGCCGAGCGCCCCGGTCAGCCCCTCGACCTTGTCCCAGTTGAGCACCAGACCGGGGCAGACCACCAGATGGCCATAGGAAACGCGGTCGCCGTTTTCCAGCTCCACCGCGTTATCGTCCGGATGAAACGCCTTCGCCGCGCCGGTGATCAGATCAACCCCGGCGGGCACCAGGCTCGCCACGCTGCGCCTTGTATCGGACAGCCGGTAGGCGCCGGCCCCGACCAGTGTAAAGGCCGGCTGGTAATAATGATGTTCGGCGGGCTCGACAATCGCGATGGTGAGATCGCGCCCCGCCCGGCGGCGCAGGCTGGCCGCGACCGTGATGCCGGCGGTGCCGCCGCCGATGATGACGACGTCATGAGAACTGTTGGGCATGAATTCCTCCCGTATTTTTATGTTTATCTGAGGAAAGAATGCGCCGATCCGGCGCCAATGTGAAGTGCCGGATTTACCGAACGGAAACGCCGGGCGCGCTCAGTAATAATCCATCATCTGTCTGAGCTCGAACTCGACATCGAGGTTCTTTTCCGCAGCCCGGATGGTGCGCCAGACGATCTGCCAGTTGTTGAATTCCTCACGCTGTTTCGCCCGCGCCTGCTGGATCATCGGCGTCATGCCGCGTTTGGGCGGCGGCGGCGGGGTATAGCTCGCCCCTTCGGCGATGCCGAGCGCGGAGAGCGCGTCGCGCAGATCGCTGAATTGCTGCTTGTGTTCGGCATAGTCCGCACCCGCGCCGGGCAGGGTGATCTCGCGGCTGGCCCCGTCATGGACGATCTCCAGCGTCACCGCGCCATCGTCCCGTTCCGCCACCGTCACGCCGTCGCGCGCGCGGATGCGGGTCATCACGCGATCAAACCAGATTTCCTGGGTGGAGGTTTCCGCCGGGTTTTCTGCCATGTCGCGCCCATCCTACACCGCCCGGCGGCGCGGTCAAAAAAACAGGGGGCGGGCTGCTGCGCCGGTTCCCCGATGCCCCGATATCCGGCATGGTCTGGACCTGTACCAGGGGAACGCGTTCGGAGGAAACACCATGACCATCAAGACAGGCGAGAAACTGCCGCAACTCGAATTGCCGCTGGTCGGCGGCGGCACAAAGGCGCTGGGCGATCCGGCGGGGGCGCGCTTTATCGTGCTGGTGTTTTATCGCGGGCTGCATTGCCTGCGCTGCAACCCCTATCTAAATCTTTATGAGGCGATGCTGCCGGAATTCGAGGCGCTCGGCGCGGAAGTCATCGCGGTCAGCGTCGACGTGCGGGCAAAGGCCGAACAGAGCTACGCCGAATGGGGGCTGAAAAATCTCAAGATGGCCTACGGCTTTCCCATCGCCGACGCGCCCGCCTGGGGGCTTTACGTGACGGACGGAACCCGGCCGCAGGATCCGCCGCAATTTGTCGAGCCGGCCTTGTTCATTACCGGGCCCGACGGGGCGCTTGATCACGGCATCATCAACACGGCGCAGCGGCTCCGCCCCGACCCCGCCGCGGTGCTCGATCATCTGAAAGACCGGATCGCGGAAGCGAGGGGCTGATCGTTTCGGTCCCGATCCGAAACACCCGAACCAAAGGAAACCCCCGTGCTGTTTATTCATAACGATGTCGCCCACGACTTGCTGTCCATGCGGGACTGTATCGATATTCAGGATGTCGCCTTCAAGGCGCAGGCGGCGGGCACCGCGGCGCAGAAACCGCGTTCCGATATTTACGCGCCCTGCGATCTGGCCGACGGCTATTACCGGGGCGGGACGGTGGAAGGCTACGCCAACGGCTATTTCGCCGTCCGGATAAAGTCCGACATCATCACCTGGCCGCGCAACGCCGATGGCGGCTGGAACGAGGACAAGCACTGTATAGAGCCCGGCACGTGGTGCGGGCTGGTTTTCCTTTACGCCACCGCGACGGGGGAGCCGGTCGCGCTTATCAATGACGGGATCATCCAGCATATGCGGGTCGGCGCCAGCGCGGCGCTCGGCACGCGGTACCTCTCACGCGGGGACTCGAAAACCGTCGGTATTCTCGGCTCGGGCGGCATGGCGCGCACCTATCTGGAGGGGTTCTGCTGCGTCCGCGATATCGAAAGCGCAAGGGTCTACAGCCCGACGCAAGCCAACCGCGAACGGTTCGCCGAAGAAATGTCTGCAAAGCTCAACATCCCGGTGGCGGCCGTGAACACGCCGGAAGACGCGATAAAGGGCGCGGATATCGCCGCCACCTGCACCAGCTCCATGACGCCCACGCTGAAACCCGAATGGCTGTCACCGGGGCAGCACGTGACCATGCTCGGCCCGTCGGAGGTCGATGACACGGTGCTGGAAGCCTGCGATGTGCGCATCGCGCAGGCCGCGGAGGGCGCGCTGGACGCGCCGGGGGCGGAACGCGGCATCGGCCATTCGGCGGTTTCGTGGGTGGCCGGGACGGAAGAGGAACGCAAGCGCCTGCCCGCGCCCAAGGCCCATTCCGGCGGCACGAAATCGGCCATCAAGCTGCCGGATTTCGCCGATCTGGTGACCGGCCGCGCCGAAGGCCGCACCAGCGCGGATCAGATCAGCTTTTACCGCAATCTCGGCAATCAGGGGCTGCAATTCGCTTCCGTAGGCGGGCTTCTATACGAAAAAGCGATGGCGGCGGGCACCGCCCGCGACCTGCCCACCGAATGGTTCCTGCAGGATATAAGGGATTAGGGGCGCGCCAGACCATTCCCCGGTCCTGAAAAATCCGGCATGCTTTCGGCCGATTGAATAAATAACCGCCCGGGGAGGCTTTACCGATGATCGAGACAAAGGGGCTGAATGGCGCGCAGGCATTTTTGCGCGTGCTGGGCGCGATGGGGGTTGAGCGGATTTTCGCCTCGCCGGGTTCCGAATGGGCCCCGGTGTGGGAGGCGCTGGCCGATCCCGGCGCCAACGATATTCCGCTTTATATGAGCACAAGGCATGAGGAAACCGCCATCGGCATGGCGGCGGGCTATGCCAAATCGACCGGCAAGCTGCCCGCGGTGATGATCCACACCACGGTTGGCGCGCTGCATGGCGCGATGGCGATGCGCGGCGCTTTGCACGAACAGGTGCCGATGGTGATCTTCGCCGGTGAATCCATCGGGTTCGGCGAGGATGACACCCCCGATCCCGGCGGGCAGTGGGGCGCGCATCTCGGCGATATGGGCGGCCCGGCGGCGATGGTCGAAAAGAATGTGAAGTGGAGCTTCGGCAACAACACCAAATCCATCCTGCCCACCACGATACAGCGCGCCTGCCGCCTCGCCATGGCGGGGCCACGCGGTCCGGTCTTCGTCTCCCTGCCGATGGAGCATCTGTTCGAGGAGATGACCCGCAATGCCGCCTCCGGCCTGCCCAACGCGCCGCTGCC
This sequence comes from uncultured Rhodospirillaceae bacterium, assembly GCA_964492555.1. Taxonomy (GTDB): domain Bacteria; phylum Pseudomonadota; class Alphaproteobacteria; order MPNO01; family UBA2964. The sequence goes on along the minus strand of CAZBKQ010000063.1, from coordinate 2,840 downwards.
GATGGCCGATCCCGGCGGCATCGCGGAACTTGCCGATCTGCTGGCCGGGGCGAAAAACCCGGTGATCGTGGCCGAAGACGCGGGCCGCACGGCGGCCGCCGCCAACCATCTGACGGCGATCGCCGAACTGCTCGGCTGCCCGGTGTCGGAGAGCCGCGCGACCGGCTCGATCAATATCCCGCGCAATCACCCGCTTCATGCCGGATACAACCCGGCGGGCGCGGTAAAGGACGCGGATGTGATTTTCCTCGCCTCCTCGGTCAGCCCGTGGCATCCGCAGACCGAGACCCCGGCGCAAGGCGCGACCGTCGCGGTGCTGGATGAGGACCCGCACAAGATCGAAATTCCCTTTATGGGGATTCAGGCCGATCTGATCCTCGACGGGAATATCGAAAGCTCGCTCGCCTGTCTGCTGGAAGAGCTGAAATCGCGGGTCGATGCGAACGATCCCGCCCGCGCCGGCCGGGCGGCGGCGCTCAGGGAAGCGAACGACGCCAGGCGCGCCGCATGGATGGCGGAGGCAGAGGCGCTCTCCGATACCGCGCCGATGGATACAAAATGGGTCGCCTATCAGCTTGGCCAATGCCTGCCGGATGATGCGATGGTGGTGGAAGAACTGATCACCCACCGGCTCGCCGCGCATCAATATCTGGCGAAGCTCGAACCGGGTTCCTGGTTTTGCGGCGCGTCGGGCGGGCTCGGCACCGGGCTATCGACCGCGCTCGGCGTCAAGGCCGCCAATCCGGACCGGCTGGTGGCCGGGCTGATCGGCGACGGCTCATTCAATTACGAACCCGTCCCGGCGATCTATGGCGCGGTGCAGGAACATGACCTGCCCTTCCTGACGGTGATTTTCAACAATCACGGTTACCTGTCGCAAAAGACCGGCGTGCCGAAATATTACCCGGAGGGCCACGCGGTCCAGACCGGCAATTTCTCGGGCCTTCATATCGGCCCGGCGCCGGAATACTGGAAGATTGTCGAGGCGTTCGGCGGCTATGGCGAAATGGTCGAGGAACCGGGGGCGGTCGCGGGCGCGATCCGGCGCGGGCTCGACGCCGTCGCGGACGGGCGCGCGGCGCTGCTCGATATGCGGCTCCGCCCCGTCGCGGATACGATCAACCGGACGGATAAATAGGGATCAGGCGCCTAGTTTTTCGCGTGCGGGGTAAGGTGGGCTTAGGTTGGTTGAAGATTTCAGTCATACCCTTGGGGCAGAGAGGTAGATTTTGATCAAAACAGCCTTTTTCTCTATGCTATTTATCATATTTTCGCTTAATGATCTATCAGCAGAGGATGATAATCGTTTTGTAAAAATCCCGGAATCTATGGTTATCGGAAAAATAAATAAGAAAACCGCTTTTCCTATTTCTGTTCATTCACCCGAAAACTATTTTAATGATTATATAAAAAGAAAACTCGCAGACATATCACGATTGTTAAAAACAAGGATCGTCTTTCTTGATAAACAAGACACAAAAAAAGGAAATATTTTTGTTATAAATGGAATTTTTGGACAGCGTCATTTGGAAATAGCGGAAATGATTTTTTTACTTCTAAAAAGCAAAGAAAAATCTTATAAATGGTTGGAACAACATAAAAAATATATATTAAGGAGCATCAAGCGGTTGTTTTATATATAAATATAAAGAAGAAAATATAACTATTATTAATGTAGACGAAAGAAACGGATTATATTATAATTTATTTATAGTTAGAGGTTACTTATTATATATAGGAATTGATGATTATATAGGAATATATAACGAAAATAATATTTATATAAATAATGGAAGAGATGATATAGTAATAAATAATAATTTTTTAACTATTAATTTTAGATAAAATATTTGAATAAATAATTTATTTATTGCAATTTTTTATAAATTAATTATTTTATTCCAGTGGTGTTGTGTTCTTATTTTCTTGAAGGTTTTATTCAGGCCGTCGGCGCGCCCTGACCGCCAGAGCCGCCGCGATGACAATCCCCGCCGGGACCAGATAGTCCGCCGGGAAGCCGAGCAAATACGCGCTTACCCCGGCGATGGCGCCCCAGCAGAGCGGCAATAGATAAAGCCAGAGCGGCGCGTTCAGGCTCAGCAGCATTCCGGCGGTGAAGAGCGCGGTCGCGTTCGGCCCGGTGCCGGGAATATCCAGCGCTTGCCACGGCGTGCCGGCGGCGTAGGAGATCAGCGGATAGAGCACAATCGCAAATAGCGCGATTTGCAGCCCCTCTCTCCCCGGGGCGGGATCGCGCCCCTTGCCCGCCGCCGCCCAGAACAGCAGCAGCCCGGCCTGCAGCGCCAGCCCCGCCGCGTAAGGCAACGCCATGAAATTCACCTCCGCCATCAACCGCCCCTGATGCACGGCGGCGAGCCAGAGCCACATCCCGGCGAGCGATCCCGCCACCAGCCAGCGCCGCTGCCGCCAGGGAAAGCGCCTGCGCCAGACGGCGAAAACCAGCGCGATGGCGAGGATAAGACCGGAGGCCGCGACGGCGCCATAGACCGCCAGATAGGAGGCCATCAGCTCGCGATAGACATCAAGTGAATAGGGCAGGCCGGATTTCAGCATTTTTATCGCGTTGCTCTGTGAGGCGGTTCCAGCCCGCTCCCCCTCCCAACCACGAGTCTTCTTCTTGATGCCCACCGCCGACCCCCAACCCGGCGGGCAGCAAGGGTTGGCGTGGCGGGTTGATGACCGCCGGAATAAATTTGTGGTTGGGAGGGGGAGCGGGCCGGTGCGAGTTTGCGTGAGCAAACCATATCTAGAGACTCTCTACATATCGGATCATCTTCGCGCGCGTTTTCGCATCCGGCAACGGGCCGCGCGCCGCCGCC
>CAZBKQ010000062.1:9994-13289 GCA_964492555.1 uncultured Rhodospirillaceae bacterium | reverse complement strand
TGCCGTTTCGTTCGTTTGCCAGAATATAGACGTAACAGGTCATGCGGCCGGATCGTTGGTTTCTGCACAATCGTCACCCCGGACTTGATCCGGGGTCCAGCAAAAAGGGCGTCCCGAGGGACGCCCTTTAAGAAGTCTCGCCAGTGCGAGGCCCGATTTAGCGTCTGTCGCCGAGCAGCTGGAGCAGCATGACGAACAGGTTGATGAAGTCCAGATAGAGCCGGAGCGCGCCGGAAATGGCGAGCTTGCCCTGGGTTTCCTCATCGTAATGGGCGGCATATTCGTTCTTGATGTTCTGCGTGTCATAGGCCGTCAGCCCGGCAAAGACGAGAACGCCGATCACCGAGATCGCGAATTGCAGCGCGGAGCTATCCAGGAAGATATTGACGATCATCGCGATGATGATGCCGAACAGCCCCATGATCAGGAAGGTGCCGAGACCCGACAGGTCTTTTTTCGTGGTGTAGCCGTACAGGCTAAGCCCCGCGAAGGCGGCCGCGGAAATAAAGAACACCCGTGCGACGCTTTCACCCGTGAAGGCGATAAAGATGGTCGAGAGCGACGCGCCCATCGCGGCGGCGAAAAGCCAGAATACCGCTTGCGCCGTGGATGATCTCATCTTGTGCAGGCCGAAGCTCAGCACCATGACGAAGGCCAGCGGCGCCAGCATGACGATCCATTTCAAGCCGGAGGCAAACATCGTCTGGCCGAAGCTGGTCAGCCCGGTGATCTGCCCGGCGTCATTTGTAACAATCGCCATCTGGGCGATGACGACCGCGACAATGCCGGTCAGCGCCACGCCGGACGCCATATAGTTGTATACCCGCAGCATATGGGCGCGCAGACCGGCGTCGAACTCGGCGCGGTCAATTGTGCGTGTCTGATATGCTGTTCTTTCGTTCCCGAATGCCATTTTCTGCCTCTCAAAAGGGGTCGTGAAAATCCGGTTGAAATATGATGGTGTCGGCCGCGAAAATCAAGGGGTTCAGTCGTTGCGCAATAACGGCGCGGCTTTGCGGCCAAGCGCCTGCCAGGTGCCGATCAAACCGGCGAAAATCACCAGAATCGCGGCGCCCGCAACGGTAGCCAGCACGGTTTCAGGCACCGGCGCCCATTCGGCCCGCATCACCTGGGTGACGATGGCCCAGCCCGCGAGGGACCCGATAATCGCCGCGAGGATCGCCGTCGCCCCGGCCATCAACCCGTATTCCAGCAGAAATGCCGTCAGCACCTGACGCCGGCGCGCGCCCAGCACCTTCAGGATCACCGCGTCATAGACACGTCTCCGGTGGGTCGCCGCGATCGCCCCGCCCAGCACCAGCACCCCCGCCAGCAGGGTAATCCCGGCGGCGGCGCGAATCGCCCCGGCGATCCTTTCCATCAGCCCGGTCAGCGTATCCAGCACGTCGCGGACCTTCACCGCAGTCACATTGCGGAATCTGTCCGTGACGATCTTTTCGATATCGGCGGTCGCATCGCGCGCGGTCCGGACCGTTGCGATATGGGTCTGCGGCGCCTTTTCAATCACGCCGGGCGAGAATATCAGCACGAAATTGATGCCGAGATTGCCCCAGCGGATCAGCCGGAGAGAGCTGATCCGCGCGGTAATCGGCCGTCCCAGCACATCGACGGTCAGCGTATCGCCAACACCGACCCCCATCGCTACCGCGGCGCCAGCGTCAAAACTCACCAGCGGCGGGCCGTCATAACCCGGCGGCCACCACTCACCCGCGACAATCGCGGCGTCGCGCGGCGGATGGCGGGACCATGTCAGCCCCCGGTCGTTGCGCAATACCCAGCGCTTGTTTTCCGCGACTTTTACCTTGCGGGCATCGACGCCGTTCACCTTCATGATGCGGCCGCGCAGCATCGGCACCCGGTCGAGATCGCGCAGGCCGCCCGCCGCCCGGACGGTACGGTCGAACTCCTCGGTCTGGTTGGGCTGGATATCGATAAAATAATAATCCGGCGCGCGTTCGGGCAGGCTTTCGGCGAGCTGCCTGCCGATATTGGCCTCCACCACCATTACCGCGACCAGCACGGTCAGCCCCATCCCGACCGACAGCACCACATTGCCGGTCTGCGCGCCGGGCCGGTGCAGGTTGGCAAGTGCTAGCCGCAGCTCGGTGCCGCGCGCGGCATTGATTTTGGAGGCGATCCACATCACCAGCTTTCCGGCGAGGTGGAAAATAATGAAAGCCGCGATCGATCCGCCGACGAACCAGCTTGCAATCAGCTTGTCCTGCGCGGTCGCGATCGCCAGCGCGCCCAACGCGGTGATTGAGAGAGCCAGGGCGATCCAGACGGCAAGTCCCGGCGCCGCGCCGCCCGGCAGGATAAGGGAGCGGAACAAGGTCCCCGGCGGTGTCTTGCAGGCCCGCGCCAGCGGCCAGAGAGAAAACACCAGCGCCGTCAGGATTCCGAAAGCCCCGGCGAGCAGCAGCGGGATCGGATAGATCCCGGCTTTCAGCGGCACCGGCAAGACTTCCGAAAGCGCCGCGGCGGAGGCAAGTGGTATCAGCGCGCCGATCGCCAACCCGATCAGCGTGCCGAGCGCCGCCATCAGAGCCATTTCGATCAGATAGATGCGGAAGATCAGCCCCTGCGCGGCGCCAAGACATTTCAACGTCGCGATCACGCCGGTCTTGCCCGCCATATAGCTGCGCGCCGCGTTGCCCGCGCCGACCCCGCCGATCAACAGGGCGGTGAGCGCGACCAGCGTGACGAATTGCGTGGTCCGGTTGATAAAACGTTCGACGCCGACGGTCGCGCCGGTCCGGTCGCGTACCCGCCAGCCGGCCTCCGGAAAGGCGGCGTCCAGCGTTTCGCGGAACAGGGTGAGGTCGGTTTCGGGCGGCAGGCGCAGCCGGTATTCGAAAGTGATCTGCGCGCCCCTGGTGACCAGCCCGGTCGCCGCCAGGCTGTCTTCCGATACCAGAAAGCGCGGCCCCAACGTGATGGCGCGCACGCCGCCGATGGGGTCGGGTTCCTTTTCCAGAAGGGCGCGGATTTGAAATGTCGCGCGGCCGACCGTCACCCGGTCGCCGATCTTGAGCCCGAGGCGCGACAGGATGGGCGGTTTTACCGCCGCGCCCCAGGCGCCGTCCCGCAACCCGAAGGCCTGTTCCGGTGTCACGTTCGGATTGAAAACCACTTCGCCATAAAGCGGGTAAGATTTATCCACAGCCTTCAAATTGATCAGCGTGCGTTTGCCGTCGCCGGTCCGCGCCATGGAGCGCATGGAGACCATCTGCGAAAGATCGCCATTGGCTCTCAGCCAGTTTCGCTGTTCCTC
>CAZBKQ010000062.1:6234-9894 GCA_964492555.1 uncultured Rhodospirillaceae bacterium | reverse complement strand
GTCGCCGCTGATGCGGCCGTCGCCGATGCGGATTTCACGCTCCGATTTCGCGGCGATGGCGGGATCATGGGTGATCAGCATCAAAGTGGTGTCGTGATCGGAGGAGAGCTTGAACAGCAATTCGATAATGGCCGCGCCGGTATCGCGGTCGAGATTGCCGGTCGGCTCATCCGCCAGCAGGATTTTCGGCCCGCCCGCGAAGGCGCGGGCCAGCGCCACGCGCTGTTGCTCGCCGCCCGATAGCTGTCCCGGATAGTGATCAACCCGGTGTCCCAGCCCGACCGATTCCAGCCCGGCCCGCGCCCGGTCGAACGCATCCGACGCGCCGGCGAACTCCGCCGGAATGGCGACATTCTCCAGCGCGCTCATCGTCGGGACCAGATGAAAATTCTGAAAGACGATCCCCATGCGGTCACGGCGGAACAGCGCGAGCGCATCCTCGTCCAGCCCGGTCAATTCCGTGCCGTCGATCTGGACCGCGCCGGAGGTCGCCTTCTCCAGCCCGGCGATCACCATCATCATGGAGGTCTTGCCCGACCCGGATGGGCCGACGACGCTGACCGTTTCGCCCGCGCCGATGTCCAGATCGATCCCCTTCAGGATATTGACCGTTCCGGCCGGCCCGTCCAGCGTCAGACGGACGTCCTTCAATGAGATCATAAAACCGCTTCCTTGATAGTTTGCCGTTAAGATACGACATCAATGCAATTCCGGATGCTCAGGAGATATGTCGCACCCATGGTGAAAATCAACCGTTTCCGCGGAATTGCCGCGCTTTTGGTTTTGCTCGGCGGGACGTTTCCGCTATTCGCGCAGCCCGCGCCGGTTAGCATCCTCGTTCTGGGCGACAGCCTGACCGCGGGATACGGACTCGCGCCGGAAGAGGCCTTTCCGGTGAAGCTTGAGCAGCGGCTGAAGAAGGAAGGGCGCAACGTCCGGGTTCTTAATGGCGGGGTCTCGGGCGATACCAGCGCGGGCGGGCGGGCGCGGCTCGACTGGGCGCTGGCCGACAAATCCGATGCCGTGATCGTGGAGCTTGGCGCGAATGACGGGCTGCGCGGGCTGGAACCCGCCCAGATGAAGGACAATCTCGACGCCATTATCGCCGCCCTGAAAAAAAGGAACATCGCCGTTTTGCTCGCCGGGATGCGCGCCCCGCCTAATTTCGGTCCGCGCTATGGCGCTGAATTCGACGCGGTTTATCCGTCCCTCGCCAAAAAGCACGCTGTGCCGCTTTATCCGTTTTTTCTCGACGGCGTCGCCGCCGAACCGGCGCTGAACCAGCGCGACGGCATTCATCCCAACCGGGACGGGGTACGCGTTATAGTTGACCGGATTACATCTTATGTGCTGCGCTTGCTGGATAGTCTGAAGGAAGAATAAATGGCAATCGCAGCTTCCGGCTTCCGCGTCGTCCATGCCACGGGCGGCGACTGGAACGATCTGACCCGCGCCTGTCTGGACCGGCTGGGCGATCCGCCCGAAGGCGCCAATATCGGGTTTGTTTATCTGTCAGATTCCCTGGATGAGGACGTGCGGTCCATCCTGAACCGGCTGCGGGCGGAGACGCATATTCATCACTGGGTCGGCACGATCGGGTTCGGTATCTGCGTATCCGGTGAGGAATTGTTCGACCTGCCCGCCATGGCGGTGATGGTCGGCGCTCTGCCGAAAGACAGTTTTCGCGTATTGCCGGTGATCACGCCCGACAATATCGAACTGCCGGATGACATCACCCGATGGGCGGCGGAACACAATCCGCTGCTGGGGATTGTGCATACCGATCCGCGCGTGCCCGGCATCGAAAAGACTCTGGATATGATCCAGAACCGGACCGGCTGTTTTCTGGTTGGCGGCATGACCGCATCGCGCGGCGCCCATGAACAGGTCGCGGATGAGGTTATCGATGGCGGGGTTTCCGGCATTCTGTTCGGCTCGGAAATCACCGCCCATACCGCGCTGACGCAAGGGTGCAGCCCGATCGGCGATATCCACACCGTCACCGCAGCGGATGAAAATATCATCAAGTCGCTCGATAACCGGCCGGCCTTCGAGGTGTTTCGCGAGGATATCGGCGATCTGCTGGCGCGCGATCTCTCACGCGTACAGGGATATGTCCATGTCGCCCTGCCGATAACGGGTTCGGATACCGGCGATTACGTGGTGCGCAATCTGATCGGCGTATCGCCGGACGGCGGTTCGGTCGCCGTGGGTGAGCTGGTCGAGCCCGGAGACAGGATCATGTTTGTGCGGCGCGACGGCGCCAGCGCGATCGCCGATCTGAAACGCATGGCGTCCGATCTCAAGCGCCGCGCTGACGGCGAACCGAAAGCCGCCTTTTATTTTTCCTGCGTGGCGCGCGGCCCCAACCTGTTCGGCAAGGGCTCGGTCGAACTCAAGACGATAGAGGAAATCCTTGGCGAGTTGCCGCTGGTCGGTTTTTTCGCCAATGGCGAAATCTCCAATAATCGCCTTTACGGCTATACCGGCGTTTTGACCCTGATCGGATAAGATGATCCGCCTTTTTGCCGGTATCGCCCTTCCCGAAGACATCCGCACCCGGCTGGAAATGATCTGCGCCGGCGTGCGCGACGCGCGCTGGACCGCGCCTGAAAACCTGCATCTGACCTTGCGCTTTATCGGCGAGGTACCGGAACCGGCGGTGGAAGATATCGTGCCGGCGCTGGATCGGATTGCCTTCGATCCGTTTGATCTTTTCCTTGACGGGGTCGGCCATTTTGAGACTCGCGGGTGGGTTCGTACCTTGTGGGCGGGGCTCGCCGGCGAGCCCGCTTTGGCCGAGCTCCAGTCAAGAATCGAAGCGGCTCTACGCCGTGCCGGATGCGCCCCGGAAACACGCAATTTCAAACCGCACGTCACGCTGGCCCGGCTAAAAGGCGCGCGTCCCGACGCGGTACAGGGCTGGATCGCCGCGAACAGCCTGTTCCGGGCCGGGCCTTTCAGGGTCGGAGAATTCGTCCTGTTCGAAAGCCGCCTCGGCGGTGAAGGTCCGGCCTACTTTCCGATTGCTGAATTCCCCTGATTCTAGGGAGCAGAAAAATTCTTTCCTGTCTTGTTTTTCAGGCCATGTTTGAGGGAAATAATTCTGATATTCTCGTCACCAGAAAAATTTTTACCTTCGATCTGTCATGGACAATATAGACCTCAAAATTCTGCAATGTCTGCAGAATGACGCGACCCTGCCGGTCAGCGAAATCGCTTCAAGGGTCGGGCTTTCAACCTCGCCTTGCTGGAACCGGATCCAGCGGCTGGAAGCGGACGGCGTCATTCAGCGGCGTGTGGCGCTGCTTGATTCCAAATCCCTGAATGTCGGGGTCACCGCTTTTGTTTCAATCCGCACCAGCAACCACAACGCGGCCTGGTTCAAGCAGTTTTCGGATGCGGTGAAATCGTTCCCGGAGGTGGTGGAGTTCTACCGGATGAGCGGCGATGTGGATTATCTGTTGCGCGTCGTCGTTCCGGACATCGCGGCTTATGACGAATTCTACAAACGGCTGATTGAGCAAGTCGATTTGCAGGATGTGAGTTCCAGCTTCGCGATGGAAGAGCTGAAATTCACCACCGCGCTGCCTCTGGATTATGTGAACGGAGAGGAACGCGCGTCGCGCAAGGCCCGGTCGGCCTCCTGAAGCCCGCGCC
>CAZBKQ010000062.1:0-6134 GCA_964492555.1 uncultured Rhodospirillaceae bacterium | reverse complement strand
ACGGCAATCCGCGCGGCTAATGATCATCGGACAGGCGCCGGGGACGAAAGTCCATGAAAGCGGCATCCCCTGGAATGACGCCAGCGGAAAAAGATTGCGGGAATGGCTGGCGATAGATGACGAAACATTTTATGACGATAGTCTGATCACCATCGTCCCGATGGGGTTCTGTTATCCGGGCGTCAATCCGAAGGGCGGGGACAACCCGCCGCGTCCCGAATGCGCACCGCAATGGCATGGGCCGCTGCAAAAGGCGCTGGAGAATATCGAATTGACGTTGCTGGTCGGGCAGTACGCGCAGGCGTTCTATCTCGGCAAGACCAAAAGAAAGACCATGACCGAGACCGTGCGCAATTTTCGCGACTATCTGCCGGCGTTTCTGCCGACGCCCCATCCCAGCTGGCGGACGACCCATTGGCAGAAGAAGAACCCCTGGTTCGCCGAAGAGGTCCTGCCCGAACTGCGCCGCCGGGTGGACGCGCTCCTCGCGAAGGGCCCCGCCACATGAACGGGATCACCCGCGCCACCACGGCATTCAAGGCCTTGCCGGGAAATACCCGCGGCATTTTCTGGATGTTGTTCGCTGCAGCCTTTTATGCCGCGACTTATGCCACAGTTCGCTATCTTTCGAAGGAAGGGTTCGAAACCTTCCAGATCGTGCTGTTTCGCTCGACCCTCGGAGTCGCCTTTTTGCTGCCCTGGCTGTTCAAGTCCGGCATTAATGTGATGCGGACAGACAAGGTCGGCACCTATACGGCGCGCACCGCCCTCAATTTCGGCGGCATGGTGTTGCTGATGTGGGCGCTCGGCAATCTGGAGCTACAGACCGTTACCGGGCTGATGTTCACAACGCCGCTTTTTACTGTCCTGTTTGTCGCGACGATCCTCGGCGAACATGTCGGGATGCGGCGCGGCGCCGCCCTGATTATCGGATTTATCGGCGCGATGGTGATTATCCGCCCGGGATTTGTAGAGATTTCCTGGTCTATGATTGCCGTGCTGGCCACCAGCGCCGCTTATGCGCTGGTGAACGTCACCACCAAGACCCTGTCCGTTACCGACAGCAGCAGCAAGATCGTCCTTTATGTGTTCGCCGGTATGACCCTGCTCAGTCTCGGCCCCGCGATCTATAGCTGGAATCCCGTTGAATGGGAGCATGTGCCGTGGATTCTCGCGCTCGGGCTTTTGTCCCTGCTTGCGGTGCAGGGTGTGACGCGGGCGCTGGCGGCGGGTGAGGCGGCGGTGGTCATGCCGTTCAACTTCATGAAGCTGCCCTTCGCCGCGGTGCTGGGGGTGTTCATGTTCGCGGAACTGCCCGATCTCTGGACCGGTGCGGGCGCGCTGATCATTTTCGCCAGCACCTATTATATCGCCCGGCGGGAGGCCTATTTACGGGCGCAGCGCGCGGCGGAAAAATCAGAACAAAAAAACTGAACCCTCAACCCGGCCGGGATTTGCCGCCGGCCCTGGCTTCGTCCTGGGCGATGAACAGCGCCGCGCCGACGATGATCGAGGCGCCCGCGATGGTCCAGAGATCCGGCAGCTCGCTGAATATGAAATAGCCGAACGCGGCGGCGTATATCAGCCGGATATATTCGCTCGGCCCCACGGCGCTGGCCTCGCCCACCGAAAATGCTTTCACATAACAGATCATCGCAAAGGTGGTGATAACCCCGATGATGATCAGCAACAGCCATTCGATGCCTTGCGGCGTCTTCCACACCCAGATGACGGTGAGAAACCCGATCACCAGCCCGCCCGAATGATAATAAAACAGGATGCGTGTTGTGGGTTCCGTGCGGGCGAGGATGCGGATCAGCACATTGCCGCAGGCAAAGGACATGGCCGACAGGATCGCGAACAAGGCGACAGGATCGACAGTGCCCGATCCGGGCCGGACCATGACCAGAACGCCGACAAACCCGATCGCGGTCGCGATCCAGCGGACCTTGCCGACGACTTCCGACAGGATGATGACCGCGACAATGGTGGTGAAAAGTGGTTTGGAAAAGCTGAGCGCCGTTGCATCGGCAAGCGGCATATAAATGACCGCGACGAAGATACAAAGCTGCGCGACGTAGGCGAGGCCCAACCTCAGAAAATGAAGCCCGAAAATCTCCGTCTTCATGCCGTCGACGCCGAGGCGGACAAAAACCGGCAACAGCATGATCGTGCCGACCAGATAGCGGAAGAAGGCGAGCTCTAGCGGGTGAAAGGTCTGGCCCAGATGTTTGACCAAGACATCCACGGTCGCGAACATGAAGGTGCCCGTTATCAGCCACAAAATGCCGCGCAGATTTGGCGGCAGCCGGCCCCAGAAGGCGAAGCGGGGCTCTTTGATATCTGGTTCGGACAATTCTGGCGGCCTTGCGGGGCGATACGGTAAGGGCGCATCGCGTGAGGGTTGCCGCCCGGCGCGATTGGCCGGTGGGCGGATCGGGTCTATTATAGGCGCGAACGTGATATTTAGAACCGGCAACCATTTTCTGACGATGAGGTAACGCCATGGCCATTACCGTTGAAAAACTTTCCGACGCCTGCGGGGCGGAAATCAAAGGGGTCGATCTGCGTGAAAAGCTCAGCGACGCGGACAGAAAGGCGATCGAGGACGCTTTTCATGAACATGTCGTCATCGTGTTTCGCGACCAGGACCTTGACGATGACGACCAGATCGCCTTCGCCAATCAGTTCGGCGGGCTCGGCGAACGGCGTCAATCGCCCAATGGCCACACGCCGGGCGGCAGCTATGACACGCCGTTTATGCTGGTGACCAATATCAAGGATGAGAAAACGGGCGAACCCATCGGCGCTTTCGGTGACGGTGAAATGTGGTTTCACCACGACACCAGCTATTACCCCAACCCGCACAAGGCGACGCTGCTATATGCGGTGACGATCCCGAGCTGGGGCGGAGAGACATGCTTTTCCAACATGTACAAGGCGTACGATAATATTCCCAAAGACCTCCGCGACCATCTGGAAGGGCGCAAGGTGCTGCAGATTCACGATTACAAACGCCGTGAACGGATCGATATCTACAACACCGATATTTCCGGCATGCTGCAATACGAACAGCCCTTGTTCGTCACCCATCCCGTGACCGGGCGCAAGGCGCTTTATATCAGCCGTCTGATGAGTGCGAAGATCGAAGGGCTGGAGCCGGAAGAGAACGAAGAAGTGCTCAATCAGCTCTTCGATATCTCCGAGGATCCCTCAATCGTGCTCGAACATAAATGGCGGCTGGGCGATATGGTGATGTGGGATAATTACGCCTCTATCCACAAGCGCAACGATTTCCCGCGCGAGGAACCGCGTCTGATGCGGCGTCTTACGCTGGCCGGGTACGGGACGCTGAACTAGGTTTTTCCTCTTTCACTTCGCCGCGCGCCATCCACAAAATGGCGATGCAGATGACGGTGCCGCCGACCCATGTCCAGACATCGGGGAATTCATCGAACAGGATGAAGCCGATGATCGCGGTGAAGATCAGCCGGGAAAAATCGAACGGCACGACGACGGTGGCGTCGGCGGCCGCATAGGCGCGGGTCAGGCAGCGCTGCGTTGCCGTGCCGAACAGCCCGACCGCGATCAGCAGCACCAGTTGCTGCCAGTCCGGCGTGATCCAGACGAAAAGGGCGGGGATCAGCGAACAGGGGGTAAAGACCACCATCTGCCAGATCACAATGGTGTCGGGCTTTTCCGTTCGCGCCAGTGATTTGAGAATGATGGAGAGAAACGCCATCGAAAACGCCGCCGTCAGCGCCAGAATGACGCCGGTGGATATATCGCCGAATCCGGGCCGGATAATCACCAGCGCGCCGACGAATCCGACGATGACGGCAGTCCAGCGCCGACCCTTTGCGGCTTCGTGCAACACCAGAATGGCCAGAAACGAGGCGAAGATCGGGCGTGAGGCCACGATGGCCGCCACCTCTCCCATGGGCGCGCGCTGAATGGCGGAGAACAGCAGATAGATGATGGCGAGCCCCATAAAACCGCGCAACAGATGCATGCCGATGCGATCGGTCCGTAGCCCGTCAAACCCGGCATTCATCAGCCAGGGAATCAGGAAAACCGAGCCGAAGACGCTACGGAAAAAGACGATTTCATAGGTGTGAATTTCGCCGGTGAAATGGCGGGTGATCGCCGCCATGCCGCACCAGCTCGCGGTGCTGCCCATCATCCAGAGTGCGCCCCGCACCGTGCCGGGCAGAGCCATCGTCACGCGTCCGGCCTTTTTTCGCCGGACGTTCTGGACCGGCGCGCCTCCGCTGTTTCTCGCTGGGCCATGAACACGGTCGCCGCGAAAATCACCGTGCCGCCGATCCAGGTCCAGAGATCGGGAAATTCCGAAAACAGCATGAGTCCGAAAAAGGCGGCAATCGGCAATCTTGTATACTCAAAGGGCAGAACGACGGTCAGGTCCGCCGCCTTGTAGGCGCGGGTCATGGCGCGTTGCGCGATCATCGCGCCAAAACCCATGATCAGCAGGGCGCCGCATTGTTCCCAGGTCGGGGTGACCCAGACAAACAGCGCCGGACCGATGGAAAGAACGGAAAAAATGATGACCTGCCAGGCGGCGATCGCGTCCGGCTGGTCGGTCTTGGTCAGCGACTTGATCATCATGGAGGTGATCACCATCGCGAATACCGCTCCGAAGGCGAGAAACTGGCCGGGTGACACCGCGCTGACGCCCGGACGCACGATGATATAGGCGCCCGTCAGCCCGATGGCGATGGCGATCCAGCGATGCGGCTTTGACGGCTCGCCCATAAACAGAATGACACAAGCCGAGGCGACCAGCGGCCGCAGGAAAGTGATGGCGGCGACCTCTCCCGTCGGGATGTAGAAAAGCGCGCCGAACATAAAATAGAGCGCGATCAGGCCGGAAACGCCCCGAATGATATGTAGCCTCATGCGCTCCGTTTTCAGCGCGCCGAATCCGTTTCGCGTCAGCCAGGGTATAAAGAAGATCAGCGCGAAAAAACTGCGGAAAAAGCTGATTTCGAAGGTATGCAGATCGTCTTTCAGCCCGCGCGCGACCGTCACCATGGTCGCCCAGCCGGCGGCGCTCAGCAGCATCCAGAGCGCGCCGACGACGCCCGGCGACGACAGGGCGCTGTTGATACGGGCGCGCAGGCTCTCGGACATCAATTTTCAGCTTTCAGCCGGGCAAAAGGAAATATTACCTTACGCGGTAACGTGGCGGGCGAAAAGTTGGAGGACGCTGAATCCTTAACGATTGATTGCTAATCGCATGCAGCCCCGCTAAAATATTGCAAAATATATAAGAATCCATATTGATCGGGATCGAGGGTACGGCCGGTGCGGGAACAACCAGGCACGCTTGAGGATCTGAGGCGCGTCATCGCCGAGGGGCGCCGGGGCGTCGTTTTTACCGGCGCCGGCATCAGCACGGAATCGGGTATTCCCGACTTCCGCAGTCCGGGCGGTGTCTGGACCCGGTACAAGCCGATCCAGTATCAGGAATTCATTACCTCCGAAGACGCGCGCCGGGAATCCTGGCGGCGCAAGTTCGACGATGTGCACGGTTTTGATGGGGCGGAGCCCAATCGCGGGCACCGGGCGGTGGCGAAGCTGGTGCGCGAGGGCAAGGTATCAGCGGTGATCACGCAGAATACCGACGGGCTGCATCAGGCATCCGGAATCCCCGATGACAAGGTGATCGAGCTGCACGGCAACAATACCTACGCCTCCTGCCTGGATTGCGGGCAACGGTACGATCTCGAAACAATCCGCGTAAATTTTCAGGCTGAAGGCACCCTGCCGGTCTGCAATGATTGCGGCGGGCTTGTGAAGGCGGCGACGATTTCCTTCGGTCAACCAATGCCGGAAGGGCCGATGCGCCGGGCCCAGGAAGAAACGCTTTCCTGCGATTTCTTTATCGCGGCGGGGTCGTCGCTTCAGGTCTATCCGGCGGCGGGTTTCCCGGAAATCGCCGGTCGCAACGGTGCCTGTCTGGCCATTTTGAATCGGGAGGCGACGCCGCTTGATGCGATCGCCGATGTCGTGCTGCATCGGGAAATCGGGCCCACGTTAGGGGAGGTTGCAAATGTCAATTAGTTCCCCAATTAACTCTTTTTTAATGCTAATCGGGTCAATTGGCGGGTTTA
>CAZBKQ010000061.1:0-13409 GCA_964492555.1 uncultured Rhodospirillaceae bacterium | reverse complement strand
GTCCATCGTGGCGGTGCCTTCATGGACTTCGCCGATCTTATAGGCACGGCCTGTGTAATACAGAACGCGTTCCGTTGTTGTCGTCTTGCCGGCATCAATATGAGCCATGATGCCGATATTGCGGTAACGGTCGATGGGGGTCGTGCGTGCCATGATCCTGACTCTCGGTAAAAAACCTGACTAAAGCCGCCTACCAGCGGTAATGCGAGAACGCCTTGTTGGCCTCGGCCATACGATGGGTGTCCTCGCGTTTCTTGACGGCCGCGCCGCGGTTATTGGCGGCATCGAGCAATTCATTGCACAGCCGGTCCGTCATGGTGTTTTCAGACCGTCCACGCGCAGTATCAATAATCCAGCGGATCGCCAGCGCCTGGCGACGGTTGGGTCGCACTTCGACCGGCACCTGATAAGTGGCGCCGCCGACACGGCGGGACCGAACCTCCACCGCCGGTTTTACGTTGTCCAACGCCTCGTGAAACAGCTTCAGGGGATCCTGACCGCTGCGCCCGCCGATCGTATCCAGCGCACTGTAAACAATACGCTCGGCTGCGGACTTCTTCCCCTGGATCATCAGGCAGTTGATAAATTTCGCAATCACCGGATCGCCGAATTTGGCGTCCGGAATGATTTCACGTTTTACTGCTGCGCGGCGTCTCGACATTTTTTTCCCTCACCCGCTACTTCGGACGCTTCGCGCCGTATTTCGAGCGGCGCTGGCGGCGGTCACCAACGCCCTGCGTATCCAGAACGCCGCGGATCACATGGTAACGGACACCCGGGAGGTCCTTGACGCGGCCTCCGCGGATCATGACCACGGAATGCTCCTGCAGATTATGCCCCTCACCCGGGATATAGCTCGTCACCTCGAACCCGTTGGTGAGGCGGACGCGGGCCACCTTGCGAAGCGCGGAGTTCGGCTTCTTCGGCGTCGTCGTATAGACACGCGTGCAAACGCCGCGTTTCTGCGGACACGCCTGCATCGCGGGCACCTTGTTGTGGGCCAACTTCGGTTTCCGCGGCTTGCGGATCAATTGATTGACTGTCGGCACTGCGTCCTCTTCAAATAACAAAAAAGCCTGTGCACCTACACGTAAAGGCCGGCGAAGGAAAAAACAGACCTCCGCAGGCCTTAAAACCGTGTGGCACGGCTTATTTCAAAAGTTTAAATCGTCAGTTCCCCGGAGACCGCGTCTAGGATGATCACCTACCACCGGCCCCGAATGAGGCGCGCAATATAGTGGCGTCACGGGCCCCCGTCAACAGACAATTACAGTTTTTTAACCCGCAATTTTCGGCTGATTTGCGGGAAAAACCGGCACACCTTCGACCATCGCCGAAGATGCGCCGGCTACTTCCTGATATGGCGGATCAGCTCGCCGCGTCCTGAGCCCCGTCCGCGGCGCCATCACCCTGGTCTTCAACGGCCAGCATGTTGGCTTCGCGTTTCGCGGCAATTTCTTTCATCGCTTCGACATCGCGATCATGCGCGACCCGCCGCATCTGGCTCATATAAGCGCCGGTGCCCGCGGGAATGAGCCGTCCGACGATCACGTTTTCCTTCAGCCCGCGCAAATCGTCGCGCTTGCCGGAAACCGCCGCCTCGGTGAGGACCCGGGTGGTTTCCTGGAAGGACGCCGCCGAAATGAACGACTTGGTCTGAAGCGCTGCCTTGGTAATACCATGCAGCGTCGGCTGCGCCTCCATTTGCGCCTGCTTCCCGGATTTCAGGGCCGCATTCGCCGCCTCGAATTCCTCACGATCAACCAATTCACCCGCGAGGTAAGTGGAATCGCCGGGATCCGTAACCTCTACCTTCTGCAGCATCTGGCGTGCAATGACTTCAATATGCTTGTCATTGATTTTAACGCCCTGCAGACGATAGACGTCCTGGATTTCGTCGATCAGATAGTTGGCGAGTTCCTCGACACCAAGGACACGAAGGATATCGTGCGGCACCGGATTGCCGTCCATCAGGTAATCGCCCTTCTTTACGATATCGCCCTCCTGAACGTTGATATGCTTGCCTTTCGGCACCAGATGCTCGACCGGCTCTCCGTCGCCCTCGACCGGATGAACCACAATACGGCGCTTCGCCTTGTAATCCTTGCCGAATTCCACACGTCCGTCGATTTCCGAAATGATCGAGAAATCCTTGGGCTTGCGCGCTTCAAACAGCTCCGCGACACGCGGCAAACCGCCCGTGATGTCGCGGGTTTTACTGGTTTCACGCGGAATACGGGCCAGAACCTCGCCCGCCCTCACCTTGGCGCCCGGTTCAACCGACAGGATCGCATCGACCGACATGAAGTAGCGTGCCTCGGTCCCGTTCTCCAGCTCGATTACCTCGCCCTTGTCATCACGCAGCGTGATCCGCGGCCGCAAATCGGCGCCTTTCGGCTGTTGCTTCCAGTCAATCACCTTCTTATAGGAGATGCCGGTCGCTTCATCGACGACCTCTGACATGGAAACACCGTCCGTGAGATCGACAAAATTCGCGATACCTTCCTTCTCCGTAATGATCGGCAAGGTATACGGATCCCAGGAAGCCAGCTTGTCGCCCGGCTTGACCTTGTCTCCATCACCTTTCTCCAGACGCGCGCCATAGGGAATGCGATAAACGGCCCGTTCACGTTCACCTTCATCAATCAAGGCGATTTCCGTGTTCCGCGCCATGACCAGCAGCGCCCCTTCAGGGTTCTTCACGACGCTACGGTTCCGCACTTCGACTGTTCCGGAGAAATCGGCCTCGATGCTGGACTGCTCAGCGCCACGCTGCGCCGCGCCACCGATATGGAAGGTCCGCATGGTGAGCTGCGTGCCCGGTTCCCCGATGGACTGCGCGGCGATAATGCCGACTGCTTCGCCGATATTCACCGTCGTGCCGCGCGCGAGATCGCGCCCGTAACATTTACCGCAAACACCGCCCTTGCTGTTGCAAGTCAGAACGGAGCGGATCATGACCTCCTCCACACCGGCCTGTTCGATCAGATCAAGATGTTCTTCCTCGATCATCGTGCCGGCCGGCAGGATCGTCTTGCCGCCAACCGGATCGAGAATATCGGCTGCCGCAAAGCGTCCAAGAATCCGCTCGGACAGGGGCTCGATTACTTCTCCCCCTTCCATCACCGCCTTGACGCTCAGCCCGCGATCGCTGCCGCAATCCTCTTCGACGATGGTGCAATCCTGCGCCACATCGACCAGCCGGCGGGTCAGATAACCGGAGTTCGCCGTCTTGAGCGCGGTATCGGCCAGTCCCTTCCGCGCGCCATGCGACGAGTTGAAATACTCCAGAACGGTCAGCCCTTCCTTGAAGTTGGAAATGATGGGCGTTTCGATGATTTCACCCGACGGCTTGGCCATCAGGCCGCGCATCCCGGCAAGCTGTTTCATCTGCGCCGCGGAACCGCGAGCGCCTGAATCCGCCATCATAAAGACCGAATTGATATGATCGCCGGTCGCGGTGGACGAGATTTCCTTCATCATTTCATCGGCAACCTGATCGGTGCATTCCGACCAGACATCGACGACCTTGTTGTACTTCTCGCCCTGGGTGATCAGACCATCAAGATATTGCTGCTCATACTCTTTGACCTTTTCCTGGGCGGCCGCGACAAGCGGTTCCTTCGCATCGGGAACGATGAGATCGTCCTTGCCGAAGGAGATGCCGGAGAGGCATGCCTGACGGAAACCCAGCGCCATGACATGGTCGGCGAACAGAACGGTCGCTTTCTGACCGCAATGCCGATAGACATTATCAATCGCATCCGAAATCTCGCGCTTGGTCAGAAGCCGGTTACAGATATCTATATCAATACTGGACATCTTGGGCACCAGATTCATCACCTTGGCGCGGCCCGGTGTCGTTTCGATGCGGCGCTTGATCGGGTTGTCGTTCTCATCAACCGTATCCAGACGCACCTGAACCTTGGAATGAAGGGTGACGGCGCCCGAGTCCAGAGCGGCATCAAGCTCACCCAGCGAGCCGAAGACCATGCCCTCACCCGGTTCACCGTCGCGTTCCAGCGTCATGTAATAGAGACCCAGAACGATATCCTGAGACGGCACGATAATCGGTTTGCCGTTCGCCGGGCTGAGAATGTTGTTGGTGGACATCATCAGCACGCGCGCCTCGAGCTGCGCATCAAGCGACAGAGGCACATGAACCGCCATCTGGTCGCCATCGAAGTCGGCGTTGAAGGCGGTGCAGACCAGCGGATGAAGCTGGATCGCCTTGCCTTCGACCAGCACCGGTTCGAAGGCCTGAATGCCCAGCCGGTGAAGGGTCGGCGCGCGGTTCAGCATTACCGGATGTTCG
This sequence comes from uncultured Rhodospirillaceae bacterium, assembly GCA_964492555.1. Taxonomy (GTDB): domain Bacteria; phylum Pseudomonadota; class Alphaproteobacteria; order MPNO01; family UBA2964. The sequence goes on along the minus strand of CAZBKQ010000061.1, from coordinate 9,094 downwards.
CGGATAACCTCTTCGAGGATATCCCACACTTCCGGCCGTTCTTTTTCCACCAGCCGCTTGGCCGCCTTGATAGTGCCGGCCATGCCGTAGAGTTCAAGCTTCGAATAGATGAACGGCTTGAACAATTCCAGCGCCATCTTCTTCGGCAGACCGCACTGATGCAGCATCAGTTCCGGCCCGACCACGATGACGGAGCGCCCGGAATAATCGACGCGCTTGCCGAGCAGGTTCTGGCGGAACCGGCCCTGCTTGCCCTTGAGCATGTCTGAAAGCGATTTCAGCGGGCGCTTGTTCGCGCCTGTGATGACCCGGCCGCGGCGCCCGTTATCGAACAACGCATCGACGGATTCCTGCAGCATCCGCTTTTCGTTGCGCACGATGATGTCCGGCGCCCGCAGCTCTATCAGCCGCTTCAGACGGTTATTACGGTTGATAACCCGACGATAGAGATCGTTGAGATCGGACGTCGCGAAGCGGCCACCATCCAGCGGCACCAGGGGGCGCAATTCCGGCGGAATGACCGGAACGACGTCAAGGATCATCCATTCCGGGCGCGCGCCCGATTCCATGAAGGCTTCGATCAGCTTAAGCCGTTTGACCAGCTTCTTCCGCTTGGCTTCGGAACCGGTTTCGTGGAACTCCGTGCGGACTTCCTCTAGCTCATCTTCAAGCTCGATCTCTGACAACATGCGCTGCAGCGCCTCGGCGCCGATCATCGCGGTGAAGTTGTCCTCGCCGAACTCGTCCTGAGCGTCCAGATATTCGTCTTCCGTCAGAAGCTGGCGTTCCTCAAGCGTCGTCATACCCGGGTCGACGACCACGTAATTTTCGAAATAAAGGATCCGTTCGATATCTTTCAGGGTCATATCGACCAGAAGTCCGATGCGGCTCGGCAGCGACTTCAGGAACCAGATATGCGCGACCGGCGACGCCAGTTCGATATGGCCCATGCGCTCACGCCGAACCTTGCTTAGCGTCACTTCAACACCGCACTTTTCGCAGATAATGCCGCGGAACTTCATCCGCTTGTACTTGCCGCACAAGCATTCGTAATCCTTGATCGGACCGAAAATCCGGGCACAGAACAGCCCGTCCCTCTCCGGTTTGAACGTTCTGTAATTGATCGTTTCCGGCTTCTTGATCTCACCGAAAGACCAGGAACGGATCCGCTCCGGGCTGGCGATGGAAATCCGAATCTGGTCAAACGTTTCGTTTGTGCTGACCTGGCCGAAAATGTTCGTCAATTCGTTCATGTAACCACTCCTGGTTATCGGACCGCGTAGACCCTGATGATATTACGCTGCCCGGGCGCGCCTCTGATGCACCCGGGTAATTTCCTTACTGTTGGGCGTCCTGGTTTTCCAGCTCTACATTCAGACCAAGCGACTTCAGCTCCTTGATCAGAACGTTAAAGGATTCCGGGATACCCGCCTCGAATGTGTCATCGCCGCGAACGATCGCTTCATAGACCTTCGTCCGGCCTGAAACGTCATCCGATTTGACGGTCAACATCTCCTGAAGCGTATAGGCCGCGCCATAAGCTTCAAGCGCCCACACCTCCATTTCACCGAAGCGCTGACCGCCAAACTGTGCCTTGCCGCCCAGCGGCTGCTGGGTCACGAGACTGTAAGGGCCGATCGAGCGGGCATGGATCTTGTCATCGACAAGATGATGCAGCTTCAACATGTAGATGTAGCCAACGGTCACCGGCCGGTCGAATTTTTCGCCTGTCCGACCATCCGTCAGAATTTCCTGACCACTGACATTGACACCGGCAAGTTCCAGCATCTCGTTGATATCGGCTTCACGCGCGCCGTCGAACACTGGCGTCGCCATCGGCACGCCCGGCCGCAGATTGCCGCAGAGTTCCAGAACCTCTTCATCATTGAGGTTCTTGATGTCGTTATCGGCGACTTCCTTGCCGTATACGGTTTTCAACAGATCGCGGACATTGTTCAACTTGCCGTCCTGAACGACCTTATCGACCATGTTGCCGATCTGACGGCCCAGCCCGGCGGATGCCCAGCCAAGATGGGTTTCAAGAATCTGCCCGACATTCATGCGCGACGGAACACCCAGCGGATTCAGCACGACATCGACCGGCGTACCGTCCTCCAGATAAGGCATATCCTCCATCGGCACGATGCGGGAAATAACCCCCTTGTTGCCATGACGGCCAGCCATTTTGTCGCCCGGTTGAAGCTTGCGCTTCACCGCGACAAAGACCTTGACCATCTTCATCACGCCCGGCGGCAATTCGTCACCGCCCTCGACCTTGTCGACCTTGTCCTCGAACCGTGCCTGGAGGCGCTTTTCGCTCTCCTGGAATTGTTTCCGCGTGACCTCGATATTGGCCATGACCTTGTCATTCTTGACGGAAATCTGACCCATCTGACGCGGAGTCAATTCGTCAAGCACATTCTGGGTCACACGACCGCCTTCCTTGACGTCCTTCGGACCGCTGACAATCGTCTGATTGAGCAAAAGGTCGCTCATCCGTTGACCGAAACTGCGCTCCAGGATGGCAAGTTCGTCATCCCGGTCCTTGGCCAGACGTTCGATTTCCTCGCGCTCAATGGCGAGGGTCCGCTCGTCCTTGTCAACACCCCGGCGCGAGAAGACCCGCACCTCGACAATCGTGCCGGTACCACCCGGCGGCAGCCGCAAGGATGTGTCACGCACGTCGGAGGCCTTTTCACCGAAAATCGCCCGCAAGAGCTTTTCTTCCGGGGTCATTGGGCTCTCGCCCTTCGGCGTCACCTTACCGACCAGCACATCGCCAGGCCCGACCTCTGCACCGATGTATACAATGCCGGCCTCGTCGAGATTTTTCAGCGCTTCTTCGCCGACATTGGGAATATCGCGGGTAATTTCCTCCTGACCCAGTTTGGTATCGCGGGCCATGATCTCGAATTCCTCAATATGGATCGACGTAAAGACGTCGTCCCGCGCGATCCGCTCGGAGATCAGGATGGAATCCTCGAAGTTGTACCCGTTCCACGCCATGAAGGCGACAAGCACGTTACGCCCAAGCGCCAGTTCGCCGAGTTCGGTCGAGGGACCGTCGGCGATGATATCGCCGGCAACCACATTGTCGCCGACCTTCACCAGCGGGCGCTGGTTGATGCATGTATTCTGGTTGGAGCGCTGGAATTTCCGCAGCGTATAAATGTCGACACCCGGCGCGGAGAGTTCCTTTTCCTCTGTCGCGCGGACAACGATACGCGTGCCGTCGATCTGGTCGACAACACCGGTCCGCCGGGCGACGATTGCCGCCCCCGAACCGCGTGCAACGGCCTCTTCCATGCCGGTGCCGACCAGCGGCGCTTCGGCCCGCACCAGCGGCACGGCCTGACGCATCATGTTGGACCCCATCAGGGCGCGGTTGGCGTCATCGTTTTCCAGAAACGGAATAAGCGCTGAGGCAACTGAAACAAGCTGCTTCGGCGAGACATCGATATATTCAATGTCTTCCGGACGAGCGACCATGAATTCGCCGTGGGACCGGCAGCTCACCAACTCTTCCTCGAACTTGCCGTTCTTATCGAGCGGGGCATTCGCCTGGGCGATGGTGTAGCGCCCCTCCTCAATCGCCGAGAGGTAAATAACCTCTTCGGAAACCTTGCCGTTTTCGACCTGCCGGTAGGGCGTTTCGATAAAACCGTACTGATTAACCCGCGCATAAGTGGCCAGCGAGTTGATCAGACCGATATTGGGTCCTTCCGGTGTCTCGATGGGGCAGATACGGCCATAATGCGTGGGATGCACGTCACGGACCTCAAACCCGGCGCGTTCGCGCGTAAGCCCCCCCGGCCCCAGGGCCGACAGACGCCGCTTATGCGTGATTTCGCTCAGCGGGTTGGTCTGATCCATAAACTGCGACAGCTGTGAGGACCCGAAGAATTCCCGCACTGCGGCGGCCGCGGGTTTGGCATTGATCAGGTCCTGCGGCATGACGGAATCAAGCTCGACGGAGCTCATCCGCTCGCGGATGGCGCGTTCCATACGCAGCAGCCCGATGCGGTACTGATTTTCCATCAGCTCACCGACCGAACGGACGCGCCGGTTGCCAAGATGATCGATATCGTCAATCTCGCCCCGGCCATCCTTGAGATCGACCATGATCTTGATGACCGCGAGGATGTCTTCCTTACGCAGCACGCGCAACGAGTCTTCGGTTTCCTGACCGATACGGGCGTTCATTTTCACCCGGCCAACGGACGACAAGTCGTAGCGCTCGGAGTCGAAGAACAGGCTTTTGAACATCGCTTCGGCGGTATCGGGCGTCGGCGGTTCGCCCGGCCGCATAACGCGATAAATATCCATCAGCGCTTCAACGCGCGAGGAGTTCTTGTCCACCGCGAGCGTGTTGCGAATATACGGTCCGCTGGCGTTCTCACCGATCGCCAGGGTCGGAATTTTCTTGATTCCGGCGTCGATCAGTTCTTTCAGCGTGCCGCCAACGATTTCGCCCTCTTTGTCCAGCTCAAAAACCAGCTCTTCGCCGGCCTCGGCAAAAATTTCACCGGTTTCCGAATTGACGATGTCTTCGGCCAGATAACGCCCGACGAGATCCTCGTCCGCCAGAAGCTGTTCCTTGAATCCGTCCTCAATCAGTTTGCGGCCGACGCGCGGCGTCATGCGGGTGCCTTCCTCCGCGACAACTTTTCCGGTCTTGGCGTCGATCAGATCCTTGACCAGCCGCACACCACGATAGGCTTCCGGGTCAAACGGTACTTTCCAGCCGTTTTTCGCCTTGGTGAATACAATCTCGTCATAGAAATAATCGAAGATTTCTTCCGACGTCATGCCGACCGCTTCCTCGGCCGGAATGATTTCACCGTCGGCACCGCGTTTTTCGCGCTCCGCTTGCGTTTCCAGGGAATCCAGCGCCATCAGCAGCGTGGTAGCGGGCAGCTTCCGGCGGCGGTCGATGCGGACATATACAAGATCCTTGGCGTCGAACTCGAAATCGAGCCAGGAGCCACGATAGGGAATGACCCGCGCCGCGAACAGAAGCTTTCCGGAGGAATGCGTCTTGCCCCGGTCGTGATCAAAAAACACGCCGGGCGAACGGTGCATCTGGGAGACAATGACACGCTCGGTGCCATTGACGACGAAAGTACCGTTATCCGTCATCAGCGGCATGTCGCCCATATAGACGTCCTGCTCCTTGATGTCGCGGATTGAGCGCGCGCCGGTTTCCTCATCAACATCGAAAACCACCAGCCGAAGCGTCAGCTTCAGCGGGGCGGCATAGGTCATGCCGCGCTGCTGGCATTCCTCAACATCGTATTTCGGCTCTTCAAGCTCGAACTTCACGAATTCAAGCGTGCCATTTTCGGAAAAATCCCGGATCGGGAAAACCGACTCGAAAACAGCCTGCAATCCGAAACTGGTCCTGTCCTCAACCGGGGTATTGATCTGCAGGAAATTGTCATAGGACGCCTTCTGAACCTCAATCAGGTTCGGCATCGGCGCGACTTCCTGGATCCGGCCGAAACTCTTGCGGATGCGCTTGCGCTGGGTGAACGACTTGGTGGCCATCGGTACCTCTTAATCGCTAGGGGCGATAATCAGACAAATAGGGTGGCGAAGCCGAATACGGTCCGCCTGAAACTGAACGCAAAAACCGGGGCCGGACGGCGCGGTGAGGCGCCGCCCGGACCAACCGGACAATCTGCGATATACGCCAGCGTCATTACTTGACTTCGACGGTGGCGCCTGCTTCTTCGAGCTTGCTCTTGATTTCCTCGGCTTCGTCCTTGGAAACCCCTTCCTTGAGCGGCTTCGGCACGCCCTCGACAAGGTCCTTGGCTTCCTTGAGGCCAAGACCGGTAACGCCGCGGACTTCCTTGATGACGTTGATCTTCTTGTCACCGAATCCGGTCAGGATGACGTCGAATTCATCCTTTTCCGCGGCGGCTTCGCCACCGGCATCGGCGGCACCACCGGCGGCCGCGACCGCAACCGGCGCAGCGGCGGTAACGCCCCATTTTTCTTCGAGCATGTTGCTCAGTTCAGCCGCCTCAAGGACGGTAAGCGACGAAAGTTCGTCAACGATTTTTTCAAGATCTGCCATTTTCTTTCTCCTGGCTATTCAAGCGTTTCATAAAGTCGTAGTGGCTCAGGCTGCCTCGCCCTGGGAAGCACGCGCCTGCAAGACACGGGCAAGCTGACCGCCGGGTGCCTGAAGCACACCGGCAATACGGGTCGCGGGCGTAGTGAGAACGCCAACGATCTTGCCACGCAGTTCGTCAAGTGACGGCAATTTGGCGAGATTTTTAATTCCCGCCGGATCCAGGACCTGATCAAAAAGTCCTCCACCGATGATTTCGAGCTTTTCATTGTCATCGGCGTATTTGACGGCCACCTTCGCGGCCGCAATGGGATCCTCAGAATAGGCGATCGCCGTCGGCCCGACGAACAGGTCCGACAGGGGTTCAAACTGTGTCCCCTTGAGCGCAAGGCGGGTGAGCCGATTCTTGGTCACCTTGAAAAGGGCGCCCTGTTCCCGCATGCGGGAACGGAGTTCCGTGGATTCCGCCACCGTCAGCCCCACCGGGCGCGTAACGACGACGAGATTCGCGGAACCGAATACGCCATTCAGCGAGGTAACCAGCTCTTCCTTCTGTACTCGGTCCAAGCAAAGTCTCCTTGCGTTATGGATCTGCGCCGCTTCCGGCATAGACCCGGTTGGTTTGGTCCCGTCAGCGAATCCGGCGGGACCGGATCGCCTGTCCCAGAAGTCCAAGCCACGTTCGACGCCCCTCAAAGAGGGATCGAAACGCTTGTTGCACCACTGTCTGTACAGGCCGGTTTCCCGATTATGCCCCATGGACCAGGGGCGGCCTGTAGTCTCGGACAGGTTGGGCCGGCAATACGCCCCGGCCCGGATTACCCCCATCGTCCGCATGGACGAACGTGGGGGAATTCAATTATCAGGCGGCACTCTCGTCCGACGCCAGGGCTGCACCGACATCCAGCTTGATGCCCGGCCCCATGGTCGAACTGATCGAAATCCGCTTGATATACGTTCCTTTGGCGCCGCTGGGCTTCGCCCGGTTTACCGCGCCGACCAGCGCGGCGACGTTCTCCGCCAACGCCTTTTCATCGAAGCTCGCCTTGCCGACGCCGGCGTGAATCAATCCGGCCTTTTCGACCCGGAATTCCACCTGACCGCCTTTGGCGCCCTGAACGGCCTCGGCGACATCCTGTGTCACCGTGCCGAGTTTCGGGTTCGGCATCAGCCCGCGCGGGCCGAGAACGCGGCCCAGCTTGCCAACGACCGGCATCAGGTCTGGCGTGGCAATGCAGCGATCGAATTCGATTTCACTAGACTCGACTTTTTCGGCCAGATCCTCGGCACCAACCAGGTCAGCACCCGCAGCCTTGGCCTCGTCGGCCTTGTCGCCGCGCGCAAACACCGCGACGCGCATGGATTTACCCGTGCCGTGCGGCAGGCTGACCATGCCGCGCACCATCTGGTCCGCGTGACGCGGATCGACACCCAAATTCATCGCGACCTCGATGGTCTCGTCGAACTTGGCGGTGGCATTTTCCTTCACCAGCTTTACCGCGGCGTCGATTGCGTGTTCCGCCTCGCGGTCAACGTTTTCGTTCGCTTTTTTCATTCTTTTTCCGGCAGCCATGATCACTCTCCCGTCACTTCGATGCCCATCGAACGGGCGGATCCGGCCAGCATGCGGCTCGCCGCCTCGACATCATAGGCATTGAGGTCGGCCATCTTCTTTTCCGCGATCTCGCGCAGCTGGTTCATGGAGACAGACCCAGCGACCTCGCGGCCCGCCGTGCCCGAACCCTTCTTGAGCTTCGCCGCCTGTTTGATGAAATAAGACGCCGGCGGCATCTTGGTTTCAAAGGTAAAGCTCTTGTCCGCAAACACCGTAATAACGGTGGGGATCGGAACCCCGGGCTGCTCATTCTGGGTCTGTGCGTTGAACGCCTTGCAGAATTCCATGATGTTCAGGCCAGCCTGACCCAGCGCCGGCCCAATGGGCGGCGACGGGTTCGCCTGACCGGCGGGAACCTGCAATTTTACGTATCCCTCGATCTTCTTTGCCATTTTATGCCTCAGTCCTTCCTAAGGTTCGTGGTACGGCCATGGCCGGCCTCCCACGGGTGATGCCGGATCGGTCCCGGCTTGCCGAAACGCCTTAAAGCTTCTCGACCTGTGAATATTCCAGCTCAACCGGTGTTGCCCGGCCGAAAATCGACACGGCGACCTTGAGCCGCGCCTTCTCTTCGTCGACTTCCTCGACCAGCCCGTTGAACGAACTGAACGGCCCGTCCGAAACCCGGACCTGCTCGCCGACCTCGAAGGAAATCATCGGCTTGGGCCGTTCGATCCCTTCCTGTACCTGATGCATGATGCGTTCGGCCTCGGCATTCGAAATCGGCGACGGCTTTCCACCGCTTCCCAGAAATCCGGTTACCTTCGGCGTGTCCTTGATGAGATGCCATGCCTCATCCGCCATTTCCATCTTGACCAGCACATAGCCCGGGAAAAACTTGCGCTCGGAGCTGACCTTGGCGCCGCGGCGCATATGCACCACCTCCTCGGTCGGGACCTGCACATCTTCGATCAATTCATCCATCCCGGTCTTTTTCGCCTGTTCGCGCACGGATTGCGCGACCTTGTTCTCAAAACCGGAATAAACGTGAACGACATACCAATGGGCCGTCATTTTCAGGCTCCTATACCCAGAACCAGCCGCACCAGAACGGCCAGCGCCTGATCGACAAGAAAGAAAAACAGCGCCGCGATCGTGACAAAGATAAAGACCATTATAGTCGAAATCGTCGTCTCCTTACGGGTGGGCCAGGTAACCTTCGCCACCTCACGCCGCACTTCCTGCAGGAACTGAACCGGATTCGTCTTCGCCATAACCAAAATTGCCCTGAAGGGTTTATCGCTGCGGACTGGCAGGAGTGGAGGGACTCGAACCCCCAACCCCCGGTTTTGGAGACCGGTGCTCTGCCAGTTGAGCTACACTCCTAATTCGAACGCCCGCCGTATTACTCAGAGATTGACGCGACGACGCCTGCGCCGACGGTACGTCCGCCTTCGCGG
>CAZBKQ010000060.1:0-13533 GCA_964492555.1 uncultured Rhodospirillaceae bacterium | reverse complement strand
AAACTCTGTCAACAAATGGTACTGAACTTGGGGGCTAGACAGTCTCGGGTTTGAAGGGATTTAAGGAGATATTTCTTCTCCTCTGAAATCCACATACGGAACTGCCACACATCACCAGATTGGGGGACACGCAGGATTTGTGCCTTACCCCCGAAGATGTCGTGGTTCTGGGAACTCTTACTTCCCTTACTAACTCGTATGCGTTTCTTCACCACCAAACCACCTATTCGCACTACTCATCAGAGTAGTAACCCGATGTTTGTAAAATTCTCTGTAACTCATACAGAGAAATGGTGGAGAATCAAGGGTCTAAATCAGACTTTGTAACAACTTTGTAAGTATTTTATTGTTTAAACACAATGTTTTAGTGGTTGTTTCTTACTCCCACTCGATGGTGCCCGGCGGTTTTGAAGTAACATCATAAGTAACGCGGTTAATCCCTTGAACTTCATTGATAATTCTTGTTGCCACCCGCGACAGGAATTGATGTTCGAAGGGATAGGAATCCGCTGTCATCCCGTCAGTTGAAGTCACCGCGCGAAGCGCGCAGGCATAATCATAGGACCGCGCATCGCCCATCACACCGACGGTCTTGACCGGCAGTAATACCGTGAACGCCTGCCAGATTTCGTCATAGAGTCCGGCCTTTCGGATTTCGTCGATATAAACCGCGTCCGCATCACGCAATATGTCGGCCTTTTCCCGCGTGATATCGCCTGGAATCCGGATAGCAAGCCCGGGCCCCGGAAACGGATGCCGCCCCACCATCTCCTCCGGCAAGCCTAGCTCACGCCCCAACGCCCGGACCTCATCCTTGAAAAGTTCCCTCAGGGGTTCCACCAGCGCCAGATTCATACGTTCCGGCAAACCGCCCACATTGTGATGCGATTTAATGGTCACGCTGGGCCCGCCGGTGAAAGACACAGACTCGATCACATCGGGATAAAGCGTTCCCTGGGCAAGGAAATCGACATCGCCGATGCGGTTGGCCTCTTCCTCAAACACATCGATAAAGGTCCCACCGATGATTTTTCGTTTCTGTTCCGGGTCCGTGACCCCTTCCAGCTTGCCAAGAAACAGGTCTGAAGCATCCTTGTGGACCAGCGGAATGTTGTAATTGCCGCGAAATACCTCAACGACCTGCCCGGATTCGCCTTTACGCATTAGCCCGTGATCCACATAGACGCAGTGCAACTGATCGCCGATGGCTTCATGGATCAGCACCGCCGCGACGGATGAATCAACCCCGCCGGAAAGTCCGCAAATCACCTTGCCGTCACCGACCTGCTCGCGAATACGGGCTATTGCCTGCTCGCGAAACGCCGCCATGGTCCAATCACCCCCGCAGCCCGCGACCTTGTGCGTGAAATTCCGCAACATGGCTGCCCCTTCCGGGGTATGCACGACTTCGGGGTGGAACTGAACGCCGTAGAAATGCCGACTATCGTCGGCAATTGCCGCAAAAGGCGCATTTTCACTGACCGCCACCACGGAGAAACCCTCAGGCAACCGGTCCACCCGGTCGCCATGGCTCATCCAGACCTGATGAACACCACCGGTTTCCCAGAAACCATCAAACAGATCGCATTCCGCCGTGATCTTCAATTCCGCCCGGCCAAACTCGCTATGACCATCGGATGACACGCTGCCGCCCAGCTGGGCACACATCGTCTGCTGTCCGTAGCAGATACCGAGGACCGGAATACCAAGACCGAAAACCTCTTCCGGTGCGCGCGGACCATCCTCCGCTGTAACCGAAGCTGGCCCACCAGAGAGGATGACGGCCTTTGGCGATAACAATTTCAGGGCATCTTCGCCCTTATTGAAAGGATGAACCTCACAATAAACGCCACTCTCCCGGACCCGGCGCGCGATTAGCTGGGTCACTTGCGAGCCGAAGTCGAGAATAAGTACGGTATCCGTCATCGAACTATGATCTGTTGAATTTCAACGGCCGAAACGAAGGCTCAGCCTATCTGACCTGCTGGGGCGCAAACATGTTGGCGTCTTCCCAGCGATAAGCGATTTGCGCGACCGGTTTCCCGCCAACAGAGTCGGATTTCACCGCTGCGCGTTTTCCGCCCATCGCTTCATAGAAGAATCTCGCCGGATTTTCGCGCACCACCCAAAGCCCGACCCGGGGACCGTATTCGGAATGAAGCGCCTCTCCGAGCCGGGCGAGTAATGCCTTGCCAAGCCCCTGCCCCTGTGCGTGATCCAGAAGATAAAGCGCGTATATTTCACCATCGACGGAGAGATCAGAATCACGCGATTTACCACCGCTGGCGAACCCGACGACACCTTCTCCCGCAATCTCGGCGACGAAAACCCTGCGCCGCGAATTCACTTGCCCGAGCACGGACTCCCACCAACGGACCTCATAGCGAGAGTTCTTCAGCCGTAACAGCACATCGTCCGGCAAGATGCCGGGGTAAGTAGATTTCCAGCTCTCGACATGGATTCGCGCTATATCGGCGGCGTCTTCGATACGGGCCTCGCGAACCGGCATCGGCTTGCTAGCCTTCTTTCCGGTAATTCGGCGCTTCTCGCGTGATCGTCACGTCATGCACATGGCTTTCACGCCGCCCAGATTCCGTCGACCGCCGCAGACGGCAATTTGTCTGCATTTCCGCAATGGTCCCGTTACCCGTATAACCCATGGCGGCCTTTAAACCGCCGACAAGCTGGTGCAGGACGCTCGCGGCCGACCCCTTATAGGGCACCTGCCCCTCTATCCCTTCCGGCACCAGCTTCAGATTATCGGTGACTTCCTGCTGGAAATAGCGGTCGGCCGAACCGCGCGCCATCGCACCCAGCGATCCCATCCCGCGATACGCCTTGTAAGAACGCCCCTGATAGAGGATCAGTTCACCCGGTGCCTCATCCGTTCCGGCAAGCAGGGAACCCACCATCGCGCAATCCGCGCCGGCCGCAATCGCCTTGGCGAGGTCGCCGGGATATTTGATACCCCCATCCGCAATCGCCGGAATGCCCTGTTTATGGCATTCCTCCGCCGCTTCCATGATGGCAGTGAATTGCGGCACGCCGACCCCGGCAACCACGCGGGTGGTGCATATCGAGCCGGGACCGATCCCGATTTTGACGGCATCCGCGCCCGCATCGGCCAACGCCTTGGCGCCTTCCGCCGTCGCCACATTACCGGCGACAATCTGGGTCTTGTTCGACAGACGCTTGATCTGGTTGACCGACGACAAGACGCCTACCGAATGCCCGTGGGCCGTATCGACCACCAGCACGTCGGTTTCCGCGTCAATCAGCGCCTCGGCCCGGGCAAAACCGGCATCGCCGACACCCGTGGCCGCCGCAACGCGCAGCCGGCCCTTTTCGTCCTTGTTGGCGTCGGGAAATTTCTGCGCTTTTTCGATATCCTTTACCGTCACCAGCCCGATGCATCGATAGGCGTCATCAACGACCAGCAGTTTCTCGATCCGATGCTGGTGAAGCAGCTTTTTGGCATCCTCCATATCGATGCCCTCGCTGACCGTAATCAGGTTTTCCCTGGTCATCAGCGCGCTAACCTTCTCCCCCGGATTGGTGGCGAAACGCACATCGCGATTGGTCAGAATACCGACAAGTTTGCGGGATTTTTCCTCGACGACGGGAATGCCTGAAATCCGATAATCCGCCATGAGCTGCAGCGCATCAGCAAGTGTCTGACCGGGGGCAATCGTCACCGGGTTGATCACCATCCCGGATTCGAATTTCTTCACCTTCCGGATTTCGTCGGCCTGTTCCTCGGGAGACAGGTTCTTGTGAACGACACCAATTCCCCCGGCCTGCGCCATGGCAATAGCCATTTCGCTCTCGGTCACCGTATCCATTGCCGCCGAAATCAGCGGAATTTTCAGGTCGAGTTCTTTGGTCAGGCGGGTTGTTATATTTGCCTGTGAGGGCAGAATTTCGCTACGTGCCGGTACAAGCAGCACATCGTCGAAGGTCAGCGCTTCGGGTATATCCATTATTGCTCCAATAACGGCGGTGGGGCGGATAATACACCCGGCCGCGGGGAATCCCAAAGGGCGGCGGAACAAGAAAACGCCTCATCCGGCGTTTTTTTTGTATCCCTGAGCGACCAGATAGGTTTCCGGCGACTCCTTGCGGCTCGCATCCGGTTTGATGTGGCGAATTTTTTCGAATTCGGGTTTGATTCGCGCCAGAAACTCGGCCTGCGCGCCGCCTTGAAAAACCTTTGCGACGACGGTTCCCCCCTGGGCGAGATGCTCCAACGCAAATTCCACCGCGGCCTCGCACAAAGCCATGGTGCGGAGATGATCCGTCTGGCGGTGGCCCGTTGTCGCCGCCGCCATGTCGCTAAGGATGATATCAGGCGGCCCGCCGAGCTCATTCAGAATACGCGCGTCCGATACGGGATCGGTCATATCGCCTTGCAACACGACCGCTCCGTCGACCGGGTCCATTTCAAGGATATCGATCGCGACGACATTGCCACGCCCGGCGCGTTCCACGGCGACCTGTGTCCAGCCACCGGGCGCGGCGCCCAAATCGACGACGCGACAGCCGGATTTCAGAAATCGCGCTTTTTCATCCAGCTGAATCAGCTTCCATGCCGCGCGGGAGCGGTATCCCGCCTGCCGGGCGCTCGCGACATAGGGATCGTTCAATTGCCGTTGGAGCCAGCGGGTCGAAGAGGGCTTCCTGCCCCGCGCCGTCTTTACCCGGACCTTTTTGTTACGCCCGGCGCCGGACGAGCCGGCACTACCCCTGCTCATCTCGTGGAGCTCCGTTCCGGCGGCCCGGGGACACTTTTTCCGCAAGCGCGAGAAGCAAGCCTTCGCGGACGCCGCGATCCGCAACGCGTATCGTCTGCGCGGGCCAGGTCGTGCAAATGGCCTCCAACACGCCGCAACCGGCGACAACCAGTTCGGCCCGGTTCTGGCCGATACAGGCAAGCGCCGCCCGTTCCTTGAAAGACGATGTGACCAGCTTTCCACTGATTTCCCGCACGACATCCGCCTCCAGCCATGCCCCATCGACGATGGAACGGTTATATTTGGTCAGACCCAGATGAATTCCGGCGATCGTCGTCACCGTCCCGGCGGTTCCCAGCACCTGGACCTGATCTGCTTCAACCAGTTCGCGAATGCCATATTTACGGTCAAAAGGTTGAAGCTCGGCGGAAACTTCCTCCACCATACGGCGATATCCCTCGGCAGATATTTCGGACGCGCGGTATTTTTCGGTCAGGGTAACCACCCCGTAAGGCAAGGACACCCAGCCGGCAATTTCCGGTGCCTCGCCGTCAAGCCGGACCAGCATTATTTCGGCGCTGCCGCCGCCCACATCAAAAGTCAGCCCATATGGACGCGAAGATTCTTCGAGCAGCGGCAAACACCCATCGAATGTCAGACGCGCTTCCTCCTGAGAAGAGATCATCTCAAGATTCATACCGGTTTCATGGCGGACGCGTTTCAGAAATTCCTCGCCGTTCGACGCCTGTCGGCAGGCTTCCGTCGCGACATAGCGCCCGGCCGCGACACCGCGCCGGGCGATCTTTTGCTGACAAATCCTGAGCGCGGCAATGGTCCGGTCCATCGCTTCCGGCGATAATGCGCCGGAAAAAACCAGCCCCTCGCCAAGGCGAACGACTTTAGAGTACCCGTCAATGACCTTGAAACCGTCCCGCACCGGACGGGCAATCAACAGACGGCAATTATTCGTTCCCAGATCAAGCGCCGCGACAACCGGAGAACGTCCGCCGCCGCGTCGTCGACGCTTTCGGGCATCGCGCCGGCGGCGTGCCGGATATTCGATCGGTCCGTCCAACCTGACCTCCACCATCTGTTATTCTCTTCCCGGTTGAATTTCCGGGGTCCGTTATCGCCGGATATGGGTCTATGGTAGACCGGAAAACCCGTTGAGAGAAAGCCCAATGCGCGCAAATTTCTTGTTCTGTGGTCAAAGCTTTGATAAGGATGCGGAATATCCGATGGGGGATAGTTTAGCGGTAGAACTCGCGGCTCTGACCCGCGCAGCCCTGGTTCGAATCCAGGTCCCCCAGCCATTGGACGAACACCCATGAAAATCAACGCATCGATCCTGATTGCAACTATCGTCGCGATCACCGCTGCGGGATGGGTTCTCTCCGGCCAGTTCGGCGACAAGAACACACCGGAGAATGCGCCCAACACCGCCAAATCCGAGGAACCCAGGGAAGTACTGCAACGGGTGCGGGTTCGAGTTGTCAATGCCCGCGATTGGAACCGCGAGGTTATCATTCGGGGCCAGACGGCTGCCTCCCGAACCGTCATCCTGCGGGCGGAAACCGCCGGCCGGGTCAATAAAATCGCGGCAGAGGAAGGATCCACCGTCACCACCGGCCAGACGATCTTGCAGATCGATCCGGCGGAAAGAATTGCGGAACTGACGGAATCCCGGGCGCTCCTCCGTCAACGCACTGTGGAATTCAAGGCCGCGCGCCAATTGGCCCAAAAGGGTTTCCGGGCCGAAACAAAACTGGCTGAGGCACAGGCACTGCTCGACGGCGCGCGTTCGGCAGTGGCGAAGGTCAGAGAGGATATAGAGCGAACGACAATCCGGGCACCCTTCGATGGTGTACTTGAGAAAAGGCCCGTCGAAGACGGGGATTATGTAAAGGTTGGTGATGAAATCGGCAGGATCGTCGATCTCGACCCGATCTACATCGTCGGCGCGGTATCTGAGAACGAAATCAGCCGGATCGCGCTCGGTGTGCCGGCCCGCGCGATCCTGATCGATGGCCGTGTGGTGAATGGGACGGTGCGTTTCCTGGGGTCCGTCGCGGACCAGGCAACGCGCACCTTCAGAATGGAAGTCGCTGTCGACAACGCCGATAGTACTATTCGCGACGGCCTGACCAGCCGTATCACTGTAAAGCTGGCGCCGATAAGGGCACATTTCCTTTCGTCATCTCTATTGACGCTGGACGATGACGGTACATTGGGGATAAAGGCGCTGGATGGGGAAAACAAGGTCCGGTTTCTTCCGGTCAAGGTTCTTTCGGACCGTCCGGACGGGGTCTGGCTTGATGGACTGCCTGACAAATTCACCTTGATCACGGTCGGTCAGGGATACGTTAAAGCCGGGCAAACGGTCGAATCCGTTCCAGAAAACACAGCCAAGCCGGAGAAGCCTTCATGACGCCGATCGACGCGGCGATCGCGCGGTCCCGGACAACGATTTCCGTTTTGGTCCTGATACTGATTACCGGACTAAGCGCCTATATCAACATCCCCAAGGAAGCCGAGCCGGACGTCAATATCCCGGTCATATATGTCAGCATGCACCATGAGGGCATATCACCTGAAGATGCCGAGCGGTTGCTCGTCCGCCCGATGGAGAAGGAACTGAAATCGATTGAGGGCGTAAAGGAGATGCGCTCTACCGCCACGCTTGGCAACGCCAATGTCCTTCTGGAATTCGAAGCCGGTTTCGATTCCGACAAGGCCCTCGACGATGTGCGCGAAAAGGTCGATATCGCCAAACCGGAATTACCGGAAGACACAGACGAACCCGGCGTTCATGAGGTCAATTTCAGCCTGTTTCCGGTTCTGGTCGTATCTCTCGGCGGCAACGTTCCCGAACGGGCCCTGTTGAGGCTGGGCCGGGATTTGCGCGACCGCATTGAGGCCTTGCCCAGCATTCTTGAGGTCAATATCGCAGGCGACCGGGACGAGCTGGTCGAAATCGTCATTGATCCGATGCGGGTCGAAAGCTATGCGCTCGACGCGCGGCAGATCATCGAGAAAATCCAGCGCTCCAATCAGCTCGTCGCCGCCGGCACGCTCGATACCGGCTCGGGCCGCTTCGCCATCAAGGTCCCGGGCCTTTTCGAAAACGTCGCCGACATCATGAACATGCCGCTAAAGGTCAATGGCGACGCGGTTGTCCGGATACGCGATATCGCGACCCTGAAACGCACTTTCAAGGACCGCCGAACCTATGCACGGGTCAACGGACAATCCGCCATCTCACTGGAGGTCTCCAAGCGATCCGGCGAAAACATTATCGATACGATCAAGCTGGTCCGGGAAATTGTGGAAACCGAACGCGGTTCATGGCCGCCCGGGGTTACCGTCACCTATTCCCAGGACAAATCGCGCCAGATCCGCACCATGTTGCAGGACCTCCAGAATAACGTCACCTCGGCGGTTCTTCTGGTGATGATCGTGATCGTCGGCGCGTTGGGGCTGCGATCCGGGCTTATGGTCGGTGTCGCGATCCCGGGGTCGTTCCTTTCGGGCATTCTCGTCCTGTCGATGCTCGGATTTACCGTCAACATCGTCGTCCTGTTCGCGTTGATCCTTTCCGTCGGCATGCTGGTCGACGGGGCCATTGTCGTGGTCGAACTGGCCGACAGGAAAATGCGCGAAGGGTTGCCAAGAGGCCAAGCCTATACCATCGCCGCCAAACGCATGTCCTGGCCGATCATGGCCTCAACGGCGACAACGCTGGCGGCTTTCATGCCCCTTTTGTTCTGGCCCGGCCTCGTCGGGGAATTCATGAAGTTCCTGCCCATCACGCTGATCGCAACCCTCAGCGCCTCCCTCCTGATGGCGCTGATATTCGTGCCCACGCTTGGGGCCAAGCTCGGCAAGCCGGGAACATCCGAAGCGCTTCTGGCGGAAGATGCCGACCCGTTTCATTATCGCGGCGTTACTGGCGCGTATGTGCGGTTTCTCAATGCGATACTCGGTCATCCCGCAAAGGTGCTGTTTCTCGCTGTATTAATCCTCTTCGGGGCCTGGGCCACCTATCTCAATTTCGGCAAGGGAATAGAGTTTTTTCCGAAGGTCGAACCCGACCAGGCGGCATTACAGGTCTTCGCGCGCGGGAACCTGTCCGTCGATGAAATGGACAAGCTGGTCGGCGAGGTCGAACGGGAAATTCTGTCCCTGCAGCGCGAGCGCGGCGAATTGGCGGCTGTCGGGCTGGTATCCGGCGCGCAGGAACGACGGGATGACACCCCGGAAGACGTGATCGGCACTGTCCGGCTTGAATTCGCGGATTGGGATACCAGACGTCCTGCGGATCAAATTCTGAAAGACATTCTGGACCGGACCCGGCATCTCGCCGGTATCCATGTCGAAACTCGCAAGCAGGAAGCCGGACCGCCGATCGGGAAACCCATCCAGATACTACTTACCTCCCGAAAACCCGAGCTCCTTGAAGGCGCCGTCGAGAAAATCAGAGCGAAACTGGATCATATGACAGGGCTCAAGGATATCGAAGACAGCAGGCCGATCGACGGGATCGAATGGGAGGTCAGCGTCGATCGCGCCCAGGCCTCCAAATTTTCAGCCGATATCGCCTCTATCGGCGCCGCGGTTCAACTTGTCACCAAAGGGCTTAAGTTCGACGAATTCCGGCCGAACGATTCCGATGACGAGATCGATATCGTCGCACGGTACCCATTAACCTGGCGCAGCGTCGATCAGCTCGACCAGATCAGAATTCAGACAGCTTCGGGCCTCATACCAATCAGCAATTTTGTCGAACGCAAAGCGAAGAAAAAAACCGGCGAATTGCGACGGGTGGACGGCGACCGGTCGATGACGCTCAAGGCGGACATCCTTCCCGATGTTCTGGCCGACGACAAGGTTCGCGAATTACAGGACTGGATTGCACAACAGACATTCGATCCGTCTGTAAAGATCACTTTCCAGGGAGAGGACGAAGAACAGAAGAAAGCGGAGGCTTTTCTCAGCTCCGCATTCGGTATCGCCCTTTTCATCATGGCCATTATTCTGGTGACCCAGTTCAACAGTTTTTATTCAACATTTCTCATCCTGACCGCCGTCATCATGTCGACCGTCGGCGTGATGCTGGGGCTGCTTGCCATCGGCCAGCCGTTTTCGATCGTGATGAGCGGAATTGGTGTAATCGCGCTGGCCGGGATCGTCGTGAACAACAATATCGTCCTGATCGATACATTTGACCGGACACTGGCAATGGTGGGCGATACAAAACGCGCGATCCTGCTGACCGGCGCCCAGCGCCTGAGGCCCGTATTGCTGACGGCGGTAACCACGATTCTGGGCGTTCTGCCGATGGTGATGCAGATAAACATCGATTTTGTCGGGCGCGAAATTTCGCTTGGCGCCCCGTCGACACAATGGTGGGTCCAGATTTCTACCGCTATCGCCTTCGGCCTGGCCTTCGCAACAATATTGACCCTGGTTGTCACGCCCTGCGCCCTGATGGCCAAAGGTAACATCGGTAAGATGACCGACCGTTGGTTTGGCGGAAATACAAAGGAACAAGCAACCGCCTGACACCTCGCGGGCCGCGCCTTGACCCGCCAAGCCCTCGTGCTATTTATGCCCGGCATTCTAGGGAAAACGACCATGACCACCGATCACATTTTTGAGCAACCGCCGCTGACCCACCCCTTTCAGTCGATCCGCGAGGTCCTGAACACCTATAAGGACCGCCATCCCGACAAGATCGCCTTGTTCGATCTCGATCAGGATAAATCGATCAGCTGGGGGCAGTTGCATGACTGGGCCAACCGGGTGGCGCGGTATCTGGAATCCCGGGGGATCAAGAAAGGTGACCGCGTCGGGCTCCTTTCCGATGAAAGCCTCGACCGGATGATCATCTGGATGGGAATATGGCGCCTCGGCGCGGTTGTTTGCCCGCTGAACGTGGAAATCAACGTCTCCCATATCTCTTCGCTTCTGCAATCCATTGAACCCGAATTCGTCCTCTGCCACACCGATTTGGACATGGACGCGCTGACCGCCGGGCTGGATTGCGAAAAAATGGTTTTCTCGACCTGGTCGGACGATATGACGGGCAATGCGAACGCCGATGAATTTTTCGCCGCAGCGGCCGGGTTTGACTCCGGTCCCGAAGTCGCTTCGGAAAACGACGCAAATGACATGTCGTGCATCTTCTGCACCTCGGGCACCACATCGCGGCCCAAATGCGTCATATACGACCATATGGCCTACTGGATGAACGGACAGAACACCATCGATTTCCTTGGGCTGACATCGGAAGACAAGACACTGGAATACCGCTCCTTCGGCTGGAATTCGGCGCAGGTTCTCAGCCTGATGCCGTGGATCGAGACCGGGCTTTCCATGTATATCGCCAAGCGGTTTTCCCGCAGCCGGTTCTTCGACTGGATCAAGGATCATGAACTGACATTCTCCGCAGGCGTGCCGACCGTCATCAACATGCTGCTCAATGAACCCACCGGCGTTACCGCGGACGATATCCCAAGCCTGCGCCTCATGACCTGTTCCACGGCCCCATTATCGCCGGAGCAATGGAAACGGTTCGAGGAAATGTACGGCGTTACCCTGTTGCAGCTTTACGGCATGTCCGAAGCGGGCTGGATTTGCGGCAACCGGCACTATCGCCGCCGGATGGGTACTGTCGGTCCGCCCGCCAAGCATCAGGAATTCCTGATCATCGATTCCGACGGTGGCGGATGCCCCGCGAATGTCGAGGGCGAAGTCACGATCGGCGGCCCGCAAACCTGTATCGCGACAATTTCCCCGGAAGGCGAATGGGAAGATATGCGCGATGTCCGCATTCCGACCGGCGACCTCGCCACCATGGACGACGACGGGTTCGTCCAGGTGACGGGCCGCACCAAGGATCTGATCATTCGGGGCGGCGTCAATATCGCGCCGCTTGAAATCGACAATACAATCATGAGCCTGGGCAAGGTCAGCGAAGCCGCCGCTATTGGCATCCCGGACAAGATTTATGGCGAGGAAGTGATCTGCTACGCGGTGCCCAAGCCGGGCGAAACGTTGACGGAGGAGGAAATCCTCGCCCATTGCCGTGAAACGTTGCCGGAATTCAAGGCGCCGAAAAAAGCCTATCTGGTCGATGATTTGCCGAAATCGGATCGCGGCAAGATCTTGCGGGACAAGCTCAAGGAACAGTGGGCGGCGGAAAACCCCGACGGGTAATCAGCCGTTTCCGTCCCGGTGGGGCACGAAAAAGACCTGGCCGGGATAGATCAGATCCGGGTCCCTGATCTGATTCCTGTTGGCTTCGTAAATGACGGAATAGAGGACGCCCTCGCCGTAAACACGCCTGGCGATCCGCCACAGGCTGTTGCCGCTTTCCACCTTGATGACGGCTTTCGGTTCAAGCGCTGTCGGCGAGGCCGGGCGCAGGAAATTCGCCTCGGCCCGCCGGATAACTTTGCCTTGCGGATCGACATGATCGATCCGCAACGTATAGGTCCCGGGCGGCAAGGGTTTGCCGGGAACCACTCGCCAGCGGCCCGCCTTATCGGCATTACCGCGCGCGGCCAGCCGGTTGTCCAGATAAACATGTAACGATGCTTCGGGTGCCGCGGTACCGTTAATAGTCACTCTGCCCGAACCGTCATAATCCACGGCATCGATGGTAACCGGCGCATCGACAGATGAAGACTTCGCGCCCTCCGCATCACGTGATACAGAGCCGTCCCCCGGCTTCTGAATAACGCGTGTACCGGTTCTGTCCCTAGGCACCGACAGGGCCAGGGCGCCCCGGTTCTTTTGCGCCTCCGCCCCCGCAACATCCTTCCCCGGAGCAGGGACGACAACGATTACGGTGCGACCCGCCGCCGTTTCCTTGCCGGTCTTGTCTTTTGCGGCAAGGCTCAGCTCTCTGGCGCCCGGACTAAGAGGTTCGCCGGGAATAATCACCCATTCTCCGCGCCGGTCTGCCGTCGCCGTTCCGACAATCTTGTCTCCTTCCCGTATGATGATTTCCGCGTTCGGTGCGGCGCGGCCCGCGATTACCGTGTCGCCGGCGGGATTGACCCGGACAATATCGAAACTCGGTTGCGCCGCTTTTCCCGATTCTTCAGTTTGCCGCCCCGCCGGGGATTTCGCATCATCAGGAGACACTTTCGCGGTCTGTGTCTCAGGCGGCGCTTTTGTCTCAACTGCGGGGGCATCCGCCGATTTCTGTTTCGCCGGTGAATTTTCCGTGGTTTCCGGATCGCTCGCGAGCCCCGGAATAGGAACGGATAGATTTGGCTCGATCAGAAAGGTAAGGGTGATCGCCGCGACGATCAGCAACCCACCAACCAGGCCCAAAATCATCGGTTTCGTCATTTGCGCCAACCCTTTCGAGAATGGCCATAGCAGCACGACCGAGACGCTGTGCCGCTCAGGATACTACATAATGGGTGAATACGACGATTCGGGGCTAATTTGGCGGCGCAGCGGATTTCACGTAAACCGCGATCGCCTTTCTGTCCGCATCCGACAGTTCGGAAGTCCCGCCATCGATGACTTCGGCCATCAGGGAACCGACAAAATCACCGTCCGGCGTCTCACCGGATTTCAAATATTCGGCGATCTCTTCGACCGACCAGCTACCGATACCCGCCTCATCATTCGTGATCGCGGGAACTGCTTCGCCTTCAGGCCCCTTACCTTCTTCAACGCCGCTAAACCAGTCGGACATCGACAAGGCGCCCATCTTGTTCCGGGGCGTATGGCATTCGCCGCAATGCGACACAGCGACGGACAGGTAGGCACCCCGATTCCATTC
>CAZBKQ010000059.1:0-13638 GCA_964492555.1 uncultured Rhodospirillaceae bacterium | reverse complement strand
TATCCCCCAGGCACTCGAAGCCTTCGGTCAGGTGGACAGTACGCTGAGCCGCAGATTCGAGGGGACCGGACTGGGGTTGCCTCTGACGCGCTCGCTGGTAGAGCTGCATGGCGGCAGGCTCGGAATCGAAAGTGCGCCCGATGAGGGCACCACCGTAACCGTGACCCTGCCGGTTGAACGCGGACGAAAGCCGGACGCGGCAGAGTAAGAGATCGTGCGCGGTTATTTCGGTATCGGTGTGGAGGGGCTAAGCAAGCCCATGAATGCCGGCAATCTCTATCGTTCCGCCCACGCTCTCGGCGCCAGCTTTGTCTTCACCGTGGCGGCTTCCTATCGAGACGAAATCCGGAAATCCGATACCTCCGCCATGGAAGGTCAGGTGCCGTTTTACGAGTTTGAGGATCTGGACGCGATGCGTCTGCCGCGCGGATGCGCGCTGGTCGGGGTAGAGATTACCGAGGATGCGATTGAGCTGCCCAGTTTCTGTCATCCCCGCTGCGCCGCCTATGTGCTGGGGATGGAACGGGGCAGCCTGTCGCCCGAGATCACCGAATGTTGCGATCACATCGTCAAAATTCCGACGCAATTCTCGCTCAATGTCGCGACCGCCGGGGCGATTGTCATGTATGACAGGTTGATATCGCTGCAGCGATTCGGCGCGCGGCCCGTCGTTCCCGGAGGCGATATCGAACCCCTGCCGGAACATGTGTTCGGCGAACCGTTGAGCCGAAAACGCGGATTGAAGAGAGAAAACGCCAGCCGATGAATTTTAACAAATACGCCCGCGCTTCCTCGTTTGCATGGATATCGCTGATTTTTCTGTCGCCCGTTTCGGTCAGCGCCGCGCCGGAAGTTGTTCATAATGGCAAGCACTGGACCGCGTCCGTCATCAAATCGAAAAAGGCGAAAATCTGTTACCTCCATGGCGAGCCCCGCAAATCGGCCGGTAAATATTCCCGCCGGGGCAAGACCTATCTGCAGGTCACACATCGTCCCGCGGAAAAAGTCCGGGACGAGGTCTCGGTGACCGCCGGCTATGGCTATCGCAAGGATAGCGAGGTCACCGCCGAGATCGACGGGCAGAAACGCACAATGTTTACCAGTGGCGGCGCGGCCTGGTCCTATTCCGCAAAGGATGACCGGGCGCTGGTCAAATCCATGTTGCGCGGGCAGGAACTGGTCATCAAAGGGACCTCCTCGCGCGGCACGCTGACCACCGACCGTTATTCGCTGATCGGCTTTACCGCCGCCTATCGCGCCGCGGGCAAGGCGTGTGGCATCAAATAAAGCGCCGCGCGCTTGCCAGACCCGTCCCGCCGCGATAGGCAAACCGTATCATTTCAGATCAAGAACGAGGATATGACAGATGGCGGACGGATTCGACGCAAGAACAGCCTATAGCCTGGCCGATCGGGTGGTGATCGTGACCGGTGGCGGCACCGGAATCGGCATGGTCTATAGCCAGCGTCTGGCGGAAGCCGGCGCAAAGGTTGTGCTGGCCGATATCGCGGCGGAGGAGGGCGAGAAGGTCGCCGCTGAAATCAACGCCGGCGGTGGCGACGCGCTGGCGGTTGCCACCGATGTGAAGGACGAAGCGCGCGTTCAGGCCATGGTGGACGCCGCCATCGACAAGTACGGCCGGGTGGACGGGTTGATCAATAACGCTTCGATGATGAGCGTCCTGCCGCGTGGCGACTGGTTCAATATCCCGCCCGATGAATGGGATGCGGTGATGCAGGTCAATCTGAAGGGGATCTTCCTGTGCTGCCGCGCGGTCTATCCGCATATGAAGGCGCAGGGCGGCGGACGCATCGTCAATATTTCCTCAGGCCGGATCTGGGAGGGCAACCCGAACCGGTTGCATTACACGACATCCAAGGCTGGCGTCGTCGGTCTGACCCGGGCGCTCGCCCGCGAAGTCGGCGGTGACGGCATCGGCGTCAACGCCGTTACGCCCGGCTTTACGCTGAGCGCGACCCAGGTAGCCAGCAGCTCTTCGAATTACATGGCGGGCCGTGATGAGGGTAAATGTTTCAAGCGCCCTCAGGTCCCTGACGACCTGGTCGGCACGGTGCTTTTCCTGCTGTCGGATGCCTCTGGCTATATGACCGGACAGACATTGAATGTCGATGGTGGTCAGTACATGCATTAGAGCCGGAATCTGATATGATGCCGGGCGGGCCGAAAACCCGCCCGTGTCCCGGTTTCAGGAAAGTTTAATGTCCGACCCCGCCGCCGCGCCCCAGCATATGAAGCGGAACGTGTTTCTGCTCGCCACCTGTCAGGCGCTGTTCAATACCTCGACCGGGGTACTGATCGCCGTCGCGGCGCTGGTCGGGTACAAGCTCGCCGACGATAAAGCCATCGCGACCCTGCCGCAGGCGTTGCAATGGTTGTCGACCGCGGCTTTCGCCATTCCCGTCGCGATTATGATGCGCCGTTTGGGCCGCCGGACCGGCTTCACGGTAAGCGCGCTGTTCGGGATCGCCGGCGCCCTGGTCGCGGCGATGTCGATATTCCAGCATTCCTACTGGCTGTTTGTCTGCGCGACCCTGCTGTTCGGCGGGTTTACCGCTGCCAGCCAACATTACCGCTTCGCCGCGGCGGAAGTGTCCAGCCTGTCTTTCCGTTCAAAAGCGATTTCGCTGGTAATAGGCGGCGGGGTGGTTGCCGCCTTCGCCGGGCCGGAAATATCCAAATGGACCTATAACCTGGCAGATGGCTGGATGGGCGGGGACAGCTTTTCCGCCGCTGTCGCCTTTATCTGCGGGCCGGGCGTGCTGAACCTGCCCGACCGCGTGCCGGACGCGCCCTATCAGTTCGCCGGCACGTTTCTGGTGCTTGCCTTTATCCCGATTTTTCTGATTGCCGTTATCCGGGCAATCCGTTTTCCCCCGGTAAAGGAGGAAACCCATACCGAGCCGGCCCGCCCGTTGGGCGAGATTATGGCCCAGCCCGGTTTTATCGTCGCGGTACTGTGCGCGGTTATCGGTTGGGGCATCATGGTGCTGATGATGACGGCGACGCCGATCGCCATGAAGGCGGAATTCGGCCATCACGAAACCGACGCGATGTTCGTGGTGCAGTGGCACATGGTCGGGATGTTCGCGCCAAGCTTCATCACCGGATCGCTGATTGCGCGCTACGGGTTGCTGAATGTCCTGCTGGCCGGGCTGGTGCTCAGCGCCTCCTCCGCGATCGCCGGCGCGATGGGTGGTACCATTTCGCATTTCTGGCTGGCCAATGTTCTTGTCGGGATGGGATGGAACTTCCTGTTCGTCGGCGGTACCGCCCTGCTGACCTATACCTATCGCCCGTCCGAACGGGCCAGGGCGCAGGGCGTCAATGATTTCATGGTGTTCGGCGCGGTGGCGATATTTTCCGGTACGTCGGGGTGGATACAATCGGTGATGGGATGGACGACGGTCTGTTATGTCGTCGCGCCCTTTATTGTTGCGGTTTTTCTCGCCGTTCTGTGGCTCAAACTCTCACCCGGCGCGGCACCCGAGGGGCTCGGCCGCCGGCCCGTCGCGGCGGGGAAATAAGGCAATGGCGGAAATCTCTGTCCCGGAGGAAGACGGCGAGATTATCGTCGGCCCTCAGGGCGCGGCCTTGCCGGATGGCGACAAAACCAACCTGATCGGGCTCAGCCGGGAGCAGCTGGAAGAGTTGGTCGTCGCGATGGGGCTGGAGAAATTCCGCGCCAAGCAGATATGGCACTGGATCTATCACCGGGGCGCCACCGATTTCGAACAGATGACCACGCTGGCGAAGCCTGTTCGGGCGGAGTTGGCGGGAAAATGCGTCCTTCACCGCCCCGGCATCGTGCGCGAACAGCTCTCCGAAGACGCGACCCGTAAATGGCTGCTTTCGCCCCCCGGCGGCGGGGAAATCGAAACAGTCTTTATTCCGGAAGAAGACCGCGGCGCGCTCTGTATTTCGTCCCAGGTCGGCTGCGCGCTCAACTGCAAATTCTGCCATACCGGCACGCAGCCGCTGGTCCGTAACCTCACCCCCGCCGATATCGTCGGGCAGATGCTGGTCGCGCGCGACACTTATGGCGAATGGCCGTCATCCGAAGGGCGCAATTTGCTGTCGAACATCGTGATGATGGGTATGGGGGAGCCGCTTCTCAATTTCGATAATGTCAAACAGGCGTTGCGCATCATCATGGACCCGGAAGGGATCGCGGTCTCGCGCCGCCGCATCACCCTGTCGACCGCCGGATATGTGCCGTTGATGGAGCGCTGCGGCGAGGAGATTGGCGTCAATCTCGCCGTCTCTCTGCATGCGGTGCGTGACGATCTGCGCGATGAGATCGTGCCGCTCAATCGCAAATTTCCCATAAAGGAATTGCTCGATGCCTGCCGCGCCTATCCCGGCGCGCATAATTCGCGCCGTATCACCTTCGAATACATCATGCTCAAAGGGGTGAACGATACGGAGGCCGATGCAAAGGAACTTTGCCGCCTGATCGCCGGCATTCCCGCCAAGGTCAATCTGATCCCGTTCAATAGCTGGCCCGGCGCGCCATATGAATGTTCCGATGAGGGCGCCATTCAGAAATTTGCGAAGATCGTCAATAACGCGGGTTATTCGTCACCCGTCCGCCGGCCGCGCGGGCGGGATATCCTGGCGGCCTGCGGCCAGCTCAAATCCGATACCGAACGGAAGAAACGCGCGTCCGCCTAACCGCAGATTTTCTTCAACGACGCCCACTCGGCAGCGGACAGGGACGGGCGGACATCCGCGGGATCCGGCCGCGCGACGGCCCTGGCGCGTTCCGCGCTTATCGGGTGGGTGGAAATGATCGCGAAATGCTTTTCCTCATCACCATATTCCCTGGCGAGTCTCGCGAAAAACGTGGTGAGCCCTTTCGATGAAATTTTTGCTCTGGCGAGAATATCCAGGCTGATCCTGTCGGCCTCCCGTTCCGCATCGCGTGAATAGGCGGTGGAAAGCAGCGCCTGTCCCGCCGCACCCGCGATGCCGCCACCGAATCCGCCAAGCGCGAATTCCATCAACAGGGAGACCCCCATATCCCGGGCAACCGATTCCATTGCGTGACGTGCGATGACATGGCCCATCTCATGTGCCAGCACACCCGCGACCTCATCGGGGCCGGAGGCGTCGTCGAGCAATTTCCGGAAGATGACGATAAAGCCGCCCGGCGCGGCCAGGGCGTTAACCTCATCGATATCGATGACCTTGATGCGGAACGTGAACGGGCTGTCGATCACCGATGTGAGACGTCTTTCCATTGCGGTGAGCGCCGCCTGGCCCGCCGGCGCGTCGCATTTTTTGCCGCTGCCCTCGAATATCTGGCTGGCGAAGCCGCCGATATCATCCGAAATCTGGCGTCCCAGCCGTTCTTCCCAAGATACCGGCACCAGAGGCGCGACCCAGCCGGGCAGGAGCTGAACGATGACCAGTATGATCACGGCAAAACCCGCCAGCGCGCCGAGCGAGGCGATTATCGCCCGGTTGCGGTCGCGGCGTATCTCCGTCCCGCCGGTGAGATCGGCGCAGCGTTCCGCCAGCATCTTTATCAGGGCCGCGTCGGTAATGATCAGCCGTGCCGCGCCGCCCGCCAGCGCGGGGTTGCGCAACGTGACCGGCGGGTCCGAAGCAACCGATCCCGCCGTCCGGATATCTTCATATGCCCAGAATTCCGAGAGACCGTCTGCTTCCATGACGATACCGTCCGCGCCGAGGCGGATGTGGCAGGATCGGGCGGACGCCGACTTGCCGTCGTAATATTCGACCGCCGATGCCATGCGGGGTTACAGCCCCACTTCCAGACCGCCGCCGACATCCAGCGCGTCGGCCAACCCTTCGCCTGTCCTGGGTCCGGTATCGGCATTCTGCAGGATCGCCTCGAAATCGACATCGCCTTCGACCGAAAATCGGTCCGCAATCAGCAAGAGCATGGGATGGGTCAGAAAAACTAGGGCGATCGTGCTGCCGAACACGACAATGGCAATGAAGACGGAAATCGGCAGTCCGGCAAAGATGGGCCCGGCCGAGGCGCCTATGGCGGCGCCGACGGCGACCATCACCATCATTATCGCCGATAACAGGAGAAGAAGCGCGAACAGGGCGACAAGATATATTTTGACCAGATCCATGAATTCGATCCGCAGCGAAAGGGGCAGGTTTTGAAACCGGGTCCCGCCCACCAGATAGCGTGTTTTGAAAGCCGCGTACCAAACCAGCGAGAGCCCGAGCGTCGGAGTCGCCAACAGCAGACATATTATCCAGGTCTTCAACATTTCACGTGGCCGTCCATCAAATGAGAAATTTTGTGCACCGAACCAGCTATTGGTCATCGTGTAGCGGTGAACGGCGACATCCCCCCAGGGTCTGGCAATGCCCAGTGTGAAAAAAGTCAGGATCAGATAGCCGAACCATTTAAAGGCGAATTTGCCGGCGGAACCGCCTTGCCTGAACCGAATGCCGCGAAGCAAGGTGCGTGACATACGATAGCGCCGCGCACGGTATGTGGCGTATCCGATCAGATAAAGCAAAACAATGATTTGAAGGAATTCGATTGTGCTGAGAAGGATACCGTCGGTTCCGGCGGCGAGCTGCAATAGCCCGACGATCATGCCAAAGGGCATCAGGACCGCCAGTACAATCAGAAAGCCTAGGAATAGCTCTTTCCCGGTACCGGTATATTCCAGCCGATTGCCAAACACGCTGATCCGCGACCAGAGATATTGCCGTATGCGTGTCTTGCCCCAGAACCGATAAAAACCAAGCGTGACAAGGGTGAGAAGCGAGACCTTGATCCCGAGTTTGGCCAGAGGGCCCATCTCTCCGTCATAGGTGATAGCGGGTGGTTGGACCGCCGTTCCCGTCGTCGAGGCGGCGGGTGATTGCTCTGCGTCGGTTTCAGCCATATTTCCCCCCGCCTCCCCCGGGACATCTTTTTCTGTCTGAAAGTGTGCCCGAAATCGGATTTCATGCCCACCCTTGCCCGCGCGCGCCTCTTGCCGCCGAACCGGCTTTGCCTATACTGCGCGCCGACTGTCCCCTGACATATCGAGAGAGTGGAGAACGGGCGATGACCGCACCGGACAAAAGAGACGTGAACAAGGTTGTGCTGGCCTATTCCGGCGGGCTGGATACCTCCGTCATCCTGCGCTGGCTGCAGGAAGAATATAATTGCGAGGTCGTGACCTTCACCGCCGATCTGGGGCAGGGGGAAGAGGTCGAGCCGGCCCGCGCCAAGGCCGAAGCCGCCGGGGTCCGGGAAATCTATATCGAGGATCTGCGCGAGGAATTCGTCCGCGATTACGTCTTTCCGATGTTCCGCGCCAATGCGCTTTACGAAGGGGTCTATCTTCTCGGCACGTCGATTGCCCGACCGTTGATCGCCAAACGCCAGATCGAGATCGCGGCGGAAACCGGCGCCGACGCGGTCAGCCACGGCGCCACCGGCAAGGGCAACGACCAGGTCCGGTTCGAGCTCGGCTATTACGCCCTCAATCCGGAAATCCGGGTCATCGCCCCGTGGCGCGAATGGGATTTGAATGGGCGGCAGGAATTGCTGGAATATGCGCGCTCGCACCAGATTTCTATTCCGCGCGATAAGGAAGACGAGCCGCCTTATTCGACGGATGCGAATTTGCTGCATATTTCCTATGAGGGCCGCGCGCTGGAGGACCCGTGGGTTGCGCCGGATGAGGAAATGTTCACCCGCTCGGTCTCGCCTGAATCGGCGCCCGATCAGGCCCGGATCATCGAGATCGATTTTGAGGGCGGCGATCCGGTGGCGATCGATGGCGAACGCCTGTCGCCCGCCGCGCTGCTGACCAAACTGAATGAGCTTGGCGGGGCGCATGGTATCGGGCGGCTCGATCTGGTGGAAAACCGCTATGTCGGGATGAAATCGCGCGGCGTTTATGAGACCCCCGGCGGCACGGTGCTGATTGCCGCCCGCCGCGGCATCGAAAGCATCACACTGGATCGCGGCGCATCGCATCTCAAGGACGAGCTCATGCCGCGCTATGCGGAACTGATCTATAACGGCTTCTGGTTCTCGCCCGAACGCGAGATGATCCAGGCGGCGGTCGATGAATCGCAAAAGAATGTGACCGGGACGGTTCGGGTCAAACTGTTCAAGGGATCGGCTACGGTGATCGGGCGGAAATCGCCGCATAGCCTGTATTCAGAGGCTCATGTGACGTTTGAGGCGGACAGTGTCTACGACCAGCGCGACGCGCAGGGCTTTATCAAGCTGAACGCGCTGCGCCTGCGGCTGCGTGAGTCCGCGCGGCGGCGCAATAGCTGATCCTTAACGCGACGTCCCGGGCGCCTTCCATGTCTCCCATGCTGAAAGGCGCCCTCTGGATGCTCGCCTCGGTCTTTTCCTTTTCCGGCGTCGGGGTGGGCGTCCGCGCGCTGGCCGATGACGGCATGTCCTCGGTCGAGATCGTGTTTTTCCGGGTGCTGTTCGGGGTGATGATGTTTGTGCCCTGGCTTGTTCGGGTCGGGCCGGCCGGGCTCAAGACGCAAAAACTTCATTGGCACGGATTGCGCAGCCTGGTGATGGGGGTCGGCATGGTGTTCTGGTTTGCCGCCATCGCGCGCCTGCCGCTGGCCGACGCCATCGCGCTGCATTTCACCCTGCCGCTGTTTCTGGTGGTTATCGCCTGGGTGCTGCTTGGTGAAAAAGTGGTGATGACGCGGTTGATCGCGACGCTGGTGGGGTTCGGCGGCGTGCTGGTGATCATGCGGCCCGGGCTGAACGAATTCAGCATCGCCACCGTATTCGTGCTGGCCTCCGCCGCGCTCTATGCCGGAAACCACGCGATCAGCCGGTCCTTCGCCGGAACCGAGGGGCCGGAGCTCACCACCTTTCTGATGAATGCGATGATCCTGGTGCCGACCGGCATCGCCTCGATCTTCTGGTGGACCACGCCGAGCCTCACCGATATCGGCTGGATCGTGATGATAGGGATATTCGGCAGCACATCGCATCTGTTTTTGATGCGCGCCTATCAATTCGCGGAAGCCAGCGCGCTGGCGCCGGTCGATTTCATGCGCATCGTATTTTCCGGTATCGCCGGTTATCTGATCTTCGGCCATGTCTCTGATTTCTGGACCTGGATCGGCGCGGCGATCATCTTTTCCGCCGCCTGGTACAATACCTGGACGGCCAGCCGTCAGGGCGCGGGGGCGGCGCATTGAACGGGTTGCGGATGAATGACGCCATTCGGGGCATGCTCTGGATGCTGGCCCAGACGACCTGCATGTGCGCGATGATGGCCTGCGTTCGGCAATTGAGCTTCGAAGGCTTCGAAGGGCCGCAGCTGGTTTTCTTCCGCGCCGCCGCGGGGCTGCTTGTGTTGCTGCCCTGGCTTGCGGTGACCTTGCGCCGCGAGCCTGAAATCCTGATCCCCCGGGAATGGAAATTTATCCTTTTGCGCGGCTTTATCGCGCTTTGCGGCGTGATGGGGTGGTTTATGGCCCTCACCGGTCTGTCGATCAGCGATGTCGTCGCGGTGCAGTTCACCCATCCGTTGTTCGTCGTTATCGGGGCGGCGCTGGTATTGCGTGAAACAGTCGGGGTCTGGCGGTGGAGCGCCGTGCTCGTCGGGTTTATCGGCGCGCTGATCATTATCCGGCCCGGTTATGTGCCGTTCGATCCGCTGGTGCTCGGTGTTCTGATATCCGCCATGTCGAACGCGACGGTGCAGCTGATTACCAAGCATTATTCTCTGCGTATCAGCGGCGCGGTGATGATCCTTTACATGAACGCGGTGATGGCCATCGGCGCGCTCGCCGTTTGCTGGCCGGACTGGATCTGGCCGCACTGGTCGCATCTCGGCTGGATACTGGCGATCGGGGCGCTGGGCACATGCGCCCACATATTCCTGGCGCGCGGCATGAAGGTGGCGGATGCCAGCATGCTCGGCCCGGTCGATTTCCTGCGCCTGCCGATCGCGTCCGTCTTCGGCTGGTTCCTGTTCCGGGAATATTCCGATATCTGGACCTGGATCGGCGCCGGGATCATCTTTATCGCCGTGCTCATCATTACGCGGCGCGAGGCACGAACCATGCGGCAAGAACGCGCATAGCCCGCCCTTGACGGTCTGTCCGGCTTGCGGGACTCTATGAACTGACAACTACCAACCCGTCTTGAAAGGATCTCCGGCGCGATGACCGACTATCTCTTTATTTCCGCGGATAATCACCTCGACACCCATTGGTGTCCCAAAGACCTCTGGCAGGACCGGCTGCCGCAGAAATTCAAGGATATCGGACCAAAGGTGGTTGAGGGAGAAAACGGCTCGCAATGGACCTGGGAAGACAAGCTCTGGGACAAATCGGCGGACGGCTCCAACAGCGCGCAGTTCCTGAAACCCTTCCGTGATCAGGGGGTCGATCTGCCGGATGGCGCTCTGCCCCCGGCCGATCCCAAAATCCTGCTGGATCACATGGACCAGTCGAAAGTCTGGTCGAGCGTGATCTTTGCCGCTGTGCGCAAATGGAATGTTTCCGATCCCGAATTGCTCTTTGCTGTCTATCGCGCCTTCAACGATTACGCGATGGAGATGAACAAGATCGATCCCGACCGGATATTCTTCTTGCCGGCGCTGCCGACCAAATATCCGGAAGAATGTATCCGCGAATTCGACAGGGTGGTAAAGGCCGGCGCAAAGGCGGTCGAATTTCCGCCTTTTGATGTCGCCGAACCGGTTTATGACGAGGTTTGGGAACCGCTCTGGGCCCGGGCGAGCGAGGCGAAAGTCCCGCTCTGCATCCATATCGGCGGCGCTGCCGATGCTCCCTTGCCGCCTTATCACCGGGGCGCGCAGATCGCGTTTCTTGCCATCGCGCCGTTCAACCTTTGCAACACCTGGGCGCAGATGACGTTCTGCGGCGCGTTCGAACGCAACCCCGATCTCAAGGTACTGTTTTCCGAATGTCGCATCGGCTGGGTGCCCTTCGCGGTGCAGTGGGCCGACCGGCAGGTCAAGGAACGCGCGCCCGATCCAAGCGCGCCCTTGTCCATGCTGCCCAGTGAATATGCCGCCCGCAATTGCGGCTTTACCTTCGAGGAAGATTATATCGGTTGCGAGTTGATGAAGCAGGATTGGTGCAATCTCGGCGATCTCGCCATCTGGGGGTCGGATTACCCGCATCCGCAGGGCACCTGGCCTGATGTGTCGATTCCCATCGACAAGATGTTCGAGGGGGTCGATCCGGCAATCAAGCAAAGGGTGGTCTGGGATCACGCGGCGGAAATGTTCCGCATCAACGGGCCAGGAAATTAAGAAACGCGGTTCCGGCCCGCTCCCCCTCCCAACCACGAGTCTTTTTCCTTGATGTCCGCCGGTATAAATTTGGGGCGGGCCGGAACCGCATTTGAAATTGCGACAAAGGAGCAATTCAATGGCAAACGCAAAACTCCGCCACATGGCGATTTCCTGTGAGGACCTGGAGGCCACCGCGAAGTTCTATATCGACACGTTCGGGATGGAACGGATCGGCGCGGCGAAGGGGCCGACCGCCGACGGTATTTATTTGAGCGACGGCACCATCAACCTCGCCCTTCTGCGTTACAAGGAAGACGAACCGATGGGCGAGGGCAAGGACAAGGACTGGTTCGGCCCGCACCATATCGGCTTCTGGGTCGATGATTCCGAGGAGTCGGCTAAAGATATCGAAGCCGCCGGCGGCAAGTGGTTCATGGGCGAAATGGCGGTCGATAACGCCTTTTATGAGGTCAAATACACCGACCCGAACGGCATTATTTTCGATATCACCCACAATGGATGGGGCGGCGCCAAAAAAGACGGACCCGACGGGGACGCTTAGAAAGTTCCCCTCCGGCCCGCTATTGTCACCCCGGCCTTTGAGCCGGGGACCAGCTTCAGGAAAAAAGACGGTGCCGGGCTCGACAAGACGCGTTTGCGTTATGCCCTAAAGCGCAATTCCGTTCTGCCGCGCGCACGCCGACAGGGTATTCTGCAACAGACAGGCGATGGTCATCGGCCCGACGCCGCCCGGCACAGGGGTGATCGCGCCCGCGACCTCGACCGCCTCATCGAAATCGACATCGCCGACCAGCCGGTGCTTGCCGCTGCCGTCTTCGCGGGGTACCCGGTTGATCCCGACATCAATGACGGTCGCGTCCGGTTTTATCCAGTCCCCCTTGACCATTTGCGGCCTGCCCACGGCGGCGACCAGAATATCCGCGCCCCGGCAGACATCCGGCAGATCGCGCGTGCGCGAATGGGCGATGGTGACGGTGCAATTTTCCGCCAGCAGCAGATGCGCCATCGGCTTCCCGACAATATTGGACCGCCCGACGATCACGGCATTGGCCCCCGACAGATCGCCGAGCCTGTCCTTGAGCAACATCGTGCAGCCCAGCGGCGTGCAGGGGACAAGTCCCGGTTCGCCGCTTGCCAACGCGCCGACATTTACGGGATGAAACCCGTCCACGTCCTTTTCCGGCAGGATGGCCGGGATAATCGCCGGTGAATTTATCTGATCGGGCAGGGGTAGTTGTACCAATATGCCATGCACCGCCGGATCGTTATTAAGCTCATTGACGACTGCCAGCAACTCTTCCTGCGTGGTCTCGGCAGACAGTTTGCGCCCGACCGATGCCATGCCGCATTCGACCGTCTGCTTTTCCTTGTTCCGGACATAGACCTGGCTCGCCGGGTCTTCGCCCACCAGGACGGCGGCGAGGCCGGGCGTGACGCCATGCTTTGCTTTCAGCGCGGAAACCTGTTCGGCGATACGTCCCCGCAGCCCCTCGGCAAAGGCCTTGCCATCGATGATATCGGCGGTCATGGCGGCGTTCAGACCAGCAATGCGCGATGAATATTGGCGATCACCATCTGCAGGAAGATCAGGCCAAGGATCAGCACGATCGGCGAGATATCTATACCGCCCAGATTCGGTAGAATCCGCCTGATGGGCCGTAGCGCCGGTTCGGTTATCCGGTGCAGGAAATCCAGGATCAAATAGACGACCTGGTTGGAGGTGTTGATGATGTTGAACGCCACAAGCCAGCTCAGGATCGCGCCGATTATGACCATCCAGATATAAAGATCGATGGCGATCATCAGGACGCGCAAAAGGGGGTCGATTATGATCATCTATTGCCTGTCTTTTCGCTTTGCGGCGGCGGGAACCGCGCCGCCTCGATTTCGCGCGCCAGCCTAGCCGCGCACCCGCACCGGTTCAAGCGGTCTCGTCTCCGACAAGCGCGCAAAGCTTTGCTTGACAAACCCCGCCCGGATAAGCAAATTCCAGCCTTCCTTGGACGGGGCCGTAGCTCAGTTGGGAGAGCGCAGCGTTCGCAATGCTGAGGTCAGGGGTTCGACTCCCCTCGGCTCCACCAAATTTTCCGTTCCTGAAATCACCGAATTCGTTCCCGCGCGCGTCATCCGGCGCGTTGCGTTTTTCTTGGTCTGAAAATACAACTATAGATATATTGGAAAAATTATCATAATACCTATAATCGTTTTATGAGAACAAAAAGGGAATATAATTATGGCAAGACCAAGAACCTATGACAATGGAAGCTGGCATCGGGGAAACGGGTTTCCCGATGATTATGACGCGATTCATATCGCCCTCTTCGTGAAATGGTGCTTTTCGAAGGGGTGG
>CAZBKQ010000058.1:5401-13752 GCA_964492555.1 uncultured Rhodospirillaceae bacterium | reverse complement strand
TGCCCCGCGCAAGCCTCACCATTGCTGGCCCGCGCGCCGTGTAATAAGGTTCCGCGACCAAAAAGGGAGGCTGAATTGGTATCTAAATTCGAAGATCATTGCTGGCAGGATTTTGTCGACCCCAAGGCGCTGGAGATTTACGCGGCTTATGAGCGGGAAACCTATGTCGGAAAGCGCCCGGCACTGCTCGCCATCGACCTCTACAAGCTGGCCTTTCAGGGCGGCGCCAAGCCGGTGCATGAACTGATGGGAAGCTATCCAAGCTCCTGCGGCGAAAATGCCTGGAACGCGTTGCCGCATCTGCAAAAACTGTTCGCCGCATGCCGCGAAGCCGGCATACCGGTAATTTATTCGACAACGGAGTCCCGTAAGGACGCCAATGTCGCCTCGGCCTATGCCACCAACCGGCAAAAGATCGAACGCGCCGATGATGTCTGGGAAATACAGGACGAGTTTGCGCCCGAACCGGGCGACCTGATGGTCTATAAACAACGGGCCAGCGCTTTTTATGGCACACCCCTGATCGCGCAGCTCAACCAGATGGATGTCGACAGCGTCATTGTCTGCGGCGAGAGCACATCCGGGTGCGTCCGCGCCACCGTTCTGGATGCCTATTCCAACGGCATTCACGTGACGCTGGCCGAGGAAGGCTGTTTCGACCGCTATATGGATACCCACAAGATGAACCTCTTCGACATGCACCATAAATACGCCGACGTGATGCATGTCGATGAAATCGTCGAAGAGATGAAACGCCGGCACAACCAACAGACAAGCTGATGGAACCGCGGAAATACGGACCCTTTCCCTACACTCCGATAAACCGCCGGCCGAAGCTGAAATGGCCGAACGGGGCGCGCGTCGCGGTCTGGGTTATCCCGAATGTCGAAAGCTTCGCGCTGGATGAAAAGATCATCGGCGACCGCAAGATTCCCGAAGTCCAGAATTTTGCGCAGCGCGATTACGGCGCACGGATCGGCGTCTTCCGGATCATGGAGGCGCTGTCAAAACGCAATATCCGGGGCTCTGTGACCTTGAATTCGGAGGTTTGTGACGTCTATCCGGAAATCATTGAAGACGCCATGGCGCTCGACTGGGAATTCCTGGGTCATAACCAGTCCAACACCCGGCGTCTGCATGATATTCCGCCAGAAACCGAGGAGCAGGTCATTCATGACGCGCTTGCGCGTATCAGTGATTTTACCGGCGTGCGTCCGCGCGGTTGGCTCGGCTCCGGCCTGTCGGAAACCTGGAACACGCTCGACTACCTCGCCGAAGAAGGGATCGAGTATGTTTGCGATTGGGTCAATGACGACCAGCCCTATTTCATGGATGTCGGCGGAAAGAAGCTGATCAACCTACCCTATTCGTCCGAGATCAATGATCTGCCGCAATTTCGCGTCGGGCGCTCGAATGAGGAATTCGACGCCATGGCGAAAGCGGCCTTTGACCGGCTTTATCTGGAAGGCGCGGAGTCGGGACGAGTCATGGCGATCGCCATCCACCCCTTCGTCATCGGCGTCTCACATCGTATCTGGGTGCTGGAATCGATCCTCGATCACATCGCCGGGCATGACGATGTATGGTTTGCCACCGGATCGGAGATCGTCGATGCGTGGAAAAATTCAGATGCGACATTTTGAATGATCCATCCCCTGCGCGTTCGCCGTTAGTCGCCTACGCGCTCGCCTCGATCGCCATTCTCTGCTGGGCCGGCAATTTTATTGTCGGCAGAGTCGCCAATCTGGAACTCCCGCCGATTTCGCTGTCCTTCTGGCGGCATGTTCTGGCCGCACTGATGGTGCTGCCTTTCTTCCTGCCCGCGCTTAAAAAAGACTGGCCGCTGGTAAAGCAAAACACGGGAATGTTTTTGCTGCTCAGCTTCCTGTTCGTTGCCGGCAATACGCTGGTCTATTTCTGCGTGCTCCACACCGCCGTGATCAACGCGGCCCTGATCAATGCGGGCGTGCCGGTGGTGGTGGCGTTCTTCAGCTGGCTGATCCTGCGCCAGCTCGTCAATCGCTGGCAGGGCTTGGGCATCCTGATTTCCTTTATCGGAATTGCCATTGTGGTGACGCGGTCCAACCTCGCCACCCTGCAAGCATTCGATTTCCGGCTCGGCGACCTGTTTATGCTGTTGGCTGTGATTTCATGGGCGGTCTATATGGTGCTGTTCCGGCGCGCCGCCATACAAATATCGCCATGGACGCTGCTATTCGTCCTCTGCGCTATGGGGGCTGTATGGCTGATCCCGGCCTACGCGGTTGAGATCGCGATGGGATACAGATCGACCGTTTCGTTCGCCTCCATCGGGGCCATCGTCTATGTCGCTCTGTTCAGCACCATTCTCGCCTGGGCCTGCTGGAACGCCTCCGTGATGCAGATCGGCCCGAACCGGACAGCGGCCTTTATGAATCTACACCCCGTATTCGGAGCGGCGCTCGCAATTCCGCTCCTGGGCGAAACGCTGCAACACTATCATTTCAGCGGGACCGCGCTGGTGCTGATCGGGGTTTTCCTGGTCTCGCGCACCTGGAAAGACGGCGCTTAACCCAGCGGCTTGCTGCCGTCCGGCACCTGCACGTCAGCAGTATTAAGGGTCATCGCGATCACGTTGTAATGGCCCATCAGCGCCACCAGTTCGATCGCGCCTTGCCGTCCGTAACGGGCAATGATCTTGCCGAAGGTCGCGTCGCTGATCGATTTGTTCTCATAGAGCTCCGTCGCGAATTCGTAGATTTCCGCCTCGGCATCCTGATCGGCGGA
This sequence comes from uncultured Rhodospirillaceae bacterium, assembly GCA_964492555.1. Classification (GTDB taxonomy): domain Bacteria; phylum Pseudomonadota; class Alphaproteobacteria; order MPNO01; family UBA2964. Next base: position 10,986 of record CAZBKQ010000058.1, on the reverse strand, counting down.
AAAATCCGGCCGGCGGCCTTCGCGGATGGCATCGATGATCGCCTGATCGGTCCCAGCCTTCTGCGCCTCTTTTTCATGCGCATACCATTCATATTGCGCGTTCCAGTGTTTGGCGGTCACCAGAATGGCGATCTCACGCAGCGGCCAGGGTACGGAAATATCGAAACGCACATGCGCCCCCAGCGCCTGCACCAGGTCGGCAACGGCGGGTGCATAGAGAAGCGCATGGAACGGGCCACGCACGCTGCCGCGCGGCCCGCCCGCAATAGCCTCGGCCACGCGTTTCTGGTCTTCGTTCATGTCTGCGGGATCGAGCTCCGGAAAACGAGCCATGTTTTTTCTCCAAACTATCTGCTTCCGGCCAGCACCTTCTCGGCGATCATGGCGGGGGTTACGGGATAGCGGTCGAGCTTTACGGAGAAATCCGTCAACGCGTTTTCGACCGCCGCGAGCAAAGCAGGCATCGCGGCCATGACGCCGCATTCCCCGACGCCTTTCACACCGATGGGATTGCGGTCCGTCGGCGAAACCTGGTGAACGATTTCGTAATTAGCTACTTCCGGCGCCGTCGGGATCAGATATTCGGCCAGATTGGTGCTGAGCGGCTGGCCGCTTTCGTCATACATCATCTGTTCGAAAAGGGCATGCCCGATGCCCAGCGTCACGCCACCCTGAACCTGCCCATCGACGATCAGCGGGTTCACCAGCCGGCCGCTATCATGGATAACGACATAGCGCAGAATTTTCACCCCGCCGGTTTCCGGATCGACCTCCACCTCGCAGCCATGCGCGCCATTGGCATAGGTTACGTTTTCCGGCTTGAAATTGACCTCGGCTTCCAGCCCCGCCGAAATCCCGTCAGGCAAGGATACACCGGGTATTCCGGCAACCGCATTGGCGACCTCCCTGAAGCCGACGGCCATGTCCGGCACGCCTTTGACGAAGACATTACCGTCTTTCAAATCGAGATCTTCTTCCGAAGCCTCCAGCAGATGCGCCGCGACGGACAGCACCTTTTTGCGGACCTCTCCTGAGGCCATATGAATGGCCGAACCGGCGCAGACCGTCTGGCGGCTGGCAAACCCGCCGATGCCGTGGCTGACCGTATCGGTGTCTCCGGCGACGATAATCACGTCTTCCGGGCGGACGCCGAGCTGTTCGGAACAAAGCTGCGCCATCGCGGTGCGGAATCCCTGCCCCATCGCCACCGCGCCGGTATAGACAGACACCTTGCCCGATGTGCCGATCCGGACCAGACCACTTTCGAACGGCCCGCGCCCGGTCGGTTTGACGTAATTCGCCACCGCAAGGCCGAGATAACGCCCATCACCCCTGGCCGCCGCCTGACGCGCCGGGAACCCGGCATAATCAAGCGCGTCCAACAGATCGGACTGGCATTTCGGGTAATCGCCGCTGTCATAGATGATGCGTTGGCCGGCCTGGGTCTTGAGCGGCTGTTCGTAGGGAATGCGCTCCGCCGGGATCAGGTTGCGGGCGCGAATTTCAGCCGGATCCATCCCGATCTTGTCCGCCATCCGGTCAATCAGCCGTTCCATGGTGAAATTACCCTGCGGATGGCCGGCGCCCCGCATCGATGTCGCCGGGACCTTGTTGGTATGGGCGACGGACACATCCATCCGGTAGCTCGGCAGGATATAGGGGCCCAAAATCGTCGTCGCCGCGCTGAACGGAATATTGGTGCCGCGCACGGTATAGGCGCCCTGATCGTGATAGAGCCGGCCGCACAGACCGAGCAGCTTGCCCTCGGCATCGGCAGCCAGTTCGACCTCCCATATCTGGTCGCGTTCCTGGGTGGTGGTCAGCAGATGCTCGCGCCGGTCCTCGATCCATTTGACCGGCTTGCCGAGTTTCATGCTCGCCGCCGCGACGGCCCCGTCTTCCGGATAGAAATTCAGCTTCGGCCCGAACCCGCCGCCGAGATGCGGAATAACCACCCGCACCTGATCTTCGGACAAACCCAGCAGATCGACCAGGATCGCCTTGTGGCCGTGCGGCTGCTGGCAGGACGCCCACATCGTGATCTTCTTGCGGCGGGGATCGAAACTCGCGACCACGCCACGGCATTCCATCGACATCGCCACCCCGCGATGCTGGTGCAGTGTTTCGGAAATGACATGGGCCGCGCCCGCAAAGGCGCCGTCGCAATCGCCATATCCCATGGAAACCGCGCTGAAGACATTGCCCTTGTTGCGGGTATCGGCGGGCGGCGCCCCGTCCCGCGCTGCTTCCCGGCAATCGGTCACCGCGTCGAGCGGATCGTAATCCACCATGACCATGGCGGCGGCATCTTCGGCCTGATAACGGTTTTCCGCGATAACCACCGCCACAGGCTCGCCGACATAGCACACCTCGTCCCGCGCCAGCACATAGGGGCCGAACTCCTCACGCGGTTGCGGAGGCGGAAAGGTTTCCGGCACCCGGTCCGTGGTCAGCACATCCATCAGGTCATCGACGGCATAAACCGCGACAACCCCCGGCATATCGCGCGCCACGTCGCAATCGACCGCGCCGAGCCGGGCATGGCCGAAGGCGCTGCGGACAAAAGCGGCATGCAGCAGACCGGCCGGACTTATGTCATCGACATAGCGCGCCGCGCCGACCAGCAATTCCGCATCTTCAAGCCGCGTTACGGCTTCGCCGACCAGACCGTCAGGCATTGGCTGTCCTTTATAAATTCGAGGGTCAGGAGGCCTTGGGATTGACGACGCCGACCATGCTGTCACGAGTGACGATGGTGGCGAGCTTGTCCTCGCTCCAATCCTCGGTGCCTTCGGGCCGTTTCGGAATCACCAGATAGCGGAGATCGGCGAGGCTGTCATGCACCCGCACCGTGACGTCATCTTCGACTTCGGTTCCGAATTCCTTCAACACTTCACGCGGCTCTACCACCACGCGGGAACGGTAGGCCTTTGACCGGTACCAGTCCGGCGGCAGCCCAAGAACGGCGCGCGGATAGCAGGAACAGAGCGTGCAGACGACGACATTATGGACGTCCTCGGTATTTTCCAGCACGGTCAGCTTAGCGCCGCCCGCATCGACGCCGAAATCGGCCATCGCCTCATTGCCGTCTTTCAGCAGCCGTTCCTTATAGGATGGATCGGTCCAGGCGCGGGCGACGATCTGCGCGCCGCGCGACGGTTGCCAGCTATCCAGCGTTTCCTGCGCCTGCCGGATTTCATCCGCGGTCACATGTCCCTTTTCGATCAGCAATTCGCGGATCGCATAGGTCATCAACTCATACCGTTCCGGCGGCGTATCCTCTATATCAGGCTGAAATTGCCGGTCGTGATCGTGGATGTGCTCCAGCGCGTGCGCATCTGCATCCATATTGTCGTGATCATGGTCATGATCGTGGCTGTGCGGTTCGCGTTCGTCTGCCATCATCCAGTCTCCCTATTGCGCCGGCTTCAGCCAGTGCTCGTAAATATCGATATCAACGGTGTCGTTTTCGGGTCCGTCATAGCCGCCCCAGATATCGGCCTGTCTGAACCGCACTCGATAAAGCCGCCGCAACGGTTCACCATCAAATCCGTAGGCCAGCTCTTCCGGATTGCGGTGTTCGCCGCAGACCCGCTCTATCTCACCGACCTTGCCGCGGCAGTAATAAGGCGTGCGGCGGTGCCCGGGCGGATGCGCCTCCAGCACACGGACCTTGTCGCCGGTCTGAAAAATCTGACTCATTGCGCCCGGACCTCCGCGAGGCGCGATTCGATTTCCTTCATCCGCGCTTCCAGCTCTTCCTCGGTGAACAGACCCTGCTCCACCAGTGTGATCTTCGTGGACTCGGTCGTGCGTTCGAAATAATCGAGCGCGTTATACATCTCCTCGCCCATCCCCTCGCGCGCGCGGCGGCCCATATCGGTATTGACGATTTTGCGTCCCTGCCCGCCCATCGAATTGCCGATGGCGATGGACAGCTTTTCCCACGGTTTGATCTCCGTGGTTTCCGGATCGACCGGACCATAATCGAGCCCGCCAATATCGTGATAGCCGCGCCCCGGCTCATTTGCGCTGGTGAATTTTTCAGCCATTTTCGCCTCCCAGAAAAAACTATTCAGGCGCATTCTGTCAGTTTGGCGCGCGCGGTCAATACGGCGCTGCTTTGACCTTTTCCGACGCCTCCCTATACTTCGCGAAACAAGGCCGTTTCAGGGAGATATGGGATCATGGGCGACATCGTCTATCGCGATTACGATCAGGAGCAGCTCGACTGGTGGTACAACGCGCGCGGACGCTGCAAGGAAATCGACGGGCTGAAAGCGGATCAGGAAGCCGGGTCGGAAGCCTGCCGCAACAAATATCGCTGCGAACTGAATATCCGGCTGGGCGATATGCCGCGCGAGGCGATCGATATCTATTACCCGGAAGGGGACGGGCCGCACCCGATCCATATCTTTTTTCATGGCGGATACTGGAAATCGAACGACAAGGAGACCTCCTCTTATGTCGCGGACTCGCTAGTTCCCTATGGCGCCATCGCGGTTATCGGCGAATATACGCTGATCCCCGATGTCCGCATGGATGAGTTGCTGCGCCAGTGCCGCCAGGTCGTTGCCTGGGTCTGGAAAAATGCCGGAAAAATCGGCGGCGACCAGGACCGCATCACCATCTCCGGCCATTCGGCGGGCGGTCATATCACCACTTCGATGCTGGCGACGGACTGGCCGGCCTACGATCCGGCGCTGCCGCGGTCACCGTTAAAAGCCGCGGTGGCGACGAGCGGACTTTACGATCTGGTGCCGGTGCGGATGAGTTCGCAGAATGACGGGCTCGATCTCACGGAAGAAGAGGTCGCGAATTTCAGCCCGATCCATCATGAACCCAGATGCGACGCGGCGGTCTGGCTGCCGGTCGGTGGCGACGAAGGCCCTGAGTTTATCCGCCAGACGGAGGAAATGGCCGCTGCCTGGGCGGCCAAAGGCGTCAAGATCAAGGCGACGGTCGAGGACGGGCACGATCACTTCACCATCATGAACCAGCATATGGATGGGGAGTGCGATTTCGCGAAGCGCCTCCGCGCCCATCTGGGTATCGGGTAAGGCCCCCGGGACCTAACGCGTTTTCGGCCGGTGTTTGCCGGCGTCCCAATCCGTGTCGGCGAGAGTTTCCGACGCCTTGTCGAAAGCGACCTCCTCCAGCTCGGTGGCGAGTGAGTCGTTCCACCGGTTGAGCAACCCGTACCAGCTGACCACGGCGAGGATTTCTGTCGCGCCGTCTTCGCCGAAATGTTCGATTACGGCTGCGGCGTCCTCGTCCGATACCATGTTGGGCACAGAGGCCGCGGCCTGGGCGAACCGCAACGCGGCGCGTTCGGCCTCCGTGAACAGATCGCTGCGTTCATAATCCCACAACGCCGCGACCTTATCCGCCGCCACCCCGCGCACCCCGGCATTATTGGCGGTATGCGCCACGCAATAGCGGCATCCCGCCGCCTGGCTGGCAATATTACCCACCAGCGCCAGGAGCCCGGCGGGAACTGAATTGTCGGGATCGAAGATCGCCGCGTTCAGATTGCGGAAAGCCTCCAGTACCTTGGGCTTGCGCGCCATGACGAGGTTCGAGTT
>CAZBKQ010000058.1:0-5301 GCA_964492555.1 uncultured Rhodospirillaceae bacterium | reverse complement strand
AAACCGGCCAGGGCATGGTTTGATAGAGATGCCCGACCTCGGTCATTTCCTCATAACAAATCTTCTTGGCCTCGACGAAAGCGTTATAGACATTCACCGGCAGCCAGGGATGTTTCTCGACGATGGAGCGGCGGATTCCGACCAGATGCATAATCGGGAACATACCGGTTTTCTTGTAATAAGCCTGTTCCGCCGATTTGTAGTCCGGGAACAGCCGGTCGATATTATCATTGGAATAATATGTCGAGGGCGCGCGGGCGGATATCACCGCATCAAGCTTTCCCTCCCCCAGCTGCTGCGCCAGCGTCTCATCTGTCGGAATTGATTGCAGATCGATCTCCGGCGGCAGATGCAGTGGCGCGCGTTCCTCACGCCCGCCTTCTTCCAACCCGCCATTCCGCCAGTGGCACTCTTCCGGATTGATCCCGTATTCGTCCTTCAGGATGCCGCGCACCCACATCGCTGCGGTCATCTGATATTCCGGCACGCCGATGGTCTTGCCCTTCAGATCCTCCGGCCCGTTGATGCCGCGATCGGTGCGGATATAGATCGAGGAATGGCGGAACAGGCGGGACACAAAGGCGGGGATGCCGATATAGGGGCTGCCGTCGCGCGACTGCACGTTCATGTAGGAAGAGAACGACAGCTCGGTAACGTCGAATTCCTGATATTTGAACGCCCGGTGAAAGGCTTCCTCCGGCGGCATGGGAGAGCAGATCACCTCGCACCCGTCGACCTGAACGCGCCCGTCGAAAATTGCCCGCGTCCGGTCGTAATCGCAGCAGGCTAGGCTGATTGTCAGTTTGGCCATCTCTATCTCTCCCTGTTCAAATGATCGCCGGGCATTATCAGTACAGCGTGTTGCGCTGACAAGTCGGCACGGTTAGAGAAAGAGGCATGATCGAACTATTTCACGCCGATATGTCGACCTGCGCCCAGAAGGTGCGCCTGGTTCTGGCCGAAAAGGGACTGCCCTGGACCGGGCATTTGCTCAATCTGCGCCACCGCGACCAGCACCGGCCGGAATATCTGGCGCTCAATCCGAACGGGGTCGTGCCTACCCTGGTGGATGACGGCAAAGTCGTCATCGAATCCACCGTCATTTGCGAATATCTGGATGAGGCCTATCCCGACTCGTCTCTGGTGCCGGAAGCGCCGGAAGACAGGGCGCTGATGCGGCGCTGGACCAAATGGCTGGATGAGGTGCTGCATTTCCATACCGGGGTGCTGTCCGGCTCCATCGCCTTCCGCTATCAGCATCTGGCGCGGCCCGAGGACGAACAGAAAGCCTATATCGCGGGTATTCCGGACCCGGCGCGGCGCGAACGCCAGCGCCAACAGCTGGAGCTGGGCATGAAGGCGCCGCAATTCCGTGACGCCGTTCTGGTATTCGAGGATTTTCTGACCCGGCTGGAAGCGCAGCTATCGGAAACGGAATGGATGGCGGGGTCGTGCTATTCACTCGCCGATATCGGCTATACGCCCTATGTCATCCGGCTGCATGAATTAAAGCTCGATCCCTGGATGGCAAACCGGCCTCATGTGCGTGGCTGGTACGAAAAAATCCGCGACCGCGAAAACTTTGCAACTGCTTATATCGATTGGCGAAACGATGATTATTGCGCCCTGATGGCCGAAAAAGGCGCGGAGGCCTGGCCGGAAATCGACGGAATCCTGTCTGACGAATCGTGATTTACCCAGAACAGTAATGTTCGCGTTTACCGGTGCGCTGTACGACCGGATTACCCCGTACCCCTTCCCGCATATCCCCGTGCCCCCCGGGGATGGGAAGGGGTTTTCTTGATTGCGGTCCGGTCAAAAAATCAGGCTTCCCGCATCTCCGCCGCATAGCGCCGCCAGCGATTGACGTAGCTCTGCGAGTTTTTGCGGATCATCTCTATGTGATCGTCGGAGACCTCCCGCACCACCTTGCCGGGCGATCCCATCACCAGTGAATTATCGGGAATATCCTTGCCTTCGGTGATCAGCGTATTGGCGCCGATCAGGCAGTTCTTTCCGATCTTGGTGCCGTTCAGGATGATGCTGCCGATGCCGATCAGGCTCATATCGCCGATTGTGCAGCCATGCAGCATGCACATATGGCCGATGGAGACATTTTCGCCGATGGTCAGCGGATAGCCCGGGTCGGTATGGAGTACGCTCCCGTCCTGCACGTTGGACCGCGCGCCCACCGAAATCGGTTCGTTATCGGCCCGCAGCACCGTCTGCCACCAGATGCTGACATCCTCGGCAAGACTCACCGCGCCGATCAGATCGGCACTCGGCGCGATCCAGTTATTTACGTTTATATTTTCCGGCGTCTGGCCGGTCAGGGAATAGTTCATGGTCTTTCCGAGAATCTTGATCTTGGCTTCCAGATTAGGCGGTCTCAAAAGCGCGGGCAAATGTTGGTGGTCCCTTCCCATTCCCACCCTGACCCTCCCCTTGATAAGGGGAAGGAAATTCAATCCGCCTCCTAACCTCCTTCCCCCTATCAAGGGGAAGGCCGGGATGGGGGTGGAAAGGGCTGGATGTAGCGTCGCATTCGATGGAGAGCAGACATGACAGTTCTCGTGTTTGTGGTTTAATCGGGACAGGGAAGCGAAAGGACTGGAAAAATGAAACTCGGCCTGTTCGACCATCTGGAGCGCGCGCCCGACCGGCCGTTGGCGCAGCAATATGACGAGCGCATCAATTTCATCTCGCATGCCGACGAGGCCGGGTTCTGGGGGCTGCACGTGGCGGAGCATCACGGCTCGCGCCTCAACATGACGCCGGGGGCGAGCGTCTGGCTGTCCTCGGTCGCGCGCGAGACGACCAATATCCGGCTCGGCCCGCTTGTTTATCTGTTGCCGCTCTACACCCCGCTCCGCCTCGCCGAGGACATCGCCATGCTGGACAATCTCAGCAAGGGGCGGCTTGAGATCGGCGTCGGTCGCGGGGTCTCGCCGTTCGAGCTCAATTTCCATCATGTCGATCCGGAAGAATCGCGGGAGATTTTCTTCGATGCGTTCGAGTGCCTGAAGAAAGCCATGACGCAGGAAGAGCTTTCCCATGACGGCAAGTATTTCCAGTATTCGGACGTGCCGGTCACGCTCCACCCCATGCAGGATCCGCACCCCGCCTTCTGGTATGGATCCTCCAACATCACCGGCGCGACATGGGCGGGTGAGCAGGGCATGCATTTCACCGCCAACGGCGCGACAAAGCTCGCCGCTGAAAACATCGCCGCCTATCGCGCGGCGCTGGAGACACGCGGCGGCACGGTCGCCCAGCCCAAGGCGGAATTCGCCGGCGGCGGCGCGGTCGGGGTTTTGCGTCATATCCATGTCGCGGAAACCGATGAGGAAGCCATCGCAGCCGCCAAACCGGCCATCGAATATCATATCGGCAGCCTTAACTGGCTGCGCGAACGCAACAAGGATCATGAATTCGCCAAACGCACCAATGTGCATCGCGGGCTGACCTTCGATAGCTGGGTCGATGCCGGCATGGCGATAGTCGGCAGCCCCGAAACGGTGAAGAAGAAACTCGCGGCACAGCAGGCGGAGCTCAACCTCAACTATTTCCTTTGCTACATGTTCTTCGGCACCATGCCGGCGGAGGCCGCATTGCGCTCGCTTGATCTGTTCGCGAAAGAGGTGAAGCCGGCGCTGGATGAACTTTGATTGCGCGGTTCCGGCCCTCTTCCCCTCCCAACCACCCACGCGAGTATCCTGATGGGTGGATGGGAGGGGAAGAGGGCCGGCGCGATGAGCGATGAGACCGCCCCTTGAGCAATCGCGCATTCCCCGCATAATCAACGCACGACACAGATAGAGGAGAGCCACAATGGCCGGCAGGGAATATCAGACAGAGGTCGCCATCATCGGCGCGGGCGCGGCGGGCATCGCCGGCGGTATCGAGGCGCTGGACGCGGGTGCGCAATGCATCGCCTTTGAAAAGCGCGAGGAAGCGGGCGGCGCGGCGGCGATCTCCGGCGGTGGCTGCTGCATTGTCGGCTCCCCCGTCCAGAAAGCCGAAGGGATCAACGACAGCCCCGACCTCGCCTTCGATGACTGGATGGCCTGGGGCGGCCCCTCGGCAGACGCGGTCTGGGCGCGCTATTACCTCGAACACACGCTGCACGATCTCTATCACTGGGCCGAACAGTTCGGCGTCAAATGGGTCGATATGAAGCCGCAGGAAGGCAATTCCGTCATGCGCTGGACCCGGGCCGAGGGCAACGGGCTGGGGCTGATGCGCCATCTGATCAAGGCCTTCGAGGGCAAGGGCGGCGAGATCGTCACCAATGTTCAGGTCGACGACATCACGATGGAGGACGGGCGCGCCGTCGGCTTCACCGGCACCGACACCGAAAGCGGCGAGGCCGTGACGGTAAAGGCCAAGGTGGTGGTGCTGACCTCCGGCGGGTTCAACTCAAATATCGACATGGTGCTGGAAGTCCGGCCGGAGTTGAAAGGCTTCAAGGTGATGGAAGGCTCCGGCTTCGGCTCCAACGGCGACGGCCACAAGATGGTCAAAAAAGTCGGCGGCTATCTGACCCACATGGATCACGTCTGGTTCTATTGCTATTCAACGCCGGATTACCGCGACCAGAGCGGACGGCGCGGCCTCGTCTGCCGCCATATTCCCGGCTATATCTGGGTCAACCAGCAGGGCAAGCGCTTCCACAATGAATCGCTTTCGGGCGGCAATTCGATGAGCCCCGCCGTGCTGGCGCAAGACCCGCCATCTTGCTGGGCCATCGTCGATTCCCCGATGAAGGCCAATCTGGAAATCGCCGATCCCTATTACCGCGACGGCGACAAGATCGTCCGCGCCAAGGTCGAGGAGTTGCTGGATAATTCGCCCTTCATCAAGAAGGCGGACAGCCTCCAAGCGCTGGCAAAGGAAATCGATGTCCCGGTGGAAACCTTCATCGGAGAGATCGAGGCCTATAACAAGGCGGTCGCCGACGGTCTGGATAACGAACCCGCCTTCGGCAAGCCGCTCAGCATGTCCAAAGCGTTCGACACCGCGCCCTACTATGCGATCCAGTTCTTCCCGACCGCGCGGAAGAATTTCGGCGGCATCAAGACCGACAAGCAGTGCCGGGTGCTGAACAAGCATTTCGAACCCGTCCCCGGCCTGTTCGCGGCGGGTGAGGCCTGCGGCATGGCGGGCGGCCATATTAACGGCCGCGCCGGTCTGGAGGGCACGATGCTCGGCCCGTCTCTGTTCAGCGGCCGGGTTGCCGGCGGCTGGGCCGCTGAAGAAACCGGCCATGGCAAGGGGTTTGTCGGCACGCCGAACCGGTAG
>CAZBKQ010000057.1:6343-14202 GCA_964492555.1 uncultured Rhodospirillaceae bacterium | reverse complement strand
ACCGCGCGCGGAATGGCCAGGGAATGCATGATCACGCCGGTTGCCCGGTCCCACATCCAGTATCCGGTTTCATTGTGAAATGCCTCGTCATTCGATTTTCGGTAGACGATCTGGTGATAATGGATAGCGGCCAGTTCCTGTTCATCGGCGTTACCGACCAACCCCACCGGTGAAAAACAGATGGTCTCGTAATAGGGGCTGTTTTCCTCCCCGTCCGGTTCAGGGGCGATGTCCGTTCCCTTGTCGCCTTTCCAGTTTCCGATCAGCCCGGCAAGGTGCCCGAAATCGATTTCATCGGTCATGTCTTCTTCTTTCGGCTATTGTTGCTATTCAAACGCGCAGCTGGTGGAACGGCTCCAGCGCCTCCGGCGCGAAGATATCCTCCGGCGTCAGGTGCTTCTGGGTCACCCCTTGTTCATGACAATAGCGCAGAAACGCCTCAATCGTATGGCGGTTGCGCGACACGCCATAGGGCCAGTAATCCCCGTCCGGAAAGAATTCATCCGTGATCCGCTGCACATGCTGGTAAAGCCAGGGAAGCGCGATCTGCGAGACATTCATATCGCGCAGCCGGCGGACCGAATTATTCTTTGCCTCCTCGAACGCGTTAAACATATTGCGTGCGATCCAGGGATATTTTTCGTAGGTCGAACGTCTGAGCGCCACCGTATGCATGATGGGGAAAATGCCTGTTTGCGCGAAATAATCCCGCTCCGCGCTCTCAAACTCCGGATAGAGCCGGGTGATCGCGGTATCGCCGGCCAGCATGCGGCGCGGCGGATCGGCGGTGATCAGCGCGTCGATTTTTCCCTCAACCAGCATATCCGCGAGCGAGCCGTCCGGCAGATCAGTCAGCCGCACCCCTTCCGGCGGGCGTTCGGCGGTATTGTCGAGCCGCCCCGGGCTGTCGGGGCCAAGCTGATACCAGTCGATTTCCGTCAGCGGTATCCCGATGGTTTCGGTCAGCCAGCCGCGAGCGTAGGTCGTCGCCGTCTGCGCCCATTGCGGCAAGCCGATCTTCTTGCCGCGCAAATCCTCGGGCGACTTCACTGATCCATCCGAACGGATATAGACCCCGGACAGTCGGAACAGCCGCGACGGGAAAACCGGGATCAGGACGAAGGGCGCGTCGCCCCGGTCGATCGCCTGGCACGACATGGCGAAGGAAATTTCCGACACATCCCATTCCTGATCCTGCAGGAACCGTTTGAAGGTTTCCTCTACCTCCATCACCAGGCTGGTGAGTTCGATGCCTTTCGGTTTTACCGCCCCGGTAAACAGATCGCGCACATGGTCGTAATCGTTCACGCCCATGGTCAGATGAATATCGGCCATTTCGTCCCCTTTGACTTACCGGGGGCAAGCTTAGCAGCCGCAATCTGCGCGATCAGCCCCCGCGCGTCTTCTTTTTGGTGAAATCCTCGAACGCCGCCAGCGTTTCCTCGCTGCAGTGGTGCTCCATTCCCTCCGCATCGGCCCAGGCGGTTTCTTCCGATATGTCCATAGCGATCAGAAATTCGACGATAATATGATGCCGCTTACGGCATTTTTCAGCAATTTTCCGCCCTTCATCGGTCAGGAAGATCGAGCGGTAGGGCTGCGCCGTGACGAGATCGAGTTGCTGGAGCCGGGCGACCATCTTGTTGACAGTGGCGGAGGTAACGCCGATCCGCCTTGCGATCTCAACCGCGCGGGCTTCGCCCTGCTCATCGATCAGATCCGCGATCAACTCGACATAATCCTCGATTACCTCTGTCTCGCGCGCCTGGCGCACCTGCCGGAAGTGCCCCGCCTGGGTGTCCGGGGTCATATAGGCGGAGACGGCGCCACCCTGTCCGGGAGCGGGTCTTTTGGGGGCGCAATTCGCGTCGTTCATGGCAATCGGAATGATACTCACTCTCAACTGAGTATGGCCATCTCTTGGCGTGTTGACAAATTTATTCTCTCTGCCAATATTTTTAGCCAAGGCTAAAAATAAAAAGCCAGCAGGGAAGACACCGGAATGACATCGATCAGCATCGCCGCCATACGCGGGTTCGAAGGGACCGCCCGCTGGGCCTCGAATCTGGGGCCGATCAGGCTCGGGCTGCTGGCCGGGCTGGCGCTGCTCGCCGCGCTGTCGCCGGAAGCGGGCGCGGTGATGATGCAAAGCCTCGCCGATGCGTTCCTGCAAGTCACGGTCTTTGTCGCCTTGACCCTCGCGATCTTCTATTCGCTGGAGGCCTGGTTCCGGATTGACGTCGCCGCCCTTTTCGCCCGGCACGCCGCCTGGCAGGTGCCGGTTGCCGCGATACTTGGGGCACTGCCCGGGTGCGGCGGGGCCGTGATGGTTATCACGCAATATATGAGAGGCGGCATCAGCTTCGGCGCGGTGGTCGCCGTGCTGACGGCGACGATGGGCGACGCGGCCTTCCTGCTGCTGGCGCAGGCGCCGTTGACCGGGATCGGGATTTTCGCCGCCGGGTTCGGGGTGGGCGTGATTTCCGGCTATATCGTCGATGCGATCCATGGCACGGATTTCATGCGCTATCGCGGCGATGGCGCGGACCCCGCCTGCAGCCCCTGCATTCGCCGGGTGGAGTCGAAAAGCTGGCGGACATTATGGTGGGCATTTCTGCTGCCCGGTCTGATATTCGGCGTGTTCGTCGCCTTCCAGGCTGACACCGAATCCCTGTTTGGCACCATCGCGGGCGTCGAAACCGTGGTCTGGATCGGGCTTGGCGGCGCGCTGATATCACTCGCGCTCTGGGGCATCGTTTCACCGACCCACCCGCAACGCCGGGCGAATGAAAGCCTGGGATGGGCGTCGGCCAGCGAGGGCCGGATGGCGGACGCCTTTTCGCGGGTTGTCGGCGACACATGTTTCGTCACCGTCTGGGTCGTGTTCGCCTATCTGATATACGAACTCGGCGTATTGTTTACCGGGGTCGATCTGCAGCAATTGTTCCGCATCTGGGGACCGCTGGTGCCGCTGATGGCGATCTTTGTCGGGTTTATTCCCGGGTGCGGCCCACAGGTGGTCGTGGCCGCGATGTATCTGAACGGCACGGTGCCGTTTTCCGCAGAGCTCGGCAATGCGATCAGCAATGACGGTGACGCGCTGTTCCCGGCCATCGCCATGGCGCCCAGGACGGCAATCATTGCGACGCTCTATTCCGCTATTCCGGCCGTTATCGCCGCCTATGGCTGGTACTGGCTTTTCGAATAAGCCGGCTACACCTGCACCGGCACCGGGCCGAGCAACTCGCGCAGCCGGTCATCCACCCATCGGGCAAGCGCCAGCGTCGCGGCATCCGTATGTTGACGCCCGACAAGCTGGATATTCACCGGCATGGCGTTGGGCCCCTCGAACAGAGGCAGATTGACCGCCGGCATATACATCTGGGTCCAGAGTCTGTTGAACACGGCGGTGCGGACTTCTTCCGTTCCCACCGGCGCCTCGCCCAGCAGGCTGGGCGTCAGGAACAGATCATAACCGGAAGCGATTTCATCCATCCGCGCCCGCGCCGTGTTGAGCGCCGCCTTTGATTTCCCGTAATCCGCTTCCGTCAGACCCTTTGAGAATTCCACCCGTTCGCGATTGTGATCGTTGAAATCATCCAGATGGTTTTCGATTTCGGCGGTGAGCGCCCGCGTCCCTTCCCAGCCATTCACCACCGCGAAATCATCGGTGATTTCGGTAAACAGACCGGGCAATTCCAGATCGCTGATTTCCGTGCCAACCCCTTCCAGCAGGTTCGCGGCGGAACGGATCGCCGTCCGGGTGCAGGGTTCGGTCTGGTCCCAGGCCGCCGTCCGGACTATCGCGATCCGGGGCCGCGCGCTGGTATCCGGTCCCGACGCCATCTCCTCGCCCGTATTGACCGAACGCAGCAGGACCAGGTCTTCAATTGACCGCGCGAACAACCCGATCGTATCGATCCCCGGCTTGCAATGGCGGAATCCGGCGCGGTCGATGCCGTCTAGGCTCGCCTTGAAACCATAGACTCCGTTGCTCGCCGCCGGGCCGATAACCGATCCGCCGGTTTGCGTACCGTTGGCAAGCGTCACCATGAAATCCGCGACCGCCGCGCCGGATCCGCTGGAAGACACGCTGGCCGTGCGGGAAACATTATGCGGATTTTTTGTACCGATCGGTTTGGGACAGGCGAATTCGGTCGTCACGGTCTTGCCCATGATGACCAGCCCGGCATCGCGCAAGGACGCGACGCAGGCCGAATCCTCGCCCCACATCTTCCCCTGATAGGGGCCGAACCCATGCGCCGTCGGCATATCTTTCGTGTCGAACACATCCTTGATACCGACCGGAATGCCATGCAGAGCAGACCGCCGTGATGTCTTGTCCAGCGCGCGTGCCTGCTCAAGCGCGAGATCGCGATCGATAAACGCCCAGGCATTGATTTCGGGGTTCCGTGCGTCAATCCGCGCGAGACAATCGGCGACCAGCGCTTCGGAGGTGATCTCCCCCGCCTCGAGCTTCGCCGCGGCTTCCGTCGCCGTCAGTCCGTTGAGCCCGAACGGCCCGGCTTTTGAGAGATCGCTCATTGTTCTACCACTTCAAAATTCGTTTTCGAACACAAGAAGATATTTCATAACATTATAATTATTGTCACCCCGGCCTTGAGCCGGGGTCCAGAGAAAATTCGCCGCATGTACTACGTATACATCTTAGCGAACAAGAGGAACGGCACCCTCTATACCGGCGTCACAAACGACCTTGTCCGCCGGGTGGCGGAGCATAAATCCGGCAAAGCCGGTGGTTTCACAAGAACGCATGCCGTCCGAATGCTTGTTCATACTGAAGAATATCTAGACATCCGCGACGCGATCGCGAGAGAGAAATCTATTAAACGCTGGCGGCGTGCCTGGAAATTGGAACTGATTGAAAAAGACAATCCCCATTGGCGGGATTTATATGGCGACTTAAATCAGTGATTGACTGGGCCCCGGCTCAAGGCCGGGGTGACAAAATTTCTCTACAACCAGCTTTAGTAAAAATTCAGCCGTCTTTCCTAATTCCTATCCCCTCAGCCTGAAGCGCTGGATCTTGCCGGTCGCCGTCTTGGGCAATTCCTCGACGAAATTGAACCAGCGTGGATATTTATAGCGCGCAAGCCCGTCATTGCAGTGTTCCAGCAGCTCATCGGCCAGCCCGTCCCCCGCGTCACCGGCATCGTTCAGGACAATAAAGGCCTCGGGCTTGATCAGATCGTCATCATCGGCGCGGGCTACCACGGCGGCTTCCAGAACCTTGGGATGTTCGATCAGCCGCGCCTCGATCTCAAAGGGCGAACACCAGATACCGCCGACCTTCATCATGTCGTCATTGCGTCCGCAATAGACGAAATACCCGTCCTCGTCCTGATAATAGGTATCGCCGGTATTGATCCAGTCACCCTTCATGGTGGCTTCGGTTTTTTCCGGATTGTTCCAGTAATATTTGGCAATGGAATCGCCCTTGATCATAAGCGCGCCGGAATCGCCCGCCTCTACCTCCTTACCGGTTTCGTCGAGAATTTTCGCGTCATAACCCGGCACCAGACGGCCGCTCGCCCCCGGCTTGTGATCGTCAACCATATTGGAAATGAAGATATGGAGGATTTCGGTCGAGCCGATCCCGTCGAGGATCAGAAGCCCGGTCTTGTCCTGCCAGCGGCGGAACAGATCGCCGGGCAGCGCCTCGCCCGCCGAGACGCAAACGCGCAAGCTGGACAGATCGGGCGATTTTTCCTCCAGCGCGCGCAGCTGCGCCGCGTAAAGCGTCGGCACGCCGTAATAGATGGTCGGTTTGAACTGTTCGATGACCTCGAACGTCATATCCGGGCTGGGCGGACGCGCATCCAATACCGCCGTCGCGCCCACCCAGAGCGGAAACGTCATCCCGTTGCCAAGCCCATAGGCGAAGAACAACTTGGCGGCGGAAAAACACACATCGTCTTCCGTCATACCGAGGACGCCGACCGCATAGTGAATGGCGGTGACCGGAATGTCCCGATGGCTGTGCACCGTTCCCTTGGGCCGCCCGGTGGAGCCGGAGGAATAGAGCCAGAAACAATCATCGGTCGCCGAAGCGGGTGCGGCCTCCAACGCCGTGCCGGCGGCTTGCATCAGACCGGGCAACCCGTCATCGCCTTCCGCAGAAAAAACATGCGCCGGCCTGGCGGCACAATCGGCAAGCGCCTTTTCGACTTCGACTGCGAAAACCGGCGAATAGAACACCGCTTCGCAGCCGGAATCCTCTATCATGAAAGCGTAATCGGGTGCTTTCAGCAGCGTATTAAGCGGCACCGGCACAAACCCCGCCTTTATCGCCCCCCAGAACAGGTAAAAGAATTCCGGCGCGTCTTTAACGACCATCAGCACACGAGCGCCGGATGAAAGGCCTAAATCTTTCAGCGCATTGCCTGTCCGGTTCACATTCTCCGCAAGCTCGGCATAGGTCACCTCGCCAAACGCGCCCCGAATCGCCGGTTTATCGCCGCGCGCTTCTTCCAGATGCCGGTCTATAAAGGGGATGGCGACATTGAAATTATCCGCGAAATTTATTTTCGTGGGCAAGACGCTGTTATCGGTGGTGATTCCCGTATCCATTTTCCGGCTGCCTTTTCTAGTTCTTCCTCAAACCTTACAATGCCTGCCAAATACGAAAAAGAGCGAAGCATGACCCACGACAAACCCATTATCATTGCCGGCGGCGGCATCGGCGGCCTGGCCGCCGCGCGGATGCTGGCCCTTTCCGGGCGCAAATCCATCGTTCTGGAAAAGGCCGATGAGTTCGGCGAAATCGGCGCGGGCATTCAGCTTGGCCCCAACACCCATCGCGCTTTCGATGCGTTGCAGGTCAAGGCGGCGATGCATGATATCGCCTGGTTCCCGAAAGACATGATCATGATGGACAGCCTGTCGGGCGAGGAAGTGCTCCGCATGCCGTCCGGGCATTCGCTGACGCCGGTCTTCGGCGAACCCTACGCGGTGATCCATCGGGCCGATCTGCACACAGTTCTCTTCGATGTCTGCACGGAGATGGACGAGATCGAATTGCGCACCTCGGCGGAAGTCACCGGATATGACGACACGGGATCGGGCGTCAGTGTCAAACTCGCGGGCTGCGAGGAAATCGAGGGATCGGCGCTGATCGGCGCTGACGGTCTGTGGTCCAATATCCGCCCGTCGATCGTCGGCGATGGCGAGCCGGTGGTCTCCGGCCATATCGCCTATCGCGCGGTTCTGCCGATAGACGAGGTGCCGGAAGAACTCAATGACTGGATCGACGATGTGGTTTTATGGGCGGGGCCGAAAAACCATCTGGTGCATTACAAGCTGCGGCGGGGAGAGCTGTTTAACATCGTCGCCGTTTTTCATTCTTCCCGCTATGTCGAGGGCTGGGATGAATATGGCGATCCGGATGAGCTCTATGCCCATTTCGAAGGTGTGCAGCGGCCTGTAAAGGCGCTTCTGGACAAGATCGATGTCTGGAAAATGTGGGTGCTGTGCGACCGGGCGCCGGTAAAGGAATGGACCAAAGGGCGGGTCACGCTGCTCGGCGACGCGGCGCATCCGATGCTGCAATATCTGGCCGCCGGCGCCGGTATGGCGATGGAGGACGCGGTCTGTCTCGCCGGTCTGCTGGATGAACATGACGGGAATGTCGAAGCCGCCTTTGCCGCCTATCCACCGCTTCGCTATATGCGGACCGGCCGGGTGCAGCTGACCGCGCGTCTCTACGGCGATCTCTATCATGCCGCCGATGTCGCGCGCGAACTGCGCAACCAGTTGATCGGCGGCAAAAAGGACATGGCCGACAATCCCTATGCCGGGATGGCGTGGCTTTATCAGAAAGACAGCGGTCTGCCGGGCGG
>CAZBKQ010000057.1:0-6243 GCA_964492555.1 uncultured Rhodospirillaceae bacterium | reverse complement strand
TGCCCGTCGGGTGAAATCTTCGCGCCCGCAAAGGTGCCGATGGCGCGGTGGAAGCCGCGATGGGGCAGCTTGAATTCAAAATCGACCTTGTTGCGTTTGAGGATCTTGTTCCAGCGATCGACGCCCGCCTGGCAGTCCGCGATATAGTCGTCACGCAACCGCTCATTAACCGCCAGCAGCGCATTCTGTTTGGTCTGCTTGACCTGGTCTTCCTCAAACAATGTGACCTCATAGCTGTCGTTGCTGAGTTCGTGATCGTCGTCGATCTTGGTTTCCTCGAACCGGCCCTTGAGCCCCGCCGTGTAGTAATTCGCGGCGTTGGTGGAAAGCTCATTTCCGAACAGATCGACCGATACGCTGAAATGGAAATTGATATAGCGCTGCAGCGTCGGCAGATCGATGGCGCCCGCGGCGCGGATCTTCTCCGGATCCTCGGTTTTGAGCTCCTTCATCACCTCGCAGGTACGCGTGGCGACCCGCGCGATGCCGGTCGTGCCGATGAACATATGATGACCTTCCTCGGTCAGCATAAAGCGGCAGGTGCGCGCCACCGGATCGAAGCCGGATTCGGCCAGCGAGGAAAGCTGATACTTGCCATCGCGGTCGGTGAAGAAGGTGAACATGTAATAGGAGAGCCAGTCCGGCGTTTCCTCATTGAAGGCGCCGAGAATACGCGGCTTGTCCGGATCGCCGGAATGACGTTCCAGCATCGCTTCGGCTTCCTCCCGCCCGTCGCGCCCGAAATAGGCGTGCAGCAGATAGACCATCGCCCAGAGATGACGCCCTTCCTCCACATTCACCTGGAACAGATTTCGCAGATCATAGAGCGAGGGGCAGGTCAGCCCGAGCAAACGCTGCTGTTCGACGGAGGCGGGTTCCGTATCGCCCTGGGTTACGATCAGCCGGCGCAGCGAGGCGCGATATTCACCCGGGACCTCTTGCCAGACGGGTTCGCCCTTATGTTCACCGAACGGAATCCGGCGGTCTTCCTCCGGCGGGGCCAGAAAGATACCCCAGCGGTAATCCGGCATTTTGACGTAATCGAAATGCGCCCAGCCATCGGCCTCGACGCTGATCGCGGTCCGCAGATAGACGTCGTAATCGATGGTGCCTTCGGGGCCCAGATCCTTCCACCAGTTGAGAAAGCTGGGCTGCCAGGATTCCAGCGCCCGTTGCAGGCGGCGGTCGTCGGCCAGATCGACATTGTTTGGAATGCGGGCGTTCAAATCGATGGACATTACTCGCTCCTGTTCGTCTCCCGCTTATACGGGGCGTTCATTCGGTTGGATTATGACGGCGGCGCGGCGCGCCGCAAGAAATATCAGACCCGGCGCTTGTCGAATTCGCTCCGTTGTCCGGTTCCGTAGAGTTTCAGCGCGCCTTCGGGCCCCGCCGCGTTGGGCCGCTGGAAAATCCAGTTCTGCCAGGCGCTGAGCCGGCCAAAAATCTTGGTCTCCATCGTCTCAGGCCCGGCAAAGCGCAGATTGGCCTCCATGCCGGTCAGCCCGTCCGGCGAGAAAGCGGCGCGCTCCTCGACCGCGATGCGGACCTCGTCTTCCCAATCGATATCGTCGGGAATGAAGGTGACCAGCCCGGCATCGTCGGCATCGACCGCTTCCAGCTCCTTGCCGATAAGGTTTTTCGCTTCGGCGATTTTTTCCGGTTCGCCCAGCAACCGCGTTTCCAGCCGCGTCAGCCCGTTCGACATGGGATAGGGCCCGAAATTCATCGCCGTCAGCCGCACCGTCGGCGCGGGCAGATTGCTGCCTTCCATCTGGCCGTCCAGCATGTAGGACCGGTCGGCGATCAGCACCAGCTCCAGCAACGTGCCGGTAAAGCAGCTGCCAGGCTCGACCAGCGCCACCAGACTGCGGGCGCTGACATCGACACGTTTCAGGCTGCGTTTGAGATAAAGCGTGATTTCACGGACCAGCCAGTGATCCTTGTTGGCATCGAGAAAGTCGTCATAGGCGGCGACCATGGCGTTATCGCCCTGGCTGCGGAACACCCAGGTGCCGATATTTCCCTCATTCAGCCGCAGATGGACGATGGCGTAGTCGAGTTCGCGGGCGAGCGCCAGCGGCCAGAAATCGCACCCCTGCGCCTCCATCCCCGCGATATCGGCGGGCGGCGCCTCTTCCGGCGCGTTGATCATGAATTCAACGGTGTTTTCCGCGCGGTTCAACGTCACCGTCATATGATCGTATACCAGCGTATCGCCGTCTTCGGTGACAGTGACCGGCGTCAACGCGACGCCCTTGGCGTCTTTCGGCCGGTCGGTCGCGTCGGCGAACTCCTTGGCCCGTTCGGCAACCGTTTCCTGGAATTTGGAGCGCGGCACGATTTCGTCGATCAGGTTCCAGTCAACCGCGCGCTTGCCGCGCATTCCTTCGGTGGTGGTGCAGAACACGTCGGCGCGGTCATGCCGTACCTTGCGCTTGTCGACCAGGCGGGTCAGACCGCCGGTGCCCGGCAGCACCGCGAGAAGCGGCAATTCCGGCAGCGACACGGTCGACGACCCGTCATCCAGCAGCATGATGTAATCGGTGGCGAGCGCGAGCTCATACCCGCCGCCGGCCGCGGTGCCGTTGATGGCGCAAATATAGCGCTGATGCGAATTTTCGGTCGCGTCCTCGATCCCGTTGCGGGTTTCATTGGTGAATTTGCAGAAATTCACCTTGTGATCGTGGGTCGATTTGCCGAGCATGCGGATATTCGCGCCGGCGCAAAAGACATGCGGATGATCGGAACACATGATGACGCAGCCGACTTCCGGATGCTCGAAACGCAGCCGCTGAATCGCGTCATAGAGTTCGATATCGACGCCGAGATCGTAGGAGTTGAGCTTGAGCTCATAACCCGGGTTGAGTGTCGCGTTTTCATCGACGGACATCGCCAGCCGCGCCACATTACCGTCGATCGTCAGATTCCAGTGTTTGTACCGGTCGGGGCTGGTCTGAAACTCGACTTTGACCGATTCCCGCGGCCCATCTTCCGCGGCGGTATTCTCTGTCGCCATTGATCTATTCTCCGTTCAAACGCAGCGGGAAGCCGGGCCGCATCGCAAATCGTTTTCGGTGCCGACTATACCGATTTTCTTAGGTTTTCCAACGCTCAGAAAAACTTCGATTGCTAATTGTTGACTAGTCAAGTATATATAAATGGCCCCTCCGGCGTCAATAGCGGCGCCTGTTCGTGAGGGGCCTAAATTCAGGATTTTCACCGTAAATTTCGGTTTGGCCCTATGACGGCACAGTCGGATCAGTTTGTATTGGCGGGGCTCTTGAAAAAGGGTCCGGAGGAAGCCGAAACCAATTTGCGCGACTGGATCGCGGCGGCGGCGGAAGCCTGCCCCGACAAGAATTTCATAGAAAGCGTCGATCAGGACAAGTTGATCACCTATGGCGAGTTCAAGACGCTGTGCGACCGCATGGCGCAATATCTGAAATCGAAAGGGATCGGCGCGGGCGACCGGGTGGCGATGCTGTCCAACAACCAGATCGAGCATCTGGCGGTCTATATCGGCGGCATGGCCTATGGCGCGACGGTCTGCACCATTCATGTCGAGATGAACGCGGTCTATTTCGAACAGATTCTCAATGCGCTCCACCCCAAACTCACGCTTTACGAGGAAACCGATGAGCGGATAGAGGCGGAACATCTCGCCTCTCACACGCCGGGTGAATTTCACGCGCTGGGCCAGTGGGATCCAAATGGCGGATCGACCGGATTTTACGCCGAAGTCGAAAAAATGCCGGCGGACCCCGTGGAACCGGTCAGCAAGTGGGAAGACGATGCCTCCATCTATTACACCTCGGGCACCGCGTCGGCGCCGAAGGGCGTGGTGGTGACCTTCCGGGAGCTGATCGCCAACACGCCGCCGACCGCCGAAGGGCTCGGCATGACGTCAGATGACAAGATTCTGGAATTCCGCGCCTTCAACTGGATTTCGGCGCAGGTGCTGAGCGGCCTGTCGACGCTTTACAAGGGCGCGACGCTAATCCTCGCCCGGCGTTTTTCGCAAAGCCGCTATTTCGACTGGGTCCGTGATCACAAGGCGACCATCGGGGTCTGCAACCCGACCGGGCTCGCCATGTTCCTGTCCCGCCCGATCGATATTCACCACAAAGACATCCCGCATCTGCGCTTTATGACCTCGAGCTCCGCCCCGCTGTTGCGGGAAACCTGGAAGCAGTTCGAGGATAAATACGGCGTCCCGGTGGCGCAGGGCTATGGCTGTTCGGAGATCGGCTGGATCGCGGTCTCCAACGAATATACGCGGAAATTCGGCACTGTCGGACAGCCGCTCGCCTATCACCGGATTTCGATCGTCGATCCGGAAACCGGGCTGGATATGCCGCCCGGCGAAATGGGCGAAATCGAAATCGGCGGGTTCAGAAACAATCTCTACCGCTATATCGACGAGACCGGTGAGATCGTCGTGCAGTTCCGCAACCGGCTGCGGTCGGGCGATCTTGGCGTCACCGACGAGGAAGGCTGTCTGCACGTTCTCGGCCGGGTGAAGGAGCTGATCATCCGCGGCGGAGTCAATATCTCGCCGGCGGAAATCGACAATATCCTGTTGCAGATGCCCACGGTCGCCGAGGCCGCCACGCTCGGCGTGCCGCACAGCATCTATGGCGAGGAAGTAATCTGTTATGTCGCCCCCAAGCCGGGCGAACATCTGGAAGCCGAGGATATCTTCAACCATTGCAGCGACCGGCTGCCGGAATTCCGCATGCCCAAACAGGTGATCGTGCGCGACGCGCTGCCCAAGACCGAACGCGGCAAGATGAACCGGCTGCGTCTGCTGGATGAATGGAAGGAAGAGTTCGGCACCGCCGGCTAAGCGCTCCCCTTCCCCGCCGCAAAACCGCCATGCTAGCCTTCCCGCCATGTGGGAGGTCCAGACAACAAGATACAAACCGATGCGCGCCCTGCTGGCCGAGCAGGCCCGGCGGTTCGGCGACAAGCCCTACATGGTCTCTATCGATCAGGATGAGAAGGCGCTGAGCTATCGCGATCTCTGGCGGCTCGGCAACCGCATGGCGCATTTCTTCGCGGCGCGCGGCCTGAAACCCAATGACCGGGTGCTGATGCTGTCGGAAAACTCGGTCGAATTCATCGCGGTATTCCTGGGCGTGCAGCGCGCCGGCGGCACCATTGCCACCGCCAATGTGGAGATGAACCGCGCCCATATCGCGGAAATCGTCGCCGCCATCGACCCCGTGCTGGTGTTGGTCCAGGAAGGGCTGGGCCTGGAAGAGTTGCGCGATCCCGAAAGCCAGACCGAATGGATGGCGCTCGGCGAGTGGCGCGAAGAGGGTGGTTCCACCGGTTTCTTCGCGGCGCTGGAAGAACATTCGGATCAGGACGAAATCGCGGAGATTTGCGCGCCGGAGGATATCGCGGTGATCTTCTATACCTCCGGCACCGAAGCGAAACCGAAAGGCGTGATGCAGGCCCATTCGGCGGTCTGGCCCAATTTTGACGCCAGCGTCGATTGAATCGAATTGCGCGAAGACGACCGGATGGTCGATTGCCGGTCCTACACCTGGCTTTCGTCGCAGAATATGAGCATGGGCGGACCGCTGACGCGCGGCGCGACCGTTTATATGGCGAAGAAATTTTCGCGCAGCCGCTATTTCGACTGGGTGAAGAAATATAAGGCCAATATCGCGGTTTCGGTGCCCACCATTCTCAACATGTTTCTCAATGAACCGGTCGATATTCGCGGCAAAGACATTCCGCATTTACGGTTTTTCATGACGTCATCCGCGCCGATCCTGCCGGAGAACTGGCGGCGGTTCGAGGATCAGTACGGCATTCGTATCTGTCAGTCGGCGGGCTGTTCCGAGGGCGGGCTGATGTGTTCGCATCGCGGCGCGGACCGCAAGATCGGCACCATCGGCTTCCCGCTGAAATATCAACATATCCGCCTGCTGGATGATGACGGCAATGAGGTCCCGCCGGGCGAGCCCGGCCAGATCGTGGTCTCGGGCCAGCAGAAAAGCTGGGGCTATCTGCATTTCGACGGGCGGATCGAGAAGCTGCCCGAAGCGCATTACACCGGCGATCTCGGCAAGGTGGATACGGACGGGCATCTCTCGGTCGTCGGGCGTCTCAAGGACCTGATCATCCGCGGCGGGGTCAATATCTCACCGGTGGAGGTCGACAATATCCTGTCTCGCTATCCGGATATCGCCGAAGCTGCCGCCTGCGGCGTGCCCGATGCGGTCTATG
>CAZBKQ010000056.1:12556-14235 GCA_964492555.1 uncultured Rhodospirillaceae bacterium | reverse complement strand
GATGCGCATCATCCGTTCGGTCGGGCCGGCGGGTTCGACCACCCCATCGGGTTTGAGAGCGAAATCGCGTTGAAACCGTTCCGTCGCCTGCATCAGACCGGGCGTGACATTCTTCGCCGGGTTTTGCGGAAAGCGACCATAGCCAGTGCGATTGAGTGCCCGCCGCAATCTAACGACATCGCCGGGGCGCGAATTGCCGCGCCCGATTGTACGGGTGATGGAAAATTCCTGATCGGTTGGGTTGAGCATGCGGATCTCCATAAAAAAACCGCCCGCGAATGGCGGACGGCTGGCTGACAGAATAGAAGAACCGCCGCGGCGGCTGCCGGGCGGTAGATGGGATAATCAGAGATTGTGGAGAACCGGGCGCACCGGCCACCACTGATAAATATTCTATCAGGAACGGTTCACAAAGTCAAGGTATTTTTACCGTATTCACTATTCCAACGGTAGCTTTTCAGTCTTCGTCTTTCACTCCCGCCTCAACATCTTACAAAAACCCGGCGAAGATACGGAGCCGGCTCGTTTCCCGGAAATGCTGGTCGACGATTTTCAATATTTCCAGGCTTTGGCGGATTACCGCCCGTTCGGTCCCGGTCGCTTTGAGCCCCCGCGCCTGTTTTTTCTCAAACGCCGCGATAAACGCATAGGTGAAGGGACGGAAACCCGTCGCTCTCACGGTTTGGCCCATCAGCGTTTCCGCCAACGGGTCCAGCGCGGCAAGCCGGTCCTTTACATCGGCGATCCGCGCCCTGGCCCGCGCCAGCGTGGTCTCACCGCGCAAAATCTCCCGGCGGGTCTCACACTGATAGGTCCGGCAATTGCCGGGCCGGTCGTCATAGATCGAACAGAGCGTGCCGTTCAGACAGCGGCAGGGATGCGGCAGCGGCACACCATCCGGCGCGGTTCCAAGCCCCAGCCGTTCGCGCGCGGCCGTGTCTTCCTCTTTTACCCGGACCCGGGCGAACAGAAGGCCTGAACAGCACAGCCCGCAGGTCTCGCATGCCGCCGCCGCGTCGCGTTCCCGCTCGCTCTCTGACATGGTTCGGGGGCGTGACCGTCAATTGCCGCCGATGGGAAGTGATGCCTCCCAATCGGGCTTGAGCTGCATGTTGAAGGTTTTCAGAATGGCCGCCGTCCCGGCATATCCGGCCATCAGCGTGACAAAATCGACCAGCCCCCTGGCGCCGAAATGGGCAAAAGCGGCCTGATAGGTTTCCCGTGTCACCTCCGGCCCGGCGAAGATTTCACGGCCCAGCTGGATCACCATCGCATCGACCGCATCCAGCCCGTCGAGCGGTCCGTCATCGCGGATGATATCGATGATTTCCTGGCTGACACCCTGTTTCAGGGCCGGCGCGATATGGGCGCACCACTCGAACTGGCTGTCATGGGTGCGCGCCACCACCAGAATGGCGATCTCCCGCAGGCGCGGATCAATCCCCGCGCCATAGCGGATGTAATCATTCATCGATTGGGTGTGAACCGCGACATCCGGCGAATGCAGCCGGATCCCGCCCGGCCCCCATATCCCGACATAGGTCGTGCTATCCGGGTCGGTGAAGTGGTCATAGATCTTGCGCGCCGTCTCATCCAGATCGCCGGGATTGACCGGCGGCAGGCGGTGACCGGATTCGGGGTGAAAATCGTCAGACATATTTCTTGCTCCCTGTTTTGCA
>CAZBKQ010000056.1:7570-12456 GCA_964492555.1 uncultured Rhodospirillaceae bacterium | reverse complement strand
GATTGCCCCCGGGGCCCTGAGTTTTGCGCGACTGCGCGCAGGGAGTCCGATCAGGTGCCGCCGCCGAAAATGGCCTTGCGGACGAAAGCGATGACGTCCGGCGTCGTCGCCGTCATGGCTTCTTTAACCGTTTTCTGGATATCCACGCCTTTGGACGGGATTAGCCGCAGGCTGCGTTTCTTTAGTTCCGCGGCAAAGGCCGCATCGGCGTTCATCTTGTCATACGCCATGCGCATGGCGGCGACATATTCCTTTTCCACGCCGGGCGGGAAGGCAAGCCCGCGTCCCAGCGGCCCAAGCGAGCCGAGGAACTTGGCGCCGGCCTTGTAGGCCTCGGGCACGAGGTCCTCCAGCATCGGAACGCCGGGCAAATCAGGATCCTTCCAGATGCCGACCTGAAGGATCGGTTTGGCGAACGGTTTCTCGCCCTTGAACCAGTGCGGTACCTTGGACGACCAGGCCAGCCAGTTGAAGGCGGACATGTCGGCTTCGCCCTGCTCGATCGCCATGATGGAGCGCGAAGATCCCTTATACCCCTTAACCACCCGGCCCTTCACGCCGAGGGCGGACATTACATATTGCGGGATCAGCGTGCTGGTCGAGGCCGCGCCGGAGGACGAACCGATCAACGGCGTACCCATCTTCTTCCAGTCTTCCACGCTGGTGACACCCTTGGTCGTCGAAACCACCAAGATCACATTGGTCTGGTTCGATGAACCGAGATAAGCGTACTGGTCTGATTTGTACCGCATCTTGTCGGGCCGCAGCAGCTCATTGACCACCGTATTGTCGAGCGGGGTGATCATGTCGTAACCGCCCTTGGGCATGACATTGAAGGACCAATTCATCGCCTTGGCACCGCCCGCGCCCGGCATGTGTTTCACGATTACGTTGGGTGCGCCCGGAATGAATTTCCCGAGATGGCGCGCAAAGGTCTGGCCGTATTTGTCATAGGTACCGCCCGGGCCATAGGGGATAAGGATCGTGATGGTCTTATCCTTGTAGTGGCTGGCGACGTCGGCCTTCGCCATGGGCGCTGCGGTAATCGCCGCAAGCGTGGCAAACGCCGCAAGGGTTGTACTGATCCGCTTCATCGAAATCTCCTCTGTTGAAGGTTACAAAGGTTATAAGCAACCCGCGTGCCAGTTCGCGGCTTGGCGGAAATAAAAAATTTATCCCACTTTTCCGCCATTCTTCAAAAATAGAATTTACAGATTTTCCGCCACTTGGAGGTTTATGCCTAATTTAGACCCAGTCTGCTGATCAAATTTTTTGCAGCGCAGAAATTAGGCGGTCAGCGGAACCAGTCGACATAGCCGCGCCAGCCTTCGGCGCGCAATGTACAGGCAGGGCAATCGCCACAACCATAACCCCAGTCATGGCGCGTATCGCGCACGCCGCGGTAACAGCTATGGGTGTGTTCGAGAATGAGCTCCACCACCGCATCGCCGCCGAGTTCGCGGGCCAACGCCCAGGTGCTTGCCTTGTCGCAGCGCATCAGAGGCGCGTGGATGTCATAATCACTGCCGAGCCCGAGGCTGAGCGCCGGGACCAGCGCCTTCATGGTGGCGTCGCGGCAGTCGGGATAACCGGAAAAATCCACCTCTCCCGCCCCGATCACCAGATCGCGCAATCCGCGCTCATAGCCGTATGAGGCGGCGGCGGCCAGAAACAACAGATTGCGCCCGGGAACGAAGCTGGTCGGGAGACCGTCCGGCCCGGTTTCCAACGCCCCGCCACCGGTAAGGGCGCTGCCTGTCAGATCGGCGAGAAACCCCATTTCGACCAGACGGTCGGGACCGAGTTTCGCGCTCCAGTCGGGGAACGCGTCCCGCAGGTTGGACAGAAACGCTTCCCTGACCTGCAGCTCGATCTTATGGGTCTGGCCGTAATCGAAGGCAATGGTTTCCACCACGTCGAACCGGTCAAGCGCCCAGGCAAGACAGGTCGCAGAATCCTGCCCGCCGGAAAACAGCACCAGCGCCCGGCTTTCTGCCTCACTGCCCATAAGCCTGTTCCGCGCCTAGCCTTCCGCCTCGATCCCGTTGCGCAGCGTGCCGATACCCTCGATCGTCACCTCCAGCACATCGCCGGGGGTGAGATAGCCGGGCGGGTCATGCTCGATCGCGGAGCCGCCGGGCGAACCGGTGCAGATGCAATCGCCCGGCTCCAGCGGCGTAAAACGACTGATATAGGCAATCACAAAGGGCAGATCGAAAATCATCATGTCGGTGCCGCCGTCCTGGCGGGTCTCGCCATTCACTTCCGTATGGATGGTCAGCTTGGAGGAATCGGGGATTTCATCCGCCGTCACCATCCACGGCCCCATGGAGCCCGACCGCCACTGGTTCTTCACCGGGCAGTTCTGCGTGCCGCGCCCGATCCAGTTCCGGACGCTGCCTTCATTGGCAATGGTGTAGCCCGCGACATGGGAAAGCGAGTCCTCTTCTTTCACATGGCGCGCATGCTTGCCGATCACCGCCACCAGCTCGCCCTCGTAATCAAGCTGATCACCGTCATCCCTGCCGCGCACGATGGCCTCGTCATGGGCGCAGAAACTGTCGACAAAGCGCGGGAAGATACTGGGCCAGTCCGGCCGCCCGTCTTCCATCACCTCGTGATAGGCGCGGTAATTGCGCCCGACGCAGAAAATCTTGCGCGGCCGGGTAATGGGCAGGCGATAGGTCACGTCGTCAAACCCGAAATCGGGTTTGTCCGCGGCCTCAACCAGTGTTTTCATATGTGTGAGCGAGCCGTCGGCGCCGATTGCCTCACGCAGATTGGGATAGTTGGTTTCCTGAAACACCGCGCCGGAAAGATCGACAATCCCGTCATCGACCACCGCGCCGTAATGTTCCTTGTCTCCCGCGTAAAAGCTGACCAGCTTCATATTTCCGCCCTTTCAAAGCCGTTTGATTGTTGTGCTGAGATCATCCCAACTGCCGCACCCTGTCAAGCAGGACGGTAAGCGTCCGGTCGCGAATGCCTTCTTCTGCCAGATGCGCGACCGTATTTTCCAGATAATCGATATTGGCCCCGCGCCTGCCGCTGCTTGTGGCGATCCGCCGGGCCGAGGTCTCGATATCAAGCGGCGGACAGTAAAGCCGGTGATCGCGGTTGACGGTCAGGGTCACGGCGGCAAGCGGGCCGTTTTCGGTTTCAACCGTTACCGGGCGGCTGGAATAGATTTCCTCAGGCATTTCACGGGCCGATAATTGCGCCAGCACCGCCTCACGTTCCGCTTTCCGGATTTTCAGAACGAACCCGTTGCAGGAGCCGCCGCGGTCCAGCCCGAGCGACAGGCCGGGATTTTCCGGCGTGCCGCGATAAATCACCGAATGGATGCAAAATCGCCGGTGCCATCCGAACAGCCGGGCACGGCGGCGTTCGGCGACATCGAAACCGGGATCCCATAGTAACGAGCCATAGGCGAAAAACCACACATCGCCGGGATCAGACGCGGTGATCCGCGTGCGGGAAAGCGCCTGCGCCATCGTCTATCCCCGGTTCGCCAAGGCGACACCGATAACGGCGGTCGCAAATCCCGCCAGCGCCAGCGCCGACATGGTTTCCCCGAACATCGCCCAGCCCATCAGCGCGGTGGTCGGCGGGCTAAGATAGATCATCGAGGTTACCTTCGCCGCCGCGCCGCGCCTGACCAGCATAAAGAAAAGCGCGATGGCAATGACCGAAAGGCCGAGCGCCGACCAGACCAGCGCGAACCAGAATTCGCCGGTCCATTCGACGGATCGTGTCTCAAACGCAAAGGCGAGCGGCAGGATAACCGCGAGCGATCCCGCGTTCTGGATCGTCACCGCCGTGCGGATATCGACCGCGCCGCAAAACCGTTTCTGATAAAGCGTGCCGAGCGTAATGCCTGTAAGCGCGAGGACGCAGAACAGCGCGCCCCACCCTTGCGACCCTTCGGGATTGACCTTTTCCGCGACGACCAGTCCGAGACCCGCAAACCCAAGCGCCAGCCCGGCCCATTGCGTGCGGCTGACTTTTTCGCCGAGCAGCGGTGCCGACAGCGCCCCTGTAATCAAGGGCTGCAAACCGACAATCAACGCAACGATCCCGGTCGCGACACCGAGCCAGATGCCGTACCACACCCCGATCAGATAAGTCGTCTGGACCAGCCAACCAGCCACCAGCACATGGCCCGTTTCCCTCAAGCTTCCGGGCCAGACCGCCTTCCACATTAGGCAGAGCGGCAACATGAAGGCGATAGCCATCGCAAAGCGCAGCGAAAGAAAGGTAAAGGGTTCGGCATAGGGAAAGCCGTACTTCGCGCATACAAACCCGCTCGCCCAGAAAAAAACGAACAGGGCGGCGGCGGCCGCGGTCATTTGCGGCGATAGCGGCGTCTGGTTGGAAGAAGTCATCTAAACCCCGGAAACTTGCGGCGCGAAGTCTATAGGCTGGCATTGCCCGCGAAAAGCCGCCTATATGTAGGGCGATGACCATACGAACGAAAATTCTCGGCCTGATCTACCTGCTGACCGGGGCCGCCGCGCTTTACGGCGCGCTGTGGTGGCTTGGTGCCTGGTATCTCGGCGGGATGGTCGATGACTGGGTGGAAAAGCAGCGCGTGGCGGGCTGGACGGTCGAATATGTGGAAAAAACCAAGTCGGGTTTTCCCTTCGAATGGCGCACGAAAATTTCCAGCCCGCGCATGGCGGGTCCGATCGGTGAGGGAAGAAATTTCGACTGGCGGGGCGAATATCTATTCGTCAAATGGTCGCCGTGGCAGCCGAAACATCTGGCGCTGATCAGCGGCGGCGAACACCGGGTAGAGGCGGCCGGCAAGGATTTGCCGACACGGCTCGATATAAATCTTCACAAGATTGTCGCGCTAATCGGCCTCGGACGCGACCTGCCCCGCC
>CAZBKQ010000056.1:0-7470 GCA_964492555.1 uncultured Rhodospirillaceae bacterium | reverse complement strand
CTCGCGGCGCTCAAGCTGGAACTCACGGGCTTTCAGCAGGCATTGGACGCGTTGACCCGGACGGGGGCGATCCGCCCGTCGCAATTGTTGCTGTTGCGGTTCGGTCTGCGGGCGCTCAGCACACCGGACCCGTCGGGCGGCGAAAAAATATCCATTCCCATCGCCGCGCAGGATGGCTGGTTGTCGGTCGGCCCGGTGAAGCTTATCCAGCTAAAACCGGTCGCGAATTAGGGGTCAGTCGTCTTTCGGCGCGGGCGGGATATGCTGGCCTGCCTCGATCACCGAACGCCGGATTTCACGGGTGCGGGCGAACAGTGCTTCCATTTTCTCGCCATCGCCGTCGCGGATATAGCGCTGCAGGATGGAAATATCCTCGGTCAGACGACCTAGCATTTCCAGCACCGCATCCTTGTTGGTCAGGAAAATATCCCGCCACATGACCGGGTCGCTTGCCGCAATCCGGGTAAAATCGCGGAAACCGGACGCGGCGAATTTTACCACCTCCGCCTTCAACCGGTCTTCCAGATCGGTCGCCGTGCCGACAATCGTATAGGCGATCAGATGCGGCACATGTGAGGTAATCGCCAGCACCTGATCGTGATGTTCGGCATCCATAACTTCGATATTGGCGCCGGTCCGCCGCCATAGCGCCGCGACCCTCTCCGTCGCCGCGGGATCGGTGCCTTTGGCCGGGGTCAGCACGACCCAGCGATCCTCGAACAGCGTATCGAACCCGGCCTCCGGACCGGAATTCTCCGTCCCCGCGATGGGATGACCGGGCACGAAATGCACGCCGTCCGGAAGATGCGGCCCGACCATATCCAGCACGCTCTTCTTCACCGATCCGACATCGGAAACAATCGCCCCGGCCTCCAACGCCGGCGCCATCGCCTTGGCCACCGCCTCGTAAGCCCCAACGGGAGTGCAGAGAATGACCAGATCGGCGCCGGCGACGGCTTCCGCCGGATCATCCGTCGCGGAATCGGCAATTCCCAGATCCAGCGCGGTCTGCCGCGTCTCTTCCGTCCGGGCGCAGGCCACGATATGACCGGCCAGATTGTCGCGTTTGACTACACGGGCGAGCGAAGAGCCGATCAGACCGATCCCGATCAGGGCGATACGTTGGAAATACACCTCTTCAGCCATCGCTCAGCCTTTCCTGCCGGCGACAAATTCGGCCAGCGCCTCCGCGATCGCCCGGACCTCGTCCTCGCGTCCGATGGTGATCCTGAGACACGCAGGCAACCCGTACCCGCCGGTTTCCCGCGGGATAATACCGCGTTCCGCCAGAAAGGTGTTTGCATCCGACGATGTCTGACCGGCCGCCTCCGGAAAGCGGACGAGGATAAAATTTGCGACGCTGGGATAGACGGTCAGCCCAAGCGCGGTGAGTTTTTCCGTCAGCCAGGGCAGCCAGACCGCGTTGTGATCGCGCGACGCCGCAACATGCGCGGTATCGTTGACCGCCGCGACACCCGCGGCCTGCGCCGCGGTGGTGAGATTGAACGGCGCGCGCAGACGGTTCAGCACATCGGCGATGGCGGGCGGGCAATAGCCCCAGCCGATCCGTAATGCGGCGAGCCCGTAAATCTTAGAAAATGTCCGGGTCATCACGGTGTTTTCGCCCGCATCGACCAGAGACGCGCCGTCGGAATAGTCGTTGCGCTGCACATATTCGGCATAGGCGCCATCGACGACCAGAAGTATATCGTCCCGCAACCCGTCGCGCAGCCGCGCCAACGCCTCGGCCGGAATATAGGACCCGGTCGGGTTGTTGGGATTGGCGATGAATACGATCCTTGTCTTTCCGGTGACCTTCCCGAGGATCGCTTCGACATCGAAGGTCAGATTCGTTTCCGGCGCTGTGACCGGCGTTGCGCCCACCGCACGGGCGACGATGGGATAGATATTAAAACCATGTTCGCTGTAAAGAATTTCATCGCCGGGCCCGGCATAGGCGCGGGTCAGATTGTAAAACAGCTCATCCGATCCTGCCCCGCAGATAATCCGGTCGGGGTCCAGCCCGTAACGCGCACCGATTGCCTCGCGCAGCGCGACCACCCCGCCATCTGGGTAGCGATGCAGCCCCTGCGCGGCGGCGCGATAGGCCGCGACCGCCTTTTCGCTCGGCCCCAGCGCGCTTTCATTGGAAGAAAGCTTGATGACCCGCTCAACGCCTTCGAGACTGGATTTCCCGGGCACATAGGGGCTGATCTCCATAATGCCGGGACGCGGCGTGAGGGTGCTCATTCCGCCATCCCGAGCGGCAACGGACAGGCGCCGATAAAGGTGGCATTGGCGATGCCGTCGGTTTCCTCGATCATATCGGCGGCCGCCCCGGAACCGGGAGGATAAAATCCCTTGATCTCGGCCAGAAACAGCGCGCCCCCCATGGCCTGCGCCGGGGCGAGCAGCAGGGAAACCGCCTCAAGCCCCGCCTTTCCCAGTGTCGCGGAAAGACCGGCGCGGCTCAGCGATCCATCAGTCTCGATAATCAGATAGCTGCGGTCGGCGCCGGTCTCCTCGGGCGCGAACTTGCCGATTACGAGCGCTCCGGGGCGCGGATCGGCGCTGTCGCACGGCGCGCGTCCGCAAATCGCCAGACTGTCGACATCGCCGCCATAAAGCAGCGGCCACCAGGGCGTTTCGTCATCCTGTTGCGGCAAGGGCAGCAAACCGGAGCTGTTGTCGCCACGCGACACCGCGTTCAAGACCCGGCCTGGCGTGGAATAGCGGCTTTGCGGCGTCACCACCCCGAAATGATCACGTGCGATCGCGCCGAAAACGCCGTCTTCACCATCCCACACCGCGCAGGTGAAATTGTCCTGCATCGCCACGGACGCAGCCATGATTTCGCGCCAGATACGATAAATCGCTGGCGCCGGAAAGCTTCCCTGATGCCGGTCCGCCAGACGCCTCAGCACTTCAGCTTCGCGTCCAGGACGATAGCTGGCTGTATCGGATGCCGCCTTCGCCGCCTTAACCTTGTCGACGATTTTCGCCCGGCGCATCAGCAAGTCATGCAACGCCGAATCAACTTCGTCGATTTCACGCCTGACCGCGGACAGATCGAGTTCGTCCTTCGCCATATTATGCGTCCGGTTTCCGATTAAACGTCTGAAAAAAGGGGGTTATATCTAGAAGCTTCGAATTCGAAAAGCAAAGAAATCATTGATCTTTTTTAAACAAGGGCCTAGCTATCTGCTTTGAATCTCGGCGAAATTCGAACCGGCGCGCGTTTTATGGCGACGAAATCCCTATCTTTACTGCAAGTCGCGAATGGCGATCTTCCCGGCCATACGGTTGAGCTTGGCCGGGATGAGCCGCTTTTGCTCGATAGCGGCAAGAGTTTGAGCCCGTTCAGCGTCGCCTATGAGACCCATGGCGCGCTCAATGCGGAGCGGACCAACGCGGTTCTTATCTGTCACGCGCTGACCGGAGATCAATATGTGGCCAACCCGAATCCACTGACGGGAAAGCCGGGCTGGTGGGACCTTGTCGTGGGTCCGGAAAAAATCATCGATACCAACCGGTTCTTCGTGATCTGCGCGAATATCCTCGGCGGCTGTCTTGGCAGTACCGGACCGGCTTCCACAAACCCGGCGACGGGAAAACCCTGGGGTCTCGATTTCCCGGTCATCACGATCAGCGACATGGTCCGGGCGCAAATGCGGCTGCTCGATCATCTCGGAATCGAAAAGCTGTTTCTCGCCATCGGTGGATCAATGGGCGGCATGCAGGTGCTGGATCTCGCCTCGCACTATAGCGACCGGGTATTCGCGGCCGCGCCGATTGCGGCGGCGCCGCGCCATTCCGCGCAGAACATCGCCTTTCACGAAGTTGGGCGGCAGGCGATCATGGCCGATCCGGACTGGTGCCACGGCAATTACCTGGCGGAAGGCAAACGGCCGACGCGCGGGCTCGCCGTCGCCCGGATGGAAGCGCATATCACCTATCTTTCGGAAACGGCGCTGCACCGGAAGTTCGGCCGGCGTCTTCAGGGGCGCGACGCGCTGACATTCGGTTTCGACGCTGATTTTCAGGTGGAATCCTATCTGCGTCATCAGGGAAGCACCTTTGTCGACCGGTTCGATCCGAATTCGTACCTCTATATTACCCGTGCGATGGATTATTTCGATCTCAGCGCGGAACATGACGGCGTTTTGGCGAACGCCTTCGCCGGCACCGATGTCCGGTTTTGCGTGATGTCCTTTTCCAGTGACTGGCTTTACCCGACGGCGGAGAGCCGAACTATTGTGCACGCCCTCAATGCGGTGGCGGCCAATGTCAGCTTTATCGAAATCGAAACCGACAAGGGCCATGACGCCTTCCTGCTGGACGAGCCGGAAATGCACCGGACCCTGGCCGGATTTATCGACGGCTGCGCGCGACAGATCGGGCTCGACTGATGGCGGCCGAACCCCGGACGGCGGCGCTTGGGGCGCTGCGCCACGATTTGCGGCTCATCGCCGGTTTGATACCGGAGAACAGCCGGACCCTTGATGTCGGGTGCGGCGACGGGGCGCTGCTGGCCTATCTGACAAACGAAAAAGGCGGCGATGCGCGGGGTATCGAGCTCAGCCAGAACGGGGTGAATGCCTGCGTGGCGCAGGGACTTTCGGTTATTCAGGGCGATGCGGACACCGATCTTTCGGATTATCCCGACCAGGCATTCGATTATGTGGTTTTAAGCCGGACATTGCAGGCGACCCGGCAACCGGAAGCCGTACTGACCAATCTGGTGCGGATCGGCAAGCACGCGGTGGTGTCTTTCGTGAATTTCGGCCATTGGCGCAAACGGCTGGAGCTTTTGTTCAATGGCCGCATGCCGGTCAATGGCGTCAATACAAACTGGTATAGCTCGCAGGATATTCACCCCTGCACCATTCTCGATTTCGTGACGATGTGCCGGACGCTAGGTCTGACGATCGAATCCGCCATGTCGGTGGACAGTCACGGCGCCAAAAGACTCATCGCGACAAACGGCAGGTCGGCCAATCTGCGGGGCGAACAGGCGATCTTCCTGCTGCGGCGGGATTAGGAGCCTGAACTCCTTACGACCGTCCGGCCGACGGCGACACCAACAGACGCCTGGTTGTTTCGCGTTTCCCGGTCGGGGTGGCGGCATAGATCTGCTTGCCGGCCTCCACAATATGAACGCCCGCAAAGGTCTGGAACCAGCGTGATCCGACATTTTCCCAGGCGCCGGCGGATGCCAGCACCATGCGCGACCGGCTGGGCGGAATGTACAGCGCGCGCGCCGTCCGCATCGGGGTGAAGAGCGTATTCCGCAGCAGGCGCCCGAGCTGCCCGGTCGTATAAGGTGAGCCGTGCCCGAAAGGCGTTCGGTCCAGCCTGGCCCAGATGCCGCGACGGTTGGGAACGATTATCAATACCCGCCCGCTATCGGCCAGAACCCGCCATATTTCACGCATCATGGGGCGGAGGTTCTCACTGCATTCCAGCCCATGGACGATCAAAACCCGGTCGAGCGAGAGATCCGGAAGGGGAATGTCGGTTTCATCGCACAGCAACACCTTCCCGGGCCCGTCACCCGGCCAGTGCAGCACGCCCTGCTGTGCCGGCATCGCCGCAATCACCCGCGCCGCCTCGCCGTTAAAGGACTTCAAATATG
Organism: uncultured Rhodospirillaceae bacterium; assembly: GCA_964492555.1. Classification (GTDB taxonomy): domain Bacteria; phylum Pseudomonadota; class Alphaproteobacteria; order MPNO01; family UBA2964. The sequence goes on along the minus strand of CAZBKQ010000056.1, from coordinate 1,835 downwards.
GTGTTGCATAGCCGAGCCCCAAAACCGACTGGCCGGTCATGTCCGGCCACAGCGCGTGAATGCGCTGCTGCAGGGTACGCCGCGCCACCCGGCCGAGCGGGCTCTTGTAGAAATCTCTCAGATCGACGACATCATTCCACATGGACGGCAGATTCCGGTTGGCGGCGCGGTTGGCGGCGGCTGACGGCTTTGATAGGTTTCACCCAGTTTTCCGCATTTGAGCGAAGGATTGATAGGATGTCGATACTCGAAATAGAGCAGATCCCCACGCGCAACGACAATTATGTCTATTTGTTGCGCGATCCCGCGCAAAACCGGGTCGCTGCGGTCGATCCGTCGGATGCCGAACCGGTGATTGAGGCGCTGGAGAAGCTTGGCTGGACGCTGACCGACATCATCAACACCCATCACCATAACGATCACACGGGCGGCAATCTGGAGCTGAAGGAAAAGTACGGCTGCGCCGTTACCGGGCCGCGCGCCGATCACGACCGCATCGCGGGCATAGACAATGATGTCGGCGACGACGACGTCTTCATGCTGGGCGATGCCGAAGCGAAGGTTTTTGACACACCAGGCCATACGCGCGGGCATATTGCCTACTGGTTCCCGGAAAGCGCGGCGCTTTTTTGCGGCGATACGCTGTTTGCGGTGGGCTGTGGACGGACCTTCGAAGGCACACCCGAGCAGATGTGGACCAGCCTGAAAAAACTGCGCAACCTGCCGGATGAAACCCGGGTTTTTTGCGCCCATGAATACACCCAGTCCAATGCGAAGTTCGCCATCACGATCGAAACGGCCAACGGCGCACTGATTGACCGGGCGAAGGAAATCGACGCGCTGCGTGCCGCAGGGAAGCGCACCGTGCCGTCACTTCTGGGCGAGGAAAAGCAGACCAACCCGTTCCTGCGCTGCGACGAAGCGGATGTCGCAGAGGCGGTGTCTCTGAGCGCGGACGATCCTGTCGCGGTCTTCGCGGAGGTCCGTTTGCGCAAGGATAATTTCTGAGCCGGACGACGCTCACATGATGCGGCTGCGCAGCGCGGGCGCCTCGCCCTTCGCCAGAAAGGTGGCGGTCTTCGCCAGTGAGGCCGGTCTATCGGAACGGCTTGAGCTTGTCGCGACCGATTATGACGATCCAAAAAGCGGCTTATGGGAAGAAAACCCGCTGGGCCGCGTGCCGACGCTGGTTCTTGAAGATGGCGGGACGCTGGCGGGGTCTTCGGTCATATGCGCCTACCTCGACTCCCTCTATGGGGGAGCGCGATTGATCCCCGAAAACCCCGAGGCCCGTTGGCGCGCCCTCCATGGGGAGGCGCTGTCCGACGGGATGTGCGAAGCCGCGATCGCCATCCAGCGGGAACTGGCCCGCCCTGATGCTTTGAGAATGGCGGGCTGGATCGAGCGCCAGCGAGCCAAGGTGAGCCGGACGGTAAAATGGCTTGATCGTGAATGGGAATTCCCGGATGAAACCGCGCGCATCGACCTGATCGCACTCGCCTGTACTCTCGGGTGGATGGAATACCGCCTCAAACCGGAGCTGGGCGATTGGCGCCAGGCGGGTCCGAAGCTTTCAACGTGGTTCGACAGGTTTTCCGAGCGTCCGTCGATGCGCGACACGCGGCCGGGCTAAGGGAAGGTCTTCAACCCTCGCCGCCACCGGCAAGCCGTAGCAGAACCTCGCCGCCCGTCTCCCCATCACCTGCGGCCCAGGGCGGCTCCAGTTCCGGCTTGCCAAAGGCCCAGCCCTGCAGCAGGTCGACCCCTTCCTTGTGCAGAATACGCGCCTGTTCCTCGGTCTCAACGAATTCCGCGACGGTTTCGAGGCTGAAATT
>CAZBKQ010000055.1:6545-16078 GCA_964492555.1 uncultured Rhodospirillaceae bacterium | reverse complement strand
TCGATACCCCTGCTTCGAACAATGGCGTTTCGTATGGCATCGGCGGGTCGGCCTATCCCTACAACACGATTGATCCATATGTGTTTACGTCAGACGCAGATGGTGCGTTGGCGGCATATCGCCCGACACTGACCATTGAGTTCGAGGGCGGTGAAGCTCAGGTCTCCGAACCAGGTGGAATCATGATGTTGGGGCTTGGTCTCGCCGGCATCGTTGTTATCCGCAGGCGTTGCAAGGCAGGGTAAAATCCGGCCCTTGCGCGGGCGCGGTTCCACGCCTAGCGTCACGGTATGAGCGGAAATATCTGGGATCATGAGCGCGCCGGCTGCGATGTCGGTGGCGTTTCCATCGACCGTGTGGTCGATATTGAAAGGCTGTCTTATCCGCACCGGGTAATGATTCCCGATTCCACGCCCGAGGCTCTGTCGTCTCTGGCGGCGGAATTCGGCCCGCGTCTTATCGCGCCTGAGACATTCGAACTCTCTCTCGGCTTTCATTCTTTTCTGGTCCGAACGCCGCGCCACACCATTCTGGTTGATGCCTGTTGTGGAAACGGGAAGGAACGGCCCAGCCGGATCGACTGGCATCGTCGCGATGGGGCTTTTCTGAACAATCTCCGCGCCCGGGGGATTACGCCGGAAGATATCGATATCGTCATGTGCACCCATCTGCATGCTGATCATGTTGGTTGGAACACGACGCTGGAAAACGGCCAGTGGGTGCCGACCTTCCCGAACGCGCAGTATTTGTTCGCCGAGACCGAATATGATTTCTGGCTGGATGAACAGGCGAAGAGTCCCGATCCGATCCTGCATGGGTCGCATGTCGACAGCGTTCTGCCGGTGATGGAGTCCGGCCAGGCCCTGCTGGTCGCGGGGGATCATCAGATCGAGGCGGGGTTGAATTTCGAACCGGCGGCCGGTCATACGCCCGGGTCAATTGTGTTGCATGTCGAGGATGGCGGAGCAGAGGCAATTGTCTGCGGCGATGTCATGCATCATCCGGTTCAGGTCCGGCACCCCGACTGGTCGTCAGCCTTTTGCGAGGATCCGGCAATGTCGGCGGCCTACCGGCAGGATATGCTGGGCCGGGTCGCGGGGACCGGCGCGCTGGTGTTGCCGGCGCATTTTCTGAGCCCATATTTCGGGCCGGTCGAAAGGGATGGAGCCGGTTTCAGGACAATAATTTAGAACGGCGAATTCGGGGGCGGACACCCCGATTCCCATCTCCCTGTTGCACCCCGGAACGGCTATCTCTACGGTCTGCCCGTGGGAGGGAGTGACCATGACCGCGACCGTTTCAAGTGAATGGCTGCCGCATTCAGGCGAAGCGTATCGGAAGCGCTATCTGGATGTGCGCGGCCTGACCGAACAGCTAGCCGCGCCGTTGAGCCCGGAAGATCAGCAGGTTCAGTCAATGGCGGATGTCAGCCCGACGAAATGGCATCTCGCCCATGTGTCATGGTTTTTCGAGACTTTTCTGCTCAAGCCCTATGCGGACGGTTACGAAGAATTCGATCCGGATTTCAATTTTCTGTTCAATTCCTATTACGAAGCGGTCGGCCCCCGCCACCGGCGGGCGGCACGCGGGCTGATCACCCGGCCGTCGCTGGACGCGGTGATGGCGTACCGCGCGCATATCGATGAATGGATGAGCGGTCTGTTCTCGGATGCGACAGAGGAATTTCTGGAGGAATATTCCTGGCTGATTGAACTCGGGCTCCATCATGAGCAACAGCATCAGGAATTGCTGTTGATGGATATTAAACACGTCCTGTCCTGCAATCCCTTCTCGCCAGCCTATCGCAAGAAGGAACCAGTGCCGGTTTGGCAGACGCATGACCTGAACTGGTTCGATGTCCCCGCCGGGACCTATGAGATCGGCGCCGCGGATAACGGGTTTGCCTTCGATAATGAAGGGCCCATTCATGAAGTGGCGCTGGGAGACTTTGCCATCGCGTCGCGTTGCGTGACGAATGGTGAATTTCTCGAATTCATGGAAGATGGGGGCTATGACGAGCCGCGCTTCTGGCACTCCGACGGCTGGGCCTGGGTTCAGGGGGAAGGCCAGAAGGCACCGTTTTACTGGCAACAGGATGATGACGCTTCCTGGCAGGAATTCACTTTCGCTGGATTGTGTCCGATTTATCACGATGCGCCGGTCTGTCATGTGAGCTGGTATGAGGCGGAAGCCTACGCCGCCTGGGCCGGAAAGCGGCTGCCGACGGAATTCGAATGGGAAACCGCGGCGCGTTATTTCGACGTGGCGCACAGGCCGGGTGCGGGCGCAAACCAGGTGACCTCGGGGTATCTCCGTCCCACCCCGTCGGGCGAAGGCGATTCAAACGCGCCGTTCGGCATGCTTGGCGATGTCTGGGAATGGACGGCAAGCGCCTATTCGCCTTATCCGGGGTTCAAATCCGCCACCGGCGCGGTCGGCGAATATAACGGCAAGTTCATGGTCAATCAGATGGTGTTGCGCGGGGCGAGCTGCGCCACCCCGCCCGGACATGCCCGCATCACCTATCGCAATTTCTTCTACCCGCATCAGCTTTGGGCGTTCGCCGGGTTCCGTCTGGCCGACTAGGCCGGTATTTTCCGCCCCCGATTTTCCCGCTACGCTTCACGCAAAGACGGGAGGCGAGAATGGACGACAACACGGACGTCTTTCACATCATGCACACCATGCGGGCGATGCGCAGGCTCAAGCCCGACCCGGTGCCGGACGAGTTGATCGAAAAGGTCCTGAAGGCCGGGACCGCCGCGCCGAATGGCGGCAACTCGCAACGCTGGCGCTTTCTGGTGGTCAAGGACCCGGAAATCAAGAAGCGGGTGCAGGTCTGGTATCGCAAGGGATTCGATGAAATCGTCGTACCGCGCCATGCCGAGCACGAACCACCGCCGGGATCCGCGCGTGACAAGCACGAGCGGGAATTGAAGGCGATCGAATATCTGACGGACCATTATCATGAAGCGCCGGTCTGGATCGTCGCTTGTCTCAATGAAGGCAAAAACGCGACGCGCTCGACACCCGGGTCGATCTATCCGGCAGTGCAGAACATGTTGCTGGCCTGCCGGGCGCTTGGGCTCGGCGCGACACTGACGGCGCGCCATCTGGCTTTTGAAAAAGAGGTCGAGGAAATCCTCGGCTTGCCGGAGGGATACCATCCTTACGCGATCATTCCGGTCGGCTGGCCAATGGGGAATTTTGGCCCGACCCGGCGGGCGCCGCTGGCAGAGGTGGTTTATCTGGATAAATGGGGAAAGAGCTGGAAGTCGTCTTGATATTCGGGCCGGAACCGAAGTTCTAGAGCCCTTTATTCGTGCGCCAGCGCATGAAAAGTCCGAAAGCGGAACCGGATGCCATTACCAGAAAGGCGTAACGCCAGGCCTCCGGCGCGTTGATGCCGCCGGTCAACTGAAGCGTCGCTCCGATGGCGAGCGCGCCCAATATGCCGCCGGCGAAGCCCGTGCAGGCATGGATCGCCATCGTCGCGCCGCGGACTTCCGGTTCCGCGAGCGAAACCGTGGTGGCGTTCAAAGGGCCTGTATCTGCGTAAGAAACGATGCCGTAGAGGATGGCCAGGGACGCGACGATCCAGAGGGGGGCTGCCGTCGTAAAGGCAACGACGATTCCGGCGGCGAGCGAGCTTAACATGATCAGATTAAGCACCCGGTTGCGCCCGTATCGCTGAAGCGCCTCGCCGCACCACATGCTGACGGGGACGCCGCTCAGCGCCACCAGCGTGGCGATGCCTGCCGCCGTCAACGCGAATTCCGCGCCGCGATGGGCTTCGGCCATGACCAGGAAAGCGACGATCCAGACGCGGTTGGAAAACACTTCCCAAAGATGCCCGAAATAGGCGCTGATATTCGCCATGGCCGCCTTGTTCTGGAAGGCGCGCCGGAAGGCCGCCATCTGGCTGACCGGATTTTCTGAAACCTTTCCGTTGGGAAGCGCGAAGCTGCCGATCAGGAAACCCACGAGAATCCCCGTCCCGGCGCCGATGAATGACCAGCGCCAATCCAGCCAGTCGGCCAAAATTCCGCCGCAAAGGATCGACGCGGCGGTGCCGACAGCATAGGTGGAGGTATAATAGCTCGCCGCGCGGGTTCGGTAGGGTTCTTCCAGGTCGTCGGCCATGGCTTTGAGCGCTGGCATATAGGTGCCTGCGACCCCGATCCCGGTAAGTATCCTGAAGAAGATGCCGCTCCATAAACCTTCGGCCAGGAAAGCGAATCCGAAACAGGACAACGTGCCGATAATCCCGCAAACGACGTAAATCTTTTTCGGCAACACCCGGTCGGTCAGCGGCACCAGAAACGGCACCGCAGCAACGTAGCCGATAAAGAACGCCCCGCCGAGGAGGCCCGCTTCGGTTTCCGTCAGCCTCCATTCCACCAGCAGGTTCGGCAGAACCGGCGTAATGGTCATGAAGGCCATGGTATTGAGGACCAGCGTCAGGCAGCTGACGAAGACGAGAACTCTGAAGGACATGTTCCGACCATAGGGCCAAAGATTCGCCCGGCAAACCCGACTGAGGGGTGATTTTCCGCGTGAAATGTTCTAGATGATGCGGTAAAGGCCAATCATCCAAAATCACAGGATCAGAAATGTCATTTGAAATTCCGGCGCCGCGCGAAGTCATTGAACTGACGATGGGCGATGGCGCGATTATCCGCGTGCGTCTTCACGGCAATGCGGGCGGGCCGCGTATCTTTATCGGAAACGGGAACGGGTTCGCCGTTGACGGCTATTTTCCTTTCTGGGGACCGCTTTGCGACCGGTTTGAGGTAGCCGCATTTGATTTCCGCAACCACGGGCAGAACCCGGTCGCCTTTTCCGGATTGCCGGGTCACAACTATGCGCAGATGACGCTGGATCTTAACCGGGTCTTCAACGAGGTCACTGAACGACTCGGCAAGAAGACCAGCATCGGCATCTTCCATTCCATGTCGGGCCGCACGGCGATGAAACATGCCTGCGAACTCGGTTTTGTCTGGGACGCGCTTCTCCTGTTCGATCCGCCGAATGTGCCGCCCGAAGGACATCGTGAATATGAGCGGATGGATTTCTTCGAACACCGGTTGAATGACTGGGCGATGCAACGGCCCAACCAGTTTAATGATCCGTCCGAGCTCGCCACGCAGTATAAGGAAACACGCGGTCATTCGACCTGGGTCGATGGCGCGCATGATCTGATGGCCCGCGCGGTTCTGCGCGAAAACCCCGAAGGAGATGGCTGGATACTGGCCTGTCCCCGAGAATATGAGGCTTCCATTTACATGCAGGCGATGACGCTCAATCTCTGGCCGACAAAGGAACAGATCGGCGGACCTTTCAAGCTTATTGCCTGTGATCCCGAGGCCAAGGGTGCGCCGGGGCCTGCTTATGCCAACCGCGCGCTGGCCGAGGATATGGGGTATGAATATGAATGCGTGCCCGATACCGGACATCTGCTGCAGATTCAGAAGCCGGAGGAATGCCGGCAGGCGATGTTCAGTTTCCTGGACAAGATCGGGCTGAAATACTGAACCGGGATTTACAATGGCGACAGCAAGCAAATATGTCGGACAATCCGTTGAACGGGTTGAGGATCAGCGTCTTCTGACCGGACGGGCGCGTTTCGCGGACCACTATCCGGTGCCGCCGGGAACGCAATATGCGGCGGTCCTGCGCTCGCCCCATGCCAGCGCGGTGATCAAGTCGATCGATGTCTCGGTGGCCGAAAAGCAGCCGGGAGTGATGGCGGTCATTACCGGCGCGCAACTCAAGGAGATTTCAGATCCCTATCTGCTGATCGTCAAGGAACCGCTTCATGAATGGGCGCTGGCGGTTGACCGGGTCCGGTTTGTCGGTGAAGCCGTCGCCGTGGTTATTGCGCGCGACCGCTATATGGCGGAAGACGCGCTGGAGCATATTGACGTCGCATATGAGGTTCTGACGCCTGTGCTCGATCCGGAAGAAGCGGGCAAGGATGGCGCGCCGCTGGTGCATGAGGCGGCGGGCGTCAATCTGATCTCCGACCGGGAGTTTAAATATGGCGATCCGGATGCGGCCTTTGCCGAGGCCGACAAAATCGTCGATCTGAAGATTCATTATCCGCGCAATTCGCTGACCCCCATCGAGGGGTTCGTGGCCATGGTGGAATATATACCGGATGAAGACAGCTATGATGTCTTCTCAAACTTCCAGGGGCCGTATACCGGGCATCCGGTGATCGCCCGCGCGCTGCGCGTGCCGGAACCCAATGTCAGGCTGCGTACGCCCGCGAATTCCGGCGGCAGCTTCGGCGTCAAGCAGGCGGTGTTGCCCTATATCGTTCTGATGGGGCTGTGTTCCAAAATTACCGGGCGGCCTATCAAATGGGTCGAGGACCGGCTGGAGCATCTGACGGCGGCCTCCAGCGCGCCCAACCGCGTGGTCAATATTTCCGCGGCGGTGAAGAACGGTGGCGAAGTCACCGGCCTGCGCATGGAACAGCTGGACGATTACGGCGCCTATCTGCGCTCGCCGATGCCGGGTCCGCTTTACCGGATGCACGGATCGATCAGCGGCGCCTACAAGGTCCGGAATATCGCCTGCACCAACAAGCTGGTGATGACAAACAAGACGCCCGCCGGGCTGGTACGCGGTTTTGGCGGACCGCAGCTTTATTACGCGATCGAAAGGCTGATGCATAAGGTCGCGGTAGAGATGGGGATGGATCCGCTGGATGTGATCCGGACGAACCTTCTGGAAGCGGGCATCTTCCCATATGAAACCCCGGCCGGAGCGCTTTACGATTCCGGTGATTATCCGGCGACGGTGGAAAAGGCGATGCAGGATGGTGGACTGGCCGAACTGCTGAAACGCCGCGATGAAGCGCGTGCCGCCGGCAAAAAATACGGCATCGGCTACGCCGCGGTGGTGGAACCCGGCATGTCCAATATGGGGTATCTCTCGACCATCGTTCCGGCGGCGGAACGCGCCAAGCGCGGGTCGCAGGACGGCGCGATTTCGATGGCCACGGTCAATGTCGATCCGTTGGGCTCGGTCGCGGTCACCAGCGACACCACTCCGCAAGGGCAGGGACACGGCACGGTGATTGCCCAGATTGTCGCTGATCAGCTCGGCTTGCGGCCACAGGATATCAAGGTGGCGACCGATCACGATACGCTCAAGGATCCCTGGTCGATTGCCGCAGGCACCTATTCATGCCGCTTTTCGCCGGGAACGGCTGTTGCCGCCCATATGGCGGCCCAGAAAGTACGGGACAAGCTCGCCCGGATTGCGGCACCGTTGCTGAATATCACGCAGGACAATATCGAGTTCGCGGAAGGCAAGATTTTTGACCGCGACAACACCGATAATGCGTTGAGTTTCCGCCGGGTGGCAGGCGGTACGCATTGGTCGCCCGGCCAGTTGCCCGATGACGTCGACGGCGCGCTGCGCGAAACCGCGACCTGGGCGCCGCCCGAATTGAAGGCGCCGGATGATCAGGACCGGATAAATACCTCACTGACCTATGGTTTTGTGTTCGATTTCTGTGGTGTCGAGATCGACCCCGACACGGCGGAGATCAAGATCGACAAATATGTCACCATGCACGACCCCGGAAAAATGATGAATCCGATGATCGTGGAGGGGCAGGTTTATGGCTCTTTTGGCCAGGCCATCGGTGCGGCGCTGTATGAGGAGTTCGCCTATGCCGATGACGGCAGCTTCCTGTCTGGCACTTTCGCGGATTATCTGGTGCCGACGGCGATGGAAGTGCCTGAGCCTGAAATCCTGCATGTCGAAAACCCGTCGCCCTTTACGCCGCTCGGCGCCAAGGGGGCCGCGGAGGGAAATTGCATGTCGACACCGGTCTGCATCGCCAATGCGGTCTGCGACGCGCTCGGTATCGACGATATCCTGCCGCCTATGACCCCGGCCAAGATCAGTTCCCTGATGCATGGCGAGGAACCGCCCGCGCCGGAAGGACGGGCGGGGGAAACCGACGCGCCGAAGGGTGCCGGTCACGCGCTGCGCGGAACGGGTGAGACCGTTGTTCCGGCGTCGCCGCCTCAGGTCTGGGAAACGCTGCTCGACCCGGAAAAGCTCGCCGCTGTGATCCCCGGCTGTCATCAGCTTGACCTGGTGGGCGACAACAAATACCGGGCGGAAGTCAGCCTCGGCGCCGGTCCGGTACGCGGCCGGTTCGTGGCGGAGGTCGGGTTGTCTGACCTTGATCCGCCCAAATCGGCTACACTGGCTGGCGGATTGACCGGTCCATTGGGCGCGTCGAGCGGTGCCGGTCATGTGACGCTTGCTGAGGAAGGCTCCGGTACCCGGGTGCGTTACGATTATGAGATTCTGATTACCGGCAAGGTTGCCGCGATCGGCGGGCGCATGCTGGAGGGCGCGACCAAGCTGGTCGTCGGTCAGTTCTTCGAACGTCTCGTCGCGCAGGTCGAGGGCAAGGACGTTCCGGCGGGCGGCCCCTCGCTCTGGCGGCGTATCAAGGCGATGCTGGGTCTCGGCTAGGCGTGGCGCTTCCCGAACCGCAATTCGTGCAGGCCGGCGACTATCGGCTTTCCTATCGTGAGGCGGGTGACGGCCCGGCCTTGATCTTCATCCACGGGATGGGTGGTAATTCCGGTAACTGGGAAACCCAGTACGAGCAGCTTTCAGATCGCTATCGGGTAATCGGTTGGGACGCGCCGGGATATGGCGAATCCGGCGATTGGGATACGGATACCCCCTCAACCGGCGATTACGCCATGCTGGTTATGGATTTCATGGATTCGTTGGGAATTGAGGCGGCCCACCTGGTCGGACATTCCTATGGCGGGATCATCGTCACCGCGTTTTACCGGTCGTTCCGTGAACGGGTTCTGTCGCTGACCCTGGCCGAGCCCGTTGTCGGTGGCGGGGTGGAGCCGATGAAGGATCGTGCCGAGTCGATCCGCGCCCGGGAAAAGGAAGTCGATAATCTCGGGGTCGAAGGCTTTGCCGAGTTGCACGCGCCGCGATCCTGTTCGCCGGATGCCGACCCAGAGGTCGTCAAACGCGGTGTCGAGGTCACGAAACAGATGCGTCCGGAAGGATATCTGACCCAGTTTCGATCACTGCGTCATGCCAATATTTATGAGTGGACCATTCGGCCGCGTATTCCCGCGATGATCGTCGGCGGCGAACATGACCGTACCGCTGAGACCGGTATGATCGATGAGATTGCCGAAAAACTGCCGGGAATTGAGAAACATATTATCCCCGGCATCGGTCATATGATCTATCTCGAATATCCGGAACGATTTAACGCCCTGCTTGAGGACTTTTTGTCGCGGGTTTGAATACTTTTTTATTTCAGATTTCGGGGTTAGACTTTGTTCATCAGGTTTAATGAGGGAGTTCTGAAATGGCCTATAAACTCGAACAATTTGCCAAGGATTGTAAAATCGCGCTGGAACGGGATCCGGGTCCCGCCGGTCGTGAAGCTGTGCGCGCCTGCGTCTCGAAAGCCTGCCTTGATGAGGATTTCAAGGCCAAGTATCTGAGTGACGAGAACG
>CAZBKQ010000055.1:3933-6445 GCA_964492555.1 uncultured Rhodospirillaceae bacterium | reverse complement strand
GCCGACACCACGCGGCTGATCCGGATCGAAGGTCAGAATCTGGATAACGTGAAACGGCTTCCTTACAAGGAAGCGGCCGCCGCGTAATCGGAATTTACTTATGAAATCGGAAAGGGCCGGGATTTCCCGGCCCTTTTCTTTTTCTCACACCCCGGGGCAGGTCTGGGTGACCCCGCCATCGACCAGAAGTTCCGTTGCGGTGATGTGCGTGGCCTCATCCGACGCAAGAAACAAAGCCGCATAGGCGACATCGAAACCGGTACCCATGCGCCCGGTCGGGATAATGGCGTCGCGGGCCGCGCAATATTCCTCGGCCGACGTATAGCCCTTGTATTCATAGGATGGCTTGCCGTTGACCAGCCGTTTGATGAAAGGCGTGTCGATATAGCCCGGCAGGACGCAATTCGCGCGGATTCCCTTGGGTGCCAGCTGGATCGCGATATTGCGGTTGAATTCGATCATTGCGCCCTTGGTCGCGGAATATACGGCGGTGGGCGTGTTCAGATGCCGGATTCCCGCGATGGAGGCGATATTGACTATGGCGCCACCACCTTGCCTTTCCATGTGCGGCGCGGCTTCACGGCAGGTCAGCATGGCGGAGGTGATGTTGCGGGTAAAGGTCGAGTTCCAGTCATCGACCGTGATGGTGTCGAGTGCCCGGCCGGTACCCTGACCCCCGACATTATTGTGCAGTACATCGACGCGCCCATAGCGTTCCACGCATGCATTTACCATACCCGCCACCGCGGCCTCGTCCGTCACATCGCATTCATAGGCGGACGCCTCGCCGCCCGCCGCCTCTATCAGCCTTACCGTTTCTTCCGCCGCATCCAGCCGGTAATCGACGCAAAGTACTTTGCCGCCCTCTTTCCCATATACAAAGGCGGCGGCCTTGCCATTGCCCCAGCCTTCGCCGACCGATCCGGCGCCGGAGGCAATAACAACCTTGTTCTTCATACGGTCGCGAGAGGGGGAGTTTTCGTCCGGGGCAGGGTGCAGCATGGTTCTTCCTGGTTCGTTGTTGTTACGTTCAGCGGATTTGGCCCTGCCAGAAGCGCGCGGTCAAGTCGCTCAAGATTGCCTTGATCCGCTATAGGGCCTAACTTTTTAATCAGATCAGGAGGGCATGCCTATGGCGGCGGCAACAGAAGAACCGACATACCCCGATAAGGTGGAGGCGGAGCTGGATTACGCTATCGCCGTCGAAGGAAACCGCATCATCTTGCGGCCATCCGTTCCCGGTGGAGATAGCGGAAAACGCGACGGGCAGTTCGAAAAGCGCGACGTTTCAATTGCGAATGGCAGGCCACTGATCGGGTCATTGTCGCTTGATGTTGAGGGCTTCGATGTCGTAAAGGCGCCGACAAAGGTTACCGACTTTTATGACGAGAATCAGATTGCGTCGATTTACGATGCGGAGTGCGAGGCAATCGTTAAGGCGGCGACCGGTTGTTTGCGGGCAGTTATTTTCGATCACACCAAACGCTATGACGATCCGGAGGTCCGCAAGAAGCGTATGGTGCGCGAACCCGTCCAGGGAGCGCATAACGATTACACCACCGAATCCGCACCGCAGCGTGTGCGCGATATCATGGGAGAAGAGGCCAACGATCTTCTTTCACGGCGTTTCGCCATCATCAATATCTGGCGGTCGACGGGGGGCGCGGTGGAGACGATGCCGCTCGCCATATGTGATGCCCGGACTGTTGTCGCCGATGATCTGATTACCGCCGAACGGCGTGCCGTGGATCGCACCGGCTATACCTTCCGGCTGGCCCACAACGATAATCACAAATGGGTCTACTTCCCATACATGCAGTTCGATGAGGCGATGCTGATCAAGTCCTATGACTCACAAGAGACCGGTGTCGCCCGCTTTACGCCGCATACGGCCTTTGTGGACCCGACGACCATGCCGGATGCCGCGCCGCGACAGAGCATAGAGACGCGTATTTTCGCGTTCTATTAAACGCCTATTTGGCGAAGACCTTTTGCAGCAACGCCGTGGTGCGCTTCGCCGGATTTTCCCGGATGGCGGCTTCTTCGCGCCCCAGATAGAGGAAGACACCGTCAATCGCCTTGTCCAGTACGTGGTTGGTCAGGTCCGCCTTTGCATCCGGCACGAACGGAATGGATTTGTACCTTCCCATCATGCGGTCATAGGCGGCGACCGCGCCTACCTGGGACAATTGCGTATCGACAAACGGTTTCATTTCGCCGCGAAGCGGCGAAGACATCTTTCCCCTGAAATACTGGGTCGCGGAGTCCTTTGGCCCGTTAAGAATTTTACGGGCATCGTCAATCGTCATCGCGCTGATCGCGTCGAAAAACAGTTTTCTGGCCTTTGGCACCGCCGCTTCCGCCGCGCGGTTGAGGCGCAGTTCCAGATCGTCGGCGAGCCCGCTCATCCCGACCTTGGAGAGCATCGACTGGACGTTCTTGAGGCTGCCGGGCAGGGGGATGTGAACATCGCCCGATTTATTGAAACCGTCTGTCTTTCCCAATGTTCCAA
>CAZBKQ010000055.1:0-3833 GCA_964492555.1 uncultured Rhodospirillaceae bacterium | reverse complement strand
CAGCGCCGCCGCGCCTGATTTGCTTCCGCCGAAGCCGTCAAGAAGCTTCTTGCCCTGGTCGAACAGGCTTTGGGAATGAGCAGGTGCGCTTATTACGGAAAAGGTCAGCAAAATTGGCAGCAGAATCTTCATTGGGGCGGGGCGCATTCCTGTTCTCCTGTCTCAGGCCTGCCAGACGACGGGGTAATCTTCTGAATCCAATGGCCCGCCCTCTTTCAGGTCCGGCGTGTCGGGGCGGGACGGGATATAGGGCCGGGGCAGCCAGAACGCGTCCGCGCCGGCATAACGTGCCGAAAGCGCGCGCCGCCGCCGGTCGGCGGTCTTGTTGGCATAGGCCGCGTGCAGAATGCCCGCATGGAAGAACAACGCATCGCCCGGTTCCATGTCGTAGGAAACGACGTCGTATTTTTCAGGTTCGCCATCAATATCCGGCGCGGGTCCGTCATAATGCTGGGCTTCTTCCACCAGCACGCCCTCGGCGATGCGGATTGGTTGGTAAATCTTGCCCCAGCGATGAGAGCCTTTGACAAAGCGGACCGCGCCGGAATTTTTGTCGACCGGATCCAGCGGTATCCAGAAAGATCCGAATTCCGGCCCGCCGATTTCGTAATAGGGAAGGTCCTGATGCCAGTGTGTTTCGTTTTCGGTACCTGGCTCCTTTACCAGAAGATGTTCGTCGACATAGTTGAGCTTGGACGTCCCCATGATCCTGGCCGCCAGCTGGGTCGCGTTGCTTTCTTCCTCAAAACGGCGGAAGGCATCGATGCGGCGGCACATATGGTGATCGGTGAAAAAGCGTCCGCCATTTTCACCCTGATAATCACGTGACATGGGGCTGGGATTGGCCATCGCTTCCTCGACGCCGGCGGCGATCACATCCAGCCATTCCCGCGAAAAGGCGTCTCTGATCAGCACAACACCGTCTTCCCGCCATTGACGGGTGGTTTCGGCGTTAACGTCATTCAAAGCCGTGCCGGTCATGATCGGTCCTCTCTTTTCGCTATTTCCTTTGCGGTATCGGCGCGGACGCAAATTCCGTTCCCGGGCCCGACCGCGTTCCAGTCATCGACCTCGAAATCATACTCCGCATAGGCTGCCGTGGGAAAACCCTTGAGCGTGGTCAGCCGGGAGCGGGTCGCGGCGCCGCACAACCCCTCAGCCAAGGCGCCGATGCCGGG
The DNA here is from genome assembly GCA_964492555.1 of uncultured Rhodospirillaceae bacterium. GTDB lineage: Bacteria > Pseudomonadota > Alphaproteobacteria > MPNO01 > UBA2964. The sequence goes on along the minus strand of CAZBKQ010000055.1, from coordinate 2,655 downwards.
GTTGTGCCCGATAATGATGGTCCTGTCATAATTGCCGGGGACAGCCTGGATCGCAGACAATATTTCGTTGGGCTCCGCGAGATAGAGGTCGTGCCGCCAATCTGTTTTGACCTGTGCGCCTCCGGCTTCCATGGCGGTTTGCCAGGTTTCCCTGGCGCGTGCGGCGTCGGAACATAAAGCCAGATCAGGCCAAAGTCCGTTTGCCCCCATCCAGCACCCCAGCGCCGCGGCTTCCCGCCGCCCACGCTTGTTGAGTGTCCGGTCGAAATCTTCCTTGCCGGGATCCTTCCAGCTTGATTTCGCGTGTCGAAGGAGCAGTACGGTTTTCATACGGCAATTCTAGTGGGATAATCGGTCCGGTGCCAGCGAACAGGGTGATAGGAGACCGAAAAATGGCCGAACGGGTTTGGGACAAGTATCTGACAGACCGCGACAAGGCGGTTTTCGAACAATCCGGGTTTGGCGCGAAGGGCGGCGGCGGCAAGGCTCCTGCGCTGCTTATCATCGATGTCAATTACGCCTTTTGCGGCGAGCAATCGGAACCGATCCTCGATTCCATAGTAAAATGGCGGGCCTCCTGCGGCGAGGAAGCGTGGGAAGCTTTGCCGCATATCCGGAAGCTGCTTGATAAATGCCGCGAAAAGGGCATTCCCGTGATCTATACCACCGGCACGGTCCGGGACGACGGCTGGGACAAGGGGGGCTGGGCATGGAAGAGTTCGCGCACGGTCGAAGATGTGGCCTCCAACGCCCCCGAAGGGCGCGAGTCCAATCGCGATCCCAATGAAATAATGGACGAGATCGCGCCGGGTCCGAAGGACATCGTGATCCGGAAACACAAGCCCAGCGCATTTTACGGTACTCCGCTGACCGGGTTTCTGAATGATCTCTGCGCAGACTCGCTCGTCGTCACCGGCACCACCACATCCGGCTGCGTGCGCGCCTCCGTCATTGACGCGTTCTCCAACAATATTCGCTGCGTCATTGCCGAGGAAGCCTGCTTCGACCGGTCGCAGGCGAGCCACGCGATCAATCTCTGCGATATGAACGCCAAATATGCCGACGTGGTGCCGGTTGAGGAGGCGCTCGACTATATCGATACGGTTGAAGCGGACTATAATTTGCCGAGTGGCGAGGCGCTTTGAACGGTCCGGTTCCGGAACACCGTCTTGCCCTATGATCTGGCGAATAACGATCTGAGAAGCTGGCATGAAGCCGTGCCGTCTTTCCGTGACGGAACGGATACGCCGCGCGCCTTTCTGGAACACTGTCTTGAGATCGTCGCGGCGCGCGAGGCCGATATAAAGGCATTCGTCTGTATGGATATCGAGGCCGCGCGGGTAGCAGCCGATGAGGCCGCCGCGCGCTATCGCGAGGGGCGGGCGCTCTCGGTGCTCGACGGCATGCCATACGGTGTGAAGGATTTGTTCAAGACCGCCGATTTCGCGACAGCCATTGCCAGCGAATTGTTCGAGGGCGGCAGAGACAGTCACTGGCTGGATAGCGCCCATGTATACGCGCTCAGGAAAGGCGGCGCGGTTCTGCTGGGCAAGACGACTTTACCGGAACTCGGCTCCGGCGACCCGCCGCCGACACGAAATCCTTATGACCTGTCCCGTTCGCCGGGCGCCTCGTCGAGCGGCAGCGCGGCCGCGGTGGGGGCGGGGATGGTGCCGGTCGCGACCGGCAGCCAGGGCCGGGGATCGATCCTGCGTCCGGCGAGTTTCTGCGGCAACTGGGCGCTTAAACCTACTTTCGGCGCATTGCATTCCGGCGGGCTGCTGTGGCGTTCACCCGCCTACAGCGTGATGGGGGTGCATGGCGGCTCGTTGGAGGATTGCTGGGCCGTGGCGCGCCAGATCGCCGATATTGTGGGCGGCGATCCCGGCCATCCCGGGCTGTATGGCGGGGCGGATATCGGCGAGGGGGAGAAACCCGCGCGGCTCGCCCTGCTGGAAACCGCCGGGTGGGAAAGGGCGGAAGAGCAATATAAGACGAAGCTGCTGGATTTCGTCCAACGGCTTGCGGGCCGGGGCGTCGATATCGTCACCCGCGCGGACGATGAGGCAATCGAGGCGCTGGAGCGGGCGCTCGCCGCCTTGCCGGACTATCAGCCGATCATCGCGGCGTGGGAAATCAAATGGCCGGCGTTGCCGGCACGCGACCTCGGGCGCGACAAAATCAATCCAAGGCTGGTCGCCCGCTTTGAAGAGGGCGAGCGGATGACGCTTGATGATTACCGCGGTGCTCTCGCGCGGCTGGAGGAATTGCGCGCCGCCTTTGCGGCAACCCGGGGTCTGGCGGATGGGTGCCTTACCCTGTCGTCGCCCGCCATGCCGCCGGTGGGGATGGGCACGGGCGATTCCGTCTTCGGTGATCCGTCTTCGGCGCTCGGCGCGCCCGCCTGGAACCTGCCGCTGATGGAAGATCGCGGCCTGCCGATGGGCGTGCAGCTGCTGGGCCAGCCGCACCGCGATTTCGACCTTGCCCGGATCGCGAAATGGATGGCGGGGACAGGAATTTAATCCAATCCCCTCAGGCTGCAATCAGAGTTTCAGCCGGTACAGATCGATACAGTTCCGGGAGATCAGCTTTTCCTGCAGCGCGTAATCCAGATCGCCGATCTGCTTGGCGATAAAGGCGCGGGATTGCGGC
>CAZBKQ010000054.1:13558-16258 GCA_964492555.1 uncultured Rhodospirillaceae bacterium | reverse complement strand
ATTCAGGACGCCGGCGATCAGCTCGGGATCAAGCTGCATGATCATGTGATCGTCGCCAAGGGCGGCACCAGTTCTTTTCGCGATATGGGGCTGATCTAACGCGCGACCGTGTTCAGTAGCCAGCGAAGGAAACGACTTCGTGTCCGCCGCGCCAGATCATGTCTATGGCAACATAAACGATCAGCAACAGCCCCAGATAGCCGATCCAGCGATAGCGTTCGAGCATCCTGGCAATCAGGCTGGCGCCCACACCCATCAGCACGACGGACAGGACAAGACCGATAACCAGCACGGTCATATTGTCGTCCGCCACGCCGGCCACCGCGAGGACGTTATCGAGCGACATGGAAATATCAGCGACCGCCACCTGAAACACGGCGGCCCGCACGGTTTTCTTGTGCGTGGCCTCCGCGCCATGCAGGATGACGTCCTCTTCTTCCTCACGCCCATGCACGCGCAATTCGCTCCAAAGCTTCCAGCATACCCAGAGGAGCAACAATCCGCCTGCAAAGGTCAGACCGATGATGCCGAGGAGCTGCATCGTCACCGCGGCGAACAGAATGCGCATCACCACGGCAAGCCCGACACCGAGGCAAATCACCTTTTTCCGCTGTGAAGGATCAACGGACGCCGCCGCCATGCCGACCACAATGGCATTATCGCCAGCCAGAACCAGGTCAATCAGGATGACCTGGCAAATCGCCCAGAATTCAACGCTTGCGAAATATTCAGTCAATGAACTTTACCGGCAGCCCCGGCATTCGGGACCGTGTTCGAAAAGACGAAGCGCGGAAACTGTATGCCGGTATTGTCTTTAAGTGATCGTGGGCACATGGGTATTCAAGGGTGGTCGCTAAAAACCGCATTCTGAACTGGCCGCAAAATAGGCCTGATACAGCACCGCGACAAGCCGTCTGGCGGCCTCTACTATTGGCGGGCACACAAGTTCATGCGACCTTTCCGCCGACAAGAAAACGGGAATTGCCTAAATGGCGGAAGACTGGGCCAGCTATTACGAAAAAACCGGGCAACGCCCGCCGCGCGATACGTTGATTTTCGCCCTGGACCGGTTCGAGGCCGACGGGTGCGTTCCCAGCGATTGTCACGCGATTGATCTCGGCAGCGGCAACGGGCGCGACACGATAGAGCTGTTGCGGCGCGGCTGGCAGGTTACGGCCATCGACGCCGAACAGGACGCGGTAAAAGGGCTTTTGGCCCGCGAAGACCTGCCGCCGGAAGCGCGGATCGAAACAATCCACGCGCGGTTCGAGGACGCCGCATTCCCCGCGCCGGTCGATCTGGTCAATTCCAGCTTTGCCCTGCCGCTGGTGCCGCCGGACCGGTTTCCGGATCTCTGGGACAAAATCCTGTTTTCCCTGAAACCGGGGGGTCGGGTGTCCTGCCAGCTCTACGGCGACCACGACAGCTGGGTGGGTAACCCGACGATTACCTTTTTTTCACGCGACGGGATCGACGCGCTGCTGAACCCGCTGGACGTCGAATTTTTCCGGGAAGAGGAAGATGACAGCACCACGCCCAGAGGGCATGTGAAGCACTGGCACATCTTCCATATCGTCGCCCGCCGCTCATAACACCGGCGGCGGGCGGAACGGCCTATTTTTTCATAATGACCCAAAGGGCGTGGATGATGCCCGGGACCCAGAAGCAAAGCGTCAGGATCAGGTTCAGCCAGAACTGAAGCCCGATTCCGACATGCAGAAAGGTCGCGAGCGGCGGCAGAAAGATCGCGAGAATGATCTTGATGATATCCATTGGGAATTCTCCTTTTTGATTTTGCCCCGGCGGGATAAGACACACCCGAATAGAGCTATTCCATCAAGAATCGCCTGGTTTCAGAATACGGGCTGATACGTATGGTTATCCCGGAAAGAAATCTGGAAGCGCGGCGGCAAGGTTCTGCCGCACCCGGTCGATTACCGGCATATCCGCGGCCGGTTTTTCGAAAGCCCGTCCGGTTACCGTCTCATACAGCTCAATATAGCGGGCGCTGAATTCCATCAGCGTATCTTCGGGAATATCGGGGATCGGGTCCTTGTAGGGATCGCACCGTTCGGCGATCCAGAGCCGCAGGAACTCCTTATCGAGACTTTCGGGTTCCTGTCCCGCCGCCATCCGTTCGTCATAGGAGGCGGTATGCCAGTAGCGGCTGGAGTCGGGCGTGTGAATTTCATCGGCGACCGTGATATCGCCGTTTTCATCGACCCCGAATTCATATTTCGTATCGACCAGAATCAACCCGTTACGCGCCGCGATTTCACGCCCCCGGGCAAACAAGGCGAGGCTGATTTTCGCAAGCGCGTCCCATTGCTCTTGCGGCAACAGGCCGGTGGACACGATTTCCTCCGGCGTGATCGGCGCGTCGTGGTCGCCCTGCGCCGCCTTGGTCGTCGGTGTCAGGATCGTTTCGGGAAGTTTCTGGTTTTTCACCAGCCCGTCCGGGAATTCGATGCCGTAAAGCACGCGTTTTCCCGCCTTGTACATCGGCCAGATGCTGGTTTCGGTGGAGCCGGTGATGTAGTCCCGCACCACCATTTCAACCGGCAGCATGTCGAGCCTTTTCGCAATCACCACATTGGGATCGGGATAGGCCACCACATGATTGGGACAGATATCCGCGGTCTGTTCGAACCAGAAGCGCGCCGTCTGGTTCAGCACCTGCCCCTTATAGGGCACGGCGGC
>CAZBKQ010000054.1:2660-13458 GCA_964492555.1 uncultured Rhodospirillaceae bacterium | reverse complement strand
CGAACCAGAAGCGCGCCGTCTGGTTCAGCACCTGCCCCTTATAGGGCACGGCGGCTAGCACCTGGTCGAAGGCCGATTGCCGGTCAGTCGCGATCATCACCCGCCGCCCGTCGGGAAGATCGTAGGAATCCCGAACCTTGCCCGCATAAAACCCCGGCAATTCGGGGAAATGCGCCTCGGTCAGGCAGAGATCGCTGAAATCCGGCATCGACGTCCAAAAGCCCCTGTTGGAATGCGCCACATCTTACGGGAATCGTTCGGGCTGGGGAATCGCCCCCCTATGGCGCGTCCCGTCATGATCAGACAGAATAGCCGCCAAACAGGGAGAATCTCATGTCCGATACACGCTGGTCGCCGCCAGAACAGATGAGCCGCGAAGAGCTGATCGCGGCCTCCGACGCCGTTCTTGCGCGAACCGATATCAAGACCAGGCAAACAGAACATATCTTCCGGGTGAACGCGCTCGGGCTCGACTGGGATATCGGGCTGATGATCTACGAACCGGAAAACCCGGCGGATATCCCTACCGGCGCGGACGGTCGCAAGGCCGGGATGTTTATTCTGCATGGCGGATCGGGTGATTATAAATCGATGGAGCGGCTGAACCGGCTGCTTGCCGTTAAATTCGGTTTCCGCGTCGTCTGCATGACCTATCCGGGCCGATTTTATCTGCCCGACGCGTCGCGCAACTGGCCGGGCGATACGCTGCATGAGGACGGATCGGTCCGCACCCCGATCTGGCTGAGCGGCGAAACTGTCGGGCGCGACGAATATGACGTGATATATGACGACTCGCTTCGGCTGCGGTACGGCATCCGTCCGGTAGCGCGCGCCAAACCCGGCACGCCGTTCTATGACCGGATGGCGGCCTGGCCGGCGGCGTTCGAAGCGGCGATGCGCGAGGCCTGCGCCACCCATCTGCCCGCGCCCGATTATTCGATCTATGTCCATGGCCATTCGACCGGCGGGCCGTTCGTGCACATGCTGACTCAGCGGGTGGAAAACGTGGCCGGCGTCGTCGGTATCGAAAACTCGCCCTACGGCTATATTTACCGCGAAATGGCGAAAATCGACTGGCCCAACCCGTTCAACGATCTGATCATCCGCACCTGGCGCGATATCGCGCGCTATCGAGGGGCTGAAGCGCTCAGCAAGGAAGGGCCCGACGCCCTGATGCGCCTTGCCTGGCTGATGGAGGAGGTCTTTGACGATTGGGACGCGGAGAAGCACGAACCGCAATTCAAGGCCGAATACCCGATCCATTATGCCCAGAAAAACGTGCTGGAAGACGCCGCCAAAGCCGCCGCGAAACGGCTTGATATGAACAAAGACGAGACCGAGGCATTGATCGCGCAATATATCGGCTATACGCGAGAACTCCCGGGTCCGGATGTAAAGCCGGTACCGCCGGTGCTGCTGTCGATCTGCAAGCATAGCCGCGATCACACCGAACAGATTTACCGCGATGTGGTGGTGCCGATGTACCAGGCCATGACGCCCGCGCCAAAGGTCGGGGTGACGCGATTCGCCACCGGTACGCATTTCTACGAAAAAGCCGAGGACGGATTGCCGATGGGACTTATCGCCCCGGTCGCCGGTATCTGGCATGATGCGATCATGAACGGTTATTACGCGACCAACTGATCGGCGCAAACGTGACGGTCCCCCGCTCCTCTCCTCCGCCGAAGGAACGCCATACGCTGCGGCTGATCCTGCCCTTCCTGTGGCCGGAAGATGACCCGGTGATGAAGGCGAAGCTGCTCACCTCTTTCGGGGTGGTACTGGCCATGGCCGGGCTGAATTCGGCCTTTCCGATGATTTTTGCGGAAGTCATCGACACGCTGAACGACAAGGCCGGGCAAAGCACCGGAAACGCCATCGGCATCGGCGTGCTGGGCCTGCTGATCGCCTATGGCGCCGCGCACTGGCTAAGCCGCTGTTTCAGTGAAATCCGCTGGACGCTTTACGGACGGATCGAACAGCCGGTCCGGCGCAAGGTGAATATGGTCGTCTTCGACCATCTGCATAATCTGTCCTTACGCTTTCACCTCGGCAAACGAACCGGTTCGCTCAGCCGCATCATCGATAATGGCAGCCGAGCGATAGAGGATCTTCTGTTCGATATTGTCTTCCTGATCCTGCCTTTCATCATCGAAATCGTTCTGGTCACCAACCTGCTGTTCATCGTCTTCGACGGCATCTTCGCGGTCATCATGCTGGGCACGCTCGCGCTCTATCTCACAACACTGATCATCGGGTCGGAATGGTTGCGCCGCCATCAGCGCCGCGCCGTCGCGGTCGGCACCGAAGCGCACGGCAAGGCGGTCGACAGCCTGCTCAATTTCGAGACCATCAAATATTCGGGCAATGAACGGTTTGTCTCACGCCGCTATGACGATGCGCTGACCGAAGTCCAGCAAATGACGATCAAGGCACTGACCTGGCGCAGCCTGACCGGGCTGATCAATGTCTCGGTGCTGGGCGTCGGTATCACCCTGATGGTGGTAACTGCCGGCAACCGCGTTCTAGAAGGGGCGATGACGCTGGGCGCTCTGGTCGCGGTGAACCAGTATCTGCTGCAGCTTATCCGCCCGCTCGACCGGCTCGGGCATCTCTATCGCACCATCAAGAAGGCGCTGGTCGATCTGGAACAGATGATGTCGCTGCTGGCCATCGCGCCGGAAATCGTGGACGCGCCGGGCGCGGCGGTCCTGCCCGATGGCGGGGGTGAGATCGTGTTCGATCATGTCGGGTTTGCCTATGATTCCCGCCGCCCGGTCCTGCATGATGTGTCCTTCACCGTCCCCGCGGGCAAGACGGTCGCGCTGGTCGGGCCGTCCGGCGCGGGAAAATCGACCATCGCGCGTCTGCTGTTCCGCTTTTATGAGGCGACATCGGGCGAGGTCCGGGTCGATGGCGCGGACATCACCAAGACCACGCAACAATCGCTGCGCGCCGCCATCGCGGTGGTGCCGCAGGACAGCGTGCTGTTCAATGAAAGCCTGAAATACAATATCGGGTTCGGACGGCCGAGCTGTACGGATGAGGAAATTATCGAGGCCGCCAGGCTCGCCCAGATCCACGATTTCATCGCCGCCCTGCCCGACGGGTATGAGTCGCTGGTGGGTGAACGCGGGTTGAAGCTTTCGGGCGGTGAAAAGCAGCGCGTGGCCATCGCCCGGGCGGCGCTGAAACGGCCGCGCATCTTTATGTTCGATGAGGCGACGTCGTCGCTGGACAGTCACACCGAAAACGCCATCCAGCAGAATTTGCGGGCGATTTCGCAAGGCACCACGACGCTGATCATCGCGCACAGGCTATCGACCATCACCCATGCCGACGAAATCCTGTTCTTCGAGGACGGGCGGATTATCGAACGCGGCAGCCATCTGGAATTGCTGGCGCGCGACGCGGCTTACGCCGCCATGTGGCGGCGCCAGCTTGAAACCCGCGACCCCGATCCGGTCCTCGCCCAACCGGCGGAGTAAAACCGTTTGCCAGACTCGTTGGATTTGGTAGGGAATGGCACCGTGAAAACCAAAGGTAAAAAATCATGATTCCGCGATATTCCCGGCCCGACATGGCCGCCATCTGGGAACCAGAGAACAAGTTCCGCATCTGGTTCGAAATCGAGGCCCATGCCTGCGACGCGCAGGCTGAGTTGGGCGTCATCCCGAAAGATGCCGCCAAGGCGGTATGGGAGCGCGGCAAGTGGGAAATCGACCGGATTGATGAGATCGAGCGCGAGACCAAGCACGATGTCATCGCCTTTCTGACCAACCTCGCCGAACATGTCGGAGACGAAGCGCGTTTTGTCCATCAGGGGATGACCTCATCAGATGTGCTGGATACCTGCCTCGCGGTTCAGCTGACCCAGGCGGCGGACTTATTGATCGCCGATATCGACGCGCTGCTGGAAGCGCTCAAAAAACGCGCGCTGGAACACAAGGACACGGTCTGTATCGGGCGCAGCCATGGCATTCACGCCGAACCCACAACCTTCGGGGTGAAGCTCACCGGGCATTACGCGGAATTCGTCCGCAACCGGGAACGCATGGTCGCGGCGCGGAAGGAAATCGCCACCTGCGCGATTTCCGGCGCGGTCGGGACCTTTGCCAACATTGACCCCCGGGTCGAAGAGCATGTCGCCAAAAAGCTGGGGCTGGAATCAGAGCCGGTTTCGACCCAGGTGATCCCGCGCGACCGGCACGCGGCGTTTTTTGCCGCGCTTGGGGTTGTCGCCAGCGGGCTGGAAAGGCTGGCGGTGGAAATCCGCCATATGCAGCGGACCGAGCTGCGCGAGGCGGAGGAATATTTCTCCCCCGGCCAGAAGGGCTCCAGCGCCATGCCGCACAAGCGCAACCCGGTCCTGACCGAAAACATCACCGGGCTGGCGCGCATCGTCCGTTCCGCCGTGGTCCCGGCGATGGAGAATGTCGCGCTCTGGCATGAACGCGATATTTCACATTCCTCCGTCGAGCGCATGATCGGGCCGGACGCCACCGTGACGCTGGATTTCGCGCTCGCCCGCATGACCGGCGTGATCGAAAAACTGCTGGTCTACCCGGACATGATGCAGCGCAATCTCGATGCGCTGGGCGGGCTGGTCTTTTCGCAGCGCGTGCTGCTGGGGCTCACCCAGGCCGGGATGAGCCGCGAAGGCGCCTATTCCGCCGTGCAGCGCAACGCCATGAAGGTATGGGAACAGGGCGCGGATTTCCTGACCGAGTTGCAGGCAGACGCGGAAGTAACCGCCTGTATCGACGGGGACGCGCTCGCCGCGCTGTTCGATCTCTCCTATCACACCGCGCAGGTGGATACGATTTTCAAACGGGTTTTCGGTTAGCTCCCCTTCCAGGTGCTACGGAGAATTGGCCCCCGCATCACGTCCGAGGTGACGAGCGGAATTAACGCGCATTCGCACGTATAGCCTCGCCACCAGCACAATTGTCACCCCTACCCCCGAGCCGGGGTGCGGAAAATCCGCAAAACCAAAAAAACTGGTTCCCGGATCGCGCTGACGCTTGTCCGGGATGACAAGTGAGGAGAGCGCGCCTCCCCTGGCCGCTCCCCGCCAGCGGGGATGGGGACAGTCAGTGAGCGCACACAGGGCTATGCGAAATCCCCAACAATTCCCCTCCCCCTATCAGGGGGAGGGTCAGGGTGGGGGTGGGAATATCCGTCAGCCACAAAAAAGGGCGGGGAAATCCCCGCCCTTAATCGCAAGATTTAGCCCGCTTTTAGCTCTTGAAGCCGGCGATCTTTTGCATTTTCGCGATCAGCTTGGGATCAACAGCAAGGGTCTTCTTGATAAAGCCCTCGACCTCGGCGCCCGTGGCCGGGTTGACCGGTGCCTTGCGCTTCTTGGCATCTGCGAGGAAACCGGGATCCTTGACCATCATGTCAAACGCCTTGCGCATCGCCGCGACACGCGCCTGGGGCACACCCGGAGGCGTCTGCAGCCCCCAGCCGACAGGTCCGCCGAGCGACAGCACTTCCGCCATCTTGCGGGATTCCTCGTTCGGCATCAGATCGATCATCAGTGGCACGTTCGGCAGGTCCGAGTTCTTTGTAAGACCGGTCTGGATGACGTTATAGACGAGGTTCTTTTCCAGCCAGTGCGGCCGGTTCGCCTTCAGGCTGACATAGGCGCCGATGCGGGCATGGACCTCACCCGATTCCATCGCCTTGAACATCCCGGCCGCGCCGCGATAGCCGACAACCGGCTTTATTTTTAATCCGGCGTAATGGCTCAAAACGGCCGCTTCGATATAGGAATGCGATGCCTTGCCGGAATTGGCCATGATGATTTCTTTTTTGCGCGCGTCATCGACGGTCTTCACGCCGGCGCCATGCCAGACCATCAGGGTTGCGGCATAGGTGTTCATCCGGCCCAGATAGTTAAACTTGCCCGGATCGTATTTAAGCTTTTTCGGCTGCAGGACCTTCGCCACGGCGACGTCCTTCGACAGCTCGGCGATGACGCTGCCGTCTTTCGGCGCGGCGTTGAAGATATAATTCGCAGCCTTTGCCCCGCCCGCGCCGGTACGATGCTGCACCACGACGCTTGGATTGCCGGGAATATATTTGCCGATGTACTGTGACATCAGCCGCCCGTTCAGCCCGTACATGCCGCCGGCGCTGAACCCGATGACCAGCGTCATCTGCTTGCCTTTATAGAAGTCGGCGATTTCGTCGGCTTGTACCGGCATCGCCGCCGTCATGGCCAGCGCCGCGGTGCCCGCCAGGATGGAACCCATACGTACTTTCATTGCAAAACCTCCCATATAGATCACGGTCAATATTCGCCGCTTTTTGTTCTCGAATTGTGCGACTGGACAAAAGCATGCACGCACATCGGGAATGCCGCAAGGGTCGGTGACGGGAATAAAACAGCGTCCCCACCCCTTGATCGCGAGCGCCGTCAGGTCCACCATACGCCACCGTATGTTTCAGGGAGGGACACATGACGGATTTCGCCGAAGAATTTGACATCATCGTCATCGGGTACGGTTTCGCGGGCGGTATGGCGGCGATTACCGCCGCCGATGCAGGCTGTTCGGTTTTGCTGGCCGAGAAGGCGCCGACGCCGGGTGGGATTTCGATCTGTTCCGGCGGGTCTTTGCGCGGCGCGGACGATGCCGACCGGGTGTTCGAATATCTGCAGCACACCAATGGCGGACGCACGCCGGACGATGTGCTGCGCGTTCTGGCCGACGGTATGGCGAAAATCGGCGATGACGTGCGCGAACTGGCCAAGATCAACGGGGCGGCGGTGGAAACCATCAGCAAGCCGGCAAACTATCCGTTCCCCGGCCATGACGCGTTCAACAACACCAATGTCACCGAAGTCCCCGGCAAGAATGTGCAGGAAGAGGTCTACCCCCACATTATGGCGCGTCCTTCGGCCAATGGCTGGCGGGTCTTCAAGGTGCTGGAGGACAATGTCGACGCCAAAGACAATATCGAGGTGCGCTTCAACTTCCCCGCGGCGCGGCTAATCGCCGGGGAAAACCGCGAGGTTCAGGGTGTGCGTTTCACCGGCGCGGACGGCAAGGAGGTCGCCATCAAGGCGCGGCGCGGCGTGATCCTCGCGACCGGCGGGTTCGAGGCCAATGAGGAAATGAAAAACCAGTTCTGGGAAAAGGCCCCGGTGCTGACCGCGACCTCCACCAACAATACCGGCGACGGCATCCGCATGGCGCAGGATCTCGGCGCTGATCTCTGGCATATGTGGCATTACCATGGCTGCTATGGTTTCAAGCATCCGGACCCGAACTATCCCGTGGCGATCCGCGTGAAGCGCCTGCCCGACTGGTTCCCGGGCGATGAAGACTCGATGAATGTGAAAATGTGCTGGGTGCTGCTCGATCAGTTCGGCAAGCGCTATATGAATGAATGCACGCCCTATACGCAGGATACCTCCCACCGGCCGATGGAGTTTTACGATTCCGTCACCCAGAGTTTCCCGCGCATCCCGTCGTGGTTCGTCTATGACGAAACCGGGCGCGAGATGTATCAGATCGGCGCGCCGACCTATAACCAGCCCGGTCTCGGCTTTTCCTGGTCGGAAGACAATATGGCCGAGGTCGAGATGGGCATCATCACCAAATGCGACACGCTGGAAGACCTCGCCACGCATCTTGGCGTCGATGCGGCAACCGTTCAGGAAAGCCTCGATCGCTGGAACGGATTGTGTGACGCCGGCGCGGATAGTGATTTCGGACGGCCCGGCGGCACGATGATGCGGATCGACAAAGCGCCCTATTATGTCGGGCAGGTCTGGCCGGTGGTCTCCAACACGCAAGGCGGACCGGTCCATAACGCCAGACAGCAGGTCATCAATGTCTATGGCGAGGCGATCCCGAGGCTCTATTCCGCCGGCGAATGCGGCAGCGCCTTCGGATTCCTCTATGTTTCGGGCGCGAACCTGTCGGAATGCCTGATCACCGGCAAGATCGCCGCGAACGAGCTCGCCGCGATGGGCGATTGGGGGTAGATCCCGGGTTTCCTTTACGCAACCCGTTAGGTTTGCTAGGTTCTTGGCGTGGTTGGCACCTGAGTGATCCGCGTTTGGCGGGGTCACGAACCTTTTGGGGGAAAGGTCCGGCTATGCTGCCAGAAATCAGAAACAGCTTCAGAGTCCGCCTCGCGCTGACAACGGCGCTTGCCACCATGACAATGGGATACGGGCTGCGGCCGGCCAATGCGGGTCTTTGTACGGTTGGCGGGCCCAGCTATTGCTCGGGCGCGGCAGACGGGATCAATGATGTGACCGTCACACGCAATGCCGGCGGCCCCATCGATATCCGAACGAATGCAGGATTCGGACTCGACACGACGACAACAGGCTATGACGCCTTCTATTTGCGTGGTGTCGGCGGCACCAGCTTCACCGACAATAATGCGTCAAGCATCACCGGATATAATAGCGGGATCGACGCCTATAACACCGTCTCGGGGGCGCTCTCGATCACCACAACGGGTGCGGTGAACGGCACTTACGGTTCTGGCATTCGCGCTCACAATCAGGCGGGTACAACTGAGCTGTCGATCTCAACCGCGAACGTGACGGCCAATAATATCGGTATCTACGCAGCCAATGACGGGACGGGAAGCACGTCGGTCACGGCGACAGGGCATGTTTCAGCTGCCCGGTCGACCGGGATTTATGCCCGGAACGGATCTGCGGGAACGAACCTTACCGTCAATGCCACTTCGGTTTCGGCGGCACGACAAGGCGTCAGCGCCTACAATTCCGGAACCGGTTCAACCTCCGTAACGACGACGGGCACGATTGACTCTTCCGGAGGGAAAGCCGCCGGGGGGATATATGCCTATGGCGGTTCCAATGGCACGCACGTCACAGTGAACGCCTATGGCGACGTAAGCGGTTCTCGGTCAGGCATCCGCGCCAGCAATTACGGGGCGGGAAATCTCTCGATTACCGCGACAGGGGCCGTGACATCGGATCGCGGAACCGGTATTTCGGCAAATATCTCTGCCATCGGCCGCCGTCTGACGGTCGATGCCAGCGGCGATGTTTACGGATTGCGAAACGGGATTAATGCCCGCGCCTATAATGACGACAGACATAGCATTACCGTTTCCGGTTCAGTCGGGTCAAACCGCGGCGCGGCAATAGAAACTTATGGCACCTATGGCGGAGGATATGATGCGGAATTCACCATCCGCCTCGATGACGGGGCGTCTGTAAACGGATATGCGGGAACCGGCCGCGCAATATACAACAACGCTTCGGTAGCAAGAGTCGCGATCAATACTGGCGCAGCATTACTGGCTCGGTCGAGCTGGGTGGCGGCAATGATTCGATATCGGTGAATGGCGGCGATGTATCGGGCGTCACACTGTTTGATGGCGGTGACGGCGATGACCGGATGACCTTTTATGCCGGAACCAGCGCGGTTTCCGGTGCCAGTATCACCAACATCGAAACGCTCTATGTCGGCGGCTCAAGCACCGTTTCAATCAGCGGGACCGTCACAACGAACGTAAACGCCTATGGCGGCGGCACATTGAGCGCCGGAGCATCGCCGGGCCTGTTGGAAATTGTCGGCAATCTTGATCTCGGCGTCGGCTCGACGACGCTCGCCGAACTCGGCGGCACGGATGCGGGTGTCGATTATGACCAGATCGATGTTTCCGATGATCCGGGGACGACCGGCACGGTGGAAGGAATCGCCACGCTCGCCTCTGGCACGATTTTCGATATCGACTGGTTTGGCGGATTCAGCGCCAGCATCGGCGATGCGTTTGATTTGCTGGTCGCCGATACGATCAGCGTCGGCGATCTGAACCTCGTGACGTTCGATTTCTCCGATGCGCTGCTGAGCGGTGGAAGCTGGAAGACTGAAATTGTCGATATCGACGGCGGACGACAGGCCCTGCGCGCCAGCGTGGTCTCCGAACCGGGCTCACTCGCCCTGCTCGGGATCGGGCTTGGCGGGCTGGTCTATGCGAGGCGGCGGCGCGGATCGGCCCGGCCGGCCTAAATTCGCGCAACCGCTGGTCGCCCGGGCCGCGCGCGGCTAGACTTCCGCCAAATAAAATATCTCAGGGGAGGCAACCATGCCTTTTGCGACGGTGCGCGGTCTGAAAATCCGCTATGAGGTGATCGGCGATGACGGACCGTGGATGACATTGGCCACCGGCGGGCGCCGGCCATGCGACGAGTTTATCCCGATCGCGAAAAAATTCGCGGCGCAGGGTTTCCGGGTATTGCTGCATGACCGGCGCAATACCGGGGCGAGCGACCTGCTGCTGGAATCGCATGAGACGGAGGAACATACCTGGGCCGACGATCTGCATGAGCTCCTCGGCCAGCTTGACGCCCGGCCCGCCTTTATCAGCGGATCGAGTTCGGGCGCACGCACATCGATGCTGTTTGCCATCAAACATCCGCAGGCAACGCGAGGGCTGATGCTGATTCGCCCGACGGGCGGGGATTTCGCGGCCAAACGTCTGCCGGACCTCTATTACGACCAGTTTATCCGCGCCGCGCAGGATGGCGGCATGGCGGCGGTCTGCGCGACCGATGCCTATAAGGGGCGCATCGCGCTCAACCCGGAACATGAAACCACGCTGATGGCGATGGACCCTCAACATTTCATCGATGTGATGGAAGGGCTGCGCGCCCTGTTTGTCGCGGGCGGTGGATTGCCGGTCATGGGGGTGACGGATGAAGAGCTCGCCACCATCACGGCGCCGACCATCATCATTCCAGGCAACGACAACACCCACGCCTCGATCAACGGCCGGATCGTGCATGAGCGGATCA
>CAZBKQ010000054.1:0-2560 GCA_964492555.1 uncultured Rhodospirillaceae bacterium | reverse complement strand
GGCAACGACAACACCCACGCCTCGATCAACGGCCGGATCGTGCATGAGCGGATCATGGGCAGCGAGTTACACCAGCTGCCGGTCGAGGATCAGGATGTGCCGATTATCGAATGGGCGGAGTGGGCCGAATTCGAGGACGAAATCGTCGAGGTCTTTACCGGCTTCATGCGCCGGGTGATCGCGAACGAATAGCAGCCCCGGTAAAAGGCCCGGGCGGTCAGTCCGTTTCTGCCTGAAGCTGGTCGCGCGCGGTGGACATAAGCTTGCCCATCTGGCGGCGCAGCCCGTGTTCATCGATGGAAACGCCCTTGGCCTCAAGATCGCCGAGCACCTTGCGGACGACATCATCATCGCCGGATTCCTCGAAATCGCAGGCGACCACCTCCTTGGCGTAATCTGCGACCGCGTCGCCGGTGATACCCATTTCACCGGCGGCCCATTCGCCGAGCAGCCTGTTGCGCCGCGCCGTTACCTTGAAATCGAATTCCTGGTCGCGCTTATACTTGTTTTCAAAGCCTTTTTCACGCTCGTCAAAGGTGCTCATCGCCTGAAATCTCCCGAAATATACGGCCCGCTATCGATACCCCAAATGTAGGCATTCCGCCGGATCGCGCAAGCCGGGAATCGTATGATTTCGTCCCTCAGGCGGCCCGGCGCGCGGATTCCGGCTGCCGGTTCTTGCCACGGCGGCGGTTACGGCGGCGCCCCTTGCCCTTTGCCGGGCGTGGCTTGTTCGTCTTCTCCGGTTGCGCGGCCTCGGCGGGTTCTTCGCCGACCACCGGAATTTTTGCGCCGATCAGCCGTTCGATATCACGCAGGAAACCCCGCTCGCTCTGATCGCACAGCGAAATCGCCGTGCCCGCCGCGCCGGCCCGCGCCGTCCGACCGATGCGGTGAACATAGGATTCGGGTTCATTGGGCAATTCATAATTGATTACATGGGTAACGCTGTCGATATCAATGCCGCGCGCGGCGATGTCGGTCGCGACCAGCACGCGGACCTCGCCGCTTTTGAACCGTTTCAGCGCGCGTTGCCGGGCATTCTGCGACTTGTTGCCGTTGATCGCATCGGCCTCGATCCCCGCCTTGCAAAGCTGTTCGGCAATGCGGTTCGTCCGGTGCTTCATCTTGGCAAAGACGATGACCTTGCTGCAATCGGGATCGGACAGGATTTTTTCCAGCACCGCGCGTTTTCCGGCGGTCGGCACGTGATGCACATATTGCTCGATCCGCTCGATCGGCGTCGCTTGCGGCGCAACTTCAGCCCGTACGGGATCGGTCAGCAAGTCCGCCGCCAGCCCGGCGATTTCCTTCGGCATGGTGGCGGAAAACAGCAGCGACTGGCGCTCCTCGGGTAAAGCCGGGACGATTTTTCGAATATCCCGGATAAAACCCATATCGAGCATCCGGTCGGCCTCATCCAGTACGAAAAACCGGACCGCCGAAAAGCGTACATGGCCCTGCGCGCGCAAATCGAGCAGCCTTCCGGGCGTGGCGACCAGGATGTCGATACCGCGCCGCAGCGCCTCGACCTGGCGATTCTGACTGACCCCGCCGAAGATGACGGTGTGACGGATCGACAGACCGGCCTTATAGGCCTCGATCTCCGCCCCGATCTGGATGGCCAGCTCCCGCGTGGGTGCAAGAATAAGGGCGCGTGGCTTGTTGGGTTTCGCCTTGCCCTCGGCTTCGGCGAGAAGGTGCAGGATAGGCAGCGAAAACGCGCCGGTCTTACCGGTGCCGGTCTGTGCCAGACCGAGAAGATCGCGGCCCGACAGCAGGTGCGGGATCGCTTCCTGTTGAATGGGGGTGGGGGTGGTGTGGTTACGCTTGTTCAACGCAAGGCACAGGGTCTCGGACAGGCCGAGCTGTGCAAACTGACTGTTATTCAAGATATTTCCTTAATGCGGCCGCCCCGGCCCGTATCGGGAAGTTCTCCGGGTTTGCGGCTCTTCATCCTGCCGGGCGCGGCCGGCGGACGATTATTGTTATGGATTGTTCCCGGGACGTGGCGCCGGAATGACCGGCGGTTCGCGCTATCGCGAGACAATGAACGCAGCAGACATGCGCCTTCCACTGCCATAAGTCAAGGAAATAGAATTAGCGCCTTACCACGCGCCGGTATTTTCCATCGATGCCCAGGGTTCTTGCGGCGGCAGGGGCTCGCCCTTTTGCAGCAACTCGATGGAAATGCCGTCGGGCGAACGGACAAAGGCCATGTGCCCGTCGCGCGGTGGGCGGTTAATCACCGTGCCGGCATCCATCATCTTCTGGCAGAGCGCATAGATATCGTCGACGCGATAGGCGAGATGCCCGAAATTGCGTCCGCCCTGATACTCATCCGGATCCCAGTTATAGGTAAGCTCCACCGTCGGGCGGCGATCCTCGCGCGCGGTATCTTCATCGCCCGGCGCCGCAAGAAAGACCAGCGTAAAGCGGCCCTTTTCATGATCAACCCGGCGCACCTCCACCAGCCCTAGCTGGTTGCAATAGAAATCCAGCGATTTTTCCAGATCGGTCACCCGGACCATGGTGTGAAGATATTCCATCGATTGCTCCT
>CAZBKQ010000053.1:15821-17554 GCA_964492555.1 uncultured Rhodospirillaceae bacterium | reverse complement strand
TACGAATTCGGCTCGCACAAGGAAATCGCCAGCGCCGCGCAGGCGCTCAAGGTCCGGCCCTGGAACGTCATTCTTGACGGGATGGTCGAAAAGGAAATGGAACTCGGCGTCGATGATCTGTTCAAGAAGGTCCGGTTCGAGGAAAGACTTTACCGCTTCCGCTGCGTCGAGGCCTGGTCGATGGCGCTTCCCTGGACCGGCTTCCCGATGGCCGATCTGGTCAGGCTCGCCCGGCCAAAGGCGGGCGTGAAATTTGTCGTCATGGAAACCTTCAAGGACCCCGAAATGGCGCGTGGCCAGCGGCAATTCTGGTATCCCTGGCCCTATGTCGAGGCGCTGACGCTGGAGGAGGCGACGAATGAGCTTGCCTTTATCGGCACCGGCGCATTCGGCAAGCCGATGCCCAAACAGATGGGCGCGCCGCTGCGCCTCGTCGTGCCGTGGAAATACGGCTTCAAATCGATCAAATCGATCGTGCGCTTCACCTTTACCGACAAACGGCCAAAGACCTTCTGGGAAAAGGTCCAGCCCCGCGAATACGGGTTCTGGGCCAATGTGAATCCGGAGGTCGATCATCCGCGCTGGACCCAGGCGACGGAAAAGCCGCTCGGCAAGTCAAAAAGGGTGAAGACGCTGCTCTATAACGGCTATGCGGAGCAGGTCGCGCATCTCTACAAGGACATAAAGGGCGAGCAGCTTTTCCGCTGATCGCCGCGCAGGCCACGCGATCACGTTTTTGTTACCGGCGATTTCCCGCTTTTCCGCGACGGAAAAGCGACAGATGATCCGTGTCCCAGCCGTCATAGTATTTTTGTGGTTACAACCATCTTCAGGGAGCTAGCTAATGAAGATCGATCCGAAAATTTATGATTTGTTCGACCAGTATTGCCACAGCCAGATGGACCGGCGGACGTTCCTGGAACGCGCCGCGGCACTGTCCGTAATCGGCGGTTCCGGCCTCACCATGGCGCAGGCGCTGCTGCCGAATTACGCCAGGGCGCAGATGATTTCCTTTACCGATAAGCGCATCAAGGCGCGCTATGTGAAATACCCCTCGCCGGGCGGGTCGTCGGGCGAAATGCGCGGCTATCTGGTGCATCCCGCCGGCAATGGGCCGTTTCCCGCCGTGCTCGTGATGCATGAAAACCGGGGTCTCAACCCGCATATCGAAGACGTCGCCCGCCGCGCCGCGGTGGAAGGTTTCGTCGCGCTGGCGCCGGACGGGCTGTATCCCATCGGCGGCTATCCGGGCAATGACGATGACGGCAAGGTCATGCAGAAAAAGCTCGACCGGGAGAAACTGCGAATCGACATGCTGAACAGCGCGAAATTCCTCAAGGCGCACGCGCTGTCGAATGGCAAGCTCGGCGCCACCGGCTTCTGCTGGGGTGGTGGGGCGACCAACTATCTGGCCGTCGAAATGGGTGGCGACCTGACCGCCGCCGCGCCCTATTACGGCCGCGCGCCGCAGGCCGGGGTGGAAAAGATCAAGGCCAAAATGATGATCCACAACGCGGAAAACGATCCGCGCATCAACAAGGGCATGCCGGCCTATGAAGCCGCGCACAAGGCCAATAACGTGGATTACGTGATGTACAGCTATCCCGGCACGCGGCACGCCTTCCACAACAACTCCACCCCCCGCTATCAGGAGGAAGCCGCGAAGCTTTCCTGGAAACGCACGATGGAGTTCTTCAAGAAGCACCTGTCGTAAACCGGACGCACAGGTTTGA
>CAZBKQ010000053.1:0-15721 GCA_964492555.1 uncultured Rhodospirillaceae bacterium | reverse complement strand
GGAGGGGCAGGCCGGGTGTAGCGGTCAGATGTGCGGCGGCACGATGGACCCCGGATCAAGTCCGGGGTGACAAATCTTTTTGAACTCTGCGTCGAAGAGAAAGGCACGTTAACACTGATTGTCACCCCGGCCCCCGAGCCGGGGTCCAGCCTTTCTTTTTTTCCGGTCTCCGGCCCCGGACCCTTGGGGCAAGCGGCGCTTTCTCGCTGGGGCGGACTCCTCCTCATTTTCCCCCTCCTCGCCGGGGAGGGGTTGGGGGAGGGGCGCGCCATCGAGTCTCTGACATCTCCCAACTATCTGAAAAAAATGAAAAAAAACCCGGGTACCGAAGTACCCGGGAGTTTAACAGGGAGGCTTCACGTCTAGAAGACGTAGGATCCGAAGACCCTTTTTCGGGCAGGGCGCCCGAAACTGTGACCCCGGCCAGGAAGGGAAAGGCCGGGAAAACCGTTGCGCATCGGGTCGATGACCCTCCGCACTCTCAAACGATAGATGATAAGTAGAGCTTTGCCGGCTTCGGAACCAGATCAAATATCGGTATTCTGCCATGCAAAATATGCATGCCTACGATATTTCACAATTATGACAACATGTTAAGGGTCCCAAAAATACTTAGAACTCTTATCTTTTATCCTGTTCTATGCGCCGCAAAAGAAAATCGCGCAGCACGGTGATGCGCCGCGAATTGCGCATCTCCTCCGGATAGACGAAATAGGCCTGGTATTGCGGCCCCTCATATTCCGGCAGTACCGGGACCAGCCCGCTGGTCATTCCGGCCATATAGTCGGGCAGCGAGGCGATGCCCATCCCCGCCGCGCAGGCGCGGAAAATCCCGTAAATATTATTGACCCGCAGCACAGGGTGGCGTTCCCGCCCGTCGCCCGTGCCGGCGTCGAGCAGCCAGTTCACATTGGTGACGGTGGAATAATAGGTTTCGTCATAGGCAAGCAGCCGGTGGTCGTCGAGCTCTTCCAGCCGGTGCGGCATGCCCCAGCGTTCCAGATAATCGGGCGAGGCATAGGCGGCGTGTTTGAGGGTGAATAGCGGGCGCTGGATCAGGTCGGGCTGTTCCGGCCGCTCCAGCCGGATCGCCACATCGGCCTGGCGCATGGAGAGGTTCAGCTGATCCTCCCGCACGATGAGAGAGACCTCGATCTCGGGATACATCTCTACGAAATCCTTGAGCCGTTCGGTCAGCCACATGGAGCCGAACGCAACGCTCGTGGTGATGCGGAGCGGGCCGCGCGGCCGTTCCAGCGATTCGGTAATCTCGCTTTCGGCGTCCTGCACCCGCGTGGCGAGGTCCTGCGCCGTGCGGTAGAGCGTCTCTCCCTGCTCGGTCAGGGTAAGGCCGCGCGCATGGCGGTGAAACAGCGCGACGCCGAGCGATTCCTCCAACGCGCCGATCTGGCGGCTGACCGAGGATTGCGTCAGATGCAGCCGTTCGCCTGCGTGGGTAAAGCTGCCCGCCTCGGCGACCGTGTGAAAGATGCGCAGCTTGTCCCAGTCGAGCACGGAAACTTAGCCGTCCGCCGCCTCGGCGATGAATTTTTCGGCTTCCAGCGCGGCCATGCAGCCGGTGCCCGCGGCGGTCACCGCCTGGCGGAAGGTGCGGTCCTGCACATCGCCCGCCGCGAAAACGCCCGGAATATCGGTCGCGGTGCTGTCGGGCGCGGTGACGATATAGCCTTCGTCATCCATCGCGACATGGCCCTTGAAGATGGCGGTCGCCGGGCTGTGGCCGATGGCGATAAACAGCCCATGGACGGAAAGATCACTGACCGCGTCGGTCTTCACATTGCGCAGCCTGATGCCGGTGACGCCGAGCGGATCCTCTTCGCCGAGCACTTCCTCAACCACCGAATCCCAGATTGTTTCGATCTTGGGGTGATCCATCAGCCGTTTCTGCAGAATTTTCTCGGCGCGCAGTTCGTCCCGCCGGTGGATCAGGGTGACCTTGTCGGCGTGATTGGTCAGGTAGAGCGCTTCCTCCACCGCCGTATTGCCGCCGCCGACAACCGCGACCTCCTTGCCGCGATAGAAAAAACCGTCGCAGGTGGCGCAGGCGGAAACCCCGAATCCCTTGAATTTTTCTTCGGTCTCCAGCCCGAGCCAGCGCGCCTGCGCGCCGGTCGCGATAATCACCGCGTCGGCGGTATAGATATCGCCCGAATCCGCCACCGCCTTGAAGGGGCGCGCGGAGAAATCGACCGTGGCGATGACATCGTTATGCATTTCGGTGCCGACATGTTCGGCCTGGGCCTGCATCTGTTCCATCAGCCACGGCCCCTGAATCACATCCGCGAAACCGGGATAGTTTTCCACATCGGTGGTGATGGTCATCTGTCCGCCGGTTTCCATGCCGGTCACCAGCTTAGGTTGAAGGCTGGCGCGCGCGGTATAGATCGCCGCGGTATAGCCGGCGGGGCCGGAGCCGATAATCAGAACGGGTGCGTGATAATTTTCCGCCATGGTTTCCCCAAAAGGTTAGAAGCCGAACATATGATCCAGGCTGAACGGCCCGGCATCGGTCATGAGACCGTGATAGCCGAACAGCCGGCAGCTCGTGTCCCGGATGATGACATAGGACCCGTTCCCCGCCCGGTCGATATCCGCCGGATCGAAAATCTCCGATACACGCCACAGGCGCGATCCGCCGCAGGGTATATCCAGATGCGCCTCGGCGATGCGGACGCCGTCCGCGCCGGTCAGCCACAGGGCGGTGTCGGATGTGCCGTGCCACGGGGTCGAGGCCGGATAGACCAGATGACAGAACGTCTCCATCCCGGACGGCCCGACGCGCAGGAACAGCCGCGTGCTCAGCCCCGGCGGGCGCCGGCTGTAACTTTGCGGTTCGTTCTTGTAGGTCAGCACCGTATTGAACACATGCGCGCCGAAGCTGGTTTCGGCGGCGTGGCCGGTCTCCCGGTTTTCATAGCGGAACAGCCCGTGCAGCCAGCCATCGGCATCGGTCCCTGCATTGAAATCGTAGACCAGCTCCATATGGCCGTATTCGGCGCCGTTTATCAGACCGGTGGCGTCCAGCATTTCCGCGTGATTGCGCGGCAGGCAGCCGAATTCGTGACGTCCGATCTCCGTGCTGTCGGGATCAATGATCAGCACGGCAAGCGGCAGGGTCGCCTGGGTCGTCGACATCGGCGTCGGCAGGGCGATGGAGCGCCAGCTTTGCGCAGGCAGGATCGGGGCGGGCAGGATAAACCCCTTGCCGATCAGGTTTGCCGCCTCGGCAATGCCGGGATCGGGTTTCAGATCGACCCGCTCGACATTGACATGCGCCATGCGGTGCGCCGTCGGACCGCCGGTGATCTCATAACGCGGGCGAACGAAATGCTTGCCCGCCTGCACCTCTATCTGTTGGGGCCATTCCGCATCAGGCAGCAGATCCCCGACCGACAGACGATAGGTCCCGAATGGCGGAATTTCCCTCTCCAGCCGCGCGATCCTGTCATCGCCCATCAGATTAAGCCCGATATCGCCCGCCGGGATGGGGCAGGGGTGCGAATTCTGCACCCAGAGAACCACGTCTTCTCCCGGCTGCGGGGCGGGCAGGCCGGCGAACTGATCCGACGGCCAGGCATTGGCGTCATGGGTGCAGGTAACGATCGCCCGGTCGGCGCTTTCAATGTCGAGCGCGTATTTGACGACGTCATGGCCGCGCACGCCCGAAACATGAATGAAAAGCTGGCCGGTGAATTCCGGCAGATCGAACTGGTCGCGCACCCGCGCGCTGTCGATCAGGATTGCCGCGCCGTCCGCCGTGACGTCCTCCGACCAGCCGGCCATGACCGACCCGGTCTCATCAAACAGCATCAGGTGCAGCGTGACGCCCCTGGCGCCGTAATTCGACCAGTAATTTGCGGTGGCGACGCGCGTCGACAGCCCGTCTTTCTCGCGAAAAAACGCGTAGTTGGTGGCGAAGTTTTCCGCGCTGAGATAATCGCGCCGGTTGGTCAGCCAGTCATCGTCGAGCCGCATATCGTCCAGGCTGAACACCGTCGCGCCGTCCGGGATCAGATGCGCGATATGGCTTCGTAGCATGTCGACGTCAAAGGCGGCGATAAAGACGGCCTTCGCACCCGACGCGGGCAATTCGGTGACCGGCCGCGCCGCCATGCCTGCGTGATCGGTTCCGATTTTCTCGATATCCTGAACGAAGGCGGCGCAATAATCGATGGCGCTTGTGTCGTGAAATTCAGCGAAGCCGGAATACAGCCCCAGCGGATCGTAGAGCGCTACCGGCCCGGCTGTGCTGAGCTGGTCGACAAGCGCCGCCGCTTTGCCCGCCACGGCGGGGTGGCTGACCGCCTTATAAAAGCTGTTGCCGCCTTTCACATTGCTGAAGGTCTCGATCGTATGCCCCATCAGGCGGCGTCTCCTCTCGCGCTTTTCTCGAACGGGTTGAGCGATTTAAGAAAGGCGGAAATCCGGTGCCGCCGCATCTCGCGCCGGACGACATCCTCGCCGGTCACCCAGTTGAGCTGGATGACCTTGCGGTCGCCCTCGAACCGCTCATGCCCGTGCCATGAACTCTCGCTGCGCCGGAAGGCCAGTAGCGTGCCCGCCTCGGGCGGGACCTCCGCCGCGTAATCCTCCAGATCGTCGGCGGAGCGCAGCACCCGCAACCGTCCGCCGTCATTCGACCATTCCGTGTTCATATAGATCAGCAGGGTGAGAATCTTCGATTCGGTATCGGTATGGATGCGCCCGTCCTTTGCCTGACAGCGTCCCCGGACCGTCACCGTCAGCGGCCTGCCGGTCAGGTCGACGCCGAACTTCTCGGCAAAGGCCGCGCGGACCTCTGCGCCCGACATTTCCGCGATCAGCGCGTCGAATGCCGGACCCGGCCTGACGCTGGACAGTGGAAAACTACCCGGTGCCGAGACACTCGGGTAATCGTCATCGACCTGTTTGATCGCGTCCGCGCGCAGAAAACCCGGCACGATCAGATGATCGTACGGATCGGTGGCCAGCGGGGTGGCCCTGAATTTTTCCAGATCAATGACCGGCA
Source organism: uncultured Rhodospirillaceae bacterium (assembly GCA_964492555.1). Lineage (GTDB taxonomy): Bacteria > Pseudomonadota > Alphaproteobacteria > MPNO01 > UBA2964. Next base: position 10,692 of record CAZBKQ010000053.1, on the reverse strand, counting down.
TTGCACGTGGTTCCGGCGGCGAATGAATTAAACATCATCCAGTCTTAATTGGGCGGCCCGGAAATTTCAAACGGCTTGCGTCAGTTGAGTCCGAACCGCGACTTTATGTCTGTGGCGATCGCGTCCAGATCGTCGGGCGGGTCGTAGGACCAGCTCTCGAATTTTCCGGCGAAAGGCCGCGTCGCGCCGGCATCGCGCATGGCTTTGTGAAAGAGGTCGAATTTCGCTGAATGCCCCTCTAGATCGAATATATGAACCGGTTTTCCGGTCGCCGCCGCCTCGCTTACCATATTCACAGAATCGTTGGTCACGACGAATCCGTCCGCCAGCGCCAGCATGCCGAAATACGGGTTCTCACCCGTCCCGTCCCAGATATGGTGAGGAACGCCGGACAGACCTTCGGCCAGCGCCTCGATGTTTTCCTCGCCGGTTCGTCGCGATGGGGTGACGGCGATCCCCGCACCCGTTTCCTGCGCCGCTTCGGCCAGGAGACCGCCCAGCTTGCGGCTGGCCGCCGCGGTCATCCGGTACTGGCTGTTCGACCCGCCCAGCAAAACCGCGATCAGGGGACGCGGCAGATCGGCGTAAGACTCGCGGAATTCATCCGCCGCCGCCTTCAGCCTTTCCGCGGTGATCCGGTGCATCGCCCCCAGGGTGGAAATCACATTCGGCCCGGAAAGTCCGTCATGGGCGGGCGCGATGACCAGGTCGAAACGCGACAGCGCGACGCGCGGGTGCTGAATCTGAATGGTCCGGGTCTTGCCGCCGCTGCCGCGCTTGATTGCGAGGGCCGGCGCCACGGTCTGCCGTCCCGTGGCGATCAGGATATCCGGCCATGGCGGTGCGAGCCGGTCGCCCTTGGGCCCCGGCGCGGCCAGGGGTGCGACCCAGAGCTGCGGCGGCAGGACGGTCCAGGGAAAGCGCGGGACGATGCGTTTGATCTCCGGCTTGAGCCCCAGCCGTTCGGCCAGCCCGAGGCACTGGTTTTCCATCCCGGCCTTGCCGTCACTCAATATCCAGCAGGTCGCGGTGCTCATACCCGCCGATCCCGCCCCAAGCCGGTTGGATTGAAATAAAATTTCATGTTCTTATAATATAATTTCTTATTTTCGGCGGCAACGCGGGACGACGCGGATGGCAAGAGTAAAACTCGATCGGATCGATTTGAAAATTCTGCGCGATTTGCAGGATCAGGGACGCATCACCAATGTCGATCTGGCCAAGCGGGCCGGGATTTCTCCGCCACCCTGTCTGCGGCGCGTGCGCGCGCTGGAGGAGACCGGCTGTATTCGCGGGTATCACGCCGATGTCGATCCCGAGTCACTGGGTTTCGGCGTGATGGTTTTCGCCCATGTCGGTCTGCACAGCCAGGCGGAAAATGATCTTGTGGCGTTTGAGGAGCTGATCAAATCCTGGCCCGAGGTGCGGGAATGCCACATGCTGGCGGGAGAAACCGATTTCCTGCTCAAGATCGTGGCCACGGACTGGGATTCCTATCAGCGTTTTCTCACCAGCCGGCTGACGCCGGCGCCCAATGTCAGCGTGGTGAAATCGTCGCTGGCGATTCGTTCCGCCGTTCAGCGGCCCGGCGTGCCGATTGATGTGGAAAGCGGCAGACGCTGACCGCGGGCGCTACTTAAAGCGCACCTTGATGATTTCGTAGCCCTTGGCGCCCTTTGGCGTATTGACCTCAATCATATCGCCGACGCTCTTGCCGATCATGGCGCGCGCCAGCGGCGCGGAGAAGGACAGGAAGCCGGTCTCGATATTGGCTTCGTGTTCACCGACGATCTGATAGGTGATTTCCTCGTCCGTATCCTCATCGGCGACCGTGACGGTTGCGCCGAATTTCACGGTCTTGCCGGAAAACTGGCTGGGATCGATGACCTCCGCGTTGGCGATCTTTTCCTCGATCTCGTTCAGCCGGCCCTCGATAAAGGCCTGGCGTTCCTTGGCCGCGTGATACTCGGCGTTTTCAGACAGATCTCCATGTTCCCGCGCGGTCGCGATCGCCTTGATCACGTCCGGGCGTTCTTCTGTCTTAAGTCTCTTGAGTTCCGTCTCGAGCCGCTGAAAGCCCTCGAGCGTCATCGGAACCTTATCCATGCTCATTCCCCAAAATATCAAAGTGCTCCTGGACGCGCGCCCGGAAGTTCGAAAGCCGTCACCCGATCAGCGTTAGATCAGAACGACCCTTCAAAATAGGATTGCAGCGGCGCGACATCAAGTACATCTGACTGCAAGGCGGCAATTGCCGCGACGGTCGCCCGCGCGCCGGCGATGGTCGTGTAATAGGGAATTTTGTACATCAGCGCTGTCTGGCGCAGGCTGCGGCTGTCGGCGATCTCCGCCGCGCCGCCCGATGTGTTGATCACCAGGCCGACTTCGCCGTCCTGCATCGTGTCAACGATATGCGGTCGGCCTTCCATGACCTTGTTGACGGGTTTTACCGTCAGTCCGGCGTCAGACAGCGCCGCCGCCGTCCCGCGGGTGGCCACCAGTTCGAAACCCATCGCGTGCAGATCGCGGGCGAGTTCTGTTGCCGCGGGTTTGTCGGAATCCTTGACCGAAATAAACACAACGCCCTTTGTCGGCAGGGCCTGTCCCGCCGCGATCTGCGATTTGGCGAAGGCGCGGCCGAAATCCTGGTCGAGCCCCATGACCTCGCCGGTGGATTTCATTTCCGGTCCCAGCAGCGCATCGACGCCCGGGAAGCGCGTGAAGGGGAACACCGCTTCCTTGACCGCGACATGATCCGATCTGGCGCTGATTTCATGTTCCTTGAGCTGGTCCGCCAGCGTTGCGTCCGACATGATCCGTGCCGCGATCTTGGCGATCGGCAGGCCGGTCGCCTTGGCGACAAAGGGGACGGTGCGGCTGCTTCTTGGATTGACCTCCAGAATATAGATCGTGCCGTCCTTGACCGCGTACTGGACATTCATCAGCCCGATGACGTTCAGCGCCCGGGCCAGTGCTTCCGTCTGGCGGCGAATCTCCGTTATCGCGTCTTCGGACAGGGAATAGGGCGGCAATGAACAGGCGGAATCGCCGGAGTGGATCCCCGCTTCCTCGATATGTTCCATGATGCCGGCAACAAAGACCTCGCCCGATTTGTCGGCCAGCGCATCGACATCGACCTCAATCGCGTCGCGCAGATAGGAATCGATCAGCACCGGGTTGTCGCCGGAGACATGCACCGCCTCATCGATATAGCGGCGGAGACCGGCATCGTTATGGACAATTTCCATTGCCCGTCCGCCGAGAACGTATGACGGGCGGATGACCACCGGATAGCCGATCCGGTTGGCGACCTCGAAAGCCTGCTCACCGCTATGGGCGATGCCGTTTTCCGGCTGACGCAGCTTGAGGTCCTGCAACAGGGTCTGGAACCGTTCGCGGTCTTCGGCCAGATCGATTGCGTCGGGCGAGGTGCCCAGCACCGGAATGCCCGCGCTCTCCAGCGCGGCGGCGAGTTTCAAAGGGGTCTGTCCGCCAAACTGAAGGATGACGCCGAGCAGCTCGCCGTTTTCCTGTTCCTTGCGGACGATCTCGATCACGTCCTCGCCGGTCAGCGGTTCGAAATAGAGCCGGTCGGAGGTGTCGTAATCGGTCGAAACCGTTTCCGGGTTGCAATTGACCATGATCGCCTCGAACCCGGCATCGCGCAGCGCATAGACCGCATGGACGCAGCAATAATCGAATTCGATGCCCTGGCCGATCCGGTTCGGACCGCCCCCCAGAATGATGATCTTCTTGCGGTCGCTCGGCTCCGCCTCGCATTCCGCCGGTTCGAACCCGTTCCCGTCATAGGCCGAATACATATAAGGCGTGGCGGAGGGAATTTCGGCGGCGCAGGTATCGATCCGCTTGTAAACCGGGGTGACGCCGAGCCCGCGGCGCCGTTCGGCAACCTCGGCTTCCGAAATACCGGCCAGCGTGGCCAGCCGGCTGTCGGAGAAGCCTTTCGATTTCAGCGCAATCATGCCAGGGGCCTCATCCGGCAGCCCGTTCGCCCGCACCGCGTTTTCGACGGAAACGATGCCCTCGATCTGACCCAGGAACCACGGGTCGAAGTGACAGGCATCCTGTATTTCGGAAAGCGTCATACCAGCCCGGAAAGCCTGGGCGATTGTCAGGATACGGTCGGGGCGCGGCTCGCTCAGCGCCTTGCGCAGGCTGGCGATCTCATCGCCCGGGACCGCGTCTCCGTTGAGCGCAATTTCGTCGAGCCCGTCGAGCCCGGTTTCCATCGACCGCAGCGCCTTTTGCAACGATTCCTGGAAATTGCGTCCGACCGCCATCGCTTCGCCCACCGATTTCATCGAGGTCGAGAGCAGCGCTTCCGCACCCGGGAATTTCTCAAAGGTGAAGCGCGGGATCTTGGTCACCACGTAATCGATCGTCGGCTCGAACGAGGCCGGGGTCACCCCGCCGGTGATGTCGTTTTCAAGCTCATCCAGCGTGTAGCCGACGGCGAGCTTGGCCGCGATTTTGGCAATGGGAAAGCCGGTCGCCTTGGACGCCAGCGCCGAGGAGCGCGAGACGCGCGGGTTCATCTCGATAATCACCATCCGCCCGTCTTCCGGGTTGATGGCGAACTGCACATTCGATCCGCCGGTATCGACGCCGATTTCCCGCAACACCGCGATCGAAGCGTTGCGCATGATCTGATATTCCTTGTCGGTCAGCGTCAGCGCCGGCGCGACGGTCATCGAATCGCCGGTATGGATGCCCATCGGATCGACGTTTTCGATGGAACAGATGATGATGCAGTTATCCGCATGGTCGCGGACCACCTCCATCTCATATTCTTTCCAGCCCAGCACCGATTCCTCGATCAGCACCTCATGGGTGGGGGAGGCATCGAAACCGCTCTGGACGATGGCGCGGAATTCTTCGCGGTTATAGGCAACGCCCCCGCCGGTGCCGCCAAGGGTGAAGGATGGGCGGATGATGGCGGGAAGCCCCGTCATCTTCAGGATTTCCATCGCCCGGTCCATATCGGTGGCGATGGCGCCCCGGGCGCATTCCAGCCCGATCCCCTCCATCGCTTCCTTGAATTCCTCGCGGCTTTCGGCCTTGCGGATCGCGGGAATCTTGGCCCCGATCAGCTCCACCCCCAGCCGGTCGAGCGTGCCGTCCTCGGCCAGCGACAGCGCGGTATTCAGCCCGGTCTGCCCGCCCATGGTCGGCAGAATGGCGTCGGGCTTTTCCTTCTCGATGATGCGCGCGACGATTTCCGGCGTGATCGGCTCGATATAGGTGGCATCCGCCAATCCCGGGTCCGTCATGATGGTCGCCGGGTTGGAATTGACCAGAATGATGCGATAGCCCTCTTCGCGCAGCGCCTTGCAGGCCTGGGTGCCGGAATAATCGAATTCGCACGCCTGACCGATGATGATCGGCCCCGCCCCGATGATCATGATGGAATTTATGTCGGTGCGTTTGGGCATCTACTTCGCCCCCAGATTGGTGACGAACCGATCGAACAGATAATGGCTGTCCTGCGGCCCGGGGGAGGCTTCGGGGTGATACTGCACGGAAAAGACCGGCTTGCCGTCCAGCCGGATGCCTTCGACCGAATCGTCGAACAGCGATTTGTGGGTTTCCGTAACACCGCCGGGCAGGGACTCGCGCATCACCACGAAACCGTGATTCTGGCTGGTGATCTCCACCGTGCCGGTTTCCAAGTCTTTCACCGGATGGTTCGCCCCGCGATGGCCGAGATGCATTTTCTCGGTCTTCGCGCCGAGCGCCAGCGACAGCAGCTGATGGCCGAGGCAGATGCCGAAAATCGGCATGCCGGCCTCCAGCAGCGCCTTGATCATCGGCACGGCGTAAGCCCCGGTCGCCGCCGGATCGCCCGGCCCGTTCGACAGGAACACCCCGTCCGGCTTGTGCGCCAGTATTTCCTCCGCCGTCGCGGTGGCGGGTACGACCGTGACCTTGCAGCCCGCATTGGCGAGACAGCGCAATATATTGCGTTTGGCCCCGAAATCGACGGCGACGACATGATGTTCAGGCGCGTTCTGACGGCCATAGCCTTCGCCGAGTTTCCAGCAGGTTTCGTCCCAGTCATAGGGCCGGGTGCAGGAAACCTCTTTCGCGAGATCCATACCGGCAAGGCCCGGCCAGGATTTGGCCTCGGCGCTCAGCGTGTCGATATCCGGCCCGTCCGGCGCGTGACAGATCGCCGCCACCGGCGCGCCGCCATCGCGGATACGCCGCGTCATACGGCGCGTATCGATGCCGCAGATGCCGACCAGATTGTGCGATTTCAGCCACGCATCCAGATGCTTCGCCGCCCGCCAGTTGCTGGGTTCGGTAATATTTTCGCGCAGCACCAGCCCGCGCGCCGCCGGGCTGGTGGTCTCTATATCTTCGTCATTGGTTCCGACATTGCCGATATGCGGAAAGGTGAAGGTAATGATCTGTCCGGCATAGCTCGGGTCGGTCAGAATTTCCTGATAGCCGGTGATCGAGGTGTTGAAACAAACCTCGCCCACCGCCGTGCCCACGGCGCCGATGCCCCGGCCCCGCAATACCGTACCGTCGGCCAGCACGATGGCCGCCGACAAGGCGTGGTTCGGGTTTTCGGTTGCGTGCATGCGGGTTCTTCCGGTTCGCTCGGGTGCCGGAATAGCACGAAATTCAGGCGTACAAACCGGTCCGGAGGTTAGATACGGAAAACTCTCCCGTGCGTCAAGCGGAGACGAATCTGTAAAGCTGTTTTATTTCAATAACTTACAGAATCGCCGAATCTTGCTTTCCAATCCGCTTTCCTGTAGGGTCCGCGACGGTTGGCTTCCAGGAACAGGTTTTACATGCTTCGCGAAGATATCAGCGCCGGGCTCAAGGAGTCGATGAAGTCGAAAGACACCATCAAGACGGCGACGCTGCGTCTGATCCTCGCCGCGATCAAGGACCGCGACATCGCGGTGCGCACGGACGGCAATCCCGACGGGATCGGTGATGACGAGGTGATGAAGGTACTGCAGACCATGGTCAAGCAGCGCCAGGAAAGCATCAAGATGTATGAGCAGGGCAACCGGCCCGAGCTTGCCGCGCAGGAAGCGAAGGAAATCGAGATCATCCGTTCCTTCCTGCCCGAACAGATGTCCGACGCGGAGATCGAGGCCGCGGTCAGGGCGCTGGTCGAGGAAACCGGGGCGTCCAGCCTCAAGGATATGGGGCCGTCGATGGCGGCGCTTCGTGAACGCTATGCCGGGAAAATGGATTTCGGCAAGGCCAGCGCGGTTCTGAAAGCGGCGCTGGCGGGCTGATCCCCCCATTGGCCGGACTCGGCTTCTGGCGTACAATCGCTCCCTTCCGCAATAACCGGGCGTTGCATGAGCTTTCCGCCGTCATTTCTCGATGAAATACGCGCCCGTGTCGGCCTGGCCGATCTGATTGGCCGCCGGGTAAAGCTCACCCGCAAGGGTCGTGAATTTTCCGGTCTCTGCCCCTTTCATAATGAAAAGACACCCTCCTTCACGGTCAGTGAGGAAAAGGGATTTTTCCATTGTTTCGGCTGCGGCGCGCATGGCGACGCCATCGGCTTCGTCATGCGGACGGAAAACCTGTCTTTCCCCGAAGCCGTCGAAAGGCTGGCGGAGGAAGCGGGCGTGCCCGTTCCCGAAACCACGCCGCAGGAACGCGAACGCGAGAGGAAGCGGGCCAGCCTCTATGATGTGATGGAAAAGGCCTGCGCCTTTTTCGAAAAATCGCTGCGTTCCGACCTGGGCGGCCGCGCGCTGGACTATCTGCGCGGGCGCGGTCTGGATGACGAGGTGATCGCCCGGTTCCGGCTGGGCTTCGCGCCGGATGGGCGGAACGCGTTGAAAATCGCGCTTGCCGGCGAGGAAACGCCGGAGCCGATGCTGATCGAAGGCGGGTTGCTGATTAAACCCGACGATGGCGGGGCAAGCTATGACCGGTTCCGCAACCGGGTGATGTTTCCGATTACCGATCATCGCGGCCGGGTCATCGCTTTCGGCGCCCGCGCGCTGGGCGATTTCCAGCCGAAATATCTGAACTCCCCCGATACGCTGCTCTTTCACAAGGGGACGGTGCTGTACGGCATGGCGACGGCGCGTCCGGCGGCGGTCAAATCGGGCCGTATCGTCGTGGCCGAAGGCTATATGGATGTGATCGCCCTGGTCCGCGCCGGGATTGAGGAGGCGGTGGCGCCGCTCGGCACCGCGCTGACCGAAAGCCAGCTTGCGATGCTGTGGAAACTGGCGCCGGAACCGCTGCTCTGTTTCGACGGCGACAATGCCGGGACGCGGGCGGCGCAGCGCGCGGCGGAACGGGCGCTGCCCTTGCTGGAGCCCGGGAAATCGCTGCGCTTTGTGTCCCTGCCGGAGGGTGACGATCCCGACACGCTGATCAAGGCGGGGGGGCGCGAGGCGATGGAAGAGGTGCTGGAAGGCGCCGCCGCGCTGTCGCAGGTGATCTGGAACATGGAAACGGCGGGCCAGCGCTTCGATACGCCGGAACGGGTCGCCGGGCTGGAACACCGGCTGGAACAGCGCGCCCGCGCCGTCGCCGACGGCAAGGTGCAGTATCAATATCTCAATGCCTTCCGGGCCAAGGTGCGTGACATGACCGGCCCGGCGCGGGGCCGCGCCGCCTATCGCGGGAGTGGGCGGGATTTTCGCGGTCAGGCCGCGTCTTTCGCACCGCCGCCGCGCACCCCGCCTGAATCGCTGGCGGTCAAACGCGAAGCGGCGCTTCTCGCGGCTGTTTTGCGGCAACCGGCCCTGCTCGACGGCTATGCGGAAGAGATTGGCACGCTGGATTTCGCTGACTCCGATCTCGACCGGGCGCGGCAGGAAATCCTGACCTTTTACGCATCGACGCCCGAACTTGACAGGGAAGCACTGCTGAACCACTTAATCGAGGCGGGATTTTCTTCACAAACAGGGGTGATTCTTTCGTCGGATGCGCTTATAAAGCCCGGTCCGGGCGCACAGCAGGCGCAAGACGACGCGGCCTATACCGAAACGGCGCGTTTGCGCGTCATCCTGTCGGAACTGATACAGGGCGCGCGTCTGGAAGAGGCTCAGAGGCGTTATGAGGCCGACCCGACGGAGGATAATCTGACACGGTTGCAGGAATGCAAGCGGGTGGCGATGGAAAGTTACCGGGGCAATTTGTGAGGCCACCGGTGGTTTTGTTAAGAATTTTTTGACCATAATCGCGTTAGCCTGGCGTTTGCCGGGGGGCGTTGATCAAGCGGAGTGCTGGAAGCGGTATGGCGACGAAGACAGCGGCGAAAAAAGCGGAACCCAAAGACACACAGGCGGACGGTCAGGACGCCCCCCTTATTGAATCCACCGATGCCGAGGTAAAAAAGCTCCTCAAGGCCGGTAAGGAACGGGGCTTCATCACCTATGATGAGCTCAACAAGGCGATGCCGTCCGAGGAGATGTCATCGGAGCAGATCGAGGACATCATGTCCCAGCTCTCCGAAATGGGCATCAATGTCGTCGAGGATGAAGACGTCGACGATTCAAGCGATGACGATGCCAAACCGGCGAAGGCCGGCGAAACGCCCGCCAAATCCGGCAATACCGGTGATGAGGATCTCGGCCGCACCGACGATCCGGTGCGCATGTATCTGCGTGAAATGGGCAGCGTCGAGTTGCTCTCGCGCGAGGGCGAGATCGAAATCGCCAAACGGATCGAGGCCGGCCGCGAAAAGATGATCAGCGGCCTCTATGAGAGCCCGCTGACGCAATGGGCCATCGTGCGCTGGCGCGACGCCTTGAAGGATGAGCTGGTCCTGCTGCGCGACATCATCGATCTGGACGCGACCTATGGTGGCTCCACCCCGGACGGGCTTCAGGTCGTCGACGATGATCCCGAAAAGCTCGAGGATGACGAAGAGGATAAAGAGGACGAGGAAGAAAAGTCCGAAGACAGTGACGACGACGATGATGACGACGCCGACAATAATCTGTCGCTTTCGATGCTGGAGGAAACCCTCAAGCCGCAGGTGATGGATGTCTTCGACAAGGTCGCCAAGCTGCAGAAGCGCGCCCAGAATATGCGCGAGAAAAAGCTGACGGCGGTGCGCGAGGGCACGGAATTCAAGCGCGCCTCCGAACGGCGGCTGGAAAAGATCGAGGAAGAGCTTATCGAGCTGCTGCGCCCGGTGAAGCTCAATAATTCATCGATCGAGGTTCTGGTCGGCGAACATTACAATCACAACCGCCGCCTGGTCGGGCTGGAAAGCCAGCTCTTGCGCATGGCAACCAAGGCCAAGGTGAAGCGCGAAAGCTTTATGGAACGCTATTTCGGCTCCGAGCTGGACCCCAAATGGCTGCAACGCATCGCCCATCTGTCGGAGCGGGGCTGGAAACCGTTCGTTCAGAAGAACCGCGACCAGATCAAGGAAATCCGTGGCCAGATCGACGGGATCGCGAGCGATGTCGGGGTGCCGCTGGATGAATTTCGTGAGATCGTGCAGAAAATTCAGCGCGGTGAGCGCGAAGCCGCCCGCGCCAAGAAGGAAATGGTCGAGGCGAACCTTCGCCTGGTTATTTCCATCGCCAAGAAATACACCAATCGCGGCCTGCAATTCCTTGATCTGATCCAGGAAGGCAATATCGGGCTGATGAAGGCGGTCGATAAGTTCGAGTATCGCCGCGGGTACAAATTCTCGACCTATGCGACCTGGTGGATCCG
>CAZBKQ010000052.1:11356-18573 GCA_964492555.1 uncultured Rhodospirillaceae bacterium | reverse complement strand
TATCGAAATTTCCCGAGGCTGGACAGGTCAGGGGTGGCGGGGCCATATAGGTTTCATGGCAAGCGACCTTTCAATGGATGTGGTAATCGCGGGCGGTGGTCTGGCCGGCATGCCTCTGGCCTGCGCCCTTGGGGCGGCCGGAATTTCGGTTGCCCTGATTGAGCCGACTCCTCCGGAGAAGCTGGTCACCACTGAATTCGACGGGCGCACGACCGCGGTCGCAGCCTCTTCCGCGCGTATGTTCGAGTCGCTTGGGGCCTGGGACGATGTCGCGCCGCATGCGCAACCCATTCTCGATATTCGGGTGGCGGACGCGGAGTCGCCGTTTTTCGTACATTACGATCACAAAGATGTCGGTGCGGATGCGCTCGGATGGATAGTGGAAAACAAGGATCTGCGCGCGGCGATGCTCCCTCTGCTTGACGCGCTTCCCACGGTTCGCTTCCTCCCCGGGTTGCGTGTAACGGAATTCGAAACAGAAAATGCGTGGGCCACGGTTCACCTGTCGGACGGCACAATGCTCGGCGCGCGGCTGCTGGTCGGGGCCGATGGCCGTCAATCGCCCACTCGGCGGCGCGCCGGTATCGGCGTCACCAAATGGCGCTACGATCAACACGCTATCATCTGTACGGTCGTGCATGAACGCGATCACCGTGGCATCGCCCATGAACATTTTCTGCCCAGCGGTCCGTTCGCCATCCTGCCCCTGACGGGAAATCGCTCTTCCATCGTCTGGACCGAACGGGCCGATCTCGCGCTGCATTTCATGAATTTGCCCGACGGCGATTTCCTGGAAGAGCTCTCATCCCGCTTCGGGAATTTTCTCGGCGCTCTCTCTCTCGAAGGGCCGCGGCGCTCCTATCCGCTCGGGCTGATGAACGCGCGCTCCTATATCGCGCCCCGCATCGCGCTGGTGGCCGATGCGGCCCACACCATCCACCCGATCGCCGGGCAGGGGATCAATATAGGCTGGCGCGATGTCGCCGCGCTGGCGGAGGTGGTGGCCGATACAATGCGGCTCGGGCTCGATCCGGGCGATCTGTCGTCGCTTGAAAAATATCAAAGCTGGCGGCGGACCGACAATGCGGTAATGCTGGCGGCGACCGACGCCCTGAACCGTCTGTTTTCAAATGACGCCGCCCCTCTGGTCGCGGCGCGCAATCTGGGCCTTGCCGCGGTCCAGCGCGCGCCCGCCGTGAAGAAGCTGTTCATGCGCCACGCGATGGGCGAACTGGGGGATTTGCCCCGGCTGATCCGCGGATTGCCGGTGTAAAATCAGGGGTCGCGGGAAAGACCGTTGGACTCCAGCGCGGCGAAATATTCCTGCCAGCGTTTTTCCTGATCGCGGCCCAGCTCAAACAGATAATTCCAGGAATAGATTCCGCTATCGTGCAGATCGTCGAATATCAGCCGCACCGCGTAATTCCCGACCGGCTGCACTTCCATAATTCCGACATGGCGCCGCCCGGCGACGATTTTTCTCTGGCTCGGGCTGTGACCCTGAACTTCGGCGGACGGGGATTCCACCCGCAGCAATTCAGCCGGCAGGGTGTATTCCGGCCCGTCCTTGAATTTGACGACCAGCGTCTTCTCGGCCTTGCGTAGCCGGATGGTCTCGGGAACCGGATTCAACAACGTCGCGGCCTCCGGCGCTCAGCCATTACTCTCAAGACGCCGCGCCTCATCGATCAACATGATCGGGATGCCGTCCCGTATCGGATAGGCCAGTCCGGCTTTTTCTGAAATCAACTCCTGTGCGTCGGCGTCATAGCGGAGCGCCTCCTTGGTAACAGGACAGACCAGAATCTCCAGAAGCTTGGCATCGGGTGCGTTTTGTTCGGTGTTCATAATCGTCTCTCCGTTCAGTGGCTGATACCGCCTTCGCCCTCCGGCGCGGCGGCGGCCATTTCCATCATGGTAATCAAGAGCGCGGCCCGGTCATCGGCGGAGGCGGACTCCAGAAGCGCCTGGCGTTCGACCGGACTGAATGGAATGCTCATGGCAAGCGACGTGACCAGCCGCCCGGTTTCCGTCTTTTCAACCTGTTCCCATTCGGCATCGATCCGGCGGGCCTCGAAAAATTTCTTTACCGCCTCTAGCAACCGGTCGCGATCAATGGCGACCGGCGCCTCGTCCGCGTTCAGGTCGCCGGAAAAATCGCCATACCCCGCCTTGACCCGGCGATAGCCGTCCCCCAGTGCGGTTTCCTCCGTAATCCGGAAGCGCGTGATGCCGTGCAGGGTAATCAGGTTGCGGCCGTCCGGGGTCTCATTGAAGCCGACAACCCGTCCGGCGCAGCCAATGGCGTAAAACTCCGGCGCATCCGAGGGCGTGCCCGGTGCAGGGCCGTGATTGTCCGTCGGGTCCGGCACGCGCGGCTGCACCATGCCGATCAACCGCGCCTCGCTGGCCAGCGCGTCGCGCACCATGGCGAGATAGCGCGGCTCGAAAATATTCAGCGGCAATTGCCCGCCCGGCAATAACAAGACACCCGTCAGCGGAAACACCGGCAATATCGGCGGCAGCTTTTCCGGTTCCAGGCGATAGCCGGTCATCTGGCGACCCGGTCAGGAAAACAGGATCGAAGAAAGTTTGCGCCGGCCGCCGACCGTCAATTCGTCGGTCGGGCCCAACGCTTCAAAAAATTCCAGCAGTTGAACCCGCGCGGCCTCGTCGTTCCATTTGCGGTCGCGGCGCACGATTTCCAGCAATTCATCAATGGCTTCCTCTTTCTGGCCGGCGGCGAACATCGCCACCGCCAGATCGTGCCGCGCCTGATGATCGGCGGGATTGGCATCGACCGCCGCGCGCAACACGCCCATATCGCCGGCTTCTCCGGCCTTTTCCGCCAGCGCCAGCGCAGAAATAACGGACACCGTTTCGGGCGAAGCCTTGTCCTCGTCCGACAGCTCGTCGATCAATGTCTGCGCCCGTTCGGCATAGCCGCCATCCAGCGACAGCCGCGCCAGGCTTATCTTTGCCTCGGCGTTATCCGGGGCGTGCTGCAGGATTTGTTCATAGACTGCCTCGGCCTGATCGTTCTGGCCGGCTTCGACCAGCGCCTTGGCCTGGGCCAGCGCGTCATCGACCGGCGAAGGCTGGGCGCTGCCCGCGGCATCGGTCAGCTTTTTCACGAATTCCTTGAGCTGGCTTTCCGGCATCGCGCCCTGGAACCCGTCCACCGGACGGCCCTGATAAAAGGCATAGACCGCCGGGATGGATTGAATGCGCAGCTGCTGCGCGACCTGCGGGTTCTGGTCAATATCGATCTTGACCAGCGTTACCGCCCCGCCCGCCTCGGTCACGACCTTTTCCAGCAGCGGGCCGAGCTGCTTGCAGGGGCCGCACCAGGGGGCCCAGAAATCGACGATGACCGGAACTTCCTGAGAGCCCTCGATTACATCGGCGACGAATTCCGCGTCGCTGGTATCCTTGATGAGTCCGCCGCCGGGCGCCTGCCCGCCGCCATTCGGATCGACAATCGTTTCCATAATTTCCCCGATTTGCGCTTTTTCAGTGTGTTGATGCCAAAATGGCGGTTAACGCGCCGAAAAACAAGGCTCTCCGCTTTATTCCGCCGTCGCCTCCCTGAGATCGAGGACAAGCGGCGCGTGGCCGCAATCCTCGAGAAAGACGCGCAGCCCATCAGGGGTCAGATTGACCGTCGCGTTATTTACCAGCGGATGAAAATTGACCGCCGGGGCCCGCATCATCTCCGCATCCAGCACGACCTGCACCAGCGGCCCGTCCTGATCCGCCCGGTCGTTTATGGCGGCAAAGGGCGTTACCGCGCCGGGAATTACGCCCAGATGCGCGGCCAGCCGTTCGGCGCTGCCGAAGGAAAGCCGCCCGCTGCCGAGCAATCCGGAGAGCGCCTTCATCTCCATACGGCGCCATTCCAGGCACACGACCAGCCACATCGCGCCCTTCTTGTTGCGCAGGAACAGGCTCTTGCAATGGGCGCCGTCGATCTCACCGCGCAGTTCCTTGGCTTCCGCCACTGTGTAGACCGGCGGGTGATGTTGTACCGAATAGGCAATGTTCAGCCGGTCGAGCGCTTCATACAAAGCATCCGGCGTGGCCTTGCCGTTGGGTGTTTTTGTGGCGTCCTGAGCGGTCATGGGACGATCAATTGCCACAGCGAACGCCCCTGCGTAAAGGGCTTGCATTGCGCGCGACGATGGCTATGATCCCGCTTCCTTTTCAGGCATATGGCTCTTGCGCTAGACTGCCTTACCGGATGCGGGCGTAGCTCAGGGGTAGAGCGCAACCTTGCCAAGGTTGAAGTCGTGAGTTCGAATCTCATCGCCCGCTCCATTTTCTTCATTTCGTCAGCCCGTGACAGCTGAACTGATCGAAACCGATATCATCATCATTGGCGCCGGACCGGCGGGTCTGGCGGTGGCGAATTATCTCGGGTTGTTCGGCGTGCGCGCCGTCTTGATCGAACGCAATGCCGGACCGGTGGCGGAACCGCGCGCGGTCTCCATCGACGATGAATCGCTGCGCTCCATGCAGACGCTCGGGCTGGTGGACAGGATCGTGCCGCGTACTCTGCCCGGGTATGGCGCGCGCTATTACACGCCGGGCCAGCGCGAATTCGCCCGGGTCAAACCGACAACACTGGAATTCGGCCACCCCCGGCGTTCAGCCTTTCACCAGCCGGAGCTGGAAGCGACGCTGCTGGAGGGGCTTGCGCGCTTTCCGGACGTCGAGGTCTGGTTCGACCATAATTTCGAAGAACTTGATCAGGACGCGGACGGCGTCACTGTGACGGTGACCGGTCCCGACGGGGCGGAGAAACACATTCGCGGGCAGTTCCTTGCCGGGTGCGATGGCGGTCGGTCGGCGGTGCGTCTGGCGATCGGGGCCGTGCTGGCCGGATCAAGCTTCGAGGAACGCTGGCTGGTTTTCGACACGGTGAATGATCTTGATGACACGCCGGATTCGGTGGCCCATTGCGACCATCGCCGCCCGGCGATCACGCTACCCGGTTTCGGCGGGACACGGCGCTGGGAATTTGTCGTCCATCCGGGTGAGGATGCCGATCATTTCCTGAAAGAGGACACCATCCGCGATCTGCTGCGCCCCTATATCGGTGACCGGCCGGTCGAGGTCATCCGCAAGGTCGTCTATACCTTTCAGGCGCGGGTGGCCGATAAATGGCGCGATGGACGGGTATTTTTGATGGGCGATGCCGCGCATCTGACGCCGCCCTATGCCGGGCAGGGGCTGAATAGCGGCCAGCGCGACGCCGCCAATTTCGCCTGGAAGGCGGCCGCCGTGGTGAAAGGACAACTCGGCCTTTCGTTGATGGAAACCTACCAGTCGGAACGGCGCGATCATGCCTGGGCGCTGATCCAAATGGCGATCCAGATCGGCTGGGTGATGGTGCCGCGCAACTGGTTCCATACCTATGGCCAGGCGGCGTTCTTCAAGATCGCCGGGCTGATCCCCAAATTCCGCGATTACATCATGGGGCTGAAATTCAAGCCCGTCCCCCGGTTCGAACAGGGCTTTTTGTGTCCGGACGGTCTCTCCGCCAAACAGACTTTGGTCGGGCGCATGCTGCCCCAGCCGGTGGTGACCGGCCCCGATGGCGAAACGAAAAGGCTGGACGATATCCTTGGGCCCGGTTTCGCCCTGCTGGCGGTCGCAACGGAGGCGAATGAGGCCTTCGCCGGACCGACGCCGGATATGTTTGAAACGCTTGACGCTAATCGGGTCACGCTCGCCGCCGAAGACGCGACCCATCCGGCCTTCCGGCCCTATTTCGGGAAAATCCTGCTGGTGCGCCCGGACCGCTACGTCGCGGCAAGTTTCGCGCCGGGAGATGAGGAAGCGTTGGGCAGAATCCGTGCGGCGCTCGGCGTCTATTCCTAAAACTCTTCTTCCAGAAAACGATCGACCAGCGCGTCGCTGCGCGCGGTGTCTGCGACCCGCCAGACGGCCTGCAGATTGCGCGCGCCTGAGCCGAGATAGAACCGCTCATATTGTTCATTGCGGCTCGCCATTTCGGTGCCGACGAAATCCCAGCCCAGCCGGAATATCCGGGCGCGTTCCTCGGCGCTGACATCCTCGCCCCCGCCCAGATAGGCGTCGATCACGCGTTTCAGCTCCGCATCCTCGAACTGCGCGGCACGCGGCGCGGCCAGCATATAGTGCGATCCCATCAGCTTGAGATATTCGCCGACCTTGGGGAACCAGTAGGGCAACATGCAGCGCAGCGCGAATAGAGGCTCCACCGCAGGCGTCCAGAACCCGTCTCCCTGATCCAGCGCCTCGGCCTCCGCGTTGGCGAGCGCCGAACGCGCGAATTCGGCATAGCACCAGATCTCGCCCAACATCTGCTGCGTCGCCGGTCCCTTGTCATTGACCGCTTTCGCCATGCGCCGCCCCAGGGCCCAGGCGAATTGCAGCTTCACACAGGCCCGGATCATCGTCTGATGCATGATGTTGGGCATCCAGGTTTTGGTCATGACGCTGTTATAGACGCCGATATTGCCGTCGATAAAAACGCGCTCGCGCGGGATTTCCACGTCATCGAATATGACAAAGGCGTCCTGTTCGTCGAACCGGCCGGAAAAGGGGTGGTCGAAACCGTGTTCGGGCGCAGACATGCTGTCGCGGCACAGGAATTTCAGCCCCGGCGTCGACATCGGGAGGCAAAAGGCGAGCATATAGGGCTCCGCCCCTTCCGGCATCGGGGTGCGCGGATAAACCGCCAGCTCATCGGCAAAGGGCGCGAGCGTGGCCAGCGCCTTGGAGCCCCGAACCAGAATACCGTTTTCCGTATCCTCCACCTTGTGAACGGTGACGGTATCGCCCGGGCGCGGCGCGTCGCCCATCGCCTTGTCGCCGCCGGGCGAGACAATGGCGTGGGTCAGCGACCAGTCTTCATGGGCAAGCTGTTTCTGATAGGCGGCGAGATTTTCCGCCCCTTCCTCATTGCCATGCGCCGCCCAGGCGGCCTTGTCGCCCGCGAATCCGGCGAAGGTGACGTTAAGATAGTCCGGCGTCCGGCCCATCAGCCCGACGGAAAACTCAGCGATCTTCTCAAGGCATTTATGTCGGCGCAGCAGGTCGTCTTGCGAGCGCGGCACGATATGGGACAGGCTGACCGTCTCTCCCGTATCCGGATCGGTGCCGAGACAGGTTTCGGGATTGTTGAGTTGTAGATCATAAACCGCGGCCAGCGTGTGGGCCGCGCCGGTCAG
>CAZBKQ010000052.1:0-11256 GCA_964492555.1 uncultured Rhodospirillaceae bacterium | reverse complement strand
TATCGCCCGCGCGGGAGAGCGAGTCGTTATTGACCTCCAGAAACAGGACGGGGCGCAAGGTGCGCAGCGTCTTGTCACCGCCGGCCAGCATGCGCATTTCCCACCCTTCGATATCCGCCTTGATGAAATTCAGCCGGTTGAGCTTCAGCTCGGCGGCCAGAACGTCAATGGTCGACAGGGGAATCGTCTCCTCGACGGTCCGCAAGCCGCTCCCGTCCATTGCGCCGCCAATATGGCTCAGCCCGAACCCGATGCTGCCGCTTTGCTTGACCGGGACGTTCAGTGTCGCCTCTCCCGGCGTGTCGCTCAGCCCGGTTTCGATCACCGTCACATGAGACAACCGGTTGATGCGCAGCGCCGGGCGCAGGATGGAAAGTGCATAGGCGCCCGGTTCAATGCTGAATATTTTCCCTTGAGGCGCCATCCCGGCAAACAGCTTGGCAAACTACCCGGCATGGGCGCCGACATCAAACACCACGGCGTCGGGTCCGATAAAGCGCGACAGCGGTGCGCGCAGCTCTCGATGGTGTTGCTTGAAACAGGCCTTGAACAGGTGGGCGAGCCAGGTCAGCCGCGCGCGGCAGAAAATACAGGTTGTTTTGCGGTTGGCCATAATGGTTCGGCTTTTGGCCTCAGGGCAGCATGATTGCGCCGCCATTGATGGCGACGCTTTGTCCGGTCATGAAGGCGGCGTCGGCGCTCAACAACATCATGACCATGCCGGCGATATCGTCCGGGTGGCCGACGCGGCCCAGCGGCACATTGCCGCCGCGTTCGCGCAGATTCTCCAGCGTGACGCCCGGCGCCTCCATCGGCTGCCGGGTCTCGGACACGCCCGGGATAATCGCGTTGGCGCGGATGCCGTAGGGCGCCCATTCCTGGGCCAGGGTCTTGGTCATGGCGATAATACCGGCCTTTGATGCCGCGTAGTGGATACCGTTTTGCGCCCCTTCGATGGCCCGGCCCGACGCCAGGCTGATGATCGCGCCGCGCCCCGCGTCGCGCATGCCGGGGGCAAAGGCCTGGGCGGTCAGGAACGACCCGGTCAGATTGACCGCAAGCGTGCGGTTCCACATGTCCAGCGGCACGTCGATGGCGGGCGATCTTGGATGGATGCCGGCATTGTTGATCACCGCATAGACCGTGCCGAATTTTTTCCGGACGGCCTCCGCCGCCGAGCCGATATTGTCCGCATGGCCCATATCACAGGCAAAAAATGTGGCCTCCGCGCCTTCCTCGCTGCAGGCGGCGGCGGCCAGCTTGCCTTCATCCTCGATCACATCCCACAGCGCGACCTTCGCGCCTTCGCGCGCAAGACGGCAGGCAATTGCGCGGCCGAACCCGCGCGCCGCGCCGGTCACCACGACGACATCGCCGGGCTTCAGACAATCGCGCGCGATCTGCCGCCCGCCCTCGGGGATTTCCCGGTCCAGCGTGTCAGAATTGATGTCCGTCATGGCGCGGCATCCCTGTTCCTGTCTCTCGCCGCCATGGTGCGCCGCAAAACCGATCTGTCAATGCGGCGTTGTGCCGTAAACCATATTCTTTCATGAATATTTATGGGGCGGGGCCGCATGCTCGTCACAGCACGCGACTCTTGTCATCGGGTGCTACGGTGCGCGCGGGCCAAGGCTTTGATTCGACACGATTCCCGGTTTTGGCACGGGATTTGCCAATATTCCGACAGAAACCGCGACCAGTTGCGATTTCGTCATTCCTCAGTAACCACTCAAGCGGCCTTCGGGCCGCTTTTTTTATGTCAGGACGACATTCAGCAGGGCGATCCAGCCAGTGCCGATGATGCCGAAGACCGCGACGAATTTTACATTGGGTCCGTATGCGATGCGTTCCAGCGGGACGTTGTACATGGTGCCCGCCGCCGCGACCGATACCGCTGACAACCCGATCATTGAGGCAAAGGCCCAGCCCAGCAATCCGGCCTGCATCAGCGCCAGATGATCGACGCCCAGCGACAGGCTGCCGAACGTAACCAGCACGACGGTCAGGGTGACGATCTGATGAATGCCGACAAAGGCAAGCAGCGACATGATGGCTACGCTGGCGGCGATGATCGCGACCGGCGGCGGCGCCAGCGCGGTCACCCAATCGCCCGCGCCACCTGCTTCCAGCGCGACCTGCAACACCCGGCCGAGCGCGAAGGAACATGTCAGCAGAACGATCTCGCCGCGCACCGCGCCCAGCCCCTGGCCCGACTGGCGGATGCCCGCCGTCAGATGCCGCAGCCCGGAGGCCGCGAGCGTCGCGAGGCACAGCACCGGAATGCCCAGCACCAGACATTGCAGCGTGGTAAAGGGTGTCGCCGCCTTGAGCCCCAGCACCGCGGCCGCCGCCAGCGCGACCGGCGGTATCACCGGGCCGAAGGCGGCGAGCGCCCGGCCCAGACCCGCCAACCCGACGCGCGGCGTATAGATCATCTGTGCGGTCACCAGACCGATGGCCGACAACGCCAGCCCTGCGGCCATAACCTGCCACAGCGGAACATCCGGCAAATGTTCGGAAGACACCGCCATGGCGACCCAGAAGGGCGACCACAAACAGGCGAGACACATGCCGCGCTGGCTCGCCTCCGCCGCGCTCTTCCGTATTTCGAACGGCGCGTCGCGCCCGACGATGGGCGAAAAGATCGCCATCACCCCGACAATCAGGGTGGACCCGAGAACGAAAGTGCCGGCCAGTAGCCCGCTATCGCGCTCGTCTCCGGTGAGCTTTTCCACCGATTGGCGGGCGCGGGCGATTTCCGGCCGCCGATCGGCCGTGGCGCGCAGCAGCGATAGCGTGCCGAAAAACGCTGAAAACAACACCGCCTTTTCGACGCCCGCCCAGGCCCAGTACCAACCATCGAGATACCAGGAGATGGCGGCTGTCGTTGCCGCCAGCGCGATACATAGAATTTGCAGCGACCGGCGAATGAACGCGGCGACCAAAACGATATAGAGAGCGAGGACGGCGCCGTTTGCTATCTTCAGGGCTGGCGCGTCGATAAAAATCGAGGCCAGAGACAGCAACCAGACCAGCGCCAGCAGGCCGTTACTTGTGTTTTGAAGGGCGGTATTGGGCATCAACTTCGTGTGAATCGGGCACCGGGCCTTCCTATCAGCGATCCGCGGCCGCCGCCAGCATCACATTTTCGTATGCAGTTATTTATATCCAGCCCGTTAATGGTTAATTAGGGTTAACAACACTGTAATTCCCCGTGTTTAAGCTTTCTCTGCGGCAATGGTGCCCCGGGGGCAGGAGATCCTTGATGAAAATGGACAGCGGCGATATCTCATCCGTCTTGCAGAAAAATGAAACCGAGAAGCTCGCGCTCATTCGGCGGCTTGCCGACAGGGCGCATAAGAAACTCGGCAAAAAGGCGAAAACCTATCGGGAGGGCGCCCGGTTTTTCGTGCAGCGGTACTACGCCAATGTTCCGCCGGAAGATATTTTCAATACCGATGAAGAGACGCTTCTCGGCTTCGCGCTTTCGGCCTGGGATCATATTCAGACCCGGAAGAAAAATCAGGCAAAGGTGAGGGTCTTCAATTGCGCCGCCGACGGCAAGCGGAACTTTTCCAGCCCGCATACGATTATCGAGATCATCAATGACGATATGCCGTTTCTGGTCGATTCCGTCACCGCCGAGCTGAACCGGCAGGACCTCACCGTTCTTCTGGTAATTCACCCGGTGATCGATGTCCGGCGAGACAAGGCCGGGAAGCTGCTCGAAGTAGGCACGGCCGAAGCCGGCGAGGCGGCGGTTCGTGAATCGGTGATGCATGTCGAAATCAACGAACAATCCGCAGCGTCGATTTCGAAAATAAAGAAGGCGCTGGACGCGGTTTTGCGCGACGTACGCGCCGCGGTGAATGACTGGCGCCGGATGCGCGTTCGTGTCGCCGATGTAATCGCCGAGCTTGATTCCTCGCCGCCGCCGATCGCGCGGGCGGAGGTAGAGGAAACCAAATCCTTCCTGCGCTGGGTTGAGGACAACCATTTCACCTTCCTCGGCTATCGCGAATTCGATTTTATGGAACAGGGCGAAAAGGCGCAGCTGCGCATTACACCGAAGAGCGGGCTCGGCATCTTGCGCCAGGAAAAGTTCGAACTGTTCGATGGGTTGCAAAACCGGGCCGAACTGCCGGACTTTATCGCTGATTTCATCCGCAAGCCCCAGGCGCTGATGGTCAGCAAGGCGAACCGACGGTCAACCGTTCACCGCGCCGTGCATCTCGACACAATCGGCGTCAAACGGTTTGACGACCAGGGCAATGTGGTCGGCGAACGCGTCTTTGCCGGGCTGTTCGCTTCGGACGTTTATAACCAGGCGGTCCGCGAAATCCCGCTTCTGCGCGGCAAGGTCGATGCCATCCTGACCCAGGTCGGCTATCACCCCAACGGGCATGACGGCAAGGCCCTGATGCATATTCTGGAAACCATGCCGCGTGATGAGTTGCTGCAGGTGGATACTGCTACGCTGGCGGAAACCAGCGTCGGCATCCTGCATCTGCAGGACAGGCAACGTGTGGCGCTGTTCGTGCATCGCGACCCGTTCGGGCGGTTTGCCTCGTGTCTGGTCTACGTACCGCGCGACCGATTTTCGACCGATCTTCGCATGGCGATGAAAGATGTCGTCGAGAGGGGATTTGGCGGCGAGGTCACGGCGCAATATACGCAGGTCAGCGATTCCGTTCTCGCGCGGCTGCATTTCATCGTCAAGCTGGAACCCGGCACAACCTCCCCGCAAACCGATGCGCAAATCGACGAAGCGCTTGGTCTTGCCGCGCGGAGCTGGTCCGATGATCTTGCCGATGCCCTGGTCCAGACCTGTGGTGAAAAAGACGGGCTCGCTCATCTCGATCTCTACCGAAACGCCTTTCCACCGGGCTATAGCGACGAATTCACCGCGGCGCAGGCGGTTCAGGATATCGGGCGCATCAAGAAGATTCTGGAAACCGGGGCGATCGGGCTCAATCTTTACCGGCCCTCAGACGACGCGCCGAACGAATTCCGCTTCGGTCTCTATCATACCGGCGATCCGGTGCCGCTTTCAGACGTTTTGCCGATGCTTGAAAATATGGGGCTCACGGTTGTCGACGAGGTGCCGCACTGTATCCGCCCCGGGGGCGATGGCGCCCCTGTCTGGCTGCATGATTTCGGCCTGCTTACGAAAAGCCGGGCGGATGTCGATATCGACGCGTCCGCCAAGGAACGTTTCGAGGAAGCGTTTCACCATATCTGGCTCGGCGATATGGAAAATGATGGGTTCAACTCCCTTGTCCTCGGGGCCGGCCTGTCCTGGCGTCAGGTCGTTATTTTGCGTGCCTATTGCAAATATCTGCTCCAGGCGAAAATTCCGTTCAGCCAGTCCTATATGGAAGAAACGCTGGCCGGTAATCCTGGTATAACGCGCGATATCGTGGCCCTGTTCGAAAGCCTGTTCGACCCCGCGGGCGCAGAAGCGGCCGCCGCCGGGATAAAGGCGATCAAGTCCCGTCTGGCGGAAGCGCTGGATGCGGTCGTCTCACTGGACGAGGACCGGATTCTCAGGCGCTTCGTCAATATCGTCGAGGCGACGCTGCGCACGAACTTCTATCAGTTCGACCCCAAGGACGGGCCGAAATCCTATCTGTCGCTGAAACTCGATAGTGGGACAATCGATGAATTGCCGCTGCCGCGCCCCTTCCGCGAAATCTTCGTTCACTCACCGCGTGTCGACGCGGTTCATCTGCGGGGCGGCAAGGTCGCGCGCGGCGGGCTTCGCTGGTCCGACCGGCGAGAGGATTTCCGCACCGAAATTCTCGGGCTGATGAAATCGCAGATGACCAAAAATTCCGTCATCGTGCCGGTCGGCGCGAAGGGTGGATTCGTGGTCAAGAATCCGCCACAGGACGGTGGCCGTGACGCCTTTCTGCAGGAAGGCATCGCCTGTTACAAGATTTTTATGTCGGGCATGCTCGACATCACGGACAACATCAAAAATGGCCGGGTGGTCCCGCCAAAGGATGTCGTGCGGCGCGACGAAGATGATCCCTATCTGGTGGTTGCTGCCGACAAGGGCACCGCGACGTTTTCCGATATCGCCAACGGCGTGGCGCGGGATTACGGGTTCTGGCTGGATGACGCCTTCGCGTCCGGCGGATCGGACGGGTATGACCACAAGGCGATGGGTATCACCGCCCGCGGCGCCTGGGAATCGGTCAAACGCCATTTCCGGGAAATCGGCATTGATACGATGGAAGAGGATTTCACCTGCGTCGGCGTGGGTGATATGTCGGGCGACGTGTTCGGCAACGGGCTGATTTACTCACCCCATACAAAACTGCTCGGCGCGTTCAACCATCTGCATATTTTTGTCGATCCCGATCCCGATCCCGCGGCGTCTTTCAAGGAACGCGAGCGGTTGTTCGATATGGGACGGTCGAGCTGGACGGATTATAATCCCAAACTGATATCGAAGGGCGGCGGCATATTCGAGCGTTCGGCCAAATCGATCAAGGTGACGCCGGAGATGCGCAACGCGTTCGGGCTCGCCAAGCGGGACAATATCACGCCGAACGATCTGATCCGCGAGATGCTGAAATCGAAAGTCGATCTGTTGTGGTTCGGCGGCATCGGCACCTATGTGAAATCTTCAGGTGAATCGAATCTGGATGCGGGGGATCGCGCCAATGACGCGCTCCGGATTAATGGACCCGAAGTTGGCGCCCGGATTATCGGCGAAGGCGCTAATCTGGGTGTGACGCAGCTCGGCCGGGTGGAATACGCGCTCGCGGGCGGGCGGATCAATACCGACTTCATCGACAATTCCGCCGGCGTCGATTGTTCGGATCATGAGGTCAATATCAAGATCCTGCTGCACGACGCCGTGTCGGCGAAAAAGCTGACCATGAAGGACCGTAACAAATTGCTGCGCCGGATGACGGATGAAGTTTCAGATCTGGTGCAGATGGATAATTACCGCCAGAGCATGGCGTTGACCAACGCCGAGCATCAAAGCATCGCGCTGGTCGAGGAACATAAGCGTTTCATGCAGGCGCTCGAACGCGCGGGCGATCTCGACCGCGATGTTGAATTCCTGCCCGATGACGAGACCATCGATCTGCGCAGCGCCGCCGGCAAGGGGCTGACGCGGCCGGAACTTTCGGTGTTGCTGTGTTACGCGAAAATCGTGCTCTATGAGGATATTCTGGAAAGCGATCTGCCGGACGATGAGTATCTGGCGGATAATCTGCCGCTCTATTTCCCTGGACCGATGCAGAAACAATTCCCGGATTTCATTCCGAAACACCGGCTGCGGCGGGAAATCATCGCGACATACGCGACCAACACGCTGATCAACCGGACCGGGCCCAGCTTTATCACTACCATGCAGGCCAGGACCGGCGCGCATCCGGCCGCCATCGCACGCGCCTATCTGATCTGCCGCCAGGTATTCGGTGTCGCGAAGTTCTGGAACGGGGTGGAATCGCTTGATAATTCGGTCCCCGCCGAGACCCAGACCGAAATGCATCTGGAAATTTTGCGGTTGGTCGAACGCGGCACATTATGGTTCCTGCGTCATGCGCCCGCCTCGGCGGCGATCAACGACGTGGTTGCGTCTTATTGCGAGCCGATCACCCGGTTGGGAGACCAGCTGGACAAGATACTCAGCAAGGAACTGGCCGACGCGCGCAATCGCAAGGCCCGCGCCTTTGCCGAAAAGAAGACGCCGGAGGCGCTGGCGCAGCATATCGCAAATCTGGATTCGATGGCGCCGGCCTGCGTCATCGTCCGGATCGCGGCGACCGCCGGGCATGACCTTCTCGCCGTCGCCCGGGTCTATTACGGGCTTGGCGCGAAGTTCGGCTTCGATTGGCTGCGCCGCTCTGCGCAGGGGTTGGCCGATGGCGATGAATGGCGCAACGCCGCAGTCGACGGGTTGGTCGACGATCTGTTTGCCTGCCAGACCGCCCTGACGACACGAGTCGTCGACGATGCGGGCGATGCGGATGTGGCGGAAATGCTGGTCGATGCGGGGATAGAGGCCAACCGTCATGAATTCGACCGCGTGCGCCAGCTCGTGAACGACCTGAAATCGGCGACGCCTGTCGATCTCGCCATGTTGATGGTGGTGAACCGGCATATGCGCGCGATGATCGGCGGCTGACCCGACATCGGTTGGCGTATCGGCGCCGTCGGGATTACTCTCTTTCGACGGAATGATTGTTGAAAGGGAAGCCCGCCGATGGAGTATGATTTTTCCGCGCTGCCGGATCGCGAAAACCTGACATGGCCCGGTGGCAAGCGCCTCGCCGTCATCATTACCATCAATCTGGAATATTGGTGGCTCACGCGCGACCAGACCGCGCCGCTCTATCCCGGCGGTCCGGCCAGCATTCCCTTTCCCCTGCCCGGCAATGTGCCGGATTATGTCAATTGGACCTGGCGCGAATATGGCCAGCGGGTCGGGGTCTGGCGGGTTATCGATGCGCTCGACAAGGCGGGCGTGCCGGCTTCCTGCACCATGAACGCCATGATGGCGGTAGAACGGCGCCGGGTGATCGACGCGGTCAATGAACGCGGCTGGGAACTGGTACCGCATAACTGGGCGCAGAACGATATCCTCACCGATTACGCGCTTGAGCCGGAAAAGGAACGGGAGGTTATCCGCCGGGTTCTTGATGTCTATCAGGAAACGGTCGGACGTCCGGCGCGGGGCTGGCTGTCCTCATCTCTGCGGCCCACGGCGGAAACGCCCGAAATTCTCGCCGAAAACGGCCTCAGCTTTTTTTGCGACTTCCTGAATGACGACCAGCCCTATTTGATCCGCACCGCGGCAAAGCCTCTGGTCGCCGTGCCCTATTCCAACGATATCAATGATTTCAACATGTTCGCGCGCGGCGGCATGACGCTGGACCAGGGGCTGGCCGCGCTGCACGAACAGTTCGACGTGCTGTATGAAGAAGGGGCGGAGAGTATGCGGCTGTTCAATCTGGGCCTGCACCCGCATGTTATCGGGCAGCCCTACCGCATCCGGGCCTTAAGCCGGTTCCTGGAATATGTCACCGGGTTCGACGGGGTCTGGTTCCCCAAGCGCGAGGAAATCGCTGACTGGTATCTGGAAAATCACGCCGCCCATTTCGGCGGGCAGGCGTGATACCCGAAACGGCTTTTATTTCTGTTCCGATCCGTCGAAATTCGGGCGCTGTTCCAGCTTCATCGTGCCTTCTTCGACGTTGTAACGCCCGCGCGCGATGGTGGAGAGATCGCACCCGGTGATACGCACGAAACGCGCCCCCGCCGGATAGCTGATTGAGTGAATGGCGCCGTCTTCAAAAATGCCCGCCATGTCGCGTTCCAGACGATAAGTCTTGTCCCCCTCCACCGTCGCCTTGCCGGGCCGGCTGCGGTCATCGGTGCGGTTCCATTCGGTCATGTCGGTCCATTCGACAGCCTGGCCGTAAATCGCCCAGCTTTCGCCGTGATCATGAACGCCGCCCTCCAGCGGCTTGTCCATGATATGGGACACCACCTGAAACCCCAGATCGGGGTCCTCATAAAGAACATTCGCGCCGCCTGACGCGTCCGGCCCGCAATAGGCGGCGATGAACTCATCGTCCATCAGCAGATCTTCCAGCTTCGCATGCACCTTGTCGCGCCCCGCCGGGCCGCCATCTTCGGTCAGGATAGCCTTTGCCTCGGCGACGAAGGAATCGAGCGCCGCCGTCATGATGTCGGCCCCATGCGGATCTTGGTGCCCCGGTCGGGGTCATAGGCATAGCGTTCGATCGTATCGAAATCGGTGCCGGTGACGCGGACCCAGCGCGCCGGGTCGGGATGCGCCGTCGAATGGATGATCCCGGTATCGAACAGTGCCGCCGTTCCGGGCTTCAGGGGAAAGGTCTCTTTCTCCGCGATCTGGGCGGTTTCCGGGTCCGATCCGTCATCGGTCCGTTGCCAGACCGTCATGTTGGTGAGCCCCGTCGCCTGGCCGTATACGGCCCAGCTTTCGCCGTGATCATGCGGCTTGCCTTTGCGGTTGCCCTCATCGGTGCCGTGCGCGTTGACGTAAAAACCGGTTTCCGGATCGTGAAACAGGACCGTCTTGCCCTTGCCTTGCCCGGCCAGATGCTCGGCGATGAAGTCCTCATTGACCAGCAATTTTTCCAGATGCGCCCGGATGGCATCGCGTCCGCCCGCGCCCGGATCGGCCTTTAAGGCCGCGACGCTGTCGGCGCAAAACTCTTCCAGTGAATAAGCCATGTCTGCCTCCTGTCATGTTTCGCCGGATGTTAGCGTGTCCGGCCCGCGCGCGGAACCGGCGCGCCCATGTTAATCTGCGTCCATGACAATGCCCGACATCCAACCCGGCGCGCGGCGCGCGCAGATTTCCTGGTGTGTCTTTGACTGGGCTAATTCCGCCTTTCCGACCGTTATCGTGACCTTCGTCTTCGCCGCCTATTTTACCAGCGGCGTCGCCGCCAGCCCGGAAGAAGGCACCAGCCTGTGGGGCTATGCGCTCTCGGCCTCCGGCGTCGCCATCGCGCTGTTAAGCCCGGTGCTGGGTGCGATCGCGGACCGAAAGGCGCAGCGCAAGCCCTGGATCGCCGTTTTCGCAGCCATTTGCATGATTTGCGCGGCGTCCTTGTGGTTCGTCCGGCCCGATCCGGATTGGGTAATTGTCGCGCTGGTGCTGTTCGCCGTCGCCAATGTCGCGTTTGAGGTGGGCACTGTTTTCTATAACGCCCTGCTGCCGGGGTTGGTCCCGGCGGAACGGATCGGACGGCTGTCGGGCTGGGGTTGGGGGCTTGGCTATGCGGGCGGGTTGTGCGCGCTGGCCGTGGCGCTGGCGCTCTTTGTCCAACCGGACCCGTCGCCCTTCGGGCTTGATCGCGGCACGGCCGAACATGTGCGCGCCGTTGGGCCGCTGGTCGCGGTCTGGTTCGCGCTGTTCAGCGTTCCGCTTTTCCTGTTCGTCCCGGAAGGCATCGAAAAATCCGGTCTCTCGGCGATGGGCGCGGCGCGGGACGGGCTCGCCGATCTCTGGAATACCCTTCGGACGTTGCATCGTCACAAGGCGTTGGCCCGGTTTCTGATCGCGCGGCTGCTCTATATCGACGGGTTGAACACGCTGTTCGCGTTTGGCGGGATTTACGCGGCGGGCACGTTCGGCATGACGCTTGATGACATCATTCTGTTCGGGATCGCGATGAACGTCACCGCCGGTCTGGGGGCGGTGGCCTTCGCCTGGATCGACGATTATCTGGGCTCGAA
>CAZBKQ010000051.1:7129-18809 GCA_964492555.1 uncultured Rhodospirillaceae bacterium | reverse complement strand
CGCGGCGGATCGGAATCGATGTCGGACGGCTCAATTTTTCGCAAGTAACACGGACTGCGAACGGGCTGGGACGGGCAGCGCCAATCCGCCTTCGCGAAATCCGTATTGGCGATATCATCGTTCGCGATGTGCAAGCATCGGTCAATGACGCGCCGCTTGGCGTCTCGCTTCTCGGCAACAGCTTTCTCGAAAAACTCAGCCATTATTCCGTAAACGGTTCGCTTCTAACCTTGCGGCAATAGGAAATATAAATGGTCAAGCTGGACAAGATTTACACACGCGGCGGAGACGGTGGACAGACATCGCTGATCGATGGCAGCCGCGTTGCAAAAAATGCCCCCCGGCTTGCCGCTATGGGCGATGTGGATGAGGCCAATGCGATATTGGGTCTGGCGAAAGACGCGCTGGGGAACGCCCATCCCGCGCTGGCTGAAATTCTTGGGCGGGTGCAGAACGATCTCTGCGATATGGGCGCCGATCTGGCGACACCCGGCGATGATCCGAAAGACGGGTCACTACGCATTCAGAAGGTCCAGGTAGAACGGCTCGAAAGCGAGATTGATGCGCTCAACGAAACGCTGGAACCGCTGACGTCTTTCATCCTGCCGGGCGGACGGAACGCCGCGACATGGCTGCATCTCGCGCGTACCGTCATTCGCCGCGCGGAACGGGGGGCGGTGGCGTTCGCGGAACAGGAACCGGTCAACGCCTGCGCGCTCTCCTATCTCAACCGGCTGTCCGATCTGGTTTTCGTCATGGCGCGCCACGCCAATGACGGCGGGAAATCCGATGCGCTGTGGGAACCGGGCAAGTACGGCAAAGATTGATCCTTATGGGGATCGCCTCGACCCGCTTCAATTTTCTCTAACGTCTCGACGACAGCACCACCGCCAGCATGTTGCCGGCGAGGTCATTGGCGTTTTCGTAATCCGCCTGTTTGGCGCGTTTCAGATACTGCTTGCAGGTCACAACCGCCGGACGTTCATACCCGGCCATCGTTTCCAGCAAGGCTTCCATCGCGGAATCAAGCTCCGCCACCGGCACGACGTCGCTGACCAGCCCGATGGCGACCGCGCGCTCCGCATCGATGAAATTGGTCGAGTAGATCATGTGCAGCAGCGATTTCGGCGGGATACGGTCGAGATGGGCCAGCATGGCGAGCGTCGGCGGCAGGTTGGCGCGCATTTCGGGCGTGGCGAATTTCGCGTTGTCGGCGGCAATGGTCATGTCGCTGATCGCGGTGATGCCGCATCCCAAACCGGTCACCGTTCCCTGAACCGCGGAAATGACGGGAATTTCCGATCCCCGGATCGCCGCATAGACGCCGAGCAACGGCTCAACCAGCGCTTCGCGCATCTCAACGGCGGTCGTCGGCTTGCCCTCCGGCGCACCGTCGGGATCGCGCCCCTTGCAGAAATCATCGCCTTCGCCCCGGAGCGCGATCACATTGAGTGAAGGGTCGGCGCCGGCCTCCGTAACCACCGCGGCGATCTCGTTCGCCATGCCCAGCGTCAGCATGTTGCCTTTTTCGGGCCGCGTCAGGGTCAGCCGTCCGATCGCTCCGTCTTTTTCGAATCTGTATCCGTCGCTCATTTTCTTCCTCTTTATTTGCTGCGGTCGGAAACTTCCCGAACCACGCCTTTCTCATGCAGTTCATCGTAATCGTCGGCCGAGACGCCCAGCACACCGCAGACGACGTCGCGCGTATCCTCGCCCAGCCCCGGCGGATACCGGTAATCACCTTCAGGTGCGTCACGGAATTTCAGCGGGTTGCCCGCGACCCTTGTCGTGTCCCCATCGGGATGTTCCAGCGGCAGCAGCATCTGGCGGTGCAGCACCTGTTCGTCCGCAAACGTGTCGGAAAGCTGATTAACCTCGCCCACCGGCACGCCCTGTTCGAGCAGCAGCGGCACCCAGTCCTTTGCCTCCTTCGCGGCGAAGGCGTCTTCCAGTATGGGCCAGAGTGCCTCGCGATTGGCGAAGCGTTCCTCATTGGTGAGAAAGCGCGAATCCTCGGTCAGCGCCTCACGATCCAGCGCGATGCAAAGCCCTTTCCACATCCGTTCGGTATTCGCGGTAATCACCAGTTCGGTCCCGTTGGCGGCGGGGAAGGAACGGTAGGTGGGGATGGAGGCATGGCTGCGCCCCTGCCGCCCGGGATTTTCGCCGGAATGAAGGTAATAGGCCGCCTGATAACAGGTCATCGCCACCTGGCAATCGAGCATGGAGACATCGACAAACTTGCCCGTGCCGGTATTGCGCCTCTCTTCCAGCGCCGCCAGCGCGCCGATGGTCGCATACATGCCGGCGGAGAGATCACCGAGCGGAATACCGGCGCGGACCGACACCCCGTCGCGTTCGCCGGTCATGCTCATGCCGCCGGACATCGCCTGTACGATCATGTCGTAGGCCGGCCGGTCGCGATAGGGACCGTTCTGGCCGAACCCGCTGATCGAAGCCCAGATCAGACCGGGATTGCGTTTCGATAGCTCTTCCCAGCCCAGACCAAGCCGGTCGAGCACGCCTGGGCGAAAGTTTTCGAACAATATGTCGCTTTGATCGGCGAGTTTCTTCACCAGATCCAGCCCCTCGGGCTGTTTCATATCGATCACCACGGCTTTTTTGCTGCGGTTGATCGAGAGGT
The DNA here is from genome assembly GCA_964492555.1 of uncultured Rhodospirillaceae bacterium. GTDB lineage: Bacteria > Pseudomonadota > Alphaproteobacteria > MPNO01 > UBA2964. The sequence continues at coordinate 16,165 of CAZBKQ010000051.1, read as the reverse complement.
AATAACAGCTCTCATCCCCCACAAAATGGGGCGGCAGCGTCCGCGCCCAGTCGCCCGACGGCGCCTCCAGCTTTATGATCTCCGCCCCGAGATCACCAAGAATTTGCGTCGCGAACGGACCCGCCAGAAACTGGGTGAGGTCAAGCACCCTGATGCCGTTGAGCGGCCCGGGCCGGATGGCGGGATCAACCGTCATGCGCCGCGGCTCTTTGCGATCTCCGACACCAGAAAATCCGGCCGGATGGGAATATCGGTCAGATGCACATCGAACGGCGTCAACGCGTTTTCCACCGCCGCCAGGATCGCGGCCGCCGCCGGTATGGTCCCGCCTTCGCCCGCGCCCTTGACGCCAAGCGGGTTGAGCGGCGAGGGCGATTCAATATGGATGCATTCCGCGTCCGGGACATTTTCCGCCGCGGGCAAAAGATATTCGCCGAAATTGGTGGTCAGCGGCATCGCGTCCTCATCGAAATAAAGCGCCTCGAACAGCGCGTTACCGATGCCGTGCGCCAGACCGCCCTGCACCTGCCCGTCGACGATCAGCGGATTGATCAGCGTGCCCGCGTCATGGGTAATGACATAGCGCAGGATATCGACCTTGCCGGTCTCGATATCGACCTCGACCTCCGCCACGTGGCAGCCATTGCAATAGGCGGATTGAGAGGGTGAGAAATAATGCGTCGCCTCCAGCCCCGGATCGATGCCGTCGGGCAACGCAAAGCCCGGCGAGCCCGCCACCTTATGGGCAAGCTGCGACAATGACATCGACATTTCCGGCACGCCTTTGACAAAGACCTTGCCGGCCTCGATCTCGATATCTTCTTCCGCCGCCTCAAGCAGCTGCGATGCCGCCTTCACCGCCTTTTCGCGCACCTCCAGCGCCGCGAGATGGACCGACGGCATGGCGTTCGCCGCGATCCGGCTGGCGAACGTGCCGACGCCATGCGCGATGCGGGAGGTATCGGCCAGCACGACCTCCACATCCTCTACCCCGACACCGAATTTCTCCGCCGCGATCTGCGCCATGGTGGTCTTGTGCCCCTGCCCCTGAGGCGCGGCGCCCGACATGACATAGATTTTACCGCTGGGACCGACGCGCACCGTCGCGCCCTCGAACGGGCCGAGCCCGGTCCCCTCGACATAGTTGCCGATTCCGATCCCGATATACCGGCCTTCCGACAGGGCTTGTTCCTGACGCGCCCGGAACCCGTCATAATCGATTTTTTCCAGCGCCTCCGCCTGGCAACGCGGATAGTCGCCGGAATCATACATCACCGGCTTGCCGTCGCGGAATACCAGCCCGACCTTGTAAGGCATCTGATCGGCGGGGATCAGGTTGCGCCGCCGCAGCTCCGCCGGATCCAGCCCAAGCGACGTCGCGCCCTTATCCATCAGCCGTTCCATGGTCAGCACCGCCTGCGGACGGCCCGCCCCGCGAACCGGCGTCACATGGATTTTATTGGTGAAACCGACCGTGGTTTCCATCCGGTAATTCGGCACAACATAAGGGCCGGGCACGGTGGTCGCGGAAATCAGCGGCGAGACGATCCCCCAGGGAATATAGGATCCGGTATCGTGGATCATCGTCCCGCGCACGCCGAGGAGCTTGCCGCCTTCATCGAAGGCGGCCTCGACATCCCAGTACTGGTCGCGTTCCTGGCTGGCGCAGAGGAAATGTTCGCGCCGGTCCTCCGCCCATTTGACGGGACGGCCGAGCTTGCGCGCGACATAGGGAATAACCGCTTCCTCGCTGTAGAACAGTGCCTTGGGCCCGAACCCGCCGCCGACATCGGGTGCGATCACGTCGAGCTCATTTTCATTCCAGCCAAGCACGCCGATGATGCAGCGTTTCACCTGATGCGGCGTCTGGGTCGAAGACCAGATCTGCGTCCGGCCCTCATCCTCATAATGCACCGCCAGCACGCCGCGCGGTTCCATCGAATGACCGCCGCCGCGATGATGTTTGATCGATTCCGACACCACGCAATGCGCGCCCGCAAAGGCGGCATCAACATCGCCATATTCGTTCTTGAAAAACGCCGCGACATTATCAGATGCATCCTCATGGGCGGTCGCCGCGCCAACGGCCAGACCGTCGCGCACATCGGAGGCCGCGGGCAGCGGTTCCCAGTCGATATCGACCAGAGCGGCGGCGTCTTCAGCAATATGGCGTGACTCGGCGATCACCACCGCGACCGACTGGCCGCAAAAGGTCGTTTCGGATTTCGCCAGCAGGTTCGGCATCAGAGGCTGTTTGATCGCCGGATTGGGCAGCAGCAGCAACAGTGTGTTGTCCTGCACATCGGCCGGAAAATCCTTGAGGGTCAGGACCGCATGGACGCCCGGCACGGCTCCCGCCGCCGCCGTATCGATATTGGTGAATTTCGCATGGGCGAAGGGGCTCCGCACAAATACCGCATGGAGGCAATCCTCCAGCTGAATATCGTCTGTATATTCACCCCGCCCGGTCAGCAGCGCCGGATCCTCCAGGCGCTTGACGCGCGCGCCGAACAACTTTGCCCCCATTTGCCGGTTCTCTCTCTTTAACGCGCGAACAGATGGATCGAACAGACGCCGTGATCGAAGCCGGAAACCCCGCCGCCCGTGCAATGGGTCAGCCCGACTCTCGCGCCCTCGACCTGGCGGTTGCCGCACTGACCGCGCAGCTGGCGTACCACCTCGACAATCTGCGCGACGCCGGTTGCGCCGATCGGGTGCCCCTTGGCCAGAAGCCCGCCTGACGGGTTTACCGGGATGCGCCCGCCGACCGAGGTTTCGCCCTCATCGATCATGCGTCCCGCCTCGCCGCGGGGGCAGAATCCGAGCGCCTCATAATAGAGCAGCTCCGCAATCGCAAAGGCGTCATGGACCTCCGCCAGATCGACGTCTTCCGGCCCTATACCGGCTTCCTCGTAAAGCTGCGCCGCGCCGCGCACGGTAATCTCGGGCGAGGTCATGTCGCGGAACCCGGTCATATATTTGCCGGAATTGATTTCCGACCCGATGACCCGGATCGGTTCACCGCCAAATTTTGCCGCGTTTTCCGCGGCGCAAATCACCACGGCCGCCGCGCCGTCGCCGGAAGGGCAGCAATGGAACAGCCGCAACGGATCGGCCACCGGGCGCGATTCCTTCACCGCCTCGATGGACGTCAACTCACGCATCTGCGCGTCGGGATTATGCTGGCCGTGTTCGCGCGCCTTGACCGACACTTTCGCCAGATGATCCTCTGTCAGATCGAATTCGTGCATATAGCGCTGCGCCCGCATGGCGTAGAGCGCCGGCATGACCAGCCCGTGCGCGACCTCGAAATCCTCTTTCTCCAATGGCAGGGTTCCGCCGCCGAACTTGGTCAGCTTCTCGACCCCGATGACGACCACCGCGTCATAGACACCCGCGGCAACCGCAATCCAGGCCTCGCGAAACGCGGTCGATGAACTCGAACACGCATTTTCAATATTCATGATGGGCAGGCCGGTTATGCCAAGCGTCTTGAGGATACGCTGCCCCGCCATCATCCCGCCGAGCGCGGTCCCGCAATAGGCCGCCTGAATATCTTTTTTCGGAACGTTGGAGTCCTCAATCGCCGCCTTCACCGCGGGCCAGGCGATTTCCGCCAGGGTTTTCTCGGGATATTTGCCGAACGGAACCATCCCGGCGCCGAGGATTGCCACATCGCGCATCAGCTTTTCTCCTCAACCGGCACGAAGGAATAACTTTCGATCGGGGTGCCGTCGGACTCCGCCCCCAGCTCCGATTTGCAGACCCGGACATTCATATCGAAGGAAAGCGCTTCGGGGTCGATATCGACCATGTGGGCGAACACCCGCACCCCTTCCGGCATGTCGACATAACCGGCGATAAAGGGCGTCTTCCAGTCCCGGGGTGCGATCCGCACCGCCGACCAGCTATAGAGCGTCCCGGTCTCCGACAGCTCTATCCGGCTGACATTTTCCGACATGCATTCGGGGCAGACCGGAGTCGGCGGAAAGACGCGATGGCCGCAATCGGCGCATTCCGTGCCGATCAGCCGCACTGTTCCGTCCGGTTTTTCCGCCAGCGCGTCGCCCGCGATATTCAGGGCCTGTTTCAATTCCTCAGCCGTATCGGTCATTGGTCCTCCCGGTACCAGCCCGCTCACCTTTACCTCTCAACATCCCTTATAGAGGTGTTGGGCGCAACATCCGACCGCCGCAATTGCGCGGATCTGAGGCCATTTTCCATGTAATTTCCCTCGACCGCGCGTTGCGCCATCTCGTCCCATTCTTGCGTCCAGTCGCCAAGCGAATAGCCGTGCCACGGGCTTTCGGGTTTCAAGGGCGGCAGGCCGAGCTTTTCCCAAAGCTCTTTGGCATTTTCCATGAACTCCCGTTTGGGCAGCGCGATCGGCGGCATATCGGCTTTCAGCGTCGCATCGATCAGCACGGATGCGTCCTCGCCATTGCCGCGTTCCAGAGCCGGGCCGTGCCCCCGGTCGCGATGCGGCAATATCTGGATGTCGAGCGCCGGGTTGGAGCGATAGGCAAGCGCCCAGAACACCGCGTCGCCGTTTTCGGGATCGATATCCTCATTCACCGCAATGACATATTTGCCGATGGCGGAATCGAGCGCGGAGGCGCCATACAGCGCCCGCCAGATTTCCGTGGTCGGCACATCGCGGTCGAACACCAGAAAGACGATCCGGCGGATATTGGTCAGCGGCTCATGCATCGAGACCGCCTTCAGCCCCTTGATGCCCAGCCCGTCGCGCAAATGATTTAGAAATTTCGGCTCCATCGCGACGCGCTTGATGACGCTCGATTCCGACGGCGTCACCTGGCTGATGATGGTGGTCATGATGGCGTCGCGCCGCCGCGTGATCGCAGTGACCTCTATAATGAAATTATATTCCTCCAGATTGATATGACCGTGGCTCTCACCGAACGGGCCTTCGGGCTCCATCAATTCGGTATCGACCAGCCCTTCGATGACGAACTCAGCCTCCGCCGGGACCATCAGATCGGACGTCACCGCCTTCGTCACCCGGATCGGCGCGCCGGCCAGCGCGCCGGCCACCCCCATCTCATCCACACCGGCGCGGATTTTCTGCGGGCTGACATAGGCGACCGATGGCGGGCAGCCGACTACCATGGCGATGGGCATCTTTTCGCCGCGGTCGCGATATTTGAACCAGTGATCATGCCCGCCCTGCCGCAGATTGACGAACAGCTTGAGACCGATCCGGTCCGGTGCCTTTATCGCACCCCGGTATGTGCCGATATTCTGTATGCCTGTATCGGGATCGGCGGTGATGCAGCTGGTCGCGGTAAAGTAAGGCGCGGCATCGAAGCCGGGTGAGGAGATCGGCACCGGCAGCGCATCCAGCCCGTTTCCGTCACCCGCCAGCTCATCGCCGGTCAGCACGATATCCTGACAGGGTGCGCCCTCCACCGCGACCGGCGGAAGCGGATTGGCCAGCGCCTGTTTCCAATGATCGCCGATGGCGCCGACCGGAACCCCCATCCCGGTGGAATAGATTTCCTTCGTCGCCGCAAGAATGCCGATGGCAAGCGGCGAATCGAACTGGCGGCCTCTGGAGTCCGTGACATTGGTGAACAGGAACGCCTTGCGGTCGGCTTCGGGAATGCCGCCGCGGAATTGCCAGCGGACGAGCGGCATCAGCTCGGTATCCTTGTTGACCGGCGCCTCTATACGGTGCAGCAGGCCTTTAGTCTCCAGCGCCGCCAGATGATCGTGCAGATCGGGATACCCCTTGCCGCCGAATTTTTTTTCGGTCTTCGTCATACCGCGATCAGACCACAGCGGCCCCTTGCCCTCAACCGGCGGCGGGCGCCTTCCTGGCCCGTTCGCGATGGGCCAGCGTGCTGGTCGCGCAGACGATCAGAACGGCGCCGACCCAGGTCCAGAAATCAGGTACCTCGGCAAAGACGAAATAGCCGAAGGCGGTCGCCCAGATCATGCGGGTAAAGACGATGGGTTCTGCGAAGCTGATATCGGCGATCGAATAGGCGCGGGTAAAGCTATAATGGCCGAACCCACCCAGCGCGCCGATCAGAGCGAGCAGCAGGAACTGTTCAAGGGAGGGCCAATGCCAGACGAACAGTGCCGGGAACAACGTAATCACCATCATGACCAGCTGAACCGAGGCCGCCACCGTCGCCGGATCGTCGACCGCGGTGAGCTTCTTTGCGCAGATTTTGGAGAGGCTCGCGAGACAGACGCAGCCAAGCGTCAGCATGGCGCCGAGGCTGACCTCCTGAAAGCCGGGGCGGACAACGCAGAACGCCCCCAAGGCGCAGACGAGAATCGCGCCCCAGCGCCACGGCCCGACGCGCTCGCCCAGGAACAGGATCGCGAACAGGGCGACAAACATCGGACCGGTCAGGGTCAGCGCGGTGGCGTCGGCCAGCACGATCAGGCTGAGCGCGTAAAACCACATCATCATCGAGCCGGCATTGAGAAACCCGCGGAGCAGATGCATGCCGGGACGTGTCGTGCGGAACATCCCCGCCCCGCCGCGAAGCAGAAACGGCAGCATGACGACAAACCCGAACAGATTGCGGAAAAACACCACGATCAAGGGGTGCATCTCAAAGCTGGTCGTCGCCATGCGGACGAAACCATGCATGGCGGCCAGACACCCGGCGGCAAGCAGCATGTACCCGACGGCGAGAAGGGTCGGACTCATGGGGGATTGCGCGGCCGACGGGCTGGTCATTAGGAATGATGCTCGGATTTCCGGAAGAAACCATACGGTAGCGCATGGGCGGTGCCACCGCCACCAAGCGGCAGGCGAAAAAACTGACCGGTCACACCCTGGATCGTCTCCCGGTATGACAAGGGAGAAACCTTACCGCCCCTTGAATTCCGGTTTGCGCTTTTCCATGAATGCCGTGCGGCCTTCCTTGTAGTCCTCGGAATTCATGCACATATCGACCGCCGCCTGGCAGGCATCAAGGTCGCGTTGGGACTCGGGCTTCACCGATTCGCCGATGATGATCTTCGCCATCTTCACGGTCAGCGGCGCGTTTTCCGCAATGGTCGCGGCAAGCTCGGCCACGGCGTCTTCCAGCTCATCCGGTTCCACCACCTTGTTGATCAGCCCCATGGAAAGCGCCTCCGCCGCGCTGTAGCGGTTGGCCGTGAAAAAGACTTCCTTGGTGCGCGACGGGCCGATCAGATCGACGATGCGTTTCATGTTGCGGTAGGGATAGCCGAGCCCGAGCCGGGCCGCCGGCACGCCGAAAACGGAATCGCTGGTCGCGATGCGCAGATCGGCCTGCAACGCGGTACCAAGTCCGCCCCCCATACAGAAGCCGCGGATCATGGCGATCAGCGGTTTGCGGATGGTGTCGTATGCCGCGTTTACGCGCGATGACAGATCGTCATAAATCTTGATCTGTTCCGGGGTGGAGCGCAGTTCGGCGAATTCGGAAATATCGGAACCGGAGACAAAGGCCTTGTCGCCCGCGCCCTTCATGACGATCACCCGCACATCGTCGTCATTTTCGAAATCCTCGATGATCTCCAGGATCGCCTCGCGCATGGCGAAGCCGATGGCGTTGCGCCGTTCGGGATTGTTGAAGGTCATCCAGCCGATTCCATCCGCCTTTTCGGCGATCATCTTTTCGGTGGCGAGTGAGAGCCTGGTCATATCGTTTCCTTATGCGGCGGCAGCGTTTTTTCCCGCCTCACGGCTGAACACGGCGTTGCGCGTCTGGCCGGTGCAGGACGGGTAATTGTGGAAGAAAAGCCCCACCACGTCACCCGAGGCATAGAGCCCCTTTATCGGTTTTTCGGCGACATCGAGCACGCGGGCTTTTGTGTCAATCCGGACGCCGCCGAAGGAGAACGTCACCCCGCCCGCGATCTGAAAGGCGCGGAAGGGCGGGTTCTCGATCGGATTCGCCCAGTTGGATTTGTTGACCGCGAGCCCTTCAGTACATTTGCCGTCCAGCCCGGAGGGGTCGAACGGGATATCGTCGCGGCAGGCGGCGTTGAATGCATCGATTTCGGCGCGGAGCGCGGCTGGCGCGATGGACATCTTGTCCGCCAGCTCCTCTATCGTATCGGCTTCTTCATAGGCGTCGGTATAATCGGGGCCGAGCCGGAACAGGCTTATCCCGGTCGCGTCGTAAATTTGCCAGGCCGTGCCTCCGGGTTGCGCCAGCACCGCGCGCCCGGTCTTGGCGTAGGTGTAGGAGTGATTGCTTTCGCCTTCGTCATAGAACCGTTCACCCAGCGCATTGACGGTAATCCCCATCGGATAGTCATAGCGGTTGCAGGTATTTGAATGACCGTCCTGACGCAGCGGCGTGCCGCCATCGGGCGCGTTGGCGTCGATCGGGGTGGCATGCGCGCCCTGCCAGTGCCCGGCCGGTTTGACCCCGAGATCGAGCAGCATGCGCAGCACCTCACCCGTATTGTGCTTGGAGCCGCGTACTTTCAGGAGATCGGCATTAGGGCCGAGATAGCGCGCGCGCATTTCCACATTGGCCTGAAACCCGCCTGAACAGACGATGGTCGACGGCGCCTCCAGATCGTAATCCCTGTCCGGGTCGGCGATGCGCACGCCGGTGACCTGACGCGTATCGCCAAGAAAACCGATGACGCGGGAATCGTAACGTACCTCCACCCCCATATCGGTGGCGATGCGGCGCCAGTTCAGAAGCTGTCCCAACCCGCCGCCGACGGTATGAACGATGATGCCGGGTTCAAAATGAAACCGCCCGCCGATCTCACGCCGTTTTTCCGGTTCAAATTCCACGCCGCAGGACGCGATCCAGCGCACCGCGTCATTGGATTGATCGACCATCCATCGGGCAAGCTCCGGGTCGATCCGCCCCTGGGTGACGCGATTGAGATCGGCCATGAAGCGTTCGCGCGTATAGGCCGGCACCTCGCACTTATCCAGCAGGCCGGGATCGGTATTGGGGGCGAGATCGCGCAGATCATCGATCCCGTCATAGGCGAAACGGAACCCGGTATGGGAATAGCGGGCATTGCCGCCGAATTCGGATTCGGGCGCCTTTTCGA
>CAZBKQ010000051.1:2039-7029 GCA_964492555.1 uncultured Rhodospirillaceae bacterium | reverse complement strand
CCGGTATGGGAATAGCGGGCATTGCCGCCGAATTCGGATTCGGGCGCCTTTTCGACCATGACGACGCGTTCGGCCCCGTTCTGGCGGGCGGAAACCGCCGCCTCAAAGGCCGAACTGCCGCCTCCGACCACAATGACGTCGGCTTTTTCTGGCTTTGCCATGTCGGATGCCCTGGATCAGGCGTCGACCATTTCGACGGCATCCGATTCGACCCGGTCGGGCCGGATCACCTGGAAGCCGTTGACCGAGAGATCGATATTATTGCCTTCGGGATCGCAAACCCGCGTCTCGGCATAGGGCCGGTCCTGCGGCCGCTTGACCGGCGCTTTCAGCCCGAATGCCTCGATCCGGCGGGCATATTCTTCCTGGTCGTCGATTTCGAATCCGAAATGGTTCAGCCCGTTCGGCTTGCCGACCGCACCGTTAGGCAGCAGGGCAAGAGTAAGATACCCGTCAGACATAAAGGTCGCGCCGGAGCGGGACTTACTGACGACTTCGAGATCGAATACTTCCGAATAGAACTTCGCCATTTTTTCCGGATCCATCGTGACGATGGCGAGATGTTTGATCTTGGCCATGAAAACCTCCTGTATATTTCGACGTTTGGTTTCTTGTTTGTTTTGCCAAAATCCTATGCCTGTTTTCCGATCCGGTCCATGACCCAGCGGGCGGTTTTTGCAAGCGCGATATCATTGCCAAACGCGCCCACAAGATGGATCCCGACCGGCAGCCCGTTCGGGCCCGCCGCGGTCGGCAGCGCAAAGGACGGCACATGCAGCAGGTTCCAGAACCCGACAAAGGCGTGATCGCCAGTGGCTTCCAGCCCTTCCGGCGCCTCGCCTTCCGCCACCGGCGCGATCAGCGCGTCAACCCCCTCCATCAGCGGATTCAGCCGGGCGCGGCAGTCATAGGCATGGGCGATCGCGGCGGCATAGTCGCGATAGTCCACCGACAGGCCGCGTTCGACCGAGGCATGGAGCTGCGGACTCAATAATTCGGGATGGGTGAAGAATTCCCAGCTGGTTGCGCGGGCGCGTTCGTAATTGGACACCAGATTCCGCGCATCCGACAGCGCCGCGAAATCTTCGGGCAGGGGAAATTCGCGAATTTCCGCGCCCGCCTGACCCAACCGGTCGCAGGCTTCTTCCACAGCCTCGACCGATTCCGGTTTCGCCTGTTGCCACAAATGCGTGCGGCACAACCCGATCACCGGCGGGCGCGGCGGCTGGGCGCCCAATTCCGCTTCGCGCCCAACCAATACGGCGCCAAGCAATTCGGCGTCATCGACCGATCGCGTCAGCAGCCCCAGCGTATCGAGAGACTGCGCCGCGGCGCGCACCCCATGGATGTTGAAATGATCGAAGCTCGGCTTCCAGCCGACGATCCCGCAATAGGCGGCCGGTCGATGGACCGATCCCGCGGTTTGGGTACCAAAGGCGGCGGGGACGTGAAAATCGGCGACCGCTGCGGCGGAACCCGAAGACGACCCGCCCGGTGTGTGATCCGGGTTATGCGGGTTCCGTGTCGGCGGCGGGGCCATCCCGGCGAATTCGACCGTCACCGTTTTCCCCAAAATCACCGCGCCCGCCTTGCGCATCAACGCCACGCAGGCGGCATCGTTGCGCGGACGATATCCGTCATAAATCGGCGAATTCATCCCGGTCGGCATATCAGCTGTGTCGATGATGTCTTTCACCCCGACCGGCACGCCATGCAGCGGACCGAGCCGTTCCTCCGCCGCATCGCGGGCCCGCGCCTGTGACAGCGCGAGATCGGGATCGAGAAAAGCCCAGGCCTTGAGCAACCCGTCCCGTTCCGCGATCCGGCCGAGACAGGCCCGGACAAACTGTTCGGAGGTAATCTCGCCTTTCGCAATCGCGCTTGCGGCTTCCGTCGCGGACAGTTCGTTCAGCATGACGCTCCCTTTCCCGGTAAACCCATCGTCATTAAGCCGGAAATACCTGTATTGCGCCATTCTCAAATGACTCTCATGGGGGGACGCTATATAGTCATATCGGGGCTTTGGGAAAATGTGACGTTAGAAGGAAAATGACGCGCCGACTGTCCTGCATATCGTTCTTATCGGCATGCGCCGTATCTGCGGCGCTTGCGCTGTTGCCCGCGCGCCAGGCCAGCGGCTTCGCCTATGTTTTTGCCGGGGAAGCGAACGGTATCGATCTGGTCGCCCACGCCATGGGTTATACGGGGACAGGCGGCAATCTGGCCATCAGTGTCGGGATAGACCCGGGAAGCACCCATGCGGCGGATATGATTATTCCGACCGCCAATGCCGTGAACACCTGGAATGGAATGACGGCGACCACCGGCAATCTGCAGCCCGGGGCGATTTCGGGACATGATTACGAATCCGTTCTGCTGCATGAGCTGGGCCACGCGCTGGGCCTCGCCCATCCGAACCTCGCCTCGGAATCCGGCGTATCGGGCAGCGCGCAAAACGCGACACGCACGACTGACGGGCTGGATAATGTCTTCACGCTCAATTCAGGCGTGGACGGTATATTCGGCTCGGCCGACGATATTCGGGGCGACGACGTCAATCTCAACTATTTCCGGATGTCGGATAATAACCCATTCGATCCGGGTCTCGGCACCGTCGATTCAACCACCTACAGCCGCGATATCGCGGACCTGCCGGGCGGCGACAATTTTTCAGCCAACGCAGACCGGGCGGTCGCGGCCGCTTTGGGTTTCGTGAACACCGAAGCGGTAATGCAGCAGGGGTCGGTTTTCGGAGAAATTCAACGCACGCTGGGCGCCGACGATGTCGCGGGCATGCTGTACGCCCGGACGGGGCTCGATGAAGTGGCCGGCACGTCGAATGATTATACTGTCACGCTCGATTTTCTGGGGCTGAATGCGGGGGCGGACATCGTCATTGATTTCGATAACTCGGTGACTTATGCGGCAACCTATCTCAGCGGTTCCTTTATCGGTGCATCCGGCCACGCCGTGGTGACCAGCGGGGATATTTCCTTCAACACCGGCCATAACTGGTATTTCAATCAGGAATCGAACGCGGCGGAGGTCAGCGCGCCCGGCGTGTTCACCCTGTTTGGAACGGGATTACTGGTTATCGCTGCGATCCGCCGCGAACGAAAAACGGTCTGACGCCTATTCCAGCCGGTTCAACGCGTCAAACGCGGCGACCTTGTAGCATTCCGCCAGGGTCGGATAGTTGAAAACCGTATCGATGAAGTAATCGATCGTACCCTCATGCGCCATGACGGCCTGGCTGGTATGGACCAGTTCCGCCGCGCCCTCGCCGATGATCGCGACCCCAAGCAGCTTCCGTGTTTCGGAGTGGACAAACATTTTCAACATGCCGGTATTGTCGCCGATAATCTTGCCGCGGGCGATTTCCCGGTAAAACGCCTTGCCGACTTCGTACGGAATATTTTCCCTTGTCAGCTCCGCGCCGTTTTTGCCGACCACGGAGATCTCCGGGATCGTATAAATGCCATAGGGAAACAGCGTCGCGACGGTGTGCGCCTCCTTGCCAAAGGCGTCGCAGGTGGCGAGACGGCCTTGTTCCATCGATGTTGAGGCAAGACTGGGAAACCCGATGACGTCGCCGACCGCATAAATATGCGGCACCGCCGTGCGGTAACAGTCGTCGACCTTGATCCGCCCGCGATCATCCGCGTCGAGCCCGGCCGACGCCAGATTTAGCCCGGCTGTCGCCCCGGTCCGTCCGATGGAATAAAGCGCCTTGTCGGCCGGGACGCGCTTGCCGCTGGCAAGTTCAATATGGACCCGTTTACCGCGCGGCCCGTCTTCGAGATCGACGCCGCTGACTTCCTCGCCAAGCCGCATGATCGCCCGGTTCTGACGCATCTGATAGACCAGAGAGTCAATGATTTCCGAATCGACGAAATCCAGCAGGCGCCTGCGCTTGTCGATCACCTGAACCCGCACGCCGAGCGAAGCGAAAATGGTCGCGTATTCCAGTCCGATCACGCCGCCGCCAACGATTGCCAGCGTGCGCGGCATTTCAGCAATAGACAGAATATCGTCGCTGGTGAAAATATGTTGTCCGTCGAACGGAATATGCGGATCGCGCGTGGTTTCGGTGCCGACTGCGATAACGATTTTTGACGCGGTGACGTCGCGCTGTCCGCGCCCGTCGAAATAGTTCAGCCTGACAGTATTGGGGTCGATAAAGGAGGCTTTCGCCGAAATCACCGTCACACCGTTCCGGGTCAATCGATGATTGGTGATATCGATTTCGTTGCGGATGACATAGTCGGTGCGGAACAGAAGATCCGCCATGGTGATGTCGCGCTTCACCGAATAGCTCGCGCCGTAGATGTTCCGTTCGCGATATCCGGAGAGATGCAGCGCGGCCTCACGCAACGTCTTGGACGGGATGGTGCCGGTATTGATGCAGACCCCGCCGACGACCGAGCGCTGTTCGACCACCGCCGTGCGCTTGCCGAGCTTCGCCGCCTGAATCGCAGCGCGTTGACCGGCCGGCCCCGAACCGAGAACCAGCATATCGAAATCGCGTAACCGTTTGCCGTCACCATCGGTTCCGGCATCGCTATCGGGGGTGAAATCCAGCACGTCGGTATCCTCCATCGGAAGCCAGTATCGTTAAGGCGTATGACGATTTTCTTGCACTAAACGGCGATATCTCACCGGCAGTGTGGCGGTTTCTGGTTAATTTTCTCTTTGCATATCGGCGACCGGACTATCATGCGGAATCCGAATTTTCTTTTTTTTGCAATAACTTTCCGGCAAAAAGATGCGCATGCGGGGACATTCCCGCCCTAACGGGGTTCGAAATTGATGACCCGACCGGCCTTTAGCCTGTGGCGGCGTCTCGCCGCCGCAGGGTTTTGTGTTGCCGCGCTGCTTTCTGCCGTGGCCCCGTCGGCGCGCGCCGTTCCAGCGGCTATTACCGGTTACGATGTTACCAATGCGGTGACCTCCGGCTATTTCACCTGGGACCACAACTACACGGGCACCA
>CAZBKQ010000051.1:0-1939 GCA_964492555.1 uncultured Rhodospirillaceae bacterium | reverse complement strand
ACCAATGCGGTGACCTCCGGCTATTTCACCTGGGACCACAACTACACGGGCACCATCACCCCGACGGGATCGGTCGATGCCGGGTTTTTCGGTATCGGCACGCTGGCGAATTACAGTGGCGGAACCGGCACACTGGCCGACCTGATCATCCCCAGCAGCTCATCGAACAACCAGCTCTTTCTGACAGCGGCAAATACCGAGATAACGCTCAGGCTCGACGCCTATTACCAGATCGAACGCATAGAATTTTATGGCGGCAATATCCCGGCGAACTCCATTCCAGGCCGGCTTGATGCCGTGGAAATATCGATCAACGGGTTCAATGCCGAGCTGACCGAACAGGTTTCGGACAGCGCGCTGGTCGACCCGTTAACGCCATTCGGGACATTTCTGAACAGCCAGGGCATTCAAACGGATGATTTCGTCGATCTCACCGCCATCGCGGGCAGCACAATTGATGAAATCGTAACCAACGAAATTACCCTGTCGAATTTCGGATCGACCGCCGACGGTATTTTTTCGATCGCGGAAATCAGGGTTTTCGGCAATTTCGTTTTGGCGGATATCCCCGAACCGCCGATGAGCACGCTTCTTGCCGCCGGGCTGATCGGCACGGCGCTGATGCGCCGCCGCCGCAAGCGGGACTGAAAATCTACTTGCCGGGCTTGCCCGGTTTCGACAGCACCCAGATATCGCCGGCGACCGGTTCACCATATTCGGTCCGCAGCGTTTCGGTATCGACCGCAGCCTCTTTCAGCCCGGCCTTTTTCGCGACCTTCCGTATATAGGATTTGCCATGCGTATAGCGGCCGGACTGCGTCAGTTCAAAATCCGCATCCTTGTCACCGGCCTCGACGGAAAAAATAAACAATCCGCCAGATTTCAGAACACGCGCGGCCGATTTGAACAGCTTCGTCAGATCGCCGAAATAACACACCGTATCGGCGGCAAGGATCACATCGTAACGCCGCCTGGCACGGCTGAGATGATGGCCGAGCTCTTCCTCGAACAGCTTGTCATACGCCTTTCGGCGGCGGGCGTATTTCAGCATTTCGCCGGAGAGATCGACCCCGTCCAGACGGGCCGCATAAGGTTTCAGCCTGGGACCACACAGTCCGGTACCGCACCCCGCATCCAGAATGGCGAGCTTCCCCTTTGCCGGCCCGGCATGGGTTTCCAGCGTATCGGCCAGAAGATCGGGGGCCCGGTAATCGAGCTCTTCCAGCAACTGCTTGTCGAAATCCTCCGCGAACCGGTCAAAATGCGCGGTGACATAGTCATCGCTGGCTCGCGCGGGCGCCGTGCCCTCACCCAGCGCGGCGAGCATGTGGAGCGCCTCCGGCTCATCCGGCTCCAGCTCAAGATATTTACGATACCATTCGATTGCCAGGCTGATTTCACCCAGCGAGTGAAAGCATTCGGCGACGCCCCATACAGCGTCCAATTCATCCGGATCTTCGGCGAAGATCTGGCGATAGAGCATCAGGGCGGTGGCGTAATCGCCGCCGGAAAATGCCTTCTCGGCCTTGCTATAGGATTTCTTGTGGCTCACGCCCGCACCGTAACGCCGCGCGGGCGCGCTGGCCAGACCGCGCTATCAGCGTTTCTACTTCTTCTTGCTGCTCGATTCTGACGATTTTGACGGCGCGGACTGACAGGCCGGTTTGATTGACCCGCGCGGACAGGGTGTCGGCAGTTTCGCCGCATGGGCGCTACGGTCCAGGTGGATAATCACCGGCGCGCTATAAGCAATCGCCGCGCCAATCCCGAGACGCGTGAGCGCCGCGCGGCGCGATCTGGAAATCTTTTCGCCGACTTCTTCCGCTTCCCGGGAGAGCGTCTCTTCCGGTTTCGTGATCTTGGTCATCTGGCTGCTCTACTCAATTAACGCCACAATTGGTGTGTCTGAAAATACGTAGCATGCAATCACTATGCCATA
>CAZBKQ010000050.1:9997-19131 GCA_964492555.1 uncultured Rhodospirillaceae bacterium | reverse complement strand
GGGGTAAAGGTCCCCGAAATCTGGCCATTTCCACCTAGGATGGGCTCCTGAATTACCGGCGCGGTAATCACTTCTCCATCCAGCACAATGGCGAACGGTTTGTTGACGTTGCGCCTTGTTACATTGCCGAATTTCCGGGCACCCACGGCATCGAAGCGGAAACTCACCACATTGCGATTGTTCTGGTCGACCGTGGGTTGGGCATCGACAAGATTTTCGCCTGAAACCTCTACTCTCTTTTTGACAAGATAATAGAGCCGCTGGCCTTGCGGGTTCAGGTCGCGTTCATCACCGGGAATAAGAACAATTCCCGGGGCAACCCTCTCCTTCGCGTTTGTCGTTGCGACCTCCGGTGCAAGGAGATGAAAAGTCATCTTTGCGGTCTGGCCGAGAACCTTTTTGAGCTCAGTGGTTTCCGAAAATCCGGGTGCCTGCACGAGTATTCTGTTTTCACCCTGCCGCTGAATGCTTGGTTCGGACAGACCGGTTTCATCAAGCCGCCTCCGGACGATTTCCATCGCCTGCTCCATAACGGCATTTCGCCGTTCGCGGAGCTGGGTTTCGGTCATGGTCAATTGCAATAAGCGGCCGTTTTCGTCGAGATCCATTCCTTGCCCGACGCGGCGCAGTCTGCTCCGGGCTTCCTCGATATCGGCTTCCTTAACGATTTCCACCGATATGCCGTTTCCCGAGACCTTCAAATTACGGTGCAGAATTCGCGGCCGCTGGCGCAATTCGTCGCGCGCGCCTTGGCGAAGGCTGCCAAGGGATTCCTGAACCGCTACCTTGATTTCCGCCTCCAACAGCAAATGGGCACCGCCACGCAAATCCAGGCCCAGATTCATATGTTTGTGCGGAAGCCAGCTGGGAATTTGCGACACCGTACCCGGCGGCAGAATATTCGGGGTGGCAAAGCCGATCCCGAATAATGCCACGACAAAGACGAGGATTACCTTCCAGCGGGGAAAATAGACCATATGAGCGGTTCCGGTTGCGCTTGTTTGTGGTTACGACGCGAACGGCCGCCTATTTCTTGTTTCCGGCGTTTTCATCTTCACCGTCGCCATCTTCATCGCCGTCGTCGTCATCATCCTTGTCGCGAGCTTCGGTCTTGGCCAGCACGTCACTGATCATGGCGCGGGCGACCTTTACCCGGACACCTTCAGAAATTTCGAGGGTCAGCTCGGTTTCACTGTTTACCTTGGTGATCTGCCCGATTATCCCGCCAGCAGTGACGACGCGGTCGCCCCGGCGCAATGCTTCGAGCATTTCACGATGCTGCTTCTGCTTCTTTTGCTGCGGTCGGATAAGCAGAAAATAAAAAACAACAAAAATAAGAACCAGGGGCAATAACGATTCAAGCACCCCGCTTTCACCAATACCCTGCGCATAGGCGGGAGAGATCAGCATCTGTAACTCCTTATGCAAAAGCCGAAGGGTGCGGAATATACCCCCCTAAGGTCCAGTTGCAAATGCAAGCTTGAGGTATAGTTGGTGCCTCCATCGCTTCCTTCAAGCGGGATATTGCGCTAGGCAAGAACCAGAAATCATTTCGATCGCAGATCATCAAAAACGTCATGACCCAACCTGACCTTGTTCCCCTGTTGCAACGTGTCGCCGATGCGCTTGAGCGGCTTGCTCCGATACCGGAATCGCCCGGTGCTGACGCGGGCGCATCTGCCTTTGTCTGGGATGCCGAAAGAAACCGGCTCAACCCCGTAAAGAAGGTCAACCGGCTGGATATCGGGCTCCTGAAAGGGATCGAACGCCCGATGGATACGTTGCTGGAAAATACCCGTCGTTTCGCCGGCGGCCTTCCGGCAAACAATGCCCTTTTATGGGGGGCCCGGGGCACCGGTAAGAGCTCCCTCGTAAAGGCGGTGCATGGGACGCTTCTAACCGAGCATCCATCTCTGACGCTGGTTGAAATTCACCGGGAGGATATTTCTTCGCTTCTTCGCCTGCTGCCGGTCCTCAGGAACGACGCCCAGCGGCGCTTTATCCTTTTTTGCGACGATCTTTCTTTCGACTCCGCCGATGAAAGCTACAAATCGCTCAAGGCGCTTCTCGAAGGCGGGATCGAAGGCCGCCCGGAAAATGTGGTTTTTTACGCCACGTCGAACCGGCGTCATCTGATGGCGCGTGAAATGATCGAAAACGAACGGTCGACGGCGATTTCTCCATCGGAATCAGTTGAGGAAAAAGTGTCGCTCTCGGATCGGTTCGGTCTCTGGCTCGGTTTTCACAATTGCGACCAGGCGACATTCCTCGAGATTATTGATGGCTATGCCGAACGGTATGGAATTTCGATGGACAAGGAAGCCCTGCACGCCGCCGCCATTGAATGGTCGGTGACGCGCGGCGCGCGGTCAGGACGGGTCGCCTGGCAATTTATTCAGGATATCGCGGGACAAGAGGGAGAGACGTTCGACGGATAGCCCGTTGCGCCGCGCCGTTCTTACAAGATAGCTTCGCGGATCGACCGGCTCGTTGTTTCGGCGCAGTTCGAAGTGAAGTTGCGGTTTCGCGACACTTCCCGTTCTTCCCACCCGGCCGATTACCTGTCCCCGCCGTACCTTGTCTCCCCTTTGCACAAGCCGGATCGATGCATGGGCATAGGCCGTCATCCATCCGTTTTCGTGCTTTATCAGAACCAGATTGCCGAAACCGCGCAGTTGGTTCCCCGAATAGGCCACAACACCATTTTCCGCGGCGCGGATCCGGGTTCCGGCGGGCGCGCCGATATTAATCCCGTCATTATGCAATCCGCCTTTTCGTGGACCAAAACCGACAAGAACCCGGCCTCTTACCGGCCACAGGAAATCCCGACGGGAACGCGGCGGCGGCGGGTTCAGTTTAGCCGGCGCGGGTTTTCGCCAGGTATTCTTCGTCCCGGTCGATGGCTTGGAGACCTTGTCGGCGCGCACCCCTGAAAAGGTCACCTTCTTCGGTGTGCTCCCTCCACCCGCAGCGACCACCGGTCCCCTCTTTGGAATTATGAGGCGCTGACCTTCCGTCAATCGGTAGGGCGGAGAAAGCTGGTTCGTGCGGACCAATTCTCCCGGGCTGATGCCGTGCGTACGGGCAATGCCGTAAATATTGTCACCCTTCCTGACGATATATCCGGACGATCCCGGCAGTTTCAGCCGTTGTCCCGGATAAATCACATAAGGCGCCGGGATTTTGTTGACGTCGATAAGGGCCCTCAAAGAAACGCTGTGGCGTTGAGCGATCTTATAGAGGCTGTCACCATTCCGGACTATAACCGTTCCGGGTATTGATTCGGGTTCTTGTGTTTGGCGTTGTTCAGTGGACGGCTCGGATGGTGGCTGGCTCCCCCGCGTGTCGGGAAGTCGGTATCCGCCACAACCTGACAAAAACAGGCTACCCAGAACTAGCAGAACAAGCGACCTGCCAAATTTCCCGATGGCGTAAGGCATCAGGATACCGCCTCTTCGTCATTTCCGACGGTTCCGGTCAGCACCGGCACGAACCGGACGGGCCAGAGCTCTTCCCGGGAAATCTTTTCTCCCTCTTTGCGGAAAAGCACCAGGGTCTGGTTCGAACCGGGATCGCCGACCGGCGCGATCAGTAATCCACCTTCGGATAATTGGTCGAATAAAACCGCCGGCACGGCATCGAGACCGGCGGTCAGGATGATCCGGTCAAATGGCGCTTGTTCGGGCCAACCGGTGGTTCCATCACCCCACATCGGAACGATATTATTCAACCGTAGCTCCCGGAATCGTTGCTCGGCAGCGCGAAGCAGGTCGCGATAGCGTTCGATTGTGTACACTCGGCGAAACAGTTTTGAGAGGATCGCCGCCTGATAGCCGCAACCGGTACCGATTTCCAGGACCTTGGCCTTTGGATCGGGGCACAGTTTTTGAGACATAAACGCCACTACCGCAGGCTGGCTGATGGTCTGGCCATGACCGATCGGGAGGGCGGTGTTTTCATAGGCCTGGTCGTAAAAAGACTCCGGTACGAATGCCTCGCGCGGAACGCGTTCAATCGCGGCAAGCACATTCTTGTCCGTTATTCCCTGCTGGCGAAGCTCCATCACCAGCCGAATCAATGTCGGCTCAAGCGCCATCTGGGTTCAGAACCTCCACACCAGCCATATAGGGACGCAAGGCATCGGGGACAGTCACGCTGCCGTCTTCGTTCTGGTAATTTTCCACGACCGCAATCAGAGCGCGTCCGACCGCCACGCCGGAGCCATTCAATGTATGCATAAAGCGCGTGCCCTTCTCGCCTTCGGACCTGAAACGCGCATTCATCCGCCGTGCCTGGAAATCGCCGCAAGTCGAACAGGAAGAAATTTCGCGGTACAGGTTTTGTCCCGGCAACCAGGCCTCCAGATCAAAGGTCCGGCGGGCCGAAAACCCCATATCGCCAGAGGACAACATCATTACCCTGTACGGCAGGCCCAATCGCTGCAGAATTTGCTCTGCCGCTTCCGTCATCCGTTGATGCTCTGCTTCCGACTCGTCCGGATGGACGATGCTTACCAGTTCCACTTTGTTAAACTGATGCTGGCGCAACATGCCCCGGGTATCACGCCCCGCCGCGCCGGCTTCGGAACGGAAACAGTTGGTCAGCGCGGTCAACCGGACCGGCAAATCGTTTTGAGTCAGAATGTCACCGGCTACCATATTGGTGAGAGGCACCTCCGCTGTGGGGATAAGCCAGAATCCGTTTTCCGTCCGAAAGAGGTCTTCCGCGAATTTCGGCAACTGCCCTGTGCCATATACGGTTTCATCACGGACCAGTACAGGTGGAGAGACCTCCTTGTATCCATACTCTTCCGTATGGATGTCGAGCATGAAGGCCGAAAGCGCCCGTTCGAGCCGGGCAAGCTGGCCAGACAACACCACAAACCGGGAACCGGACAGCTTGGCGGCGCGTTCAAAATCCATACCACCAAGCTTCTCACCGATTGCCACATGATCCAGCGGTTCAAAGGAAAAGGTCCTCGGCTCCCCTACCCGCCTGACCTCTATATTTGAGTCCTCATCGTTCCCGACCGGAACGTCATCAGCCGGAATATTCGGTAATGCGGAGAGTTCTTCATTCAACGCGGCGGCGACTTCCTTCTCGTCAGCCTCCATCGCCTGCAGCTTGTCCCGCAAATCCGCGACTTCGTCGATCAACTCCTGCGCGTCGCCGCCCTGGGCCTTGACCGCGCCAATCCTCTTTGAGGCATCATTCCGTTCCGTCTGGACCGCTTGAGCCGCTGTCTGCAATTCCCGGCGGCGTCCATCGAGATCGATCAGTTTCCGGGCATGTGGCGCCAAGCCGCGCTTTTCCAACGCCGCGTCGAAAAGCTCGGGATTTTCCCTAATCCATCTGATGTCCAGCATGTCGCATCCGCCTGTTCGAAAGTAAGCCGGTTATAGGGACACGATATTGCCGCGTCCAGAATCGGAACAGCCTATTCCGCCGCAGCCGTTTCCCGCTTTCGCTTTTCCATCATCCGGGCGGCAAAGATCGAAACTTCATAAAGAAGGATCAACGGTGCCGCCAAACCGATTTGGCTGATTACATCGGGCGGCGTGATGATGGCCGCGAAAACAAAAACACCAACAATCGCGTAGCGGCGTTTTTCGGCTAACCCGGCGGCGCTCACAATACCCACCTTTGCCAGCAATATGAGCAATACCGGAAGCTGAAACCCTAACCCGAAGGCGAACATCAATAACAAAACCAATGAAAGATACTCATTTACCTTCGGCTCCAGCTGGATCGCCAGCCTGTCATCGGTTGCCGGCATCTCAAACCCGATAAAGAATTGCCAGGCCATCGGCAAAATAAAATAATAAACCAGCGCCGCCCCCGCGATGAACAGGACCGGGGTCGATATCAGAAACGGTAAAAACGCACGGCGTTCATTTCGATAAAGGCCCGGCGCCACGAATTTCCAAATTTGCGAAAGTAGAATTGGCGTCGATACGGCCAACGCGAGAAAAAACGCGATCTTGATCTCCGTCAGGAATTGTTCCGGCAATCCGGTAAAAATCATCCGCGCGTTCGGCCGGTCCTTCATTACCTCGTAAAGAGGCTCCATCAGAAAGCCATAGACGTAAGGCGCGGCGAGTATGAAAAGGAAAAACAATACGACGAATGCGACGACGCTATATAAGAGCCGACGGCGCAATTCGATAAGGTGTGACAAGAGCGGCATCCGCGCATCGTCGTCCGCTTCCTTGCCGGATTCTCCGCTATTATTCTCCTGATCGGGAGAATTCATGCCAGGCCACCGTCTTTGCGGACTGCTTCTTCTCCCGTCTCGCCGTTTTTCGCGGTCTCAGCTTCCGCCCGGGCTTTTTCCCGCTCTTCCTCTTCCAAGATTTTCCGGTTGAATTCGTCCTCATCCTCGAACGGCTCGAACAGGAATTGTTCGTCGTCTTCACCGTTATCGATCCCGAGAGGGTCGTCGATCCGGTTGACCGCCTCCTCGATTTCTCCATCGGGATCGATGTGTCCCTTCACCGCGCCATGAATCTCGTTCCGGATATCATCCAGCCCAGTATCCGCGGTCAGGTCGGCTTTGACTTTTTCAAGTTCGGCTTCGGAGGCGATATCATCCAGCCCGCTCTGGAATTCTCGCGCCAGCATGCGCGCGCGGCGGATCCACTGGGTAACTGTACGGATGGCAAGTGGCAGATCCTTGGGCCCGATAACCAGTAGAGCCAGCAAAAGGATCAGGAAAAATTCCCAGCCACCAATATCAAACATGGGCTTTCGCCCCTTTTAGAGAATGAGGAAACGCGTCAGCTTTTGGCCGCGCCGTCCTTTTCGGGCGCGCGCGCAGCTGTCTGCTCACCCGCGCCATCATTGTTTTCGATTGTTTTAGGGGTCTCTGTGTTCTTCCCATCCCCGGAATCTTCTTTCAGCCCTTTCTTGAAAGCATTGATTCCCTTGGCCATATCGCCCATCAACTGCGAAAGCTTTCCCCGGCCTCCGAAAAGAACCAGCACAACCACCAAAACGATGACCCAGTGCCAGATGCTGAAGGTACCCATAAAAAACCAACTCCTGTGTAGCTTCGGGAACTCTCCATCGCGGGAGACCCCAAGAAGTGCATAAAATAACCGGCGTTCGGTGAGCGACCGAACTGCGCGACAGATTTATAAGTCATATTACCGGCCACGCGCCCATGCAAATATAAAGCGCAACGACGTACTTCAAACCGGTAAAACAATATTTGCGGAAATTAGAGGAAAACCAGCGTTTTTCTCAAGCGACGAGGTCGCGCAACAGATATCCGATCACAAAGGCGATTATTGCGGCCCCAATCCCGATAGCCAGGGTTTCGATGCCGGAACGCCACCAGCTGGCAAGCGACCATTTCGATTTCGCTGAACCGATCGCGAAAAATGTCGCGGCGGTCAACACGACACACAGAACCGAAGCCGAAACCCTGTCGAGGATCGAAGGACTCACCAGGAAAGGCAATAGCGGCACGAGCCCGCAAATCAGGAATGCGAAAAATGTTCCAAGTGCGGCTTTGAAGGGAGACCTTTCCACGGTCGGAAGGCCGTACTCCTCCACCATCATGGTTTCCACCCAGAGCTTCCGGTCAGCGGTAATTATCGCCGTCGCCCGCTCAAGATCCTCTCCCTCGAACCCCTTTTTACGGAAAATCTCCTGGATTTCCCTCCGTTCGCCTTCAGGGTCGCGGTCAAGCTGTCTTTCTTCATGCGCGCGGATACGCTCAAATTCATCGTTCTCCGCTTTGGTTCCGGTGTAATTGCTCGCCGCCATGGAAAAACCGTCAGCGAGAATATTTGCCGCGCCGAGAACCAAGATCACGCTGGTTGAAAAATTTGCGCCGATAACGCCAGAGACGATGGCAAATGTCGTTATGCCGCCGTCTATGCCGCCATATATCCAATCACGGAGATAACTTGGGGTGGTACCTTCTTCCAGACGCTCCCGGATGGCATCCGTGGAGTGGTCATGAAGAAGGTCCTGTTCGGCCATGGTTGACTAACCCTGCGGATCAAGCGGCTCGGCTGTCTCTTCCTCCGCCGCCTCAAGCGGCAGCTGGTCTTCTCCCTGATGCGCCGCGACTTCGCCAAAAATCGTCCGGGCGGGTCGTTTATCCAACAGACCGGCTGCTTTCAGTTCATCCACACCGGGCAGATCACCGACCTTGTCCAGATTGAAATGGTTAAGAAATTCCGCGCTGGTCCCCCAGGTCACCGGCCGTCCCGGTGTCCGACGCCGCCCCACCGGCTTGATCCAGCCGATTTCCAACAGAATGTCGAGTGTTCCCTTGCTCAAGGCGACACCGCGAATTTCCTCGATCTCCGCGCGGGTGATGGGCTGATGATAGGCGATGATCGCCAGAGTTTCGACCGAGGCACGGCTTAGCTTCCGCGATACCGGGACTTCGATCTCCAACTTACCCGCCAAATCCGGGGCGGTGCGCAAGGCCCACCGGCCCGCCACCCGGACGAGGTTTATCCCCCTGCCCTTATATTGAGTGGCGAGTTCGCTCAACAAGGCGGCTATATCGCTACCTTCCGGCAGACGATCCTCAAGACTTTTCTCGGTGACCGGTTCGGTCGCCGCAAAAAGCATTGCTTCCAGAATTCGAAGTTCCGGTGTCATTTCACCAAACTGTGCAGGTTCTTCCGCCATAATATCTCCGCTATGGATTGATCCGTCCATAACTAACCTTCCTTTCCGGAACGCGACCGCACATAAAGCGGTCCAAATGCCGATCCCTGCCGAATTTCTACCTCGCCGCTCTTCACAAGTTCGAGGCTTGCGGCAAAAGTCGATGCCACGGCCGAACGCCAGACTAACGGTTCGAGGATTTCATGCGGCAAATAAGTTGAAAGAGTTGACCAGCCAGGCGTCTTTCCAAGCAACAGATGCAACCGTTCAAGCGCGTCATCGACCGAATAGATCTCCGTGGGCGCGATCTCAAGCAACTCATCTTCTTTCGCCCGGCTATATTGATCACCGTACGATTTAAGCAATTCGTATAGAGAGAGATCATAAACCGGCGTGCGGATAATTTTGACGCCTTCCGGCGCACCACGCGGAAATACATCGCGTCCCAGCCGCGGCAATTCCATAACCTTGCCGCCGGAATTCTGCATTGCCTCAAGCCGGCG
>CAZBKQ010000050.1:0-9897 GCA_964492555.1 uncultured Rhodospirillaceae bacterium | reverse complement strand
GCGAGGACCAGAAGCATATCGATTGGGCCCTCAAAACCTTCGAGGTCAACGACGAGTGAATCACCCGTGGGTGCCTCACTTATCTCATCCTCTTCAAAATCTTCCGCCGATACCATTTTGCCTCAATGCCCTGTCAGAAACCCGATCATGTCAGCAAGGAACCAAACCGGCTCCAGCACCAGCCATGCCAGGGGATCGAACCCGATACCCGACTTCTGTGCCAGCCAAGGCACAATCAGGATCAGGAATATTACTATCAGCAGGCCGAATCGTTCCAACCGGGCCAACGGAGCCGCGAGGCTCCTTGGAAGCAGCCCAACCGCCACTCTGCCCCCATCCAGCGGCGGTATCGGCAGCATGTTGAATACCGCCAGAACAAGGTTGATCAGAATTGCGTTCTGAAGATTTTTGTAAAGCCAGTCAGACACCTCCTCGGGAGCCAGAACGGCCAGGTGAAGCAGCAATGCGGAAACAACCGCCATCAGGAAATTTATCCCGGGTCCCGCGGCGGCGACCAGAACCATGTCGCGCCGCGGATTGCGCAGCCTGTAAAAATCGACCGGAACCGGTTTCGCCCAACCGAAAAGAAACGGCGCGCGGGCGAGCAGCAACATTGCCGGGATAATAATCGTTCCCCACAGATCGACATGTTTTAGAGGGTCGAAACTGACCCGGCCCAGCGATTTCGCCGTATCATCTCCCAGCTTCCACGCCACATAGCCGTGAGCGGCCTCATGAAGCGTGATTGCCAACAGCACCGGCAACAGCCAGATGGACAGAGTGTATAGAAGCCCGTCATACATCAGGAGCTTGCTTGCTTCTGTAACAAATCACTGAGCGCCTTGCTGATTTCTTCCCGAGACATTCTGACGGAGTCTAACTTCATTTCATCAACCCACCCATCACCCCTTCTCAACCGTTCCAGGGAATCCGCTGAAATTTCCGGAATATTGAGGGCAAAACTCGCCATCTCGTCCATCTCGCCCGAACAATGCAGGATCAGATCGCATCCGGCCTCTAGTGATTTATCGGCCCTTTCGGCGAATTTTCCTTCCAGCGCTTTCATCCCGATATCATCGGAGATCAGTACGCCACCGAAGCCGATCTCTCCCCGAATAACGTCTCTGATCACGCACTCTGATTGGGTCGCGGGCCGCTGTTGATCGAGCGCCGTATAGAGAATATGGGCCGTCATCGCCCAGGGCGCATGAGAATTTTCAGCAAACGGCTGAAAATCGAGATCCCGTAACGAATTGGCTTCGGCATC
The DNA here is from genome assembly GCA_964492555.1 of uncultured Rhodospirillaceae bacterium. GTDB lineage: Bacteria > Pseudomonadota > Alphaproteobacteria > MPNO01 > UBA2964. Next base: position 8,630 of record CAZBKQ010000050.1, on the reverse strand, counting down.
AATGACGGGAAGCTCCAGATGGCTATCGGTTCTGGCACGGCCATGGCCGGGAATGTGTTTGATAATTGGCGTGACGCCCTCTTCGGCCAATCCGCGGGATACAGCGTTGCCGATTTCGCCAACAATAGCCGGGTCGTCCGAATAGGAACGATCGCCAATAATCTCATGCGCGAAGGGCTGCGAAATATCGAGAACTGGCGCGCAATCGATATCGACACCCATTTCCTGGAGTTCCCGGCCCATCAATCGCGCATTCAGATAAGCCGCCTCACAACCTGACTCCAAATCCCTTTCCGCCAATTCGCCGAAAACGCGTCCGGCGGGCGGATGGCGCCAATGCGGTTCGCCCAACCGCGCCACTCTGCCACCTTCCTGATCTATCAGGATCGGGGCATGCGCCTGTCCGCTGATCGAACGCAAACTTTTGGTGAGTTCTTTCAGCTGTTCCGGGGCGACGCAGTTACGTTTGAAAAGAATAAAGCCGAGCGGCCGAGCCTCTTCAAAAAAGGATATTTCCTCTTCGGTCAGAACCGGTCCGCTGCATCCCAGAATAACGGCGCGATGCGTTGCCCAATCAGGGTCGAACAATGAAGCAACCGACTTTGCGCGCTTTCAGCTTGTTGCACAGCGCCCGCGCGGCGACAGCCCCGCTGATCGGCGTCGCGCGAAGCCGGTACCACGTACCGCGATTTTTGATTTCGGTCTGAACGATATCGGCACGCAAACCGGATAATAGATCCTTGTTATTTGATGCAAGCTTTTTCCAAGCAGTGTTTGCGGCGGCGCGCGAGCGAAAGGACGCGATCTGTACCGAATAGGCTTTTCCGGGTGATGGAGCCATTGCCTTGGGGGGTGATTTAGCAGCGACCTTGGCGGGTTCCGGTGGCGGAGTTTTTTTCGGGGCGGGCGGGGCTTTGGTTACAGGTGCCGGCGGCGGTGGTGGGGGCGCAACCGGGGCAGCCATAGCGGGGGCCGCCGGGGCCGGTACCGGTGGTGCGCCTTTCATTTCCGGTTTTGCTCCCATCTCAACAGCCGGTGGTTTCAGCACTTCGGGCGGCGGTTTGGCCATTACCGGTTCGGGTGGCGGCAAAAGGCGTTCGACCGGTGCCTTTTTCTCATCCGGATTCATTTCCCCGAAAACCTTCTTGTCCTGATCGGGAATTTTCATTCCGCCCGGATCTTCCGGCTTCATCCGTGTCGGGCCTCCCTTTGCGACCAGTGTCGGCGCGGTGTTGGCCAATCCGGCCTGTTTTCCACGATCGTAGGAATAAACCACAACCATGGCAAAACCACCGAGCGCCGCCAACGCGATAAGAGCCGTCAGGATTCGCCGTCCCCAAGGCCGACGAGAACCGCCCTCCAGCTCCTCGTAGAGATCTTCTTCTTCGAATTCCTCAGGATTCGCCATCAACGCATCTCCTTTGCCGGTTCCACGCCAATCACCTGCAAACCCGAAGCAATAACAACCGCGACGGCCCGGGCAAGTGCAATCCGTGCCTGGGTCTTCTCTGCGGAATCGGGAACGATAAAGCGCAGGGACTCATCGTCATTCCCGCGATTCCAAAATGCGTGAAATGCCGCCGCGACATCATTCAGAAAAAATGCAATTCGGTGTGGTTCATGAGATTCCGCTGCCGCCTCGACGACACGCGGCCACCCACAAAGCAATTTTACCAAATCCAACCCGCCCTTTTCGTCAAGTTCTGAAAACTCAGCGCCTGCCAGTGTAGAATCGTCAAGAGAAAGCGAGGGAAAAGCTTCCGCCGCATTGCGCAGAACCGAACAAATCCGGGCATGAGCATATTGGACATAAAACACCGGATTGTCCTTGCTCTGTTCTTTCACCTTAGAAACATCGAAATCGAGCAGCGCCTCGTTATTCCGGGTGAGCATGATAAACCGCACCACGTCCCTCCCGACCATATCGATCACATCACGCAGCGTTACGAACGTCCCGGCGCGTTTGGACATTTTAACCGGTTCACCGTCTTCCAGAAGATTAACCAGATTGCACAGCCGCACTTCGAGGTTGCCCTCACCGCCGGTGACCGCTTTCACCGCCGCCTGCATCCGTTTCACATAACCCTTATGATCCTCACCCCAGACATCAATCATCCGGTTGTAACCACGGCGGTTCTTGTCACGGTGATAGGCGATATCCGATGCGAAATAGGTGTTGCTCCCGTCCGATTTCTTTAACGGGCGGTCTGTATCATCGCCAAATCCCGTAGCCCGGAACAGCAATTGCGGGCGTTCTTCCCAATCATCGGGCTTCTTGCCCTTGGGCGGTTCGAGAACCCCGGTATAGACAAGGTCCCGTCCCTCAAGTTCGCCAAGCACGTCGTCGATTGCGCCGGCATCAATCAGCGATTTTTCCGAGGTAAAGACGTCGTGCGTGACACCGAGCGCCGCCAGATCCACCCGGATCAACGCCATCATATCATCGATCGCGAATGATTTTAGCGCCGGAAGCCAGTCAGCCTCATCCGCATTCCGCCATTTTTCTCCATCCCGATCCGCCAGTTTTTTACCGGTTTCGATCAGGTACTCACCGGGATACAAACCTTCGGGTATCTCTGAAACCGCTTCACCCAGCGCTTCCCGGTAACGTAGGAAAACGGACCTCGCCAGCGTATCGACCTGGGCGCCCGCATCATTGATGTAATATTCCCGCGAAACCGTATATCCGGCCTTTTCCAGCAAATTCGCCAGCACGTCGCCGACAACCGCCCCGCGCCCATGCCCGACATGCATCGGCCCGGTCGGGTTCGCGGACACATATTCGATGTTGATCTTCTCCCGGTTACCGATCTCGCTGTCGCCGAAAGCGGTTCCGAGTTTCAAAATTTCGTTCAAATTCCTGTGCCAGAAAGTATCCGACATCCGGATATTGACGAATCCGGGACCCGCGACCTCAACCGACGCGATATCGTCGTGCTTTGCCAGCTCTGCAGCCAACCATTCGCCGAGAGCGCGCGGGTTCATACCGGCGGGTTTCGCCAATACCATCGCCGCATTGGTCGAGAGATCGCCCATTGTGGGATCTTTCGGCGGTTCCACGTTGATACGGTCAACGGGCGCGCCTTCAGGAAGGTTGAATTCCCCCGAAGAACTTTGAATTATATTCTGAATAATTCCTTTTATCTTATTGTAGATATTCATTTTTCTCGTATGGGCTAAAGAGCCTTTGATGCTCATCAAGTGCAAAACGATCCGTCATTCCGGCGATATAATCCGAAACCAGCCTGGCCCGGGCAGTGGCTCCATCAGTCGCGGCAAATGCCTCCCGCCAACGTGTCGGCAGACATTCCGGTTCCTCCAGAAATACGGAAAACAGTTCCTTGACCACCCGGCGTGCCTTGCTGGTCATCCTGTTTACGCGATAGTGCCGATACATACGGTCAAAAAGAAAGCTTTTCAAAGTCTTATTTGCCGTCAACATATCATCCGACAATGCGACCACCGGTTCCGGCAGAGACCTGATATCGGCAGGCGTCTCCGGTTTGTATCTATCGAGGCGGGCTCGTGTTTCCCCGATCAGCGACTGAACCATCCGGTCGATCATCCGCCGCGTGCTTTCATGAATAAGGCGGGAACGCTCCAGATCGGGGTATTTGTCCCAGACTTCCCGAATAACCGGCCCGACCAGCGGCAATTCCGCCAGATCGTCGACCGTGAATAACCCCGCCCGAAGCCCGTCATCGATATCGTGGGTGTTATAGGCGATATCATCTGACAGCGCGGCGACCTGCGCCTCCACCCCGGGCTGGGTGTGAAGTTCCAACCCGTCAACATGTTCATATTCGCAGATTGCCCAGGGCACGCCGGTCAAATCGCCCTCTTTCGCGACAAGAGGTCCGTTATGTTTGACCAGCCCCTCAAGGCATTCCCAGGTCAGGTTCAACCCGTCAAATTCCGCATAACGCGCCTCCAACCGTGTGACGATGCGAAGCGCCTGACCATTGTGATCGAACCCGCCCCAAGGCGCCATAACCTCATTCAGCGCGTCCTCCCCAGCGTGACCGAACGGGGTGTGACCCAGATCATGCGCCAGAGCCAATGCTTCGGCCAAATCTTCATCGAGCCTGAGGAAGCGCGATAACGACCGCGCGATCTGTGCGACTTCCAGGCTATGGGTCAGACGGGTCCTGAAATGATCACCCTCATGATAGACGAAGACCTGCGTCTTGTGTTTCAGACGCCTGAATGCCCCGGAATGGATGATCCGGTCTCTATCCCTTTGAAAGGGCGAACGGGTAGGACTACCCCCTTCCTCGAAAATCCGGCCGCGCGAATCAAGCGGATTACTTGACCAGGACACGCGCTCTCCGCGGAAATTAGGGCCTTCTGGATACATGGCGGGAACGTACAGCGGGTTCTATACCGGCGCAATTCAGCGGATCGGCTTCTTGACCTGCAAAATAGGGCAAACTAGATAGCAAGAGGAGAATCATTGCGTGGAACCTATTTTGACATGACCGAACAGGCTCAGATCCAGGCGGGCACCGTTATGCTTAGCGACAGCGCGGTACGCCGCCTATCGGAAATGACGGGTTCCGGCGAGTTCGCGGGGATGAAATTCCGGGTTTCCGTATCCGGCGGCGGTTGTTCGGGGTTTCAATACGGATTTTCTTTCGATGACACGGTTAATGACGACGATCACATGATTTCCGAAGGCGGCGTCGATGTTCTGATTGATCCGGTTTCGTGGGATTTGATTGTCGGAAGCGAGGTCCATTTCGCCGAAGAACTGATCGGATCCTATTTTACGCTTCGAAACCCCAATGCCGCGTCGACCTGTGGCTGTGGTGTTTCCTTCTCCATTGGCTGAATCCCGAAACCGCGATACATAAACCGTTCGGAATTCAAGAACCGGATGGATTTATGAAAATCGCTACCTGGAACGTCAATTCGATCCGCGCGCGCCTGCCGCGCGTCGTCGACTGGCTGTCCGAGGCGAAACCGGACGTGGCGCTCTTGCAGGAAATCAAGGTCGTCGATGAGAATTTCCCCGGTGATGCGATAGAAGAGCTCGGCTACAACATCGCCGTTCACGGTCAGAAGACCTATAACGGCGTCGCCGTCTTTTCAAAATATCCCATCGAAGACGTTACTGCCGGTTTGCCAGGCGATGACGAAGACTATCAGGCGCGGTATCTCGAATGTTTCACCGGCGGCGTTCGCGTGGCATCCATCTATTTGCCGAACGGGAACCCGGCACCCGGCGAAAAGTTTGATTACAAGCTTTCCTGGATGGAACGCCTGATCGACCACGCCGGCGCACTTCTCGACAATGAGGAAGCATTGGTATTGGGCGGCGATTACAATGTCTGCCCCGCCGATGATGACGTATACGACCCGAAAGGCTGGGCGGATGACGCGCTGTGCCGGCCTGAATCGCGAAACTATTTTCGCACCCTTTCCAATCTGGGGCTGACCAATGCCTTCCGGGCGCTTAATCCGGGCGCCGGCAAGTATTCTTATTGGGACTACACCGGCGGCGCCTGGCAAAAGGACTTCGGATTGCTGATCGATCATCTATTCCTGTCCCCCGAAGCGGCTGACCGGTTGACCGCCGCCGGTATCGACAAGTCGCCGCGTGGAAAGGAAAAACCCTCAGACCACACGCCGGTGTGGTGCGAACTGGAAGAGGCCGCCTGAATGCAGATACCCCGCTATGTCACCGGTGCGTTTCTTTTCGCCCTGATCTGGGCGGCAATTGTCTATGTGAACGGTTCGATGACTAACATCGTTCAGCTTATTGTGATGGTTATCATGTTTACTGTCCTTGGATCAGCCCTTAGCTGGGCATTGAGCAAATTGCTCCTCTGGTACAAGGGCCGCAGATAGAATGAGTTCAATTAATGAATAACGCCGATCTGATCGTCGCGACCCTGAAAAAGGCCGGTATTACCCATGGTTTCGGCATCCCGAGTGGCAATGTCCTGCCGCTGATGGAAGCGATGCGGACGGGTGGTATCGATTTTGTCCTGACCGCGCATGAAGGCAGCGCCGGGTTCGCCGCTGATGTTTCGGGCCGGCAAACCGGCAAGCCGGGTTTTTGCCTCGCGACATTGGGGCCCGGAGCGACCAATCTTGCGACCGGCGTCGGCAATGCCTGGCTCGACCGGTCGCCGATGATCGCGATCACCTGCAATCTGAATACGCCGCAACTCGGCCGCCGCATTCAGATGTGGATAGATCATCACCAGCTTTTCAAACCGATCACCAAGGCAAGCTTCGCGCTGGATTTTGATAATGTCGGCGAGACCGTGGCAAAAGCCGTTTCCCTGGCATTAAGCGAGCCGATGGGCCCGGTTCACCTCGATTTACCCGAAGATGTGGCGCTCGCGCCCGCAGCCGGTGACATTCCGGATTTACCCGCGTTACAGAAGCTCTCCAATGCAACGACAGACTCGCTGGATAAGGCTGCCGCAATACTCGACAAGGCTGAACGGCCGATCGCGATAATCGGATCCAGTGCAATGCGCATTCCGGATCAATCTGTAATCCGGGATTTTATCGAGAAATGGCAACTGCCCTTCATGACCACCACCATGGCCAAGGGGCTTATCGACGACGATCATCCTCAGGCGCTTGGCTGTATCGAACGCGGCAAACGACAGATGCAGCGCGCTTTCTGCGCGAAGGCCGATCTGATTGTCGGTGTCGGATATGACACGATTGAGGTTGAGTATGAGGCCTGGATCGGCGCGACGCCCCTGCTGCAGATCGACATTGATCCGGTCGATATCGACAACACGGTTCAGCTACAAGGACAGGTCACCGGGGAACTGTCGCATTCCTTAACTGACCTGGCCCGCCGGGATGCGAGCGGAAATAGCTGGCAAAAAGAAGAGCTTGAGGCCCATCGATCCAGTTTTCAGACAGCGTTGAGGCCCTCCGCGGACGGGTTCCAGTCCCATCAGGCAATAGACGCCGTTCGCCGCGCCTTACCTGGTGACGGAATACTATCTTTCGATGTCGGCGCCCATACCCATCAGATCGCCAGCCAATGGCCGGCGCATGGACCCCGCAGCTTTCTGATTACCAATGGCTGGTCATCGATGGGGTTCGGTCTGCCCGCGGCAATCGCCGCAAAATTGGCGGAACCTGAGAAGCCGGTGGTCTGCCTGATCGGCGATGGCTGTTTCCAGATGACCTGTGGCGAACTCGCCACTGCCAAGCGCGCGGGAATTTCCCTTCCCGTCGTCGTTCTGGATGACCGCTGGCTCGGGCTGATCCGGGTCAAGCAAATCCGTCGGCAGCTGGATATCTACGGCACCGCGCTTGGCGAAATCGATTACGACGAACCACCCGCCCATTATTTCGGCGTACCGGTTGTCGGGGTCAAATCACCCGAAGCACTGGAAAATGCCCTGAAGGAGGCGCTTGCCGCCGACGGGCCTACCGTGATCGAAGCCCGCGTAGACTCCGATCACTATATAGACACGGTGTTTGATTGAGGTTCCGACGCCGCGCGGCGTTAACGTCAATCAAATATCTGCGTAGGTATGGGTCTCGCCCTTGGCGCCCGGATGCACCACGGCGCCTTTCCATGCCGGTCCGACCGTTTGCGCATAGCGCCACAGTGCCCCGCTATTATGGTTGGTCTTGCGGGGCTTCCAGCGTTTGGCGCGTTTTTCCAGCTCGGTTTTCGAAAGTTCCACATCCAACCGGCCCTTATTGGCGTCGATTGAAATCATGTCATCGTTTTTAAGAAGACCGATGGGACCGCCAACCGCGGCTTCGGGCCCAACATGGCCAATACAGAACCCGCGCGTTCCGCCGGAGAAACGTCCGTCAGTGATCAGCGCCACCTTCTCACCCATCCCCTGACCGTAAAGGGCCGCCGTTGTCGAAAGCATTTCCCGCATGCCGGGTCCGCCCTTGGGCCCTTCATAGCGGATGATGATGACGTCACCTTCCTTGATCCTGTTATTGACCACGGCGTCGAAGGCATCTTCCTCGCAATCGAACACACGCGCCGGTCCCCGGAAGGTCAGATTTTCCATGCCCGCGACCTTCACGATCGCGCCATCCGGGGCCAGCGAGCCCTTGAGCCCGACGACACCGCCGGTTGGGGTGATCGCGTCTTTCACCCGATAAACCACGTCCTGGTCCTTGGGGAATTTCACGCCCCGGACATTCTGTTTCAGCGTCTTGCCGGTCACGGTCAGGCAATCGCCGTTGAGCAATCCGTTATCGAGCAGTTCCTTGATCACGACGGATACGCCGCCGACCTTGTACATATCCGTTGCCGTGTATTTTCCACCCGGCATCAGATCAGCGATATAGGGCGTTTTCTTGAATATCCGGGCGACATCCTGAAGCGTATATTTAATCCCCGCCTCATGGGCCATTGCCGGTAAATGCAGTGCCGCATTGGTGGAGCCGCCGGTCGCGGCAACAACCGTCGCGGCGTTGTCGAACGCTTCACGCGTACAGATATCGCGTGGCCTGATATTATTCGCCAGCGCATTCATGACCGCCCTGCCCGCATCCTCCACGAACGCGTCACGGGATTCGTAAGACGCAGGCGCGCCCGATGAAGCGGGAAGCGCGAGCCCGATCGCTTCGGAAACGCACGCCATGGTGTTCGCCGTGAACTGGCCGCCGCAAGATCCCGC